>CALKGK010000064.1 GCA_938085105.1 uncultured Flavobacteriales bacterium
TCCCAACTCCCATGTTTCACCATTGATTATCCTTCGGAAATGCTCTACTTCGATTGAGGAGTGAAACGAGGTCAATCGGCTTTCGATCCCAACATTTTAATCGAAAGGTAAATCAGCAAAAGAACAATCACTCCCATGATGATCCACAACCAGCGCTGATTTTCAAACAAGGACGGTTTCTCCTCTTTTTCGGTTTTCGGGAAGTACTTCTCTTCCCCCAAGGTCAAGGTTTCCAGTTCATCCGGAATGCTGTTTTGAAATTGAATCAAATCATACTTTGGAGCTGCAGCTTTGGGATTGGAATAGGCCAAATAATGTTCGGATTTCGGGTCCATTCGAATTTTTAGAAGGTGTTGATTTCCTTTTGCTTGAATGCCAGAAATAGGAAGTGGCGGATTGTCTCCATTGACAATCACGAGTCGAAAATGCTGCGCCACCACGGGAGGAAAGCTCAAAATGTTCGCCTCCAGAGAAGAAAGGTGTGAGGTGGTCAACGAGCGGTAATTGTGAAACCAGCCTTTTTCCGTTTCAACAGAATCCACCAAATAACTCAATTCAACTTTTCGGAAATAATCCTGTTTAAAGTCCACTTGTGGGAGGAGTTGGTCGATCCTGCCAGGATAAGCCAAAGCAAGGTCCACCTGCGTACTTCTCCCATTTCGAATGAGTGAAGACTGGATTTTAACGACCTCATAATCGTGCTTTGGCAATGATGTACCTTCTTCATTTTTGAGGGAAAAAGAGGTGTATTGGGGCTGTTCATCGCTGGAGATGCCGATGCGGTAGTATTGGTATTCAGCCTTTTCAAAGTTGAGTTGTGTGAAGGAATAGCGCGTGGCGTTGTTTTCAATGTTCAAAATTCGATAGTCGTCCAAAAGCATAAACCACTCGTTTTGATCATTGCTCCCTTCAAGCCGAACCCGCCAATCGAAATTGCGATTACTGAGTTTCAAATCGATCTGATTGATGGTCTCCAGGGGTGTGAGCTTGAGGGTAACAAAGTGGGTGCCTTCTTGCTGAACAGTATTGATTTGCTCAAAGTTCCGTGTTGGAGTTGCTGCGGCGTTTTTTACTTCTGTCAAAATGTAGGGAGCCTGAATCGTGTCGCCCGATGTCCGCAGTTCAAAAACCCGAAGGTCGGAAAGCCTTGGCTCACAATACTGATAGACTGTGCTTGGCAAAACGAGCTCGTGGTATTCTTCAGAAACACCCAGAAGTTTTGCTTGTCGCTCATAGTCGTAAAACTGAGCCATCATTGCCGTGCACCCAAACAAGAGTAACAAGGATGATAAAAGGAGTTTATTGATCAAGGGAGCCATCGATTTTGGATTGATACTTATTGTAAAGAAACGAACTGAGGAGCAAAGAAGCACCAAGGCATAGGAATACGGCGGTTTTGGCCAAGGTAGAAAGCTCCCCGAGATCGTAAAAAATCAATTTAATGAGCGTAACGGCGAAGAGAACCATCCCTGCTATTCGGAGGTACTGCTTCGATTTCCAAATACCTATACCAATCATCAAAAGGCCGTAAGCACCAAAGAGAATACTGATGCTGAACTTATAGGCATTCTCCACTCCACTGAGATCGAGAATGTGCAAAAGCTCACTGGCCATCACCCATAATATCACCCCAAAAACAAAACACACGAATATGGGGATAAACCTTGCCGACATCTTCATGAACTTCGCACGAATGAGTTGGTAAATGCTAAAGATCAGCGTTGCTAAGAACAGGTAGGAGAAGTATCGAATCCCGAGGTTCCAGAAACCGTGTTCGAAGTAAGCGGAGTTGGCCTGACCGAGGTAGTTCTCCCGTAATTCACTCAAGACGAAAAGCCCAATCAACAAATAAACAAAGGTCACGATGAGGTTCAAGACCAAGTTAATGCCCCCCAAAATTTGGTTTTGAAAACGCTTCAGGTTGATCCAAGAAAAAAGGGAAACGAAAATCATGGCATGTAGCACCTTCCAAATCACCCCAAAAAAGCGGTAATCTTTATTGTAGAAGATGCTTTCATACTGGTCTTGATCAACGAATCGACGAATTTCGGAGCGCTGGTAGAGTTGTTCAAAGACCAAATCGATTTCAAGATGCACTCCCCAAAAAACACCCAAGACCAAGAGGGTGGGAGCTATGAAGCTGAGCAGTACTGGAATCACCTGTTTGTTGGGGGCAGATGAAGGCTCCTGAGATTGTATTCGGGTATATTGGATGAAACCCATCGCGGCGGCAAAGCCCAAGGAAGTAAAGAAGGTCATGTTCCAGAAAGGGAGTTGATCTCCAAACCTCAAAGCATAAGTGTTGAGCCAATCGTGCATTAAACTGAAGAAGGCAAGGACCATCAGTGGGTAGGAAATGTTCTCATAAATGGCGACGGATTTCTTTCTTCCAATCCAATAGAAAAGCGCTGCTTGAACCGACCAAATGAGGGTTACCCAATTTCCGTCCAACTGAACGGGAATGGTAATGGTAGCGAAAACGAGCATGAGTCCGGCCACCATATAAAGAATGCTTTTGTCTCCATTCCCTTTTTTGAAAACAAAGAGGCTCATTCCAAAATGCAGCAGCGCATTGCAGAGTGTGAACAAACCGAGATACTCTTCTCCCTTTGGGTGATTGTCCAAAACATCGTACCCCATCCCGAAAAAGAGAAAGGCATTGAACAAGACCATGATGACGTTGAAAACGCTCAGTTTTGTGCCCGAACGAAGTTTGAAGCCAATGGAAATGATGTAAAAAGTGAGGAAAAAAATGAGGCCAAAACCAAGAGCCATGTGGATTTGGTCGTTGTTGTAATCAGTCACCCACCAAGCAGAGAAGATGATCCAGCTCAGTATCGTGGCACTTACATATAACAAATTCCAATTTTTCTTGAGAGCCAAAGTGAGTACCCCAGCGTTGATGATGCACATGTAGGTAAGCATGACTTCAACCCGACCACTTCCATCACTCAAAAGAAAGGGAACAGCGTAACTTCCTACGAGTCCGAGCAAGGCAATCACCTGCTTTTGATAATGAAGGGCGGCAGCCACGGTAAAAAGAGTAATGATGACCATTCCAATGAAGGCGGGTACTTGCGGAATGAGCTCGTAAAAATTGTAAGCTGAGAACGTCACAAAATAAAGAATGGTGGTAGCTCCACTCAGCAATACAGCGCTGTAATTGAGGTATTTCTTTTTGAGCTTGACGCTAAGAAGTAGCACGAGTAAACCAGCACAATAACCTAAAATGATTCTGGTGATGGGCGAAATCAAATTGTTTTCGATGCTGTATTTCACGCCGATAGCCACACCAAAAATGGCGAGCAAAATGCCAATTTTGTTCAAGATGTTCCCACCTATAATGCGTTCCCACTTCGTGGTTTCTTGAAGTCGGGCAGCTTTTTGATTTTCCTTACGTTGAGCGTTTGCCTTTTGGTTCTCCAAAGCTTTCGAAGCGCTGCTTTGTGTTTTTTGCTGATCAGTGCCCGCGTTGGATGATCTTTTGGACGAAGTCGAGGAGCTATCCTCTGGCTTGATAAGCGGAATAGCACTGGGCACGGACGATGTTTCCAAAGGATTTTTGCCGCTTGCTTGCTCCGTTTCGTCTTTCTTTTCTTCCTTGTCTTGCGCTGATGATTCGCGAAGAAGGGCATCCAAACGAATGCGCAATGCTGTAATTTCTGCACTAACGTCTTCTTGCCTGCTTGAAATGGCTTCCAGCTGCTCAAGCATTTTCTTTAACTCGTCTTTGTCTTGCTGCATATCGGCATCTTAAAGGATAAAATTGAGCTTTGTTCTTCTGGTCTCAAAGGTGCACATTCCAAATGAAGTGAAGCACGTCTTAGAGAAAACAGAAATAACCAGCCGCTAAGGTGAGCCAAAGGTGCCGGCTTCACTGAAAGAATGCTAAAAAACCGACGGATCAAAAAAGGTTAATCGAGGCTTACCTTGCTGTTTTACAGTGCCTCTTCTTGTTTAAATCGGCTGTATCTGTAGATGGACATTCTGAGTTTTAATTTTTGTTCAAGCCTCATTCCTCGAGCAATCCTTTCGCTTTGTGTTTTGACGCTGTACTTTTTGCTAAGAGCTTGGTTGTTTTCTTTTGCTAAACAGCTAGCTGTGTAATGGAACAAGTTTATTGAAAGCACATTTTCCACATCACCCCACCCCCGTCAAAACCTTCATTACCAAGCTTTTCTTTCTGCTAGAAACGGGGATTTCGGTTTTGTCTTTGAGCACCAAAAACCCACCATCCGATTTGTTGAATTCTTTGATGAAATCGATGTTCACGAGGTGACTCTGATGCGCGCGCAAAAAACCTTGATTTTCCAAAAGCTGGTCGTATTCTTTCAGTGTTTTGGTCACAAGCAGCTGCTCTCCATCGCTCATAAAGAAGAGGGTATAGGATCCATTTGATTCACAACGGAGCACTTCGTTCAAGTTCACAACGCGAATGCGGTCTTGCGAATTGAGTGCGAGTTTTTTGGGTGATGGACCTAAATTTCCTTTGAGTACATCGATGTGCTGCTGGTCGGTTTTCTCCGCTTTCTTCACGGCTTCCATCAGCTCCTCAGGATCAACGGGCTTCAACAAATAGTCGATGGCCGAAAAACGGAAGGCTTTGATGGCGTGCTCATTGGACGAGGTGGTGAAGATGAGCGAAAAGTTGATCTCGGGCAAAATCTCCAGTAGGTCAAAACCACTGCCATCGCCCATCTGAATGTCGAGAAAAACGATGTCGGCCTGCACTTGCTTCAAGAGTTTCACGCCTTCAACTACACCGCTGGCTTCGCCAATGACTTCGATTTCCGGACAGTAATCCATCAAATCTGTTTTCAAGGCTACTCGTGCGTTTTCGGCATCGTCGATAATAATGGCGGTTTTTGTGCTCATAGTATTTGTGTCTTTTTCAAAGATAAGGAAGTCTTCGGCCACAAACGAAGGGGAGTTCTATCGTTCGAGCAAGCGCTTGAAGTTTTGAAGAAAGTGTTACCAATCTTGAATGAGAGGCAGTAAAATCAGCACTCTAGTTCCTGGGTTTTGGTCGTAAAAGGTGATTTGAGCACTGTTGTGATCGCTCCTATTTTCAAGCAAAGCCAGGCGTTCTTTGGTGACGTCGAGTCCGGTGCTGCGGTGGGTTTTTTGCTGATTTGACCTCGCTGCTCTTCCCACGCCATCGTCCACCACTTCAATGCTAATTCCATGCTCATCTTCCCTTGCGCGAATGATGATTTTTCCCTTTCCTTGGGGTAGCACTCCATGAATGATGGCGTTTTCCACAAAGGGTTGAATCAAGAGGGGAGGGACTCCTGTATTTTCTGCGTCCAATTGAAGGTCGAACTCATAGTCGAAAACACCGTCGTTGGTGAACTGCTCCAATTCGAGGAAGTTCTTCAAGGCGTTCATTTCTTCCTGGAGGGAGATGAGGTCTTCCCGGGAATTTTCAAGCACTTGTCGCATCAATCGGGAGAACTTACTCAGGTACAAACGGGCTGTTTTCTCATCTTTTCGAGCAATCAAACCTTGGATGGAGTTGAGGGTGTTGAAGATAAAATGGGGATTCATTTGCAGACGAAGGGCCTTCTGCTCAAGGTCAATAATATCGCGTTCCAAACGGATTCGTGCTGACTTCTCCTTGGCCTTCCTCTTCACGGCGTTCAAACGGTTCCAGAAGAAGAGGCTTAGGACCAGCACAAGGGCCGCGGCGCTGCTCCATTGAAACCACGATTTTTGCCAAAACGGACTCAAAATGCGCACAACAATGGGTTTGATTTCGGTGCATTGGCTGTTTTTCACACACGAGCGAAGGTGAAAGATGTATTCCCCCGGGGCCAAGTTGCTGTAGGAGGCCGATGTTCTTTTGCTCTTCGGGCTCCAGATTTCTTCGTAGCCCTCCAAATACCACTGGTAGCGTAGGTCGTCTGGAAACTGTTGATGAATGGCTTCAAAATCAAAGCCAAGGTGGTTTTGTTCGTAGGTGAAAACAAGAGTGTCTTTCACCGCGCCCCAGTCTTTTACGAAGATGCGTTGTGGGGTTTCGATCAAGGATTCGTAAAAGAGATCCACGTTGCTGATGCGTAAATAAGGCGGAACTTCCACCAGCGATCTTTCCGAGGGTTGGTGTGCACTCAGTCCGTCAACCGTTCCAAACCACAACATGCCGCTTTCATCTAAAAAGCTAGCATTGGTGCATGCTTCGATTCCCATGTAGCCCTCATCAGCACCAAAACTTTCGATATTCAGAATTTCCCGCTTTTCATCCAAGATGACTTGGTCAACCCCATTTTCACTACCGATCCAAAGGTGTTGGTCTTGATCAAATTGAAGAAAGTAAGCGTTGTTGGAACTGAGTTGAGCTTTTTCGGAGATGTTTTCTAAATGGAGGGTGTCTGCATTCAGATTCATTCGGCTCAAGCCTTTGGTGGCACTCCCAATCCACAAAAAATTGGATTGATCAACAACAACGGAGCGAACATCTTCTCCCGTGCTTTCGATATTCTGATCAAAATTCACCACGCTAGCATCGTCCAGAATAGCACCAATACCCTTGCCCAAAGTGGCATACCACAGCCGACCGTTTTGATCAAAACACAGGTTGTTGACTCTGTTTTCAGACAAACCAACAGCAGTATTGAAGTTTCGGCTCTGAAAACGGTTGGCTTGAGTGCTGCTTTCAACCAGTTTAGTGATTCCTCCCCCGGCAGTAGCGATATAGAAGTGTCCTTCTTCACTTTCAACAACATCACGAACCCAATTGCTTCCGAGTCCGTCACTTTGTTGGATGAAGAAGCTGGTGTCTGCCGCTAAAATCTGAATTCCCATTCCTTCCGTTCCCACCCAGAGGCGCTGCTTCGAATCTTCGAAAAGACACTTCACTTTATTCCCATCCAAAGTACTGTCGATGGAGAGTGCTCTTGTTTTTGGATTCATGGTCACCAAACCACGATTGGCAACACCCATCACCATTTGATCTCGCCAGGAGTTGACAGCATATACTTGTTTTCCTGGCAGGCCATTTCTGGTATCGACATGCACGAAATCCTGTCCGCTATACCTTGCCACACCGCCGCCGCTGCTTCCAATCCAAATGTTTTTCCAGTCGTCCAAGAGCAAACACATGGCCGCATCGCTGGGCAAGCCGGTTCTGGAGTTGATGCTTCGAGAATTCCCTTTTTCACTCACAATAACCCCCTCGTTCAAGGTGCAAAACCAAGTGCTGCCATCGGGGTGAAAGAGGCAATCGAAAACCACCTGAGCTGCTGGTTGAAGAGAGTGAGCTTTGAATTCATCGCCATCGAGAAAGAAGACCCCCTGACCATAAGTACAAACCCACAATTGTCCGCTGGGATCAACGCGCAAGGCATTCACCAAGGCCGGTGAAATTTTTCGACTGAGTGGAATGGTCTTTTCTTCACCATCCATTTTGTGAACAACTTGGTCTTGCTTCAGCACCCAAAAACCACCTTTTAGGTCGCTACAAATGCCATAAACAGGCACGTTTTCAAATCCTGGAACAATGCGTGTTTGTTCGCCTTCGAGGTAAAGCAGTCCTTTTGAGGTATGAAGGAGTACCGCATCGTTTAGGGTGATGGCATTGATGACTTCCGTGTCTTGAAGTGAGGCAATCTCTCGAAATTCAAGGCCATTGTAAATGCAGGAGGCACTTTCTCCACCGAAGAAGAGTCGGCCATTGGGAAGTTCTAGGAGGGAAGTGATGTAGTTGTCTGCAAGCCCATCTTTCTTTTTCAGACTTTTCAAATGAACTCCATCAAAACGGCTCACCCCGCCACCGCCTGTGGCCATCCAAATGTATCCGCGTTCATCTTGAATGAGATCAAACACTTGGCTTTGTCCCAATCCGTCTTGAACTCCAAAAATACTGAGGTTGTACTGTTGAGCATGAACCGAGAGCGAACTCAAGGACAAGAGAAAGAACAGCAGGAATCGATTCAAATTAGCGCGGGTTAGCTTTCAGGGCGAGACGTTCCCCCGCCTTTGGGTGGTAATTGGCCGAGAGTTCATTGTATTTCAGCAAGTGCTTGATTTTGACACCGTGTTTTTGGGAGATGTCTCTCAAACTTTCTCCTTCTGCAACGGTGTGGTAATCGTCTTGGGCTTTTCTTCTCTTGGGCTGAAGGTAAAGCACGCTTCCTTCTTGAAGGGTGGCTGATTTGTCGAGGTCGTTGTACTTCCAAAATTGCCAAGGCATCATGTCGAGTTCTTCAGCCAAACTTTCGAAGGTGTCGCCAGATTTCACAAGAATGAATTTAATGCGGTTGTCAGACACCTGAACATTTCGCCCAGAAAGCGTGACATCATCAAATTGATTGCTTTTATTGGCTGTGTTCTTCTTGCGGTTGCGATTCTTTTTGTTCTTGGTTTCTGGCTTCTCTGCAATCACCTCTTCGCCTTCTTCTTCTATCGAACGTGCAGGCACAGTTCCTTTCTTGATGTGGTTTTGTCCGATTTTATCGAAACGAGTGAGGTCGTTTTCTTCAATGATTTTGATGAGGAGTCCGGCATACTTACTGCTCGTTGCATACCCACATCGTTTGAGTCCTTTTGCCCAGCCTTTGTAATCGGTGATTTTTAGGGTGAAAAGCGATTCGTAGCGTTTTCTAAGCAGGAAGTTCGAGTGGTCTTCAAAGCTTGAGCGGGCATCTTTGTAATGACGAAAGCATTCTCCTTTCTTATCATCGTCGTGATACACTCGTTTTCCTTTCCAATCGCTGTGGCACTTGATTCCAAAATGGTTGTTGGCTTTTGTGGCGAGGGTGCTGTTTCCATCTCCGCTTTCCAAAATTCCCTGAGCAAGAGTGATGCTCGCCGGAATTTTGTGGGTTACCATCTGGTAAATGGCTTCATCCTTCCACATTTCGATGTATTCCGCCCGTGTGTTCTTCACATCGGCCATGGCTTCCATCGAGGTGAAGCAGAGAAACATACAGATTAAAAAGGAGTAGCGCATCATTTGGGCATTTCTACAAAAATAAACGCAAGAAGTGGGGCATCCATTGCCTTGGAAGATTCTAATGAACACCTTGATGTTGATGCTGAGACTCAGTCTTGCTCGTCGAAATTGACTTCTTTCACGAGCATTCCATTTTGATCGTAAAAGTACCATGAACCTTTTTTCTCCCCTTGGCGATACTGCCCTTGAATGTACACATTCCCTGTGGGGTGATAAACGACGTACTTTCCGATTTCCAGACCCATTTCGTAGCGTTTTTCGCTCCACTGTTGTCCGGTTTCATACCAGCTTTTCCAAGTACCATCGCGTAAGCTGTCGATTTGTAAACCTTGGATTTTAAGCTTTCCAGAGGGGTAAAACTCCCGGAGAGTATCTGCTTCATCTCCAAAATAGAGCGCTTCTTTGATGGAGCCATCTGGGTGGCTTGAACGCACGTCCACATTTTCTTTTTGCTCAACAGAGCAAGCCGTTGCAAGGCAGAGAAGTAAGCACAAGGTGTAAGTGATTGTTCTCATTTTACGCGGTTAATGGTATATTCTACGAGTCCTTCAAGGGAGTCCCGAGCAGGACTAGGTTCAAAGGTGAAGAGGATGTCGAGGGCTTGTTGCTTGTATCGGTTCATCTGTTCGATGGCGTAGTCGATTCCATTGCTATTGAGCACGTATTCGATCACTTCTTTCACCTTTTTCGGGTTTTCGTTGTGCCTTTTGATGATATTGGTGATTCTACTCCGGTCTGCACTCTTTGCATTTTCCAAGGCATGGATGAGTGGAAGGGTCATCTTGCGTTCCTTGATATCAATCCCCGTAGGCTTCCCAATATTTTTTCCACTGCCGTAGTCGAAGAGGTCGTCCTTAATTTGAAATGCAATTCCCACATTTTCTCCAAAGGCATGCATCTTGGCGATCACGCTTTCGTCTTTATTTGTAGATGCAGCACCACTCGCACAGCAGGCTGCAATGAGGCTGGCGGTTTTTCTGCGAATGATTTCGAAATACACCGGTTCGGTGATGTTCAGTTTCCTAGCTTTCTCCATCTGCATGAGCTCCCCTTCACTCATTTCTTGAACGGCGGTGGAGACGATCGAAAGCAACTGGAATTCTCCTTTACCAATGCTCATCAACAAGCCTTTGGAGAGCAAATAGTCACCCACCAAAACGGCTATTTTATTTTTCCAGAGGGCATTGATGGAGAAGAAACCGCGGCGCAAATGAGCATCGTCCACCACATCGTCGTGCACCAAAGTGGCGGTATGAAGGAGTTCGATCAGGCTTGCTGCGGTGTAGCTTGCGTCTTTGATATCACCGCAAAGTTGAGCAGAAAGGAACACAAACATGGGCCGCATTTGCTTCCCTTTTCGCTTAATAATGTAGTGAGTAATCTTGTCGAGCAGAGGAGTTTTGCTCTTCATGGCCTCCTTGAAATGAGCTTCAAATTGAAGCATCTCTTTAGCAATCGGGGCTTTTATGTCGGCTACACTACGCATAGGAGTGCCAAATTTAGTGCTTTGAAGTTCATACTGCTACTAATCGACGCATCGAATCAAAAAAAGATTGAAAAAGATATCTTTGCAGGACGTAAATCTTCCCAATGAAACAACTTTACATCTCTCTTGTGTTATTGATGTGTGCTTTCGGACTAACAACCCAAGCACAGCATTCAGTACAAATGAACTGCGCTCATGTTCAACACCCGGGTCAAAAATGTCCTGGAATCATGGGCTTACCCAACAGTGTTGACACTTTCGTTCCCCCACCGGCAGCATTCGAAGCCAATGGCGAAAGAGCAGTGATCATTAACGTTAATTACAATGGTTTTACTCCAGAAGCTCAAGCGGCTTTTCAGTATGCTGTGGACATCTGGTCGTCTTTATTGACTTCAACGGTTCCCATTGTAATTGAGGCAACCTGGGAAGATATTCCAGGAAATACCCTCGGTTTCGCAAGCGCAAGTGGATATTTTAATAACATCCCTGGTGAAGACGCTAGTGTGTATTTTCCTGCCGCCTTGGCCGATAAATTAGCCGGATTCAATCAAGCAGGTGGTCAGCCAGACATCGAATGTTCTTTCGATAGCGGTACCGACTGGTATTTCGGAACGGATGGAAACCCTCCTTTTAACCAGTATGACTTTGTTTCTGTGGTCCTTCATGAGTTGGGTCACGGACTCGGTGTAGCGGGTTCTGCATTTGTAGATAATGGTGTTGGATTTATTGGGTTCTTTTCGACCTACTCACCAGCAAGCTACGATTTGTACGTTGCCAATGGGGGCGGAACACCCATTTTGAATTTCGGTGACGGAACAAGCGCTCTTGCTGCTCAATTGGAAAGCAATGACCTCTTTTGGACTGGAGCTAATGCGGTAGCCAACAATGCGGGAATCAATCCTAGAATGTATGCGCCAAATCCTTTCGAAGGTGGGTCTTCTTATTCTCACTTGGATGAAAACACCTACACTCCAGGTAACTTGAATTCTTTGATGACCCCGAGCATTTCGAACGGAGAAGCCATTCACGATCCGGGTCCGATTATTATGGGACTTTTGGAAGATATTGGTTGGACCACTGAAAGTGTGGTTTGTGAGGGTAACGAAGTACTCTTTAGCATTATTCCTGATTGTTTCGGTACGGAATCCACATGGCAAATTTTTGACGTGAATAATAACGTAGTTGCATCTGGAGGACCATACGCAGAGGAGTTCCCTACCCCAAATGGTCTTGCGATTCCAAACACCATCTGCTTGGAAGATGGTTGTTACACCTTCATTATTACTGATTCTTATGGAGATGGATTAGGAGGATCGGGTTACGGTTGTGATATTGACGGAGACTATTTCATGCTTGATGCTGAAGGAAACTTGTTGTTCGAAATGGCAGCAGCCAATTTTGGAGAACAAGCAACACATGAGTTTTGTGTGAACAACAGCGTTGACAATTGCGGTCCGCTCAGTATTTCGCTCAGTGAAACGGGGTGCTTTGATAACGGACAAGGCCTGCTTCCTGAAATTGAATTGACCTTCAACATTGATGGAACATGCAATGTGGAAGACATTTGCTACCGAATAAACGGCGGAGCTTTGGAGTGTGAGGACATTTTGAACACACCAGACCCACTCATCGTTGGAGATGGAGAGAGCCTCTACATTTCAGGAGCTCAACCAAATGCCACCTATACCTTTACTTTCAGTACGGATGACGGGACGGATTCAGGAGAATTTAGCATCACCACCAGTGGATGTGCTACCGGAGATGTTTTGGGATGTACTGATCCATTGGCGAACAATTACAACCCCAACGCAACCATCGACAATGGAACTTGTGTTTATGGGTCATGTTTGGCTGGCGCTCCAACCTTGACGCAGAACTGCTTTACAGATGAGCTAGGAGATTTGATTCACCGTATTCTTGTGGTACCCAACATTGATGGGGAATGCACTGTGCTTCAAGTATGCTACCAACCGCTCGGGACAACAAATACGACTTGTTTTGACCTTCCAGCGAATGAAATCATCATTGGCGACGGAGAAGGAGTATTCATTCCTATTGCTGAAGGAGCCGGTACCTACGAAGTGTTTTATACCATTGAAGATGGTACTTCTGTGAGTGAAATCATCAGCATTGATTGCGACCAAGAGGTGATTGGTTGCGCGAATCCATTTGCGACGAATTTCAACCCGGGTGCCACAGTGAACGACGAAACCCAATGTATTTATGATGAGTTCATCTGCGATTGTGCTCAAAATCAGCATACGATTGGTGTTCTTACTTGGCTAGGAGATACCTTTTTGGACGATGGAACTTACCAATGGGATGGACAGCCTGTTGATTTCAATTGCGCTACATGGGGCTTCGATTGTGGAGACGGCGGTGTGAACAACGATCCAAACGGTGTGTGTGAAGGAAACTTACCACCCAACAACGGCTGCGATGGAAATACCTGTGCTCCTTTGTCTTTAACTTTAACCAACGAACCATGCCAAGACACCGGGTCTGGAGTATTGCCTGTCGTAGGAATCAACTTCGAAATTAACGGTGCTTGTATGGTCGAAGAAATTTGTGTGCAAGTTGATGGGGGAGGTTATGAATGTACCCTTTTAGCAGATATCGATTTAACTGCAGGTGATGGCGATGGACTTGTACTCACTAACTCAACTGC
>CALKGK010000065.1 GCA_938085105.1 uncultured Flavobacteriales bacterium
TAGTGTTAAGTTGAAAGACTTGGCAGGAAACACCGTTGATACTGCTGAACTGGAAAACAACGGGAAACCCATTATCATCTCCTTCTGGGCAACTTGGTGCAGCCCGTGTAAACGCGAGCTCAATAACTACTCTGAACTCTATGAAGAGTGGCAAGAAGAAACCGGAGTGAAAATCGTAGCAGTTACCATTGACGATCAACGATCTGTATCTCGAGTTGGTCCCTACGTGAATTCGGTAGAATGGGAATTCGAAATCCTTTTGGATCCCAACAAAGACTTTTCTCGCTCGATGCAAGTCATTAACGTACCCCACACCTTCTTGGTTGACGGCGACGGAAATATCGTTTGGCAACACAACAACTACGCTGAAGGTGACGAAGAAGAATTGTACGAAGAACTGCTCAAATTGATGAAATAAGCCCCCGCTTTCATCGAGCGATCAAAACCAAAAACCAAAAAACATCTTGAAGTATTTTAAGCTCCTCAGTCTGGGCCTCCTCATTGTTCTCTCTTCACAATTGAAGGCGCAAAATACTGGTCTCGATCAAGGCCAAATTCACGGAAACGTTCAGGTCTTGTTTCAAACGTATAGCGAAGATTCACTCATTGGAGCAATCGTTCCACCCGAGAAATCAGGATTCAACGCTTTTGCAAACCTCATCTATACCAAAGGGAATTTTTCTGCCGGCCTCCGTTACGAATCCTACCTGAATGCAGTTCTTGGGTTTCCTGGAAGGTTTAAAGGAACAGGGATTGGATATCGTTTTGCTCAGTATCAGCACCAAAAATTCGATGTGACCATCGGTAACTTCTATGACCAATTTGGTTCTGGGTTGATCTTTCGAGCCTATGAAGAACGCAACCTCGGTTTGGACAACGCCATTGATGGTATTCGTGTAAAGTTCAAACCCGTAGAAGGGGTGTACATCAAAGGCATCTATGGAAAGCAGCGATTGGACTTTGAAGATGGACTTGTAAACGGTCCGGGAATCATTCGGGCGCTCGATGGCGAAGTATTTTTGAATGAAGCCATTTCATCTTTAGCAGATAAAAAAACCAAAGTCACCCTGGGTGGTTCATTTGTTACTCGTTTTCAAACAGGTGGAACCATCGAGAAAGACACCCTCGTACTCGAAGTACCCAACAACGTTGGATCTTACGCCGGACGGATCAATGTGATTCGCGGAAACTGGAATTTCTACGGTGAATATGTAGCCAAAATCAATGATCCTAATGCCGACAATGATTTTACTTACCGCGATGGGGAAGGTTTCTTCAGCAGCTTAAGCTACAGTCAGAAAGGTTTTGGGTTCAACCTTCAGGCGAAGGTAGTAGACAACATGAGTTTCCGTTCAGACCGAAACCTCCTGCTGTTTGATGCACCGATTAACTTCATTCCTGCCATCACCAAACAACACACCTACAATCTTGCAGCCACCCTCTACCCTTACGCAACCGTTATCAACGGAGAGGCAAGCTATAGTGGAGAGGTCTTCTTTAAGATACCCAAGAAAAGCCTCATTGGTGGCAAGTACGGAACAAACATCACCCTAAACTATGCAGCCGCAAACTCTCTCGACACCACCCAATTGGCTGGCGTTGATGGTTTGGTTAATGGATACACGAGAAACTCTTGGGGTTTCGGCGGGACAAAATATGTACGTGATTTCAATGCACAAATTTCTAGAAAGATCAATAAAAAGCTCAAAGCGAAGTACACTTATTACTACCTTGAGTTCAATCCATTGGCTACACCCGTGACCACGGATGAGAAGAAAATGATCTTTGCTGACATTCACGTTCTTGAGTTGAATTACAAGATCAAACCCAAACATTCCATCCGAATTGAGGCACAAACCCTCTTCACGGAACAGGACAAAGGAGATTGGGCTACGGCGATTATTGAGTACAATTGGTCGCCACACTGGTTCTTCAGTATCATCGATCAATACAACTACGGCAATAAAAACACGGAAGAACGCATTCATTACTTATACGGAACCATGGGTTATATCAATGGCTCCAATAGAATATCCGTTGGATACGGAAAACGCCGAGAAGGAATTTTCTGCGTGGGTGGGGTTTGTAGAGCCGTTCCCGCTTCTAACGGATTTGAGTTAACCATTACAAGTAGTTTCTAAACATGAGCACCATGAAAAAGACAGCTTTCCTTCTTTTAGCAAGTATCGGACTTTTGGCTTCGTGCGATGTCATTGAGGACCCAATCATTCCGGTGAGCACCAATTACGATGCAGCAACCTATGGTCCTGCACCTACTTTCGGGCCAGCAACCGATCTCACCCGAAACGCTCTTGTTGAAGATTTTACCGCTCATCAATGTGGGAATTGTCCCGATGCAGCAATCATTGCAGAAGATCTTGAAGATACCTATGGTGAGGACATTGCTGTTGTTGCCGTTCACTCTGGGAGCCTTGCTGCCACCAATGATGAAGGAGCATTTACAACGGATTGGACCAATGAGGTTTCTGACATCTACTACAACCAACTCGATTTCCAAGCCAACCCATTGGGAAGGGTGAATCGTGCACCAACTTTAGGAACATTTCTCTTTCCTATTGAATGGGAGCCTGAAGTACAAAACATTGTGAGTCAAGATGCTGCTGTTGCCCTTCAAATTGCCACCAACTACTCTAGCGAAAACAACGAGGTCAACATCCACGTCAATGGACAATTCCAAGAAGCTATTTCAGGTAATTTGAAACTCGTGGTTTTGGTTTTGGAATCGCATATTATCGATTATCAACTCAACTACAGCGCAGATCCAGAAATCGTCCCCGATTATGAGTTCAACCACGTCCTCAGGGATGGAGTTACCGGTCCGTTTGGCCTTGACTTCTCCAACAATGCCAATGCAGGGGATGAAGTTCAAAAGAACTACACCTATGAATGGAACAATGAGTGGGATGTGGATAACAGCTCTCTTGTGGCTTTCGTTTATGACAATACCACGGGTGAAGTTGTGAATGTTGTAAAAACCTACATTACCGAATAAAACATGAATCGCCTCCTTCTTCCGTTCCTTTTCATACTTCCTAGCTTCTTCATGAGCGCTCAAGATCAATCTTTTCAGGGCGGACTTGTGGGTGGTGCCTTGGTGAGTCAGGTTTCAGGAGATGGTTTAGGAGGGTTTGACAAGTTGGGCTTTCAAATGGGGGCCTACGTTCACATTCCATTCTCCAAAAAATGGGCTGGGAAAATCGAATTGGGCTATGTTGCTAAAGGGAGTCAGCGCCCAGGGAACCCGGATAATCCTGGTATGGACACCTGGGGTTACCGATTCAACTACATTGAGGTGCCCCTTCTCCTCGAAAGAAAATTTAGGAAGTTCAATATCCAATTCGGACCTTCTGTTGGTGTGCTTGTGAGTTCTTCTTACGTCTTCAACAAAGAGAAATTTGACATCACTGCACCAGAACCTTCGAGTACCGATATCAGTTTCGTAGGTGGTGTAGCTTATCCTTTGGGCGATCAATTCACCGCAACGCTGCGCTACTCTCAAAGCTTGGTGCCCGTTCGAGATTTTGTGGATGTAGGAGTGAACCCCGTTTTTGACGGAGGGATGTACAACAGCGCTTTGCATTTGCTCATTCACTATCGCCTAGGAAAGAACTAAACGCCTTTCTTCGGCAAAACACCAACGGTTTCTAGTGCGGCTTTGATTTGCAAGTAACGTTCATGCATCTCGTCGTGCATTTCCGCAAATCGGAGGGTTTTCTCTCTCGCCACAAGTACTGCTCTTCCCGCATTGTCTCCAGGAAATTGGTGTCCACTATCCAACAAACTCATCGCATTCCAAAGCACGGAATTCAAGCGCTCCGTAACATGATCGTAGCCCTTGAAATTGGGGTCTTGCATATAACCCAACTCAAACTCATTCATTGAAATTTTTAGGCTGTCCATCTGATCCCTTGTATCCTGGTAAGACGAATCAGCCAGGTAGCTGAAATTCTTTTCTGCCAGCTCTATGGTCTTGCGCATGTTTTTCATCGATTCAAAAAGAGAATCTGCCATGCTTACCGTGCTCTCCAATTCCTCGTGCAGCGCATACTTTTCGGCATAAGCCATCTCAATAAATGGCACTCTCGGATCATAAAGCACTTCAACATCTCCACTGCACTTTTGATCCAGATAAGTGATCTCGACGGTGTATTTTCCAGGAGCCACTTCCATTCCTCCACCAGGAAGCGCATCTTCTTTTCGCTCCGAACGTGAGGGCCAGAAAACGCCTTGTGACCTCAAATCCCAGTTGATATTGACCAAACCAGAGTCCAATTTGCTTTGAAAATGTCTTATTTCTTCTCCTCCCTGATTGAAAACACGAACATCGGCTTTTTCATCATCTGACAACAAATCTCCATCGACGTAGACCTGAATGCGCGCTCCCCTTCGTCGATTTTCACCGTTCCACTGATGATCTGCTTCAAATCGGGATCCTTGCGGACGTTTGTAATTGGCCAAATAAGCGTCTGGCGCCGAAATAAAGCTCAATTGATCTTCAATATCACCAGTTGAAGCCAAGACCTCCAATGGGGTCAAATCATCCAAAATAAAAGCTCCCCTTCCGAAAGTACCGATGATTAGATCGTTTTCGCGCGGATGAATCTTTAAGTCGATGGTAGGAACGGTTGGGTAGTCGTGCTGCCAATGTTCCCAACTTGTCCCGTGGTCCAAAGAATAGAACAGTCCATTTTCAGCGCCGAGAAAAAGCAAGTCTTCTACTTTGGGGTGCTGAACGATAGCATGACAATGATCAATAGGACTGCCCGATTTCGTTTCCCCCTCAGCGGTCAAATTTTTCCATGTTTTCCCCAAATCCTCGCTATGAAATAAGTAGGCCGACCATTCATTTCTCCGATAATCGTTCACCACAACAAAGACTTCTTCTCGAGTTGCTCCTGGTGTAATTTGTGCAATCCAAGCACCTTCAGGCATCCCTTTCAGCCCTGTCGTCCACTTGCTCTTGGCATTCATTTTCTTCCAAGTCTGTCCGCCATCCTCACTCAAATGCAAGAATCCGTCATCGCTTCCAACCCAAATCAAGCCTTGATCTTGGGGGTGAGGGGCGATGCAAGTAATGGTGGTGTAATTCTCTGCTCGGGTCGCATCAATCGTGAGTCCGCCAGAGATCGCCTGCTTTTGCTTTTCGGGATCATTGCTCGTGAGGTCAGGTGAAATGCGCTCCCAACTATGTCCACGATCTTTACTGTGATGTAGAAACTGACTCCCGAAAAAGAGTCCGTCACCATCATGAGGGTCCAAAGCCATTGCAGCATTCCAGTTGAAGCGCAAGTCCACGGAATCGCTGGATGTTGGCTGGATGTAAATCATTTCACCAGTTTCGGTATCCACTTGGTACACATTTCCTCCTTGGTACATGCTGTAAACGTAGCGCGATTCACCTCGTATTGGGGCAACATCAAAACCATCTCCAAAAGAGATCTCTTGCCATTGATTGTTCCCCAAAGCCCCCGAAATCCAAGCATACGCCGGTGCTTTCCAAGATCCATTGTCCTGCATTCCGCCGTAAATATTGTAAGGTACTTCAAGGTCGTAATCGATGTGATAAAACTGACCAACAGGAAGATTATTTACAAATTCCCAATGCTCTCCACCGTCTCTGGAGATGTTCAAACCACCGTCATTTCCATCGAGGATGAGATTGGGGTTTTCTGGGTGAATGTAGAAAGCATGATGGTCCGGGTGCGCTCCTGAATAGGGAAGAATAACCTCGAAGTTTTTCCCGCCGTCGATGCTTTTCGAAACCATACTATAAAGGTTGAAAAGGGTGTTTTTCTCTTTTGGGTGAACGAAGATATCAGCATAGTAGAATGGACGGTTCCCGATGTCTTCCGTTGCTTGCAATTTCCAAGTGAAGCCTCCGTCTGAAGAACGATACAGGCCTGTGTTTTCACTCTCAATAAGTGCATACACCGTTTTGGGATCACTCTGAGCAATGGCAATTCCAATTCGTCC
>CALKGK010000066.1 GCA_938085105.1 uncultured Flavobacteriales bacterium
TGGGGAAGAGGACCTAAAGGAGAACGTTGGAAACTCGAAACCAAATTGGATGAACTGTTGGAAAGCACCTCCAAAATTTTGGCCCCCGATGGTTTTCTGGTCTTGAACACCTATTCTGGGATTTCACTCAGCACACTTAACGAGCTCTGCAAGAAGTACTTCCCCAACCATCAACGAAAGGTTGGTTTGCTCGCACTTAACTTAGATAAAAACAAGCTCGACACCGGTTGTGTTGTGCGTTTGAACGGTAGAAGCTAAAGCCCTATTTTTACACTATGGAGAAGCAGGAAAAAGTCATGCTCGGACTCAAAATGGCTACCGACCCGCGATGGGTTAACATTGTGGAGAAAAACATTGCTGAGATTTTAACCGATCACGCTTGGTGTGAACAAAAGGCCGCAACCAACGCCATTACTACCATCGTGAAGTTTTCAGACTACCCCGATGTTGTAGAAGCAATGACTCAAATTTCCCTCGAAGAAATGGAGCATTTTCAAATGGTGTGTGTGAAAATTAAGGAGCGAGGACTGAAACTTGGTCCTGAGCGCCCAGACCCATATGTGAAAGATCTTGCAAAGTACATCAAAACGGGAGGAAATCATCAATATCAACTGGTGAGCGCACTTCTCTTCGCTGCCATGATTGAAGCTCGCAGTTGCGAACGTTTTCGTATTCTCTCGGAAAACATCAGCGATGAAGATTTAAAAGCATTCTACTACGAATTGATGGTGTCAGAAGCAGGCCATTACACCACCTTCATCAAACTCGCCAAAAAACATGGTGAAGGCATTAATGTTGATCAGAAATGGCAGGATTTTCTCGATTATGAGGCCGGTTTGATGGCGAAATATGGAAAAGAAGAATCCATTCATGGGTAAACCTGTTTGTGTTTTTTCATATATTTGACATGCTACCAAACAGCCGTCTTATGTTTGCTTAAGACGGTACTTTAACCGTGCTAGTTATGTCTCAATTATTTTCAAACTCCATTCTCTTAGCGGCAATCCTGTGTTCGCTTTTTTTCCACCTTGAACTTAAAGCTCAAGACCAAATCTCCGGCTGTACCGATCCGGTTGCGTGCAATTACAATTACTTAGCAGAAATCGATGATGGGTCGTGCGTGGAGAGAAGCCTGATCTCTTATTGCCACGGAGATAACGAGGAAGGGGAAATATTTCGGTTTGGCGCCGAAGTCCCGGGTGAATATTTTGACATCGTGTTCATCTCCGCAGATCTGGAAGGAATTGGTGATGATTGGATGAATGTGACCTCCGGAGATGGTTCTGGAACTACTTTTCAATCTGGCCCTCTTGGAAACTCCGGAACTCAAATCACTGGTCTCGATTACATATCAGTAGAAATGTACTCCGACGGAATGTTCTCTTGCCAAAGTGGAGACTCAGACCCCTTCATTATCGCTTATTGTGGCACATTGGAATTTGCGGCATTAAATGTCTTTGTAGAAACTTCCAATACCATCTGTGAAGGCGGTGAACGAGGGGTGGCGCAGGCTGTAATTTTTGGAGGAGCTGAACCCATCGAAATTGATTGGCAGGGTGAAGATCCTCGAAACTTAGAGGCTGGAAACTACCAAATCATCGCAACAGACGCCAATAACACATCAAAAACAATCAGCTACACGGTAAAGGATGGTTTCGCTAGTTGCGGCTGCACCTATCCACAAGCAGACAATTTTGACCCTGAAGCCGAAGTAGATGATGACTCCTGCATCTTTACTTATGTTGGCCCTGGATTCTGCCCAGGTGACTTTGATGCTGATGCATCCATAACAAGTGGTGACCTTCTCTTTTTTCTCGCTTACTTTGGCACTCAATGCCAATAAACACTCATTCACCCATTATTACACAAAAAAACCCTCGTCCATCGACGGGGGTTTTTGCTTTTCAGTTCAATCCAAAATAGCTTTGCTCAGCTTACAGGCATTTACTTGATGCTGTCTGCATTTTGCTTGAGTCGCTCAATTCTTTGTGCTTTCTTTTTGAGTTGCTCAGACATCTCTTGAGTTTCCTGAACGTTGCTTTCTTTTTCTTTCTTCAACTGCTCAATCTCATTTCTATAGTTCACAATGTCGGCCTTCAACTGCTCAATCTTCACCTGAGAGTCTGCAATCAACTTCTCTGTTTTGGTGATCTCTTCTTCCGCCTTTACGATATCGGATTCCTTTCCTTCCGTGTTCTTCACGAGTTTCTCTCCTTCTTTAGTGAGTTTATCCACTGCTTTGGACAATTTATCGTGTTCCTTGCGTTGGCTTTCAATCACCTCATCGTACTGCTCAACATAAAAGTCGTGCAAAAAACTCCGCATCATCTTTTGGATGTTCATTGCTTCCGTAGGGAAAGTGCTTTGAGAAACAAACTTGTCGCCAATGCTCATCAACACATCCATTCGAGCTCCTTTTTCATCCGATTCAATCACAGTGAAGAAGTTCACCGTAAACTCAGAAATGCCGGGCATTTGCACTGCTTCTCCCTGAAGCATTCCTTTGCTTTTTTTCAAGTCGGCACCGTATTTATCCGACACAAAAGATTTCCACGCTTTTTCCAAATCTGCAGGTTCCGACTTCACGTAAGCCGTAAATGCGGTGTTTTGTGACTTTTGGAACTTGATATTGTTCTGTTCCACACTCATTTGCGGAGCGGTTTCAAGGGCTGAAATAAGGGCTTCATCCTGCGCAAGGACAACAGCTGACACAAAGAATAAAGCGCTGAGAGTTAATAGTTTCATTTTCATAATTATTGTTGTGTTTTTAAGACGAGCAAGAAAGGGAGAAGTCACAATCCCTTGCATTTCCCGAATAAGTTAAGCTTTCTTTTCGGTTTGAAGCGGGGTGTTGAAGTGAATCGTTCTTTGCGGAAAGGGAATTGAAATGCCTTCCTGCGGAAAACGAATCTTAATCCTCTCGAGCACATCGCACTGCATTTCAAAAGCAGCCGCAGTATCTCCCGCCCAAGCCCAAGCGCGCAAATTTACACTTGATTCTGCCAGGGCTACTACACGAACAGCCACTGGAGGCTCATTCTTTTGCCTCTCCTCTTCTGTTCTTCGATCGAGCCAATTGGGATGATTCATCACTTCCTCGGCCAAAATATTCTTGGCCAACACCACATCACTCTCGTAGGCGATCCCAACATCGACAAACTTACAAATCAAATCCTCCCCAAAATCGGAATTAACAATGATTTCGCTGCTCATTAAAGAGTTGGGAATCACAATTCGTCGGTTCTCAAAGTTTCGAATAACGGTGTGCCGAAGCGTGATGTCCTCTACCACTCCTGAATAAAAATTATCCTTAATTTGAACACGATCATTGATCCGGAAGGGCTTAAAAATCACGATAAACACCCCAGCAATCACGTTCGCCAAAGCCTGCTGTGAAGCAAAACCAATCACCACAGCCAAGATTCCTGCACCGGCCAGCATGGAAGTCGCCATCACACGAAGGGTAGGGATGGTATACACCGCCCAACTGAATCCCACGATGTAAATCAAAGCCGATAAGGTGTGCTTCAAAAACTTATAATTGGTGGGGTCGTTGTTCAAGTCGTGACTTTTACGTTTAATGATACGTCGAAAGACCGACTGAAAGATACTTGCAACGATGATGGTCCCCAGGATAATTAACAGGGGTTGATATATACTGGTAAAATGAAGTTTTATTTCTTCGAGCATTGCTTTAACTTTTCAAATTTACACCTGACTTTTACTCTTGTTCATTGAACATTTTCCCTCACTCCTTTCGCAATATGTGGGCAAGGAATGCATTGACCATCACAACAAAAGCCACCAAATATTTACGCTACGATGTTAGCACTAATTCAAATTAAAACGACATGAAAAACCAAATTTTAACGCTATTTATTTTCTTGAATCTTGCGGCCGTCGCACAAGAACCCCTTACGGGTAGTGTGAGCTACAAAAACCAACTTTATGATGCTGCAATCATTTCATTTCCAGCATCTACCGATTACATTAAAGATGCTTGGGAGGATTTTGCCAAAGACCGTTTTGGACAAAAGCCCAAGGGTCATGGTTTCTTGGCTAACAAAGATGTACTTCGCATTGAACAAGAAATTATTGAAGGTTTGAGCACTCAAGAAGCCAACCTCTATGCAATGATCATCACTGACGCCACAGGAGCAACCAGCTTGCGCGTGTTCATGAACTTAGGGAAAGACCATAAAGTGAGTCCGAACAACGCCAACGACGCCCTTTTTGAAAAGCTGAAGAAAAGTGTTCAAGATTTTGCCAAAAGCACCAACGAAGATTGGTACGCTGAAGTCTTGGACAACGAACGAGATGCCATCAAGGATGCCGAAAAGGAGCTAAAAAGAACAACACGCGACTTGGAAAAAGCCGAGAAAAACCTTGAGAAAAACACCGAGGAAATTCAGGATTTGGAACAAGAAGTTCTCGACTTGGAAGCTGAAAACCTTCAGCTCTCAGACACCATCGAGAAGAAAAAAGATGCCAAAACAGGACTTGCTCAGAAATTGGAAGAGCGAAGAAGAAACTTGGACCGACTTATTCAAGAGCGAGACAAGGCCACAGGAAACTAAGATCACAAAAAAGCCCTTGAGCAATATTGCTGAAGGGCTTTTTTATTCTATGCTCTTTCTTAATTAGATTTCGTCCAAGTTTTCATCATCTTCATCCAATGCCTTGCTGATGATCGGGAATGTGAAATATTGGAAAATACTACTATCAGCTCTAAACACTCTCAAATAGAACTCATTCAAGTCGTGCATCAAGAGTTTCGAAATGTGCTCGTCGCTCAATCCTTTCACTACTTTTACAATGGATCTAATCTTATCTTCAAGCAATTGATCGCGCTCCTCATCTCCTTGAGGAAGAGCGTTGTTGAAGGCGTTAAATTTATCTTCGAAGTGATCGTCCACTACTTTATAATAAGCGTGAAGTGAATTGGGCGAAGTGAATGTTCTGAAGTGAGCTTGCTTGATGGCCTCAGCCTTTTCTGACTTATCAATCTCACCGTCGTGACGGTAAGACGCAAAAAGAGAAATCCATACTGGTGCGGTGAAAAGAAGTTCTTTGTCTTCTCCTTCAAGCTCTTGCAATACCTTTGGAAGCGTTTCCATGTCTGTTAATTTTTCAGCGGCAAATGTAAGAAATAATCGTCCCGTTATTCCTTACTAATGACAACTTGATGATTCGTCTGAAACAAGTTTCTGCCTCATTCGTATGTAAACTAGAGAGAAAATTGTTTTTTTACTGTTGCTATCTGTTCATCCTAAATTAAGTCCAAAGCCACGCTTTGCTTTGACTGAATTTTACTAACCCTTCTTCCCCGTGGAAAAGAAAACTTACCTATCGCCTAAAATCGCGTCAATTTCACTCTTGATTTTGGCCTTCATAACTCTTCATTCCTGTGATGTAGACAATCTAAAATACGACGATTGGAAGCCTGTAGTTGCTGTTCCTTTGGCCTATTCTGACTTTGATGTTTACGACGTACTCAATCGAACAGATTCCCTTCAAGAACTATTGGTAGTGGATGAAGATGGTTTGCTGGCCCTGAACTACAAAGGAGAACTCTTCTCTTTTTCCTTGGATGAACTATTGGATATCCCGGATCAAAACTACAATCAAACCCTCCAACTCAGTGCCACCATGGCAAGCACCATTGAATCAGGCCTTGGCGCAAGTTTCAGTGATGCGATTGAATTTCCCTTGAACATCGACCCAAGTGATGTTCGGGTAGATGAAGTGGTTTTTCTCAGTGGAAACGTCAACCTCAGCTATACCATACTTCAAAACGAGGTGTTTGAAGGGAGCATCACCTTCGGAAACCTAGTAGATCAAAACAATACCCCGCTGTCCTTTTCCATCAGCAGTACTGGTGTTAATCCCGGTCAAACCATCACGGAGAGTTTCGACCTCACGGGTGCTCGAATGAGCCCAAACTACGATGGAACCGAAAACCTTATCGCTCTGGATTTTGGTATCAGTATTTCTAACAATCCAGACAATACAGCAGTAAGCGGAGATGCGCTCAACATCGAAGTGGACCTGAGCGAGATCAATATTGACTACATCACTGGTTATTTCGGCCAACTTTCCATCAATACCGATCAAGACTCTGTAAGAATCAAAATTTTCGATAACATCATCAACGGAACTTTTGCTTTGGAAGAGGCTTTTATTGACCTGAACGTAGAAAACAGCTTCGGTTTACCTGTTGATTTTTCTCTGGATGATGTTACTTCCTTCAACCTAGAAACCGGTGAAGAAATTGACCTTACTTTTCCAACAGACCTAGCGCTTGCGGGTCAGACCGAATTGAACGGTACTCCGGAAGAAGTCACTTTTTCATTCAACAACGGAAACACGAACGTTGTGGACCTTTTGGAGCCTACGCCAAAAGTGGTCTACTTCGCACTGAACGCCACCTCCAATCCCAACGGTCCACCACCACCGGATCAGCCCAATTTTATTCGTCACGACAGCCGCCTCGATGTGGATATTGATGTATTGCTCCCATTAAAAGGCTATGCGCAGGACATTCTTTTGATTGATACGCTCGACGTCGACATTGAGTTTGACGAATTCGAGGAAGTGGACAGCATTGAATTCAAAATCAGAACGCTGAATGGATTTCCAACACGAGGAGATGTTCAGGTGGTCTTTTTGGATGAATTGCAGACTCCCATCGACTCGCTCTTCCTCGAGCCCTCTCCCATCATTCTCAGCGGATTGGTGAATAGTAGTGGCATCGTTGATACTCCCGTTGAAAACACACAAGTGGTTAGTGTTGATCAGGCAAGCGCCGACAACCTTGGAAATACCGACAAAATTGTGGTGATCGCAGTATTGAATACCATCAACAACCAAAACGAAGACATTGTGCGCTTCATGGATGATTATCGCCTCAAGATCAATCTTGGAGCTAAGATTTACGGAAACATCGCAGTAGAATGAAAAAGCTCCTCTCCCTCATTATTTTGTTACTCATTTTGGGCAGCTCAGTTCAAGCTCAAATTGCCACCAACTACGTTTTTTCTGACGAAGCCGCATCCATTTGGATGAACAACCCAGCCTCCCTTGGGAACGAGCGATTCTTCATTGGTTTGCCTGTGCTTGGAGGAATCGATGCCAATGCCGTACACAACGGTTTTACTTATGACGACGCCATCACCAACGATCAAGTAAACATTGGTTCTACCATTGACCAACTTCGAAACGAAAACGACCTGCTCTTCAATTCTTCCTTCCAACTTTTCAACTTTGGACTCAGACTTGGGAACTGGCATTTCCGAGGTGGCGCACAACAAGTAATTCAAGCGAGAATTACCTACCCAAAAAGCTTCATGGAATTGGCGTGGAAAGGAAATGGGCACCCAGACCTCATTGGAAGAAGACTCGACTTTGGTGGCTTTGCGGTGAATGCCATGGCCTATACCGACTACTTCGTGGGGGTGAGCAAGTCTTTGATGGACAACAGACTTACCCTTGGGGCGAACCTTCACTATTTGCAAGGCGCCGACGTGGTTTATACTGAACAAAGTTCTTTTGGTTTAACGACGGATCCTGACACCTATGCCCTCACTGCTGATGGTGCATTTATTCTCAGAACAACTGTAGATGAGGATGCTTTGGATAGCATCTCTGCAGATTACCTCAACCCCTTTAACGGTGCCAATGCTGGATTTTCATTGGATTTAGGAGTGAAGTATCGATTCTTGGAGAAGTTTGAGCTTCAAGCCTCTGCGATGAACGTGGGAGGTATCCGCTGGGACCGAAATGCTCAATCTTACACCTTGGGGAAAACTTCATTTACCTACAACGGTTTGGACCTTGAGGATTTGGTAGATAATCCAGACAGCACCACTTCTCAATTGGAAGAAGTGCTCGATTCGCTTTCAACAAGCTTCGAACCTATCGAGCAAGCAGGGAGCTTTAACGCTCCGAGCAATGCCCGATTCTATCTTGGTTTTGGGTATGAAATGAACGAGAAAAACCACCTCCTTCTTACCGCAGCTCACTTAAGAAGCTTTAACAAGGGCTTCAATTCTGTTTCGGCGATGTACCGACACAAGTTTGGAAGAATCTTGTGGGTAAGAACAGGCGCTCAACTCTTTCAGTTTGATCAGTTTCTTTGGCCCGTTGGTTTAACACTCAACGCAGGTCCCGTTCAATTCGGCTTTGGAACCGATAATCTCATTGCCGCGTTTGCTCCTACAAAGTCAGGTGTCTTCACTGGCCACTTCCAAATTGGACTCCGCTTCGGCCGCGATGGAAAAGTCAAGAAAACAAAACCAGAATAAGCCAAAATGAGCTGGTCTGCATTAGCAACAGCCAGCCCTATGCTCAACCATTAACGATTCATCCAACCCTCAATCTCTTCGACCTCCAAAGGAATATGTCCCATCAAATCGCGGTGCCCATCTTCGAGAATCACAATGTCATTCTCCAAACGGATACCTAAATTTTCCTCGCGGATGTAAATTCCTGGCTCAACCGTGAAGACATTGCCCGCTTGAATGGGTTCATGCCACAAACCAACATCGTGCACATCAAGACCAATGAAGTGTGACGTTCCGTGCATGAAATACTTTTTGTAAGCAGGCATTTCTTTGGATTGCTTTTCCACATCGTGCTTGTCGAGCAAGCCAATGTTTAAAAGCTGCTCCGTCATCAACTCTCCCACTTGAACGTGGTATTCACCCAAGAGCACACCCGGTTTTAAAAGTTGGGTTGCCGATTTCATTACGCTAAGCACCGCGTTGTACACCTGCTTTTGACGAGAGGTAAAACGACCATTCACAGGGATGCATCTTGTCATGTCCGCCGCATAATTTCCGTATTCTGCACCCACATCCATCAAGATCATATCACCATCCTTGCACTCATCTTCGTTTTCGATGTAGTGAAGAACACAGGCATTAAAACCGCTCGCAATGATTGGGGTGTAAGCAAATCCGCGCGACCCGCTTCGCAAGAATTCATGCATGATCTCCGCCTCAATTTCATATTCCTTCACACCGGGTTTCACCATTTGTAAGACCCGCTCAAAAGCCGCCTTCGTGATATCACAAGCACGCTGCATCTGTTCAATCTCCTCAGGATGTTTAACCGATCGAATACGGTGCATGATGGGTGCACTTCTTTCAATCTCCACATTGGGGTAACGGTTTCTAAACCACTTTCCAAATCGATCGTCTCTCGTCTCCACCTCTGTGGAAGCTCGTGTGTGCTCATTATTGTTGAGGTAAACCCCTTTTGCTTCAGCAATCAAGGTTTTTAAAACGCGCTCAAAATCCGTCAACCAGTAGATCGTTTTCACGCCACTCAAAGCAGTTGCCTGTGTTTTATCCAATTTCGCTCCTTCCCAAATTGCAATACTTGGGTTGGTCTCTTTCAAAAAGAGGATCTCCTTGTGTGCAGAAGAACTCGCATCAGGAAAAACAAGCAAAATACTTTCCTCTTGGTCAATACCGCTCAAATGCAAGATATCGCTCGACTGCTTGAAGGGCATTGTTCCATCAGCGCTTGTTGGCATGATGTCGTTGGAGTTGAAAATCGCAAAATGCCCCGGCTTCATTTGCTGGGCAAGTGCTTTTCTATGTTGAATGTAAACTTGGGAAGTCAGCGCTTGGTATCTCATCGGTCAATAATTTTGAGCGAAGGTAAGAAACGCCTTTTGGAAAGTGTAACTTTATAGCTCGGAGCTGTGTCGAACAAAAAACTAAAAGGTCTTGGATTCAAAGCGCTCCAAGTACGTAGGGTCTTGCGCTTTCATTCCATTGACAAAAAACCACCCGTAACGTTGATTAAACGCACGTTCAAAGATCTGGAGATGACTGAAAATTGTATTCATAAGTTAGGGATTAATGCCTTTTGGCGTTCACGTTTACGCAGTTCAAGTGGATTTCAAACTTCCTTTCTCCGCTTATCTCACGTCGTCCTTTTCCTATTTTTTCTTGTTCTGGCTGATGGAATCCATGCTCAGAAATACCTCAGCCTAAGATCACAACGCAAGGCAGAACGCATAAATTACAGGGTGGGCGATGAAATTAACATTCGTTTGGATGGGGAAAAAACCGTCTTTCGAGGAAGTATTGATGAAATCAGAGACAGTTCCATTGTGTTCAACCGAACAGAAATCCACCTCAGCAGGATCGATGAGCTCATCGACTTTTCCCGCGGACGAGGTGCTCGAGCTGCTGGTAAAAGCTTGTGGATTGCAGTGCCCATCACTTTTTTATTCAACGGACTCAACCGGTGGATCAACACGGAAGAGTCGCCCGTCATTGACCAACCAACCATTGAATTGGCCGCAGTATTTGCCGGCACCGGAACGGCGTTAATGCTCGTCCCACATAAACGTTATAAAACCAGGAAAAACTGGCGCTTAGTAGTAATCGATACCACATTTTATCCATCGGAATAGTCCATGTATCTTCGCCCAGAAAGTGTCCTTTTGAACATCACGAGCACTAGAACACTTATTGAAACGAACGTAAATTAAACACAAGATGTCAGACAGAATTAGCACCAATGATGCTCCAAAGCCAGTAGGTTTGTATCCTCATGCCAGAAAAGTAGGCAACCTTCTTTTTCTTTCAGGGGTAGGGCCAAGAACAGCGGGAAGCGGACCGAATGATAGCGGAGTTCCCGGACTAGAACTCGACCACAACGGAAACTTCAAAGCCTTCGATTTCGAAGCTCAAGTTCACAGCGTATTCCAAAACGTGAAAAAAATCCTTGACGCCAGCGGATCGAGTTGGGAAGAGCTGGTTGATGTTACTGTTTTTCTTGTTGATATGAAGCGTGATTTCCACACCTTCAACCGCATTTACGCCGAGTATTTCAAAGACAATCAGCCTTGCAGAACTACTTGTGAAATCAATAGCTTACCTACGCCAATTGCCATTGAACTGAAGTGCATTGCAACGGTAAAAGGCTAAATGTCTGTGAGTTAAGTAGAATTGCATTCATTTAATACATATATTGTAGAGCCACCATTGTGTGGTTCTTTTTGACATCATCAACATACAATGAAATAGTTTTGACTTTTGGTGATCACTAGCCTTTTTGGAGCTAGGTCAAAACACATCCTTTTTTTCATAAAGGTTAAACTTGCCTTTGGCATCAATTTTGACTCTACAACAGTATGAAAAAGGCATTCTACATCTTAGCGGCAGTCTTGCTCTCAGTGAGCGGCATTGCCCAATCGAAAAAAGCAGAGCGAATTAAAATGGATACCCTTCCAGATTATGAGCTCCGTACAGCGCATGCCAACAAAGCATTTGAAGCAGGCGAAAAATTAACCTATCGAATTCATTACGGATTTGTGGATGCGGGTGAAGCGGTCATTGAAGTGAAAAACTCCCCTTACACCTTCGACGGGCGAGAAGCATACCATATCGTTGGGTTAGGAAGAAGCTTGGGAGCCTTCAACTGGGTGTTTAAGGTGCGCGATCGATATGAAACCTACATGGACAAATCAGGGCTCTTCCCTCATCGCTTTATTCGGGATGTGAACGAAGGTGGGTATACCATCCATCAAGATTATACCTTCAACCAGAAAAAACGCGCCGTTCGCACCCACAGTAAGAAAGAATTTGCCACTCCTGCATTTGTGCAAGACATGCTTTCTTCCTTCTATTATGCCCGAACGTTGGATTACAGCAATGCTCGCGTTGGAGACGTATTCACCATCATGACCTATCTCGATGACGAAATCTTTCCCTTGAAGATCAAATACATGGGTAAAGAAGAAGTGAAAATGAGACAAGGAACATTTCGCTGCCTGAAGTTCGTTCCGGTAATTCAGGAAGGACGGATTTTCAAAGATGAGGAAGACATGAAGGTTTGGATCACCGATGACGCCAACCACATTCCCATCCTTGTGGAGTCAAAAATCTTGGTAGGAAGCATCAAAATGGAAGTTGTGGAGTATGAAGGATTGAAAAACCCGATTGCGAAAATCAACTAAACACGACATTCACCACGAAAATCCTATGAGGATTGAAGGTTTTTTCCGTATTTCACCCCCGAATGCCTTGGGTGGAATGCGGATTTTTTTTGCCCCTTAAAGTACTGTGCAATGGAATTGAAACCAGAAATTATTGATAAAGTAAAGCTGCTTGAAGAAAAATATGCAGCCATGGGTCAGGATTTGGCCGCCTATTTGGACGGACTGCTTTACGCTGATTACCTCACCTATTGGGACTACATTCACTTGGACACCCTTCTAAGCCTTCAAACCCCGAAAACGAGCTTCCCCGATGAAGAAATCTTCATCATGTACCATCAGATTACGGAACTCTATTTTAAGCTTTGTTTGCACGAGTACGAGCAAATTGCCAAAAGAGAAAACCTGGACGCCGCCTTCATGATTGAGCGCATTGGTCGTATCAATCGCTACTTCGAAGCACTCACCAAAAGTTTTGACATCATGGTTGATGGAATGGACCAAAGTCAATTCCTCAAATACCGCATGTCACTCCTCCCTGCCAGTGGCTTTCAATCAGGACAGTACCGTAAAATCGAAATTTGCTCTACCTCTTTTGACAAACTCGTGCACAAAGATCTGCGTGATCGATTTGATGAAAAACACAGCAAGGCCGAGTTAAAAGAAATGTATGAGAACATTTACTGGAAAACAGGAGCAACAGAACTCGCCACAGGCAAAAAAACCTTGACCTTGCTTCAATTTGAGCAGAAGTATTCCAAAGAATTTCTGGAATTGGCTGAACGTTTTCACGACGGAAACCTGTGGGCCAAATACCTCAGTCTTCCGGAAGAAGAACGCAACAACCCCAAGCTCATCGACGCACTCAAATGGATTGACAACAACGTCAACATCAACTGGCCTTTGGTGCACTATAAATCTGCAGTTCGTTATTTGCAACGCAACCCTGAAGACATCAAAGCAACAGGCGGAACAAATTGGCAAAAATACCTACCACCACGTTTTCAGAAGCGCATCTTTTACCCCGCACTTTGGTCTGACAAAGAGAAAGAAGAATGGGGCAAAGCGTGGGTCGAAAAAACGATTTTCAACGTCGGAAACTGAACAAGATTCAGCACCTGCTCGAAATGCAAGTCTGAATTGAATTAATTTCGTTTTTCTTGGGAGAATTACATTCCATGAAAACCTATTTTAGCTCAACAATGATCCAGCGTTTCCTCTCCTATTTCCTCCTTTTGGGTCTGCTCCCATTAATCTTCGCTTGCAACTCAGAACCAGCGAACACCGCCCCTGCGCCCATCAGCCAACTCCCCGAAGAGGAAAAAGTGGTGGAAAACATGAAATTTGGTTTCAATTTGGACGATTACCGCGTTCAAGAAGGAAGCATTCAGAAGAATCAAGTGCTCTCACAAATTCTAGCACCCTTTGACGTTTCAGCCCAAAGAATTGAAGAAATTGCCAAAAATGCACGACCCGTTTTTGATGTAAGAAGACTCAAGCCAAAAAAAAACTGGACCCTACTCCAATCCAAAGACAGCACCGCTACCCCCGAGTATTTCATTTACCAAAGCTCAGCAAGAGATTACTACGTTTTTCAACTTCAAGACAGCATCTACTGTTGGAAAGGTGAGCACCCAACGACAAAGAGCATCAACTACATCCAAGGCGCCATTAATGGAAGTTTGTACCAAACCATCGCCGATCAAGGAGCGCCAACTTTGTTAACCCTGGAGCTCGCCAACTTGTATGCCTGGAGTATTGATTTCTACCGAATTCAAAAAGGAGATGAAATCGAAATGCTCTATGAAGTAGAAATGGTGGACAGCATTCAGGTGGGTTCTCCGAGAATCCTCGCCTCCAAGTTCACACACAAAGGACGCTTGTTTGATGCTTTTTGTTTTGAGAATGATGCGCGTTTTATGCATTACGATAGTGAAGGGAGGAGCATGAAAAAGGCCTTTCTCAAAGCACCGGTGAAGTATAGCCGAATCTCCAGCAAGTTCACCAAAAAACGCTACCACCCGGTTTTAAAAAGGTACAAAGCACACCTTGGAACCGATTATGCTGCGCCAAGGGGAACTCCTATTGTAGCGGTAGCTGATGGGACTGTCACCAAATCTTCTTACACGGGTGGAAACGGGAAATATGTCAAAATCAAGCATAACAGCGTATACGAAACCCAATACCTCCACATGAGCAAACGCGCTGTGAATGTTGGAGATGTTGTGAAGCAAGGTGATGTGATTGGTTATGTTGGAAGCACAGGACTAGCTACGGGTCCGCACGTGTGTTTTCGCTTCTGGAAAAATGGTGTTCAAGTCAACCCACTTGCAGAAGAATTGCCATCCGCAGAGCCACTCTCAGATAGCTTAATGCCTGCATTCATCCAAGAAAAAGAACGTTTAATCCAACTCATCGATTCTCTGAAAAATGAAGTATTGCTGTAACCCTTTCTTGCTCGCAATCCTTTTTTTGATTGCTTCTTGTTCTCCACAGGCCCATTTAGAAGTTGAAGACTACTTCAACCAAGAAAGTAGAAATCATTACCTCATCATTCGCGATTACCATGGTGCATGGGGAATTGAAAACGAGGCGAAATCTTCAGATGAAAGTCACGTTTTGCTCAATTTTTCCTTTCAAGCTTCGAAGAGTTCCAGTGCCAAAGACTTGTCCTCATTGATTGATCTTGGGGATAAAAAAACCACTTCTGTGCTTGTGGATCCTTGGTTGCTCGACGGTGAAGAACTTGAAATATACCAGTCGAAAGTGGCCTTTCAGCGCGCCATCGTCATTACTCAAAACGGAGAACTTTTCATCGCGGAATGTTTTGACGGTTCTGAAGTTTCAGCTTATTCTTTTCGGGATGATTTCATTGAATACGGAGCGAAAACCATCATCCCAATATCACCTCAACAGAACACGAACAATTGGTACCGATATGGTGGGACCGTATTTGAAAAAAGTGGACAGCAAAAGGCCCCGTCTGAAAACGAGGCCTATTTGATCATTTCAAAATAAAATCTTTACTCTCCTTTGTAGTGAACAAGAAGGGCGTCTTCGGTTTTCTCCACCTGTGTTAAGCCCAGTTTTCCAAGGGCTTTAATTCCTTTGTCCCATTGCTTGTTCGACAAGCCGCAAGCATCTTTGAGCTCATTCAGCATCATGGTACCTTCTTTTTTGAGGGTATTCACGATCAACTGCTCGTTTTCGTTAAGTTCTACCTTCTTCTCTCCGAATTTTTCCGGACGCATTTGCGGGAAGAAGAGCACCTCTTGAATGCTGTCGTTATTGGTGAGGAGCATCACGAGACGGTCAATTCCAATCCCCATACCTGAAGCCGGCGGCATTCCATATTCCAAGGCACGAATAAAGTCTTGGTCAATGAACATCGCCTCGTCATCGCCTCGTTCATTCAGCTTCAATTGTTCTTCAAAACGAGCTCGTTGGTCGAGTGGGTCGTTCAACTCTGAATAGGCATTGGCCAATTCTTTCCCGTTCACCATGAGCTCAAAACGCTCGGTAAGTTCAGGGTTCGTGCGGTGCTCTTTGCAGAGGGGTGACATCTCTTTGGGATAATCGGTGATGAAAGTAGGTTGGATGTAGTTTCCTTCGCACTTCTCACCAAAAATCTCATCGATGAGCTTTCCTTTCCCCATACTTGGCTCCACCTCTATATTCAATGATTTGCACACCTCACGTAGTTGCTCCTCATTCATTCCAGAAATGTCGAAACCAGTGAATTCTTTGATGGAATCAATCATCGTGATGCGCTTGAACGGCCGTTGAAAATTGATCTCTTTCTCTCCCACTTTCACCTTTGTTTGACCGTGGAGTTCCATACAAACCCGCTCAATCATCTCTTCGGTGAAATCCATCATCCAGTTGTAGTCTTTGTAGGCAACATAGATCTCCATCACCGTAAATTCCGGGTTGTGGGTTCTGTCCATTCCCTCGTTTCGGAAATCCTTAGCAAATTCATACACCCCTTCGAAGCCACCAACGAGTAGTCTTTTGAGATACAATTCATTAGCAATTCTCAAATACAAGGGCACATCCAAAGCGTTGTGATGTGTAATGAACGGACGTGCGCTTGCCCCACCAGGAATGGGTTGCAAAATGGGCGTCTCAACCTCCAAATACTCTTGCTCATTGAAGAAGTTTCGCATGCTTTGCATCACCTTGCTTCTTGCAATGAAGGTAGATTTCACATGCTCATTTACAATCAAATCAACATAGCGCATACGGTAACGAAGCTCAGGATCGGAGAACTTGTCGTAAACCTTCCCTTGGTCATCGGTTTTAACCACCGGAAGTGGACGAATTGACTTTCCGAGTACGCTCAACTTCTTCACCAAAATGGACGGCTCTCCTGTTTTTGTGGTGAAGGTGGTTCCTTCAACCCCAATGAAATCGCCAAAATCCAAAAGTTTCTTGAACACCGTATTGTAGAGTTCCTTGTCTTCCCCAGGACAAATTTCGTCTCGGTTGATGTAAATCTGCATTCTTCCAGAAGAATCCAATAGCTCTGCAAAACTTGCTTTCCCCATCACTCTCACACTCATTAGTCTTCCAGCAAGAACAACTTCTTGCTCATCCTTGAAATCCTTTAAGAGGTCTTTTGCTTTGTGTGTAGCTTTAAACTCTGCGGCTGGAAAAGGCTCAATGCCCATATTTCTCAGTTGTTCCAAGGCTTGAATACGAACGAGTTCTTGTTCTGATCGATGAATACTCATGTTTGCAATTGTTGATTTTCGGCACAAAATTACAAGGATTTCCCTCACTACAACGAAAAAGAGTGACACAAGACTCAATCTTCCGTCATAAACCTTGGAGAGTTAGAGATGCTCCTAAAGCAACGCTTTACGGAATAAACTCGTCTGTTATATGAGAGATATTGATTAATTTTGACGTCCTCCCTTACAAAACTTGATTACTAGCCCTTTGCAGCGCATTTTAGCCACCATATTACTTTTGATCCCTTTTGGGGTCTTTGCCCAACTGTCGATTGAGGCGAACACCCAAAATGGTTGCGCTCCTTTTGGTGTGATTTTAAGCGTCAACACTCCTGATCCGGCTAGCATCAACAACTATTCTTGGTCGATAACCTACCCTGACAACAGCATCGAAACAGCCACCTCTGCGGAGTACGTTGACATCCTTTCCATCCCAGGCCAATACAGCGTAAGCTTGAGCATTAATAATGGTGCTGAAAGCATTACAGAAACGAGTTTCATCACTGTTTATGACCTGCCCAACGTCAACTTTGAAGTAGATGTTCAGGAAGGATGTTACCCTCTTTGTGTGGCTTTTTCTGACCTCACCACTACCCAAGGCAATCAAATTGTGGAGTGGTCATGGGATTTTGGAAACGGTGCAACCAGTAGTGAACAAAACCCCAGTTATTGCTACCAAGAGAATGGAGTGTATTCGCCCATTTTGTCCATTGAGGACGAATACGGATGCTACAATGATGTTTCTATCCCAGGCTTGATTAACGTGTTGGATGCTTTTCCCGAAGTTGGATTTACCCCATCCACCTATGCAGATTGCAATCCTCCGGCCTTTATTTCCTTCGAAAACACCTCCTCAGGAAATGGAAGTTTGACCAGTACTTGGGATTTTGATGATGGCTTCACCACGAGCACTGTAGATGCGAGTGATGTAGATCACACCTTCAATGCCGTTGGTCTTTACGAAGTGTGTTTGCATGTAGAGGAAGACAATGGCTGCGCTGCCGATTCTTGCGTCGTTATTGATGTATTCCCCGCCCCAGCGCCTTCGTTTGATGTAAGTGAAAACCTCGTTTGCGCAGGAACGGAAATAACATTCACTAGCACCACAAGTCCTGTACCAAGTAACCTCTCTTGGGACATTGATGGTGATGGGATAAGTGAATCCACGGATCCAAGTTTTACTTATGTGATGGGGAACGAAGGCACCTTCAATCCTACCCTCACTGCAAGCTATTCTCCAGGCTGTACCGCAAGCATTCAAGACCAAGAAATCGTGGTTTTGGAAGAACTCATCGCCAACTTTTCTGCAGACAACAACTTTGCATGTGAGAGTCCGCTAGAAGTGAATTTCGCCAACCTAAGCTCTGGTCCGGGAATCATCTCTTACGAATGGCAAGTGAATGGAGTTCCAGTGAGCACTGATTTCGACCTCAACTATACCTTCACACAATCAGGCTCCTATGACATTTCACTGCTTGCAACAAACGACGATGGTTGTACGAGTGAGTTAGTGATGACCGACTTCATCAACATCAATTCGCCAAGCATCAATTTTAATCTACCTGCCATTGTTTGTACCGAAGAAGTTGTTCTCCTTGAAAATGTGAATGTAGACAGCTACGATCCTGTTCAAAACTTGGATTGGGACTTTAATGAAGACGGAATTGTCGACGTGAGTGGAACCAGCCCGAGCTACATTTATTCAGATCCGGGTGAATATGTTGTTTCGGTAATTGTCACCACCGTGAGTGGTTGTGTTGCTCAAGTAGAAAGCACTGCCACCATTCTTGTTCAGCCCGATGCCCAAGCAGAAATTCTCTCTGGACCCATCATAGGTTGTCCTGGTGAGCCCGTTGAATTCTGTGTGGAAACGGTTGAAGGTTTGAACTACAATTGGAATTTTGGAGACAATACGGGGTGGAGTTTAATTGGCTTTCCCGACATGTGCATCCAGCATGATTACCAAGACACCGGTTATTTCGACATCAGCCTAAGCGTTTATAATCAAGGGTGTGGGAACCTCTTAGTGCTTGAAGATTACCTTTACATATCGGGTCCCGTTGCCCAGTTTGATGCCATTGAAGACTGTTCGAACATTACCAATGTCACTTTCGTTGACAATAGCATTGATGCCGATGAATTGATTTGGGATTTTGGTGATGGAAGCCCGCTCGTTTACAACGACCCGAACCCGCAGCACCAGTATGCCACTGAAGGAAACTACACCGTAACCTTAACGGTAAATAGCGATCAAATTGATTGTCCTGATATCACGACCATGAACCTCAATTTGGTGACGGAAGACATCGCCTTGACCTTTGTTCCTGATGAAGGTTGTCCAGGTCTCAACGTTTTCATGAACTCCCCAGACCAAACTCAATATGAAGTGTGGAACATTGATTTTGGGAACGGTACTGTATTGGATGCCACGTGGAGTGAGCCGTTGAACCGCTGGCAAGTGTACACTACTGTGGATGGGGTCACCACCTTCAGTCAATTCTCCTTCAACGCCAATTTCATTCCCTTCATCAATTATTCTACAGGTGGCTTTTTTGACATTACCATCACAGCGGTGGACTGGAGTGGTTGCGAAACCATCACCGTTTATGAAGACGCCATTGAGATTTACAACGACTTCACCTTTGCGGATTTTGACATCAATGTGCTCGAAGACTGCGATGAACTGCGTTTAGAGTTTGTTCCAACAGGTGACTTCTTGGACATTTGGGAATGGGAGCTCACCGATGGCACAGTGAGCAATGACCTTGTTCTAGAGCACGTATTTACCGCTCCATACGACACCGTTTTTGGAGCTACATTCACCGCTGAAGATGATTTTGGGTGCGGATCTACCGTAAGCCATGTGATCGATGTTGTACCGCCACCTATCCCCAGTTTTGAGGCATTGAATGCACCAACCTGTTGGGGTGATGAGTTGAGTTTGACCAATACTTCTGTTGGGGAGAACCTTACCTATGCATGGGATTTTGGAGATCCAAATTCAGGGGCAGACAACTTGAGTGATCTAGAAAACCCCACCCACGTTTACAATGAAAACGGCCTCTTTACTGTTTGTCTTTCTGCCACAAACACCAACGCTTGTACCCAGAGCTTTTGCCTTGATGAGCTGGTTAATATCCTCAACCCCGTTGCCGAAGGAAGCTACAGCAGCAACATTAACAACTGCCTTTACGGAGTTTCTTTTTTCAATGAAACCCAAGGAACCATCAGCAATACACAATGGGATTACGGCGACAATCAAACGGGTGGCGGCTTGAACGTTTTCCACACCTATCCTTTGGGAGTTTTTGACGTGGAATTGGTGGTGATCAACGATCTCGGTTGTAGTGATACCTTGATTTTCCCCGACATTTTAAATCTCAGCGACGCCGTGGGGCAATTCACAAGTACCCTTGACCCCGTGTCATGTGCACCATTCCAAGCCTCGTTTGATGCCTTCAACCCGAGTGATAACAGTTTTACTTATTTCTGGGAATTTGATGACGGTTCTGGAGACGGGCTGAACAACACTCAAACCAGTCACACTTACACTGAGCCAGGGACCTATTGTCCGTCGCTGATCATGGAAGATCAGAACGGTTGTCCGGTTTTGATTCAATGTGAAACCCCCTTCACTGTTGAAGAGTTTACCATTGATACCAGCACCCCAGAAAGCGTTTGCTTCGGCCAAAACAGTTTGATAACTGCAAGCGGAGCCACCTCATACGCATGGTCCGACAACACCAATGTAACTGAACTCGACCCAACAACCTGGCAAGTGTCCTTGCCCAACAGTCAAACCTTGAGTCTTACCGGATTCTTCGAAGATTGTCAAAACACTGTTGAATTTGACTTTGAAATCTTCGACTTGCCAGAGGCAGAAATTCTTCTCGACCCAGCTTACTGCTTTGATTCAGGAGAATTTCTCTTGGATGATTTTACACAGAGCAACGCTTTGGGATCAGAAACCTTTACTGTTGAAGGAGCGGAAAACCCCATTTTCTCGACTGCTTTGACACCAAATCAGGAGTATGAAGTGATTTATACCATCGAAGACCTGAACGCTTGTGTGAACGCAGATACGCTAGCAGTTTTCATCCACTCCCTCCCAGAAGTGAGCCTAGCTCCGATGAATGACTTCTGCTTTGGAGACCCTAGTGAGGTACTTCAAGGTGGTTTGCCCTTGGGTGGAGAATATACCCTGAACGGGTTTCCAATCGGTGACTTTGACCCCAATGATGGAGTCGGTTCATATCAGTTGAATTACAACTACACCGATCAAAACGCCTGCTCTGCTTCAGACAGCGTGCTTTTTGAAGTGCATCCCCTCCCAGAGCCTAGCTTTATTGCTGAAGATGTTTGTTTTGGAAACGCCGCCACTTTTGAAAACACCTCAAGCATTCCCAACGGAAGCATTGCTGGGAGTTTGTGGGAGTTTGGAAACGGGGCGAGCAGTAATCTATTCAGCCCTGCAACTGTCAACTACCTCACTCCTGGCGAGTTCAGCGTGAGCTTAAACCTCACTTCCAACGAGGGTTGCAACGCAGAACTAACTCAAAACATCACCATTTTGGCTAGTCCTGAAGTGGACTTTCTTTTGGAAGATGCCTGTTTGGATGAACTCTTCAATTTCACCAACACTACCGAAGTGCAAGGGGGAACAGCCGTGGAATGGGAATGGATGATTGATGGAGAAACCGTATCACTCACCGAAAACCTCTCCAACTATCAATTTGGCGGGAGTGGCCCGCATGAAATCACACTTATTGTAGGTTCAAACGAAGGTTGCAGCAACTCACTTGAGCAAACAGTGAACGTATTTGACCTACCAGAAATTGATCTTGTTTTGGATGACGCCTGTGCGGGAGTGCCAATTTCAATTTTCAACAATGCAAGTGTGAGCGACGGAAGCATCGATGATTATGCATGGAGTGTTGATGGCGTGCTCGCTTCCACAGAAGAAAACTATACAGGTACTTTCGACAATGCCGGAGAGGTGGACATTGAATTAGGTGTGCTCAGTAATCACGGTTGTGGAGCAGTAGCAAGCGAGTCCTTCACCGTTTTTGCCGCACCCCTGATTGACTTCACCCAAAGCGAAAGCATTGGTTGCAGTTTGTCTACCGTTGAACTTGAAGACAATTCAAGTGCGGAGGGAAGCGCTGTGGTAAGCTGGGAATGGCTCATGAACGGCACATTCATCTCTGGAATGAATACTGCAAGCTTCAACCCACAAGACCCAGGAATGTACGACCTCCAGCTCACGGTTGGAACACCCCAAGGATGCTTTTCGGACACTCTCGTCCAAAACGCCATTGAACTATTTCCGAGTCCTACCGCAGATTATTCCCTGTCTTCGGAAGACGTTACCATGCTCCTTCCTGAAGTGAGCATTACGGATGAAACCATAGGAGCAGTAAATCAAATCTTCACCTTCCCAAGTGGAAATTCCTTCAACGCTGAAAGCATCGACTACACCTTCCTGGAGCCCGGAAACTATGAATTCCAATTGTGGGTTGAAAATGAATATGGCTGCGCAGACAGCATTCAAATCAACATCCCCGTTGATCAAGTTATTTTGATCCACGTGCCCAATGCTTTCACTCCAGATGGTGACGGAGTAAATGAAGTCTTCGTTCCCGTTTTAAACGACATTGAAGTGGACGACTACCGTTTTGAGATCTACAACCGTTGGGGGGAAGTCATCTTCGCCAGTGAAACGCCTGGAGAAGGTTGGAATGGAAATGTAAAAGGAGGTTCGCACTTTGCCATGGATGGCGTTTACACCTATCGCCTTGTGCTTCGAGAAACTCGCCTTTTGGAAGAGCGTGAACTCTTTGGCCACGTCACCTTGATACGTTAGATAAAATTCCTTTTCGCATTGTTGTGAAAGGCCTAACTTAGCATTCAAACTTTCACCTTTATGATGCGCCAGCTCATTCAAGAATTCCCAGCACAACTCGCTGATGCTTACCAAATTGGTTTGTCATCCAAGATAACTCCATCTTCTTCAGAGATCAGAAATGTACTCATTACCGGACTCGGAGGTTCAGGAATTGGGGGTAAAGTAGTAGCACAATTGTTAGAAGAAGAGGCACAAGTGCCCTTTTACATCAACAACGACTATGTGCTACCCAAATTTGTAAATAAGCACACCTTAATCATTGTCAGCAGTTATTCTGGGAACACCGAAGAGACGCTCGCAGCGATGAAAGCTGGTCTTGATGCAGGCGCTGAAGTCGCAGCCATTACCTCTGGAGGTGAAGTGCTCGAGCTTTGCAAGAAACACGGATTGCAGCACATCATTATTCCTGGTGGACACCCGCCCCGATCTCAATTTGGGTATTCCTTCGTTCAACAGCTCTTTCTTTTGGTTCATTTTGGAATCATTGGAGACCCGTGGATCAAAGCATTGTCAAATTTGAGTGGTTTTCTTACCAATCAGCAAGCGGCGATTATCGATCTGGCTGAAAAGCTCTGTGAAGAAAATGGTCAACGAATTCCAATCATTTATAGCGAACGCGCATTCGAAGGAGTTGCCATACGTTGGCGTCAACAGCTCAACGAGAACAGTAAACTTCTCTGCTGGCATCACGTATTTCCAGAACTCAATCACAACGAAATGGTAGGTTGGGACGCTGGAAGCAACTGTTACCAAGTTATTTTCCTTAAAACCCGTTTCGACCACGAAAGAAGCAGGATGAGAATGGAAATCAGTGAAGACTGGATTGCCAACAAAGGCGCACAAGTGAGCCATGCAGAAGCATTTGGTAACAGTCGTTTGGAACAAGTCATTAGCTTGATTCACCTTGGCGATTGGCTCTCTTTACTTTTGGCCGAAAAGAACGACACGGACCCAGTGATCATCGAGGCCATCGATCACTTGAAAGGAGAGCTTGCCAAAAGATGAACACTCCCATCGTAAAGTACCGCGATTTAGGTCCCTTGGATTACAAAGCTTGTTGGGACTATCAAGAAGAAATCTTCAAGAGCATTGTTGATCAAAAAATCTTCAACCGAAATCATCCTGAGGAAGCTCGAATCACTGAAAATCATCTTCTTTTTGTCGAGCATCCGCCCGTTTTTACTTTGGGGAAAAGTGGTGTGGAAGAAAACCTTTTGGCAGACAAAGGCACACTCAAGCAACGAAACGCGACCTACTATAAAATCAACCGCGGAGGAGACATCACCTATCATGGTCCGGGACAAATTGTGGGCTATCCCATCTTTGATTTGGATCATTTCTTTACTGACATTCACAAGTACCTCCGCTACTTAGAAGAAGCCATTATTCTCACCATTGCCGATTACGGAATTGTGGGGGAGCGGGTTGAAGGTTTAACGGGAGTTTGGGTGGATGGCCAGGACCCTGAAAAAGCAAGAAAAATTGCAGCACTTGGGGTGAAGTGTAGCCGCTGGGTAACCATGCATGGATTTGCCCTTAATGTCAATACTGACCTCAGCTATTTTGACCTGATTGTACCCTGTGGAATTGACGACAAAGCCGTTACCTCCGTAGAAAAGGAACTGGGTAAAAAAGTAGATGAAGAGGAAGTAAAAACAAAACTCTTGCTCAACCTACAGAATGTCTTTGATTTCGAATTGAGCTGATTTTCAAGGCTTAGAAAGAAGCCGTTGTTTTTCTCTTTACCATGCGCTTGTTGCCCTTAATGCAAATTTGAAGCACCTGTTCTGCAGCATAATTATCTCCTAACTGCTCAGCCTGCTTCCAATAGTTGCAAGCCATATCTGATTGGTGCAAAGCATACTGCACATTCCCCAAATAGAACAAGGCTTCGGCCTTTAGGCTTTCATCAGCGGAGATGACCTCATGCAAGATCATTTCAGCCTCCTCGTAATCCATCATTTCGTATTGGGTGATGGCGACATTGAGTTTGCTTCGGGTGAATTCGGGGTTCATTTTAGCACAAAATTCAAAAGTCTCCAGGGCTGAAATCATTTTGTTTTGCTCCATAAAAACAGCTGCTTTTAAATAGTGCGCCTCCATGTAGCTGGGATTAATTTCGATGGCTTGCTCTAAGTGAAAAAGGGCTTCTCTTAAGTTGTGATCGATGTAATCCACTGCCGCGAGGTAATAATGGACCCGCTCATCTTCTGGAGCATCCGTGTAGTACGTCAGCAGATCATCTTCCGCACCCTGCGTGAGTTCCAAACTCGCTTGACAAATTCCTCGGTGCAAGTACAAGTTTCCTTCTTCATACCCCGCATCTTCAGCCATGTAGTAAAACGTTAAGGCGGAATCAAGCATCTCCATTTTGTGGTAAGCATCCGCTATAAGAAAAATTCCTTGTGGAGTATCGGTTCCATGAAGCACTTGGAGTACTTCTCTGTATTCACCGCTGTCATAGAAATCCCGCGCCTTGTCCACAGAGTCTTGAGCGGATAGGTAAAAAATTGAAGCGAAAAATAGTCCGAGCGTTAGGTAGAATTTCATGCCTACTTGTACGTGAATATTGCCAAAAGGTTTCTTATTTTACCTGCATGAAGCGACTCCAACGCACCTTTTTTATTGTTCTCCTTTTTTTCATCATGATCTACGCCTCCCTTGAGCTTACGGGGAATGGACACATTCTGGAAGGACTACCTCAAACTTATTTTCGTGGACTGAACAAACCTGACATTGACGATTTACAATTTAGCCAAGTACGGGAAGTGAAGCATGGTGAAGGACAAGCATGGCCTAAAAGCGCTCATTACAAACAAGACGGTTTGCCAAAAGCGCTCGCAGCCAAACATGAAAAGTACCGCAGCACTGCCTACCTCGTCATTGAAAACGACAGTCTTCTGTATGAGCAATACTGGCTTGATGGGGGTGTTGACGTTTTGAGCAATTCCTTCAGCATGGCCAAAACGTTCACTGCCATTGCCTTTGGCGTTGCAGAAGACCGCGGATTACTTTCGGCACAAGACCCCGCAGGAAAATACCTCCCTCGTTTTAAAGGAGGACTTAATGATGATCTCACCCTCGAACATTTACTTCAGATGTCCAGCGGAATTGAGTTTGGCGAAAGCTATACCAACCCTTTTGGTTACCAAGCGAAATCCTACTTCAGCGACGATCTCGTGGGCATTACACAAGAATATTTAGTGACTCAAGAACCAGGGACCTTGTGGGAGTACCAAGGCGGAAACACGGTGATTTTGAGTGAAATTCTTGAACAAGAAACAGGGAAAAGCTTGAGCGAATACTTCTCTGATCACATCTGGAGCCAGATTGGTGCAGAGCAAACGGCGTGCTGGGGCTTGGATGAGAACGATGGAATGGAAAAAGCCTTTTCAGCCTTCTACGCTAGTGCTCGTGATTTTGCCCGAATTGGAAAGCTCTATCTCGATGGTGGACGATGGGATGGCAAAGAACTCTTGTCTGAACGATTCATTAAAGCCAGCTTGAAGCCCTGCGGAATTCCGGATAAAAATGGATATCCCGCCAACCACTATGGCTACCAATGGTGGTTGGGAGAACATGAAAGTGAGGAAATTTATATGTGCATTGGCATGCGCGGGCAATACATCATTTGTCAGCCAGCCAAAAACCGCATCATTGTGAGGCTTGGTCATGACCGCTCTGATGAGCGTATTGAACGTTTACCAGAAGACCTGTTTTGGTGGTTGGACTATGAAAAATGACATTCTCTGAACAGCCCACATCTCCAAATTCTTCTTTTACCTTTGCAAACATGAAAAAAGACATCAATCCACCAGCGGTGAAAGACATTGCCATGGCCGTGGTACCTGAGCTCAATGAACTGAATGAAACCGTGTACAACGTTTATTTCATCAACCTTAAAGAGCAAGACTTGGAAGGTGTTCTTGTGAGTAGCAGGGGTTATGGAGAGTTGAATGGAGAGAAAGTGAACACCTCTGAGTTGCGTCATTTCTTGGACGTGGTTCCGGGTAAAAGCTTCCGACAAGTGGAGCCCATCATTGAAGATGTATTCGCCTTGAGCAATCAGTACTGGGTTAGTTTTTATGAAAACGGAGTGATGGCCGACAAAAAGTACGTTTTTGTGGCTGGCAGCATCGACCAAAAAAACTTCACAGAAATTCCTCTTCTCGGAATACCGGGCGTGCTGATATCCTAATCAACAGCCTGGTAAAATCAACGAAAAATCGCGTTTGAAACGGAGATCCTTCGCTGTTCAAGGATCAAAACTAAAAAAGCCCTTTACTCGACGTAAAGGGCTTTCTTTTTCTTTGTTGTAAGAACAATTATTTGTCGATGGAACCCACTACTCGCTTCATGAAAGCGTTCATGGCTTCCTTTTTCGGAGTACCGTTCGCGATTTCCTTGTTGACTTCAATAGCACCGTACATGTTGGAAAGGAGCTCTCCAATCACATCAAGTTCTTCGTCTTTCAAGGATTCCAATTCCGTGAGGTGCTCGAGCACATCGATGGCTTCTACTAAGTAGTCTTCATCGGTTTTCTCAAGGAATTCGTGCAAGTGTTTAATTACTGGTAACCTCATCGATAAAAGATTTCAAGACCTCCGTCTTATTGGTTTGAATTTGCTTAGCGAGTTCTCCTCCGCTGAATGCAGCGAAAGTGGGAAGGTTATCTACATTTGCGAGCTGACGAGCGTTTGGGAACTTCTCGGCATCCACAATGAGGAAGGTAACGTCTTCATGCTCACTGGCCATTTTTTTAAATTTTGGCTTCATAATTCTACAGTTTCCACACCAGCCGGCGCTATACTGTACAACTACTTTTGCATTTTCTTGAACCAATTGGTCCAAGTTGTCTTGTTCTAGTTCTTTCAACATAACTTTCTGTTTTTTAGTGTGATGCCAAGTAGCTCGCTACTCCATCGCGGTTGGCAGACATTGCGTCTTTGCCTTCTTCCCAGTTTGCTGGACAAACCTCACCGTTTTTCTGAACGTGAGTGTAAGCATCGATCAAACGGATGAATTCATTTACGTTACGACCCAAAGGCATGTGGTTTACTCCTTCGTGGAATACGGTTCCTTCCTCATCAATCAAGTAGGTTGCGCGGTAGGTTACGTAGTCTCCAGTGATGATATCTGCATTGAGTTCTTCGTTGTATTCAACAGCGCTCACGTCCAAGATATTCAAAATGGAAGCCAAGTTGCGGTTGCTATCAGCAATCAAGTTATAGGTAACTCCTTCGATACCACCGTTGTCTTTTGGCGTATTCAACCAAGCAAAGTGAACCTCAGCAGTGTCGCAAGAAGCGCCAATGACCATGGTGTTTCTCTTTTCGAATTCAGCCAAAGCAGCTTGAAAAGCGTGCAATTCTGTTGGACAAACAAAGGTGAAATCCTTTGGGTACCAGAAAAGCAATACTTTCTTTTTGTTCTTTACTGCTTCTTCGAGAACGTTGATCTTAATGGTATCTCCCATTTCGTTCATGGCAGCTACTTCTAAGTTAGGGAATTTCTTTCCTGTGTACATGTGCTTTTTTTTTGCGTGTTTAACTTACAATGATGACACAAAATTAAAGGACTTGTTTCATCGAACCTAATTATACTATTTATACCTTTGTTAGACAATGTCTATGAGATGAACCTAAATCAATTGAAATATGTTATGGCCGTGCATGAGCACCGTCATTTTGGTAGAGCTGCAGAGCATTGCGACGTCACCCAAGCCACCTTGAGCGCCATGATTAAAAAACTCGAAGCCGAGTTGGGAGTGGTTTTGTTTGACCGAGACAAGCAGCCTACCATCATTACCGAGCACGGCTTGAAGGTGGTGAAAATCGCGAAAGAAATGCTGATGAAGCAACAGGAGCTTCTCGACATCAATGGACAGGAACACCCTGTATTGAGAGGAAAATTAAAAATCGGAGTTATTCCCACCGTGGCCAATGCCCTATTGCCCTTGATTTTGCCCTCTTTGTTAGAGAACTATCCCGATTTGGAGCTCAGCATTGCCGAAATCACCACAGAGGAAATCATCCATCGCTTGAAGGAAGACCGCATCGACCTTGGTATTCTGGCGACTCCTTTGGAAGAGGAAGAATTGGAGGAGAACATCCTCTATTACGAAACCATGATGGTTTACGGAGTAAAGGACCCAAAGAAGAAATTCATCGCCCCGAAAGATCTGTACGATGAAAAAGTTTGGCTTTTGGAAGAAGGCAATTGTTTTCGGAACCAAAGCATGACCATTTGTAACATTCAAGAGAAGAGCAACGTTCCCCAAAACCTGCATTTTGAAGGAAGTTCTTTTGATACTCTTCTCAATTTGAGCGATCATTTTGGAGGAATCACCTTGGTTCCTGAGCTTTACCATCAGCTGATGCCAGAAAACAAACAAGCACAAACTCGGATGTTCAACGCTCCGTATCCCGTGCGTGAAATCAGTGCTGTTTTCTATCGCCCCTTCGCTAAAAAAACCAGCATTGACCTCCTTTCAGCGCACATTCAAAGCATCATCACTCCTCACCTATTGAGTGCGAAACTTCCGAAGAAAGACCTCTCCATTATCGGGATTTAACTTTGGGATGGTTTCAAAACAAATCTGTGAGAAATGCATCGAACAAATTGCCCATCTTTGGCATTGAAATGAATCGAGCCTCTACAGCCATATTGTTCTTTAGCCGAAGCGTTGGTGCCGAAGCAAAAGCCAAGTCTTGGGTCAAATCAAAAAATGGCGCACAGCTCAATCGCAACATTTCGAAAGAACTGATTCAAAGCACTCTGGAAACACTCCAAAGTAGCGGGCTCGAAGTACATTATTTCGATGAAACCCTTCAACAAGGGCATTCCTTTGGAGAGCGGTTTTCGAATGCCTTTGCCGCTTTGTTTGATCTCGGTTACGAACGTGTAATTGCCCTTGGGAACGACACCCTTGAACTTGAACAAATTCAATGGTCTGAGATCCTCACCGCTTTGGACGAGGGGAAAGCCGTTCTTGGTCCGAACAACCGCGGAGGTGCTTACCTGATTGCATTGAACCGAAATCAATTCAACAAATCTCAATTTGAGGCCCTCCCCTGGAAACAATCCAGCCTTTTTGAAGCCTTGATGAGTGCTGCACCTTCCCAACACTTACTGGGAACTTGTCTTGACTTGAACCTTCTTTCAGATCTACTGGTCGCATATAAAACAGCGGATTTAAGGTCCTCTTTATTGTTCGTTTTGCAAGCCCTCTTTGGATCGAAATTGAAATCGCTCCAGGCTCGGGTTCCTTCGATGGAAAGTGACGCTAATGTGCGAATCAAAGTACTTCGCGGTCCGCCAGCGCTCTGTGCTTAAACCACAAAACGACCTCAAAACCAAAACATTCAAACTCGAGTAGGGAAGACTTCCTACTCCTATATTTCTTTCATGAAACGCATCCTACTTGCCGTTATATCGGTACTATTCATGGGTTCTGCATTGGCCCAAGCCTCGCTTGAAATCTCCCTATTCAAAGCCAACAACGAAGCCATTCCCTTTTTAGGAATTCGAGTGAGTAACCCCTCCACCGGATACACTCTTGAAATCGCCAGTGATGAAAATGGCAAAGTTCAACTGCACGGACTATCGACCTCGGGTCGCTATCGAGTGGAAGTGCTCCCAAGCGCCTTTTATCATCCCTTCACCCAAGAGAAAATCCAACTGATTTCGGGGCAAACCGTGAGCATTGGCATCACCCTTCAGGAGAAAACGCAAAGCCTTGCTACTGCCGTTGTTGGGGGCGAAAATTACGTGAGCATCAACTCCATCAATGCGGAAGTGGCCTCTACTTTGGACGCTCTTGAAATCGAAGCTCTGCCCATTGAAGGAAGGGACATTACCCGCGCTTTGTACCGTTTGCCTAACATTACTCAAGCCACCGGTTTTTACCCTGAAGCACCCAACATCGCCATCAATGGAGCCAATCCGCTTTATACCAACTATCAAATTGATGGGATGGACAACAATGAAAATTTTCTTGGCGGACAGCGTTTCGCGATGCCTGTTGGATTCACTCAAAACATCACTGCACTCACCAACAACTTCAGTGCAGAGCACGGTTTGAGTTCCAATGGAATCATCAACATCACCACAAAATCGGGGACCAATGAAAATACTGGAGAAGTGTTTTACATGAGCAGACCCGGCGCGGTGATTGATTCTCCTAGTGAGTTTGCCCTCCGAGATCTCTCTGGAAACCAAGTGAAAGATGGATTTCAACGGCACCAAGTAGGTTTTGGACTTGGAGGCGCCATCACCCAGAACAAAACTTTTTACTACCTCAATGTTGAGCACACGCTTGACCTTAAAGACAACCTCTTGAACGTACCTCAATTGGGCATCAATGAAACCGTTCGTGGACGCAATACCTTCACCTATCTCTCCGGAAAAATTGATCATCGATGGAGTGAGCGTTTTGAAAGTTCTTTGCGCGTGAATACCGGATTGTCCAGCATCGAGCGTCAAGGAGGCGGTTTGGAAGGTGGAGTGAACTTTCCTTCTGCGGGAAACACTCAAGCCAGAAATGCGGTTAACGTTGCGCTGAAGAACACCTTGAGAAGAACGAATTTCATTTACGAGAGCAACTTTTTTTACGGGCGGTTCCGATGGAATTACGCCACTCCAGAAGATGAAAACAGTCCGAATGTAAGTGTGCTGGACCCTCAAGGCTTGAACATGGCTGTATTGGGGCATCCGGGTTACGTTTTCGATGTAACGGAAAACACCCAAGTTGTTCAGCAGAAGCTCACTTTTTTGCGCGAAAACCACTGCATAAAGGCTGGGGCGCAAATCAAATCGTCCAGCTTTGAACTTTTTGGTGGTGGAAACCCCAACGGAAGCTATACCGTTCAGTTGAATGAAAATCAGCTCGCCTCTTTGCAGAACAACAATCCCGGAACAGGGCTCCTCCCACAGGACCTTCCCTCCGATGTTGAGGTACTGAATTACAGTGTGGAATTGAGACCCAACTCATTTGAAGATCGGCAAAACATCTTCAGCATTTACTTGGAAGATCAATGGACCATTCATCCGCGCTTGAACGCCAACATCGGGCTTCGTTATGACTACGACAACCTTTCCAAAGGTGGAGGTGATGAAGGAGACATGAACAACATTGCACCGCGCTTGAGTTTGAATTACAGCATCAACGACAAGAGCAGCGTGCGTGTTGGATACGGAATGTATTACGATAAAATCCTTTACGCCGTTCACAGCGATGCTTTGCAATTCAACTCCAACAGTGATGGCTACAAAGCGCAATTGAGCGCTTTGATTGAGCAAGGAATTCTTCCTGAAGACAGCAACCTTGAAGCCATCACTAATGAAGGAAATCTCAGTGCCAACGATCCAAACGCCGCCTATCTTGAAGGCCCGCTTGCTTCCGATCTTCAAAACCAAAGGGACCAGCTTTTTCAGAATGAACTGCGTATTCTTAACCCCAATGGCTATGAGAACCCATACAGTCATCAATTCATGCTTGGGTACCAGCGGAAAGTGGATGAGAAACTTTCTTTTTATGTTGACGTGATGCACAACCGTTCGTTCAATCTCTTCCGTTTGCGCAATCTCAATGCTCCTGAGGCCTATTCCATCAACCCCGATGACGTTGTGGTGCAAAGTCAAGCCGATGCCGACGCGAGCAGGCCCGTGCCCATCTTTTCTGACAGCCAAGGCAACTTCACCATTCTTGGTGGAGATACACTTCGAGACATTGCACGAAATGTTGTCATGACCGAAAGTGCTGGTCGTTCGAACTACTACGCTTTGAACTTCACTCTTCAAAAAGAGCGCGGGGAAGACCCATACGCCTTCCGTCTAATGTACACCTTGTCTTACCTCGAAAACAACACGGAGGACATCAACTTTAGGGCAATGGACGGCAATGATTTTGAAGCGGAATGGGGTCCTTCCATCAATGATAGAACCCACCTCATCAATGGACTCTTTTCTTATTTCCCTACGAAACGACTCAGCGTTCATTTGAGCGCGCTTTTGCAAAGTGGTCAGCCCATCAACCGCATTCCAGACGCCAGCATTTACGGCACCACCGATCTTAACGGAGATGGAAGAGCCTTTGGGGATGCCTATGTTGGCAACAGCGACCGAGCGCCAGGGGAAGAGCGAAACAGCGATCGTTTGCCTTGGTCCAACACCTTTGACCTGAACCTCTTCTACACCATTCCTTTCGGGGAAAAATCGAAAATGGAGTTTGGCGCTTATGTGTTCAACCTTTTCAATGCTGAAAACTTGAGCGGCTATTCGAACAACGCCACTCAGAGCAATCAAATCCAAGTTGGTCCGGCAAGCTCAGGTGTATTTGTACAACGAAATGCAGCACCTCCAAGACAGTTTCAATTCTCTGCAAGATTCCTCTTCTAATGAAAAACACATCATTTTATCCCCTACTTTTCATTTTTAGCGCCTTGCTTCTTCTGGGCTGTTCAAACCCTCCAAAAACCCCAGCTGCAGTGGAGTACCAAAATTGGGAAGAACAAGTTTCCGCTGTTCAAGGAGAGCAGCTTACTTTGATGATGTGGCCAGGAGATCCGCTCATCAACCAATACATGCAGAATTACGTTCAGCCTGAAGTAAAGCAGCGATTTGGAATTGAATTGGAGATTGTACCAGGGCAAGGAAACCAAATTGTGAGCACTTTGATGACCGAGTTGGAAGCAAGCAAACAGGAAAGCGAAGTGGATGTGGTTTGGATCAACGGGGAAACCTTCTATCAACTTCGTCAGATCAAAGCCCTTTACGGACCATTTTCCAAAGACCTTCCTCATTCAAAATGGGTCCATTGGGAGAGTCCGTTCATTGGAACCGATTTTCAACAAGCAGTAGAAGGCTATGAGTGTCCGTGGGGAAATGTGCAAATGACCCTCATTTACGATAGCGCTCGCGTTCAGGAAGTTCCCATGGACCTCTCCGCATTGAGTGCTTGGGTGAAGGATCATCCTGGCAAGTTCACCCTTGGAAACAACTTCACGGGCATGACCCTCCTCAAAGCTTGGCTCATTGATTTTGCGGGTGGTGGTGATGCATTGAACGGTCCTTTTGATGACGCGAAATACAAAGCTGCCAGCCGGCTGTTGTGGAAGTACATCAATGAAAACAAAGCCTACTTTTGGAACGAAGGGAAGAGCTTTCCCAACGACCTTGCCGAGCAGCACCGCTTGTTTGCCAATGGGGAGCTTGATTTCACCCTGAGCAATAACGACAGCGAGGTAGATAACAAGATTGCTCAAGGCCTATTTCCAGCAAGTGCTCGTGCTTATGTTCCCAATTATGGAAGCATCCAGAATTCACACTACATGGGCATTACTGCATTGAGTGCGAAAAAAGCAGCAGCGGAAGTCTTCATCAATTTTCTCATCTCCCCAGAAGCGCAACTGAAGAAAATGAACCCCACCGTATGGGGCGATGGAACCGTGCTGAACACAGAGCTCTTGCCCAATGAATGGAAGCAACAATTTGAAAACATTCCGGGAAGAAAGCACGCTCCGCAGCGGAAAGAAATTCAGCAAAAAGCCCTCATGGAGCCGGACCCTGAATACATGATTCGTTTGTTTGAAGATTTTAGAACACAAGTGATTGAAAGGTGATCAGAGGGAAGACGAACATATTTTTGTTTTCGTTCTTGGTGGTTTCCTTGCTGCCGTTGGCGCTTGGTTTAGTGTATTCTTTGGGCTATAGTTTTGGTCTGTTTGGCCTGATGAACGATGGCTTTACCCTAGAACATTGGCAAAAGCTAAGTTCGTCTAAAGATGCTTGGAGCAGCCTCATCTACACCCTCACACTTTCTTTGGTTTCCGTGGTATTATTGGTGGTGCTTGCTGCATTTTCGGCTAAAATGTTGCTTGAGAAGTCATCCAAAAAAGGGGTGCTCCCGCTGCTCATCGTTCCGCTTTTGTTCGCGCCCATTGTGGCGGGTTTTGCGTGGTATTATTTGTTGAGTCCAGCCGGAATACTGAGCCGACTAGCACATTCCATCGGACTTATTTCGGGTCTAGAGAGCTTCCCCCGATTGGTGAATGACGATTGGAGCATTGGGATCATTGTGGTGCACCTGTTTTTGGTTTTGCCCTTGTTTACGCTTCTCTTCATCGCTCAAGCAAAAGCCATGCGACTGAAGGAAATGGATGCGCTGGCTCGCAACTTTGGTGGGAACGCCTACAAGCGGTTCTTCCAACTCTGGGTTCCCGCTTTGGTTCACCGTTCGAAACTGCTCATTGCGCTTTATGCCATCTTCTTCATGGGAAGTTATGAAGTGCCCCTGATCTTGGGAAAAAGTAGTCCGCGCACTTTAAGCATCTTCATCACTGAAAAGCTCACCAAGTTTCAGCTCAGCGACGTTCCTTTGGGGCATTGTATGGCTATGGTTTACAGCTTTGGAATTTTGTTGTTGCTACAGCTTTTTCTTCGAAACGTTCAAAGCCTTCGCCCATGACTCGACTAACGAAAATGGGCTGGTACCTCTTTGCACTTTTGCCCGTAATTACCCTTTTCTATTTGTCCCTCGTGCAGTCTTGGACCTACCCTAGCCTTTTTCGAGCGGAATGGAGTTGGCAACAGTGGTCTGCTTTATTTGAAGCACACCCATCGCTTTCTTCGGCCCTAGCGAACAGCTTGATTTTGGCCTTCGTTATGGGCAGTTTTGGACTTCTCTTCGGCTTCGTGATTGCAAAGGAATTGGCCTTCCAACGCACGAAGAAAGCTTGGCTTCAATTCGCCTTTTATCCTTATTTAATTGCACCCGTTGTGCTTGGGGCCATGCTTCAATATTACTTTGTATTGTGGGGTTGGAGCGCTTCTTTTTTCGGGGTAATGATTGCTCAGGCACTTTTTATTCTGCCCTTTTCGGTGTTGATCATGAGTAATTTCTGGACCGCAGAAACAAAGGAGTATTTGCATGTTGGTGCCAGTTTGGGTGGCAGTCCGAAAGCCCTTAGAAAAACACTCCTCTATCCCCTCGCCAAACCTTGGATGCTTTTGACCTTTGTGCAGTGCTTCCTGATGTCTTGGTTTGAATATGGAATGACCCAACTCGTTGGAATTGGAAAAGTGCAAACGCTCACCGTTTTAAGCATGAAGTTTTTAAAAGAAGCCAATCCACACCCCGCGGCTCTTGCCGGATTGTTGATGATTCTCCCACTTGCGCTGCTGTTCTCGATTGTTCTGCTCGCATTTAAAAACAAGCAGCAACTCCGTTTTGACCGAGTTGTGGAACACACAAATGAAGCTCCAAAACCATGATTAGAGTTAGCCAGTGGAATAAAAAATACGGGGAGAAAGAAGTCTTCAGCGATGTGGCATTTGAGCTTGAAAAGAAGCGCACTTTGGCCATTCTGGGAGAAAGTGGTTGCGGAAAAAGTACCCTCCTCAAAACCATTGCTGGACTGGAAGATCCGGACAGTGGTGTGTTTCTGCTTGAGGGTGAAAATGCCTTTAAACAAGCCGTACACCAACGTGGGGTGGTTTACATGAGTCAAGAAGCGCTGCTCTTCCCCCACTTGAATGTAGCCGAAAATCTCGGTTTTGGCTTGAAGATGCGCAAGGAGAAAGCCTCCGAAATTCGGAAGAAAGTTGAAGCCATTGCAGAAGAGCTTGACATCTCCGATCAATTGGAGAAGTATCCTGCGGCGCTTTCGGGCGGACAAAAGCAGCGGGTTAATTTTGGGAGAGCTTTATTGACACAACCAAAAGTATTGTTGCTGGACGAGCCCTTTGCCAGTTTGGACAGCAATACCCGCAAGAAAATGCAAACACTCTTCCTTGAGTGTGCAGAAAAATGGGAGCTCACTACCCTGTTTGTTACCCACGAGCTGAAAGAAGCCTTGCTCGTTGGGAACCATTGGAGCATCATGCGCAATGGACGATTGAAGGTATTTGAAAGTAAAGCCGATTTTATGGCTGATGAACATTCGGGTGCTCGGGAAGAAATGCACTTCTGGACGAGCATCTCACAAGAAAAAAGAAGAAATGAAGGACTTTGAACACATCGAATCCATCTATTGGGTATTTACTCAGCTTTGCAACGACAAATGCGACCATTGCTACAATATGAGCGGACCACAGGGCAGCAGAATCTCCGAAGAAGACTGTCTGGCCATCATCGAAAACATGCCCAAAAAAGTAGACCGAATGATCCTCAGCGGTGGGGAGCCCCTTGCCGAGAAAAAGAAGCTCTACCTCATTTTGGACCAGCTCAAAGCCAAATATGGCGATGAAACCCAAATCATGCTTCAAACCAACGGAGATTTGCTCACCGGTGAAATCTTGGACCAACTCATTGCAAAGGGAGTGACCCGTTTTGACATTGCAAGCATTGACCGCTACCATAAAAAAGCTGGGGGAAGGCTCATGGAATTGGCCGATCTTTTTGAATCTCGTGGAGTGAATGGCGATGAGAAAGATCCCTTGGTGAAGAAGGACAACTACCTGCACAGTTATCCACTCAGTTGGGGGTATTGGGGAGCGAGCGAAGAAATGTGGCTTGGCGGGAATTGGCCCCGTGGAAGAGCCTTTCAAAAGAACATCTGGCTGAAAAATCCCGATCATAATTTTTGCTCCATCTTGTCTGGAGGAATTGGCTTTTTGAGCGGGGGTGATGAAATTCCGCAGGAAATCTCCATTCAGCTTTGGAAGATCAACCCCTGTTGCCCGGGAACGAAAGAAGCCCTTGGGGATGCTCGAAGTGAGCGTGTTTCGGAAGTTCTTGCTGCATTGTCTGGCAACCCCATTTTTGAAAAAATCAATGAAGGGAACCCTTTAGCTATGGGAGAAAGCATCGGGGTGAGTGAAGAACACGCCAAAAAACGTTGTGGTGAACTCAAAAGCGTTTGCCTCTGGTGTGATGAGTTTTTTGATCAACACTTCGATCTCAAAACCATGGCTAAGAAGTAATCCTTCAGCCCGAAAAACAACACAGCAAAACACCAACAAAAGCCACCCTTTTGGGATCGATCAATGCTCTATTTTATCTACAATGCCAAAGCTGGGAAACTGAATGCATACCTCGACATGATGCATAAAATTGTATCGCCCAAAACCTACCCCTGCCACTTGTGTGACATTACCCATGGGGTGTTTAAAATTAGGCCTGTTTGGGATGCATTCGTTAAGGAATACGCAGAAGAGCTGGTGTTTTTGCACAGCGATGAATGGAAAGCCCACAAAGCCTACCGAGATGAACAATTGCCCGCAGTTTTTGAAGTGAAAGGAAAGGAAACAGCATTGGCGCTCTCTGCCGAGGACATGGAAAAAATGGGATTGGATGAGCTTATGGCTTGGGTGAAAGAACGAAAGTAGCGCAGTGAGCCGGAAGTAAACCTGAAAGCCCGCTAATTTCACATGAAGCTCGCATCCCCCATCACTTTCCACATGAGCTTGTGTACTACTTCACACACTTTAAAGCTTGCGGCAGCGTTTTTGATATACCTTCATTTGTTCGAAACGCCATGTGGAAATTCCTCCGAAATACCGTCTTCTACAGCATCATCGTTCTGAGTATTGCACTTGGAGGAGCCGTGTATTATGCCAATACCCACGAGGAAGAAATCAAAGCCTACGCCTTGGCTGCCATTCAAGAGCACTTGATTAGTGATGTGGATGTGAAGAGCATTGAACTGTCGCTTCTTCAACACTTTCCTGCTGCGGCATTGAGTTGCGAAAACGTACTCATCTATGACACCTTCGAGGAAAGGGATACCCTCATTTTTGCGCAAGAACTTGCACTTGAATTCAACCTCATAGAACTTCTTCAAGGGAAGTATGAAGTACAAGGTGTGAGCATTAATGAAGCCTTGGTGAAGTTGCAAAGGTTGGAAGACGGAGCGGTGAATTACACCTTTTGGAAAACAGGCGCTGAAGCCGATAGTAGCAATTTCACCTTTGCCTTGGAAGGAGCACAATTCAACAATACCCGCCTTTTGTTGAACGACACACCCGCCGATTTGAAACTCGATCTTCAGTTTGATGCCTTGGGAGCAGACGGAACATTCCAAGACGAAGCTTTGCGGCTTGACTTTGACATTGACGCCCCCATGGCTTGGATTGAAGTGGACGGCACCGCATGGCTGAACCGTGTTCCCATTGAAGGAGTCATGGATTTGGAAGTCTTGTTTGAAACCGACAAATACATCGTTCACAGCAGTTCTTTGGACGTGAACGAAAACAGCATTGAAGGAAAAGGAAGCTTTCAAAACACCGAAGACCACGTGCTTTGTGCATTTACCGCTCAAGGGAATCGGCTGAAACTCTCCAAAGTGCTGGCCTCCCTTCCTCCAAGGGTTCAAAGTTCATTGAGTCCGTACAAAATTAGTGGAGAAGCCGATCTTACTTGTGAAATCAGTGGAGCAGCGGGAGGCAATGAAAAACCCTTGGTAAGCATTGCCGGTGGAGTGAGAAAAGGCATTTTTGAGCACAAAGAGAAGAAGATTGAACTGGAAAACATCGCCTCGGCCTTCCAATACACCTTTGGCGAAAAAGAACGCTTGGAACTGCAAAGCCTCAGCGCCAACTTGAACGGCGGACAATGGTCGTTGAAGGGAGCTTTGGAAAATCTTTCCGACCCGTGGATCAACCTCACCTTGAATGGAGCCAGCGAGGCAAAAGACCTTTCTGATTTCCTAGGCCTGAAGGAGGTACAAGCGAAAGGTGGCGAGTTGGTGATCAACGCACACATTTCAGGCAAACTGCCTGCTTGGAAGTACAGTGAATCCCTCACCAAAGTGAATGGTGAAGTAAGCATCAGGGATTTGGACCTCATCTTGGGGCAAGACCGTAACCCTTATGAGCACCTGCAAGGGAAGGTGAAGATGGAAGAAGGTGTGGTAGACATTGCCGGGCTGAGTGGACAGTATCGCGATACTGACTTTTTGATTGAAGCCGAAGTGAAACACCTCTTGGAATACATTGGTAATGAGCGGGAACTCCTGGTAGATGCTCGGGTACTCTCTCAGAACATCAACCTCAACAATTGGATTGACGGTGGTAACGAAGGGACGCCTGAAGGCACTGCAGAAGAAAGCACCTTTGAACTCCCTAAAAGCCTCCAAGCCAAGCTGAGTTTGAAAGCCAATCACTTTCAATGGCGGCAAGCTCAAGCTACTGAGCTGGTTTCTACTTGGACCTACCAACCTGGACAACTTTCTTGCAATCAACTCACTGCGTTTTTGGCTGATGGACAAATAGAAAGCTCTGGAACCCTTCGCTCATCGTCCTCGAAGCACAGCTATGTAGGCAAGGCACAAATTCAGAACGTTGATCTTGAAGCCCTGTTTCGCGACTTCGAGAATTTCGATCAGAAAACCATTTTGGCAGAAAACGTGCACGGTAGGTGCGATGTATCGAGCAACTTTTCGCTCTTCTTTGATCGTCAGTGGAATTTTCTTGAAAACGACCTTTTAGTTGAAGCCGATGTGAGCATGCGCGAAGGTGAACTTATCGCACTGAGCAGCTTAATGGAAGTTCCAGGATACCTCCGAGAAAACAAAGTAGTTGCACCCTTTGTGGACATTGATGCTTTGGAAAAAGAGCTTCAACACATCTATTTCTCTACCATCAGCAACCACATCAGTATTGGAAATGGCGCCATCACCATCCCAAAAATGGACATTCCTTCATCGGCCATGAACCTCAGTGTAGCCGGTGTTCACCATTTTGATCAGACCATTGATTACAGCTTGGGGTTTTACTTGAGGGATCTACTTGTAGACAAAAGTTCAACAGAATATGGCAAAGTGGAAGACGATGGACTAGGAAACCGCTTCTTCCTTTCCATGGGCGGCAGCACCGAGAATCCAGCGTTTTCTTATGACCGTCTTGCTCATAAGCAACAACGCCAAGAAGACTTTCAGCAAGAGAAACAAACCCTGAAAGAGATCATCAAAGAAGACCTCAACCCCTTCAAGAAGAAGGAAGAAAACGGAAATCCAAAAAATGGAAAAGTCTCGGAAGGTGAAGACGACGATGGGGTGACCATTCAAGTGAAGAGCGAGGCAGAAGAAGGAGATGAAGACAACGGAGGCTTGCGTTCTTTGTTCAAAGGGAAGAAGGGCAAAACGAAAAAAAACGACCCGGAAAAAAAGGAAAACCTCATTGATGAAGACGACGACTTCTAAACTACCACAGGAATTCCTGAATCGCATCAGTGCTCAGTATCCCGCGCACATTGATCGCATAATAGCTGGGTTTAATCAGGAAATTCAGACCGCCATACAGCATAATTTCTTCTCGAGTAAAAAGCCTGAAGGACTCGCCGCCAACCCATTTTCAGAAATTCTGGATCAGCGACCTGTTTTCGCCCATGATCCGCACTGGCATGCCGGACAGTACTACGTTCAAGAAGCCTCTTCTCAGCATCTTTACGCCCTCATTAAGTTTTCTTTGGAAGGTTTGAATGAACCTCTCGTTGCCGATTTTTGTGCTGCACCCGGAGGAAAAAGCTTGACCGCCTTGAATGCGATGGAAGGTAGAGGAGTGCTTTGGAGCAATGAAATCATTTCAAGTAGGGCGAATGTTTTGCGAGAGAACATCAGCAAATGGGGACACGGAAACAGCATTGTTAGTTCTTGTGATACCTCAGATTTAGCAGAAATGGGCGCACAATTTGATTTGATTTTGGTGGATGCTCCTTGCTCTGGAGAGGGAATGTTTCGCAGAGATCAAATTGCGATTGATGAGTGGAATCCCGGTTTGCCCAAGATGTGTGCAGAACGACAATCCGACATCCTCACCAATGCCTATCACTCTTTAAAACCGGGCGGACGATTGCTTTACAGCACCTGCACCATGGCGGAAGAGGAGAATGACGCGCAAGCCCGATGGTTGATTGAGGAATACGGTTTTCGATCGCTTCAATTTGATGGCCAAGCCTTTGGTGCTATGGAACTCGAGCATGGATGGCTTTTCACCCCAGGGGCTCAACACGGTGAAGGTTTGTATTTCTGCCTTTTGGAAAAACCGCAGGAGGAAGCTTGGAGTCTCAAAGGAGCGCGAAAAAAGGGCATTGATTTGCTCCCAAGAAAGCGAGAAGAACAAGTAAAAAACCTCTTGCCCGAAATCGACCTCAATTCCTATACATTCTTTGAAAACAAGCAGGGTGTAAGGGCACTTTCTGAGTTCATGATTCCCCTTTTGGATAGCGCTAAACAAGTCCGCATTCCCATTCTTCAAGCCGGGTTTGCTCTGGGGATTGAAAAATCGGGGAAATGGGTTCCTGCTCATGAATTGAGCATGATGAAGCGCCTGCCCATGCATTTTAATGAAGTTCCCTTGGATTTCGAACAGGCCCTTCGTTTTCTTCAGTTGGAAGACCCACAAATTCAAGCCAAGGGTTGGGTGATGGTTACCTTTGAAGGAAGTCGTTTAGGCTGGGTCAAAGCCATGGGCAATCGCAACAATAACTACTATCCCAAGCACTGGAAATTGAGGAAAGGGATTTAGTTGGCTTCTTCAAAAATGGACCTTTGAATTGAAAAAATCACCGAGCCGTGATTTTGGTTTTGGCGGCTTGCGATGCGGGGGTATTGCGGAGCGAAAATGGCTCATCTACAAACTCAGGGTATGCAGGCGCAAAGTTGGGCTTGGATTTTTTGGCTGAAGGTGAAATTCTGCCCAATTTCGAAGCATGGCTGGTGGCGGCGGGGAGGGCGGAGGGCCCCGCAGGGGCTGAATTTCAATCGCGAGAAAAAAATTTTTTTCTCAAACTTCTTTGATTTGAGTGCTCCAAAATAGCAAGCGATTTGACTCGCTTTTGAAAATCAGCAAGAGTGGGAGCAAGAGTAGCGAGTAAGACTAAATTCCACCAAACCCACCCATTGCTCTTCCCATCTACGCACGCCCCCTAACCATCTGCTCATTCTGAGATCAATTCTCACAGCTACAATACTACTTTTGACGAGTTGGTATGCGGACTTAAACTGAACTCCTCTAAAACTAATCGACAAAAAACAGCCGATCCTCGTATTTTAGGGTCGGCTTTTTAACCTTTTATCGCTCATGCGGCAGTTCTGCTCTTCTGGATCATCCCCTTCTTGGCGCCCGCTAAGTGCATTCCGGTACCTAATTGTCAGCCTGTCGTTCCTCTTCATTATTTCCAATCATACCCACGCTCAATGGCAAAAACTAGAGGGTAGGTTTACGAATTACGATGTGCTTGATGGACTCTCAGATAGGGGTTGCAATGTGGCAATTGAGGGAAACGATGGGTTCATCTGGATTGGAACCAATGAAGGTTTAAATCGCTTTGATGGAGAAGAGTTCAAGCATTATTTCTTCGATCAAAATGATAGCAGTTCACTGATTGGAAACATTGTGATCGACATCGAAAAATCCGATTCAGGCTTGTGGATTGGTACCAGTAACGGACTCTGTTTCTACAACCATTTTCAAGATCAATTTGAACGCTTCGATTTTAACCACTTCAGTGAAAGTGGGAAAATGAGTCACATCAAAAACATCTTTCCAAACGGTAAGGGTCAACTTTTCTTGGCTTTTTATAAATCAAAGGTAAGTGAAGGCGGACTCCTGCTCTTCGACCCGAAAACCAAGACGTGTAAGGAGTTTCAAGCACTCAAAGGAAAAAGTGTTCAAGGCATGACCTATTTACCAGGTGATGAAACCGGGCTTTGGACAGCAGGGGAGTATTTTGGTCGGCTCGATCTCGAAAAAGACGAATTCACCAGCTACACCGAGAAAGAGGACCCCTTTGCTTGGGACGTATACAACCAAATCCTCGTCCACGAAGGAAAACTCTTCATTGCAACTTGGTCCTACGGTATTCTTGAGTTCGACCCCGTGAGCAAGACCTACTTGGGAGAATATCACTTCGATCCGGACCCTTACCTTCAGCGAAATGTTGTTCGATCGATTAAATACAAGAACGACAGCGTGGCCTACATAACCTCGGCCGACCGCGGTTTTGGCGAATTCAATCTCAACTCAAAACAATTTTCATTTTACAAAAACGACCAATCAGACCCCTACAGCATCCCCTACATCTCCGGTCGAAATACCGCCTTCGACTCCCAAGGGAACCTGCTCATTTCCATGGCTGCC
>CALKGK010000067.1 GCA_938085105.1 uncultured Flavobacteriales bacterium
TTCTCCACGGTTTCGCGCACGCTTCCCAGCTTCTCCTCCGTTTCTTTTCTGATTTTATCTTGCTGAAGGAGCAACTCATCAAACTTCCGCTTCTGGAGCTCATTGAAATCCTGAACGCTTTGTTTGAAGGACTCTTCGAAAGATTTTAATGAGGTTTGCTGTTCTTTTCGATTGTCGGTAAGTGAGGTCTTCAGTTCATCCCGATTGGCCTGAGCACTTTTCTGACTCTCCTCCCGATTTCGAGCAAATTCATCTCGTGTGCTTCGGTCCAGCCTTTGGAGTTCTTCTTGAAATCGGTCCAACATTTCTTTGTTTCCCTGATTTTTTCGGGCTGAAACTTGGAGAATAATGAGTACGATCAAAGCGAGAAGTACTGCGACCAGAAGGAGGTGATTGAATGTCATAATTCAAAAATATAAAGACAAGGTTTTCTTAATTGTTCTATTGAAAATTGCTAGCGAAGTGGTTTAAGATTCAAAACCGCGCAGCTCACCTTCAAGCAAACCGTAGAGGAAGATGTCGGTAAAGCCATCTTTTCCTTTTTGTGCTTGACGAAGTACTCCTTCTTTTTTAAATCCTGCAGCTTCGAGCAAGTAAATACCACCACGATTGCTTGGATGCACTCGGGTCTCAACGCGGTTCAAGCCAATGACGTGGAATCCATAGTTGAGGATGGCCTGCATGGCTTCCATGGCGATGTTCTTGCCCCAAAATGGAGGCATCATCTCTCCTCCAAACTCAGCGCAGCCGTGTTGAAGGTCAAAATTGAGAAAGCCAGAAGTACCAATAAAATCGCCCGAAGCACTTAACTCCCCAGCCCACATCAATTGCTCTTTTCTCAAAAAACGGTCGTTCACGTGCTCAACGTACTCTTTTGCTGAATCGAGGCTATTTGGAAGATCCTCAGTGGTGAATCTGTTCACACGGTGGTTCTGTCTCATCTCGTAAATCATAGGAACGTGCTCTTCGGAAAGGGCGGTCATTTTTAATCGTGGACTTTTCAACTCGGGAAAAGTATCGAACCAATCGAGGGATGGAGAAGGAACGGTCATGGATTTCATGTTTTTGAACAATCAGGTTGGCCCAATATACAATTCGATTTCCTTCAATGTTCTAAAAATTTGCCAATGCAGCATAAGAATGCATAAGCGTAGAGATTTGTCTTTTTTATGCAAGCCTCTTCTCGTGCTATTTATGCTCGTCTTCATCGAGCTGCGCAGATTTCCGGGCATATTCCAAGCCAAGGTCCACCCAAAAGCCCAGCATTGCTTCATCCATCAATTGATCGGGATCAAGAAGCAAGGTTTCTTTCATTCCTTTCCCTCCTCGTGGAGCGAAAATGCTTGATTCTGGTCGGTTCAAGCCCTGTCCCATCCTTCCTTTGATCACCCTCACCAAAAAATGATCGCCCTTCACACCAATGCTCCCTTTGCCTTTGTACATGAACATGTGTACACCGAACATTTTTCTTTCGCTGATTTGCTCGCCCATTGGAGCGAGGTGTGTACGTAGCCTTTCGATGAGCGCTTCATTGTATGCCATGGCGAAAAAGGTACGCAATTGGCACAAAAAAAGGGAAGCACTGGGCCTCCCTTTTGATATGATTGAAATAATTTTTATTTCCGTTCAGCTATGCTTTAGAAGCAAGCAGTTCCATACACCGTCAGAAACACAAGTAAATCTCCAGAGTTGATGAGTCCGTCCGCATTCAAATCTCCAGCACAACTTGATTCTCCTGGAGTACAGTCTCCTCCCGAAGTTTCAAAATTATTGATGATCAATGTCGCGAATCCACAACAAGCGTCATCGGCATCAATTTGAAAGCCAATCAAATCGCCAGCGCTCACAGCAAAACTTACGCTTCCTTCTTGTTCATTGGCACCAAAGTCATCGCTCAACTGCACAGGGACACCGTTGATGTAGTAAGCAAAATCCCAACTAGCATCATCGTCTGTTGTGGTATAGCTCCAATCGAAGCTTACTTGTCCTGTTGCTCCCGCTTCAATGGTGGCCGAAGTAATAGGGTCTCCGCCTTCATCTGCGCCAATGAGTACCATTTGTTCTGGACCAATATTCACGGTTGCATTCTCATCATCGGACGAAACTGACCAGTTCGGTGAACCATAAAAACCAGTGAAGCCATAGGTATTTCCATCCTCATCGGTCAGCGTTCCACACTCGTTTACGTAGTAGCACATTCCGCCTCCACAGTTTCCTTGCGGATCGTAGTTCACTGCAAAGATGTCATCACAAGCACTTGGAATACAAGAACCATCGTCAAACTCCGCAGAAACATCGAAGTTGCAAGAATTTGAATTTGTGCAGCCTGCCAAACATTCTTCACTTGGCGAAAGGAAATTATAAACGGTGAGGTACCCTGCACCACAGCAGTTATCGGTGGCATCAATTCCCAACCAAAAAGTATCTCCTGCCATCAATAGCACACTGGTGGAACCGCTCTGAACTTGCGCTCCTTCCGTTCCATTAGTGAGTGCTACAAAATTAGGTGCACCACCTCCGCTGCTTACTGCGTAAAAGGCAATATCATAACTCGGACCATCTTCCGTGTAATAGCTCCAATCGAAGTTGTACAAACCGTCTTGCTCAATTTCAATCTCAACATAAGTCAAAGGTCCTTCTCCTGGGGCACCGCCACCAGCTGCAGACTTGGCCAAAACACCACCATCTTCTAGGTTAGACCCCTCAACATAGAGATAGTCTGGAAAAACCTGAATGAATCCTTGGTTTGGAAGAAGCGAGAAAGTCAAGTTTCCATCGATAAGGGATTGTGTAAATCCTTGCACTCCTGCCTCTGAAGCTCCGCAAACTCCGCAAGCATCTGGATAGAAGCACTCTGAAGGGCAACCGGCATCTAGGGAGAAATTACAAGCATTTGGATCGCAGCAGCCTGGGAAGGTACATGAACCATCATCGAAAAGCGCTGTGGGATCGAAGTTGCACGCTTGGGCACTGGTACAACCTCCAGGACATTCGCCATTTACGGAGAAAGGCAAACTCACTGAGCCGATGTCCGAACTTGAAAAGTCAACCTCAATGCTCGAGTTGAATCCACCACCACCTTTGGCCAGTATTAATCCGTTACCCGGGATAAGTGAAATTTCGTAGCCGCTGGCGAAAGGCAAATTGAGCTCGTAGCAACCGTCCGGCAAGCAAAGGAATTCGAAGCTAGAAGGTCCTTGTGCAACAACTTGATTTCCTTGGGTAATGGTCCAGACCAATTCACCGCCACCAATAATCCCCTTAGCAAGAGGAATACCTCCATTAAAAGCCACGAGGGTGTAGCAGTTTTCAAAGCAGCAAGAACCATCATCGAGGGTTGCTGATTCTACATAGTTACAGGCTGCAATGTCCGTACATCCCAAAATATCACCGCCTTGCTGGCTTTCCATACTTGCTGCATATTCGTTCAAGGCTTGAATGGTTTTTGGGTTGGTTGGCAAGAGGTCTTGAGCCTTGTTTGCCGCTCCATTGCGCTGGGCGAAGGAGATCTGACTGAGAAAAACGAGTGCAATTATACTTACCATCGTTTGAAGAGAATTCTTGATCATTGTTTTTGTTTAAGGGGGTTTATTCGGTTTAAGAGTGTTCTTTATTCTTTAGGCAGGTTTTGGGATTAAATTAGTCGAGGCATGAACTTCCAAAAAGTGATAGAAAAACCAGGAGGTCTTGAGCTGTAACAATGCTATCTCCGTCGAAGTCACCTTCACAAATCACTAATTCTTGAAGGCACATACCGTCATCTGCTGTAGCTGTGGGATCATAATTAAATGCCGCTTCATAAGTACAACCGTAAATGTCGTCTTCGTCACAAATACCATTATTGTTAAAGTCGTGAATACAATTTCCATTGCAGTCTTTATTGGGTTCAGGAAAAACACAAGAGGCATCATCCAAATTTGCATCTGGGTTGTAGTTGCATGCTTCCACATTCGTACATCCTTCAACAGCATCACCCACCAAAACACGCATGCTTGAACGGGCGATTTCTTGCCCTCCAGCATTCTTCAATACCAAAGCAAAATCGTAAACACCTTCTTGCAAGGGGTCAAATAAGTTAGCATCGGCTCCTGCCAAAGCTCCCCAGAAAGCAAATCCCAAATTTTCTGATTGTTGTCGGAGCGAGCTTCCACCAAGACCAATGCCCTGGAGCACGTTGCTCAACTCAAAATGATAAGGACTAGCGAGTGTATTCTCTTCAGTAGGATCGAAGTCCAACTCCACAATCACTTCCAACTCGTCAAAAGTATAATCGCCAAGGTTGACAGAGAAAATGAGGTCCCACTTTGCGACTCCAGGAACCGGGGTTTCATCAAAGAAGCTCGTTCTTGAAAAGCCCGTAGTAGTAGAATAATCACTGGCAACGGGGATAATGTCATCCACAAAACGTTCGTTCACCTTCAAGCCCATTTGCACGGGTCCATGATTGGCAATGGTCGCATGTTCATTGGAAATACCTGTACCAATGGAAATGGGGTCGTCCAAAGTAGCGTCAAACTCCAATTCGGTGGTGAAAATTTCGCAGCTACCATCGTCGATAATGGCACTGGGATCGAAGTTGATTGCCCAAATGTTGGTACATCCTTCTTGAGCTTGTGCAATGGAAAATAGTCCACAGCCTAGCCACAGCAGTAGTAAGCGAGTCATTCAATAAGGTTTTTAGCGAGCTAAAGGTAAGAAAATCAAGCCGATAAAATTAGACCTAAGCATAAAAATGAGCGACTGAACACAAATATTGAGCGACCAATTGACTTGAATGAGCATCTTGCGCAAACAAAAAGCGCCCTTCATAAATCATGAGGGGCGCTTTCAAAAAAGTGGATGGAGGGGAAATTAGCTTCCGATTTCCATCAATTCAATATCAAAAACGAGCTCTTTTCCAGCCAAAGGATGGTTCGCATCGATGGTGATGGTCAATTCACTCACGTCGGTTACTTGCACGTGCATTTCTTGACCTTCAGGGCTACCAGCAACCAATGTTTGTCCTACTTCTGGTTTGAGATCTTCGGGCAATTGAGAGCGCTCGAGGGTTTGAATCAAAGCGGGGTTCGATTCGCCGTACGCTTCTTCTGCTGGAATATTGAGTGTTTTCTTTTCGTTCAAAGCCATTCCTTGCACCCCTTGGTCGAATCCGGGAATCATTTGACCTGCACCGAGAACAAACTCAATGGGCTCGCGCTCTAGAGATGAATCAAAGACCTCTCCTGAAGTCAACTTACCTGTGTAATGTACTTTTACTTTGTCGTTTACTTTTGCTGTAGACATACCATAATTTTCGCATCCCAAATAGCGGGACAACATTCATAAATGATGGAACTGATTTCTTACTGATCCTCAGTCCATTTCTTTAAATTTCTGCAAAGGTAAGGATTCAAAAAGAACTCCTCTGAAAAGAAAGCGGGCGGTCCAGCGAAGGAATTGTGTTTCAGCTTCGTCTAAATAAAGCTGCAAACGTTCAAGGCCAACTTTATTGTTCTCAAATCCGACGATGAGATCTTCTGGTTCCTATATCTTTTGGAGAAAAAAAATTAAAGTCCGTAAATACATTACGTTTCTATTATTCATTCTATGACCGATAAACTACTTTATCCCTGAGCTCAAACTCATTTAACGTTCCTCCACTTTGCCGAAAGATGCAAGGATTAATGTTGATTTGATTGTAGCTTTGAAACACTGAAAACAATTAATGCTTGTCCTGCCATGCCACTTTATCAATGTTACTACCATCAACTCCCTGAAGGCGAGTTGTTGTTGATGCAAGGAAGTGAGGTTTACATAGACCCCGATGTACTCACTTCCAATGCGCTCATTTCGTGGGCGTCCAATAATGATGTTTTCTCTACTGTCGAACGACTTGCTTTGGCTGAAGTCATTCTGAAAGATGGTAGACATAGCACCAAAGCCCCCAACTTTGTCGACCTCATGAACCAACTCAAGTTTGAACGGGAGCAGTACTGTTATCGCACCTGTGATGGTTTATCTGATCCTGCCTCGCGCATGCACGATTTGTTGTTGTCGTTTCGAGAAGAGAGTACAGCTGATCAACGCATTTATTTCGATGCCATCAACTTAAGTTTTAATGGTATGCCCAACGGTAAGGAATACAAGACGGTTTCGGCAAAAGATATGTTGAGTTTAAACAAGCTCATCCATTGGTTTGAAGAATACCGCAATCTCATCATCAACTTCTCTCCTTTCCCTGTGGACGAATTGGATGTGGATGAAGACCATGGAAAAGACCAATTAAAAGATAAGCAAGACGGTATGAAGCCTTTTAAAGGTCCAAAATGATTGGGATTTTGTAACTTGTGGACTTAACCAAACGCTATACTATTGAGACCGCTACTCTTATTCGTACTTGCTTTATTCCTTACTCATCTTTCCTTTTCTCAAGAAGAAATTCAGGGCTTGCCAAAAGGGCTAAGCACTGAAGAGAAAGAAAATGCAAGGGCTGCAGACTACCACTTTCCCTCAGAAAGAGGCATAGAAACACCTCCCAACTTTCCCAACATTCGCACCGCAGCTGAATGGGAAGAAATTCAGGCGCTCACCATTGCTTGGCAGGGATACACGGGGATTCTCAAACAAATTGTTGCAGCAAGTGTGAGTGAATGTGAAGTAATTGTGCTCAGTGAAGACCCCGCCACCACGGAGACTTTTCTTTTGAATGCGAACTGGGGCGGACCGGTGGACTTAACCAATGTCACCATCATTCAAACCAACCTCAACAGTATTTGGATGAGGGATTATGGAGCAAATACAGTGTATGGTAATGAAGTGGACGACCTATTCTTGGTGGATTGGATTTATAACCGTCCAAGACCCGATGATGATTTAAGTCCGGAAGCCGTTGCGAATTACCTTGGCCTTGATATTTACTCCACCACCGCTGCTCCAAACGACCTTATGAACACGGGAGGCAACTACATGTCTGACGGGTTCGGAAAGGCATTTTGTTCTGAGTTGGTGATTGAAGAAAATCAAGGTGGAAATACTGGATGGGGACCACAATTCCCAAACCAAACGGAAACGGAAATTGACGGCATCATGAACAGTTTTATGGGGATTGATGAATACATTAAAATGACCATGCTGCCCTTTGATGGAATTCATCACATCGACATGCACATGAAACTGCTTAACGAGGAGACACTCCTTGTTTCGGAGTATCCCGAAGGTGTGGCTGACGGTCCGCAAATCGAAGCCAATCTTCAATACGTATTGGACAATTTCACCACAAAATGGGGAACTCCTTTTAAAGTTGTTCGGGTTCCCGTTCCACCACAAGAAAGCAACGGATTGTATCCCGATCAAAATGGCTGGTATTGTACCTACACGAATTCTGTTTTTGTAAACAATACGGTATTGCTTCCTACCTATTATGAAGCTTACGACACTATTGCCATCAGGATTTACGAAGAAAACCTTCCTGGATACAACATCGTTCCGATTGATTGTGATGACAATGGTCAGGCCATCATCTCTGCATCAGGTGCCATTCATTGCATTACGCAAAGTGTGGGTGTGGAAGACCCTTTGCTCATCAGTTACGAGCAGTTGCCCAACACCGACATCAACAATCAGGATTACACCTTGCAGGCCTACATTAACCACCGAAGTGGTATCTCAAGCGCCAATCTTTACTACAAAACATCGCCCTTAGGAATGTACACCTCCGTTCCAATGAGCAGCATCGGAGGCAACGAATGGGAAGCAAGTATTCCCGCCCAGCCTTTCGGAACCAGGGTTTACTATTATGTTGAAGGGAATGCAAACAGCGGAAAAAGCTTGAACCGTCCAATGCCCGCCCCAGAAGGGTTCTTCACCTTCGATGTGGTGAACGAAGTATTTGGCTGCACAGATGAAAGTGCATGCAACTACAACCCTGAAGCAAGCATTGACGACCTTTCATGCGAATTGGCTGGATGTACCGATGAAAATGCTTGCAACTTCAATCCTGACGCTCTTTGCGATGATGGTTCTTGCAGCACCCAAGTATTCACGCTCAACATCTCAACCGATTGCTGGGGAGAAGAAGTGACTTGGAATATTTTGGATGATGAAAATAACATCGTCGCTACAGACCCGCCTGGAGATTATGCAGACGAAAGTAGTTTCACTTCCAGTTTCTGTTTGAGCGCAAGCTGCTACACTTTCAATATTTTCGATGCTTACGGCGATGGAATGAATGGTTCCGCCTTCACTTGTGCCATTGATGGAGATTACTCCTTCGAAGATGGTGACGGAAACATCGTTTTTGAAATGGTCGAGCCCAATTATGGCAGCGGAACAAGTCATGCATTTTGCGTCGAATCCGAGACGGTTTTTGGCTGCACAGATAACAACGCATGCAACTTCAACGCTGCAGCCACAGAAGATGACGGCTCATGCTCTTTTGCTATTGTTTACTATTTTGATGGTGACCAAGATGGATTTGGTGATCCTGAAAACTCCATTACCACTTGTATTCCACCAGGAAATCAATGGTCAGAACTGGGAACTGACTGTGATGACCAACGCTTTGATGTGAACCCAGACGCCATGGGAACCGGTGAAGGAATCGATAACAACTGTAATGGAACTGTAGAAGGAAGTGAAGTTTTGATATTGATTCCTTGTCCGCCAGACCTCAACAACGATGGAATGATTAGCACCCCTGACCTCCTCATTGTTTTGGGCGATTTTGGTTGCCAAATCAATTGTATTGCAGACATCAATGACGACGCAATTGTGAACAGTGCCGATGTACTTATTCTTCTTGCTCTCTTTGGAAACACTTGCGAGTAATGCCAGAAACTCGAAGAGCACTAGCCCTCATTCAAAGATATACTTTATCGCTAACTCAAGCGAAAACGGTAGATCAAGTATGTTGGGAACTCACCAAGAATGTGATTGCCAATTTGGGCTTTGAAGATTGTGTCGTATACCTCTTTGACCCTGTGAAACAAGTATTGGTTCAAAAAGCTGCTCATGGCCCGAAGAACCCCATTTCATTAGACATCCTCAACCCCATCACAATCAAGCCTGGTGAAGGAATTGTGGGCAGTGTATTTCTTTCAGGAAAACATGAAGTTGTTTCAGACACCAGCTTGGACAAACGATACATTGTAGACGATCAAAGCAGAATGTCAGAAATCACGGTTCCTTTGCTGAGTCGGGGAAAAGCCATTGGTGTCATTGATAGCGAACATCCAAAGAAAAATTTTTACACGGATGAGCATCTATCCATCTTGAGTACCTTGGCCTCCATCACCTCGAATAAAATTGTTGAAACACGCGCCTTTTCTCAACTAGAAGAACTGAACGAAGCACTTCATACGAAACAAGACGATTTGATTGGGAAAAACAAAGAGTTGGAAGCGCTCAATCAACAAATGGATGAAATGGTGTACCGCTTATCCCACGACATTCGATCTCCCATTGTTTCCATCATCAGTTTGATCAATGTGCTCGAAATCTCACCAGACAAGATAGAGGACCTTCTTCCACACGCCAAGAACAACCTCATCAAGATGGACTGGATACTCCGGAATATCTACTATTACTCTGACAGTTTGAGGAGGAGCCTGAACATTGAAGAAATTAATTTTGAAGATCTGCTCGAATCAGCGATGAACACGGTTCATGAGGTTTCTGATAAAGTGGCGAATGTTCAATTCGAAAACCGGTCTGGCCAAGCACTTTTCAGCGACGCTTGGGCCATTCATATTTTTCTCGTGAATGCCATTCACAACGCTCTTACTTTTGGCGGAAAACCAGCCGATGACCTCCAATTGAAGCTTGAACTGCTTCGCAATGATCAGGGCTTAGTCTTGCGTTTTTCAGATAATGGTCTTGGTTTTATAAAAGGATTTGAACCCCGAGAACATGAGATGTTTAGAAGAGGTTCTGTTGATAGCCAGGGTGCAGGCTTTGGATTTTTTCTTTGTCGCACCTTAGCCAAAAAGATTCGTGCAGAGTTCAGTATCGAAACATCAGAGAATGGTGTTGTACTGCAATATGTTTTTTTGTGATCACATCACCCCATCGAACGTATAAGTTCGTGCAACTCCTTTTGCAAGCTGAGCACTTCTTCTTTTGCTTCGCTTAAAAAACTTGAGTCAAACTTTTTTGTCATATCGAACAGACGCAAAGAAGCGAGTACACGGTTCAATTTACCCATTGCAAAATTTCCCGCTTGCCAAAAGTCTTCATGTTCTTTCAGCTCAGGGCTTTTCATTAATTCGATCTTTTCGCTAAAACTTCGAACAGAGCTTAGAAATTCGTCCACAAAAATCGGACTCACCCTTTCATCCATCGTCATTTCGATAAATGAACGCTCCAATAACCGACTTCGTTGATGCAACGATGTGAGACGTTCTATCCTCTTTTTCTTCATGATCAGAGAAGCACAATTGTGCGTACTTCTATCTCGAACTTATTGCGAGAAAAAAAAGGAAACAAGCCATTTTGCATTTAGTTTCTAAACGCTCTTTCGTGCTTTTGTAAATGATGCAAAACCGTATTTTAGGACAGTTACCCTCAACAAAGGCAGTGCTTTACCACCCGACTTTTTTCAGATGAGATTCAATTCTTCCACCGTTTTGATCCGTTTTCTTTCGAGGAAATCATCGATGGTCTCAAAGTGTTCAATCACCCGTTGTTCTTTAAACTCAAACACCTTCTGAGCTAAGCCTCCGAGGAAATCTCGATCATGGGAAACAAGAATAAGGGTTCCATCGAAAGCCATTAGTGCCTCTTTCAGCACATCTTTCGACTTCAAATCGAGGTGGTTTGTTGGCTCGTCGAGAATCAGAAGGTTGACGGGCTCGAGGAGCAATTTCACCATCGCCAAACGCGTTTTTTCTCCCCCTGAAAGCACGCTTACCTTTTTGTCAATATCATCTCCAGAAAACATGAACCGACCGAGGATATTTTTGATCTGGGTACGAATATCTCCTTTCGCCACCTCATCCACGGTTTGGAAAACCGTCAACTGAGGATCGAGAAGTGCAGCCTGGTTTTGAGCAAAATAGCCCACCTTAACATTGTGTCCCAACTGGCAACTTCCTTCAACATCAATTTCACCAAGAATGGCTTTAATCATGGTGGATTTCCCTTCTCCATTCCGACCAACGAAGGCTACTTTTTCTCCGCGTGCGATGGACATGGTGGCTTGTTTAAATACCTGATGATCACCATAAGCTTTTGATACTTCCTCTACCCCAACAGGGTAGTCTCCAGAGCGGGGAGCAGGAGGGAATTTGAGTTTCAGGGCAGAGTTATCCACTTCATCCACCTCAATGATTTCGAGTTTTTCCAGCATTCGCTGACGAGAAGCCACTTGATTTGTTTTGGAATAGGTTCCCTTAAAACGCTCAATGAAAGCCATGTTATCGGCAATCATTTTTTGCTGTTCCTGATGAGCTTTCAACTGATGGGCGCGACGCTCTTCCCTCAATTGTAAATAATGGGTGTAATTGGCTTTGTAATCATAAATCTTGCCCATTGTGACCTCAATGGTTCTGTTGGTGATGTTGTCCACAAAAGCGCGATCATGAGAAATCACCATCACCGCATTCGCCTTGTTCACCAAAAAATCCTCTAGCCACATCACGGATTCAATATCGATATGGTTGGTGGGCTCATCGAGGAGAATAAGGTCTGGCTTCTGCAATAGAATTTTGGCCAGCTCAATGCGCATTCTCCACCCACCACTGAACTCCTTTGTTGGTCGGGTAAAATCTGAGGGCTGAAAACCTAGTCCTTTGAGTGCCTTTTCTACCTCCGCGTCATAATTTACATCTTCCAATTGGTAGAATTTCTCCCCCAAGTCGGTCACCTTCTCAATGATCCCCATGTACTCTGCGCTCTCATAATCCGTGCGCGTTTCCAGTTCCTTGTTCAAGCGATCCATCTCCGCTTTCATGCTAAATACCTCCTTAAATGCCTTGGCCGCCTCTTCGAAAACAGTGGAGTCGTCTTCAGTCAGAAGGTGTTGAGGTAAGTAAGCAATCACCACATCTTTTGGTGCATTCACCTTGCCTTTACTTGGCGTTTGCACCCCAGCGATAATCTTCATCATGGTCGATTTTCCCGCCCCATTTTTCCCCATAAGTGCAATTTTATCGGTGGGATTGATAACAAAAGAAACTCCACTAAAAAGGGTGCTTCCACTGAAGGAGACTTCGAGGTTGTCGACGTTAATCATTTACGAGGCTTTTAGCGCCGGCAAAGATAGTCAAGAGAAAGGCTTAAAGCTTAAAGGCAACTTGCTATTCTCAAAACACACCTAAAGTTAAGCTAGAAATTCCAATCTGCTCGAACACTCAAACTTCTTGGAGCGTCTAAAACACCGGGGCGCATGCTTATTTCAGCATTGCTCATATTATTTAATAAAAAGCTGACCTTCATATTTTCTGTAAAGCTCAGCGACATTCGAGCATCCATGTACAGATTGCCACTATCATTCGCTTCTCGATAGGTCTGAACTCCTGGAATAATGAATTCGAATGGCTCATCGATTCTTTCTATATGACTGAAGTAATAAAAGGTAAGCCCTAAGCTGAATGCATCTCTCTCCCAAAGCAAATCACTTTTGAATTGATGCTTGTTCCTGTACTTTAAAATGGCGTCTTTTTCAACAAGATCAGCTGAGCTGTTCAATGAATTTAGGGCGTTGTTCAGATAAGGCTTCAGTCCAATTTGCGTTGTATCTGAACTAAGGTCTCCAGGATACACAAAGGTGTAACCACCAAACAATGAAAACTTGGATTTTTTCAATTGTACTTCGACTAAATAAGACAATTCTAGTCCACTTATTCTTGCTTGACCAACATTTTGGGGCTGAAAATAGAGTTCATTTTGCTCGGAATCATAGCCAAAAGTGTATTCAATGAGGTTCTTATATTCCAATACAAAGGCGGCAATATCCGCGTATCCCTTGACCAACTTACTTCCGAAACTCTTTTTCAAACCAATTTCATAGTTCCTTCCTTGTTCCGCATCAAGATTGATATTGGGACGAATACCAATCAATTCGTTTAGATCGGCCTCCACATATTTTTCAGCAACAGAGGCAAATCGATATGATTCGCCATACGCCAATCTAAAATGTAAATTCTCGCTCAAGGAATGATTGAATCCTGCCCTCAAGACAGGTTTAGAAAACTCAGAATAATCTGCACCACTTTTATTCCACTCTACTCGTGCGCCGAGCAAAAGAGTAGTTCGTGAAAGCTTGTACTCATATTGCGAATACAAGGCAGGATTTTGGGTGATAAGAACTTGATCTGGATAGAGGGAACTGAAGGTTTTTTGAACTTGATTTGAAGCTCCTACGTTCAATACTGAACGCTCGCCCCGCTTCAAGTAACGATATTCTAAGAAAAGAAGGTCGCTCTGAGATGTTTTGTAAAAGTCATCATCTCGCCGGCCGTTGTGAAACCACCTAGAATTAAAGAAATGTACTCCATCGTGCTTGTCGATATACCTTACTCTCGGGTCTAAAGAAACTAAAAAGTACTTATCATAATTCTCCGTACCCGCAAAAGGGATGTATGTTCCTGTGGTGTCATCGGCCCAATAAAAAAACCTCCCTTGTTGCTGGTACTGCATGTTCGAAGCAAGGCTGAACTCTAAATCTGGATTCGACTTAGGACGGTACCTCAACTTCGTGCTAAGGCGAGCATGCTGTTCACTTGACGATTTTAAATAGCTCTTATTACTTTCAATAGCACCGCCCACTACAAAATCCAATTGTCCTTGTTGCTCAAGATGAGAAAACTGGATTCCGCCAAGCAATGGGGTCTGCGTTTTATCCCACCACCTGTAATTCTTATTTCTGGGACTGAAATAAGCGCCTTGGATAAAGGCGATGTTGGTTTCCTTCTTTTTGTCGGGCCAGCGAGTTTCAACACTCAACACCCCATTCAAAGCACCTGAGCCATACAGGGAAGATGACGCACCTTTCACCACTTCCAAACGCCCAATGTTCTCCATTGGCACAAAGCTCCACCAGATTTCATTAAAATCTCCGCTCAAAAGGGGCATTCCGTCGACAATGAGCTGAACCCTACTTCCTACGCCATAAGAATACCCACTCCCCCCTCTTATTGAAGCCTGACCATCAATAATTGTTAATGATGGAATTCGATTTGCAGCCGTTTTTAGCTCAGTGGCTTTGATGCTCTGTAGCATGTTCATTGGAAGTGCATCAATCGACATGATCTCTTCTTCAATCCTTTTTTCGAACTGTCCACCACTGATGACAACCAAATCAAGAAACACAGAAGCTGGTTTCAAATACACCTTAAGCTCTTTTTGATCTTGTGGCCCTACTTTTAATTTATGTTCTTGGTAGGATATTGCTTTGAAAAGAAGTTCAACTTCTTCCGTGCCCTCTAATTTCAGCTCAAAAAAACCGTTGATATCTGTTGCAGTTCCTTTCCCATCAGGAGCGATGACACTGACATTTGGTATCGGACTGTTGTTCTCTTCATCAAATACATAAGCAGATATCGTGAACGACCAGGCTTGAATACTGAACAAGCAAGTCCACAAGAATAAAGTTAGTTTCATCCGCTGAAAATAACATCTTCTTTTCAAGCGAAAAAGCATGAGATAAAATAAAGTGGAGCACTTGGCGAGCTTTCGATAGCTTCAAATTGCCTGATCAACTTTATCGAAAGCAAAAAAAAGCCTCTCACAATAAAAAAATATTCTCTTTCGTTACTCACTCACAAACATCCAGAGCATCACGAGCTGATCGCCAACCGAGTGTTTCAAACATCACGGTGGTACATAGAATGTGGAAGCAAACAGCTTCAAAAACCTTCCCCGAATTAAGGTCGTGTGCTCTTTTTTAATTCAATGAAATGAACCAGGAAGAACAACGAAACACATGCCAAATCTGTAACTATCCACTACAAGAGAATGATTTTGAAGACACGTGCATTGACTGCGCTGTATTCAATCAAGGCGCCTTGCTTGGCTCCTATAAGAGGAACATGATTGCTGCGAGTAAGAAGAAGGCTGAGGGTTGAGTAGGCCGAATCCAAAATTCAGCGAAAGTTGGAACAAGAGTAGCCAGAAGACTCAATTTCTTCGAGAATAAAAATCAGTACTCTCAATACTCTTGCTGTCTGCTCTTGCTAAAACACCTGTGCACGCTTGAACAAGAGTACTTCACAATATGCTCAGTACTCTTGTATTTAAAGCGGGTAATTTTGTGGAGCCGGCGGGAGTCGAACCCGCGTCCAAATGAGGAACTTTCAAGCTTTCTACATGTTTAGACAATGCCTAATTTTCGACCGGTAGCCGACCATTGTCCTACTACTACCGGCTTAGCTTGTGTTGATTTCGATCAGGC
>CALKGK010000068.1 GCA_938085105.1 uncultured Flavobacteriales bacterium
ATGAACAGCATCAGCACTACCAATCGCTTACTCCTCATCATTGTGATTCCATTGGTGTTTTACTTGCTGAAAACCTTGTCGTTCATCTTCATCCCCTTGTTTTTTTCCATGTTCATCGCCTTGCTCTTCCTTCCGCTCATGCGCTGGTTGGGAAGAAAAAACTGGCCCAAACCGGTGGCCTTGGTTACGGTGGTGAGCATCATTGTGGGTATTTTGTTTTTGGGCGGACAATTGGTGAAGATCTCCATCAATGAAATTCTCTCTGCTAACGGTGATTTCTTCGTTCAAGCAGAACAAAAACTCATTGAACTCATTGGCCTCTTCGAATCGTTTTTGGGCATTGATCACATTAGTGAAGACATCGTTCTGAAGCATTATATGGGGCAACTGCAGCTTTTCGATAACTTTGGATCGAGCATCAATATGGTTGGCGACACCGTTACCATGACCTTAATGACCGCTTTCTTTGTGGTCTTGCTACTTGCAGGGTCAATCAACCTTCAGGACGTGATGCAAACTGTTCTTTTTAAGCAGAAATACGCTTCTGTGAAGACCTTTAGAAAGGTGGAAAAAGACATCATTAAGTTTGTTCGGGTGAAGTTTGTCATCAGTCTTTTTACGGGCATCGGTTTTAGTTTGGCTTGCCTGGCTTTTGATGTGAGCTTCCCGATTTTTTGGGGGATGTTCGCTTTCCTCATCAACTTTGTTCAAATGGTGGGCTCCATCATTTCGATCGTGGCCCTCTCCATTTTTGCCATTGTTGAACTTGACCCGAGCGGCACTCTCTTGGCCTTTGTTCTCATTATTACTGGGGTTCAGGTATTGATGGGAAGCATTCTCGAGCCGATCTTTATGGGTAAAACCTTCTCGATTAATGTGATTACCGTTTTGGTGATGCTGATGCTGTGGGGCTATCTCTGGGGCGTTCCTGGTTTGATCATGTCCATTCCCATCACTGTTTTCCTCAAAATCGTCTTGGAGCATTTCCCGAAAACCAAGTCCATCGCCAAACTGATGTCTGGCAGCGAAAAAATGGTGGACGCCGGACTAAAGGAGTCCAATTCCTAATTAAAATCTTGGGTCTGAAACGCTTTGATTTCGAAGAGCTCAGGCAATTGAACTACCTTCGCAGCAATGAATTCTTCTGCAACCCCTTCTTTTGATGATTTTGGGCTCAATCGCTGGCTAAAAGACGCCCTCGATGAATTGGGCTTCGAAAAACCTACACCCATTCAGGTGGAAGCCTTTCCACTTGTTCGCTCGGGGAAAAATGTGGTCGGGGTTTCTCAAACGGGAACGGGGAAAACCATTGCCTTCATGTTGCCGCTCCTGCAGGATTTCAAGTACTCCAAAGATCCATCTCCGCGCATTCTCATTCTCGTGCCTACGCGTGAATTGGTGGTGCAAATTGTGGAAGAAGTGAAAAAACTCATCAAGTACATGAACCACCGCGTGGTGGGCCTTTACGGTGGGGTGAACATCAACACACAAGCCCTTGAGTTGGAAGAGGGCGCGAGCATCGTGGTGGCTACTCCTGGTCGCTTGTACGACCATGCATTGAACGGAAACCTGAAGCTCAAATCAGTTCAAAAATTGGTGATTGACGAGGTGGATGTAATGCTCGATCTGGGCTTTCGCTACCAACTGACCAACCTCTTTGACATTCTTCCCCAAAAGCGCCAGAACTTGATGTTTTCGGCCACCATGACAAGTGAAATTGAAGAACTGATTACCGACTTCTTCATCGCCCCAAAACACATTTCCATTGCCGTGAGTGGAACCCCCTTGGACAATATTGAGCAGACGTCTTACTCCATTCCTAACTACTACACGAAGGTGAATCTGCTTCGGATACTACTGAAAGACCAAGAGCGCTTTGAAAAGTGCATCGTTTTCGTGGCTTCAAAGAAGATTGCAGACCGACTTTATGAAAACCTCGGGCCTCAATTTGGCTCCCGAATGGGCATCATTCATTCGAACAAGTCTCAAAACAATCGTTTCGATACGGTACAGTCTTTTGAAGATGGTCAATTCAACCTGCTCATTGCCACCGATGTTATTGCACGTGGGGTTGATTTTACGGGCGTTTCGCACGTCATCAGTTTCGACACCCCTGAATTTCCTGAAAACTACATGCACCGCATTGGAAGGACGGGAAGGGCTGAGAAAATGGGTCATTCCATCCTCTTGTTTACCGAGAAGGAAGAAGAATACAAAACAGCAATTGAGGAACTCATGGAATTCCAGATTCCTGAGCTTGAAGCGCCCGAGGAAATGGAGTATTCCGCCCAAAAAGCACCCGAGGAACGTCCGGCACAAGGAGCGACAAAAAGCCACAATCGAAACTCCAAACTCATTGTTGGCGGTGGTGCTTTTCACGAAAAAAAGGAGAAAAATAGAAAGGTGAACCTCGGGAATTCCAAAAAAGCAAAGAAGGCAGACAAGTTCAAAAAACCGAAAGCCAAAGGAGATAAAATTCAGAACCGCAGGAATAAAAAAAAATAAGCTAGAGGAAAGGCTAGATATCAGCTTGCGTATCATATCTAAGCTTAGACCTCAACACCCGCTTAAGCGCATAAACTGTTGCGCTGGAACCATAAACCGGCGAAGCCATCAACATCACTTAGTACAAAGCGAATATGAAAATCCTTCCCCCACTTTTCGAAGGAGAATAGTACGCTAGCCGATAATCCTTAGGCTATTTATTCTTTAGTGGGCAAACTCACTATTCGGTAATCACGGTGGATTTCTCCACAATGCTCGCTGCTCCCCAAAGTCCGAGTGCTCCGTTGCTCAAATTGGTTTGAACATTCGCAGGAGGAGCATCAAAAAGGCCCCCTTGAAAATCGGTTTGATTCAAAATCGAGGTGAGCACTTCATAACTTTCAAGCCCGATGTTCCACTGTTCCAATCGGAGGGTGTCTCCAGTAACGGCTTCTGTTCCAATATCAACAAAATCGATTTCCAGGTCTTCAATCATGGCCCCGTCGTAGAAGCTGTCTTCCACCAAGGTCAATTCTCGCAGCGTGTCTCGAATTCCAAAACCGTTCACAAAGGTGTACCAAAGGTAAGCATCTCCTTCTCCGGCGGGTTCTTCTGTCCACAATCGCACACTGTAGTATGGATCTGCAGGAAAGCCAAACTCTTCTTCAGGGTCGAAAAAACGAACGTAAATCGAGTCCATCGGATTGCTCGCTCTCAACGTGGCTGAAGCTTGGTATGTTTCTCCGTCGTAATCGATGTTCAAGGTGTACGTTTTTCCTGCCTCACCAACCACATCTGTGCTTGGACGGTAGGTTCCAGGGGCTTCCTCTGCAAAGGTCCAGGTGTCGGTTCCGTCGCTTACCGTCACTATGGCATCGCTTACGGTGGGTGGTTCTTCATTGAAGAAATAACTGGTGGTCAACGACAGTTGAACTTCTTGTCGGCCCGGCTGATCGGTCATCCAACCGTTCACCACCAAGCGCTGTGCCTCGCCTTCGTTCAAATCCAGTTCAATTACTTCTTGGCAAGAGCTCAACAAAATGAGCAAGGAAGCCAAAGCAAAGAAGGGGGTGTTTTTTCCTAAAATCATGGCTTAGAATTTAAAGTTGTAAGTAACGGAAGGAAGAATGGGTAAGAGGTAGGTTTTCACGGCCTCGGTAACATTGGGGTCTTCTTCGCTTTGTCTGAATTCAATTTGGTAGGCGTTTTTTCTGAAATAAACGTTGTACACGCTGAACACCCACTCCCCTTTCCAATCGCGGGTTTCGTTTTTCTTTTGCTGAATGGTAGCTCCGATGTCCATCCGGTGGTAGGCCGGCATTCTGTTGGAGTTTCGCTCACCAAATACGGGAACAACCGTTCCATTGTAATTGAATCGCCCGGTGGGGAAGGTTACCGCGGCTCCGGTTCCATAAACAAAGGTAGCACCAAGGCTCACCCGCTTGCTCAGATCATAGGCCACCACCAAGCTTACATCATGTGTTTTATCGTATTTGGTAGGGTACCAATCTTCGGCAATGGCTTCTACCTTGCGCTCCGTTCGAGCAAGCGTGTAGCCAAGCATTCCAGAAAGCCTTCCTGTTTGTTTCCGCAAGAAAAACTCCAATCCGTAAGATCGTGCCTCTCCAAATCTCAGCTCGCCTTCAATTTTATCATTGAGGAGCAGTTGCGCGTCGTTTTTAAAGTCGATGGCGTTTTGCATGTCTTTGTAGTACACCTCAACGCTGGCTTCAATGCTGTTGTTTTTGAAATTTCGGAAATACCCCACCGCCACTTGATCTGCAATTTGTGGTTCTACGTTCGGGGACGAAGCAAACCAGATGTCCAAGGGAGACGAACTGGTGGAGTTGGATGCCAGGTGAATGTATTGCATGGTTCGGTTGTAGCTGGCTTTTACCGAACTTTTTGAGTTGATTCTGTAATTCACTCCAAGGCGAGGCTCAAGACCTCCGTAAGTGTTGTGGATCTCATTCTTTCCAAAAACAGTGCTGTCCTGAGCATCGAAGTTGGAATCAAAGTTGAAATAGGTTCCTCCCATGTTGTTGAACATGGAATAACGAAGACCATAAATGGCGGTCAACTTGTCCGTAATGCTGTGCTCGTTCGACGCATAAACGCCCGATTCCAGGTGGTAGTTGAGTGGTAAACGAATCTCATTCAACAAACCATCGTCTGAGGTGGGACGAGCAAAGCCAGGATCCATTCGGTGTCGGGTGGTAATCACCCCAAAGCGAAGTTGGTTATTGGCATTCACAAAGTAATTGAAGTCGATTTTGGCACTCACATCGCGAATGGAACTGTCCCATCGAAAGCCCAGGTCTCCGAGTTCCTGACCCAACACATAATCGAAATCGCTATAAATGAGGGTAACGTTTGAAAAGAGCTTGCTGTTATAAATGTGGTTCCACCGCAATGTTCCCGTGGTGTTTCCCCACTCAATGCGGAAGAGCTCTGCAAAGCCAGTTACATCCCGACCGAAATAGCCACTGAGATAGACCCGATCGTTCTCGCCCAGCTTGTAATTCGCTTTGAGGTTGGTATCGTAAAAATACAATTTGGTGTCTCTTAGTGCTTGGTCTCGGCTTAATTTGAGGAATAAATCGGCGTAAGTTCTTCGACCAGAAATCAAAAAAGCTCCTTTGTCTTTCACAATGGGCCCTTCCAGTGTGAGGCGGGAAGCAATGGTTCCAATTCCTCCAGTTCCATGAAATGCCTTGTTGTTTCCTTCGTTCATGTGGATGTCTAGAACAGAAGCCAATCGACCTCCAAATCGAGCGGGAATTCCTCCTTTGTACAGTTGAACATCTTTGATTGCATCCGAGTTGAACACGGAGAAAAAACCCAAGAGGTGCGAAGCATTGTACACTGCCGCGTCGTCCAGAAGAATGAGGTTTTGATCTACTGCGCCACCACGAACGTAAAAACCGCTTCCGCCTTCACCCACCACTTGCACACCGGGCAGCAATTGAATCGCCTTGATCACATCCACCTCTCCAAGAAATGCCGGAATCTTTTTGATGGCCTCCATTTGCATGGTTACCTTCGACATCTCCACAGATTCAATGTTGTTCACGGCATCGTTTTCACCTTCGATCACTGCCTCGCCAATTTCAATGCTCGTAGGAAGGAGTTCCAAGTCCACTTTAATGTCTTTATTCAACTCCAGTGTTTTCTTCTGTGTCGCATATCCAATAAAGCCAAAATCGACATCGTACGTTCCTGCGGGAAGCGTAAGCGAGAAAAAACCGTAGATATTGGTGGTGGTTCCTTTTTGAATGGATGGAACATAAACGGAAGCCCCAATCAAGGTTTCGCCCGTTTCGCCATCCGTAATTGTACCACTAATGGTGTGGTTTTCTTGCGCCTGAGCAATGCCAAAAAGGCCTATTGACAGGACAAGAAGGAGTAATTGTTTCATGAATTCAGCTTCAATGGTGTTTTGTAAAGTGCTCCTATAACGACTGAGCGCTGCAAAAGTGTACAAAAGATGTGAGGGAATTGTAAAATTGTGATGAGCGGTGGCTTATTTTGAAAAGAATGATTGTCCGTATTCAACCAACCCTTTCATCGCATTTGAAGTGATGTCCATATTTACTGCTTGAGATGGGGATTTGGTTGAATGGCTTCGCCGGTTGAGGTTGCTTGCGCAACTGTTTAGGCGCTAACGCGGGGGGGTTAACTTGCTGACGCAAGAGTTTAGATAAATGAGCTAAAACAGTGCCCGGGTTAATCTTCGAAAATCGATGTGAATTAATCCTCGTTCGATGTTCTTTTCGATTGCAGAACAAGGAACACCGAGAAACCCAACAAAAAAACCCTCCATTGCCGAAACAAAGAAGGGTTTTATCAAAAAACTTCAATTCGATATTACTCTTCGTCGAACATGTTTTCGTCCATTTCTTCGAGGAATTTGCGGTCTGCGTCAGTTGCTTCACGTACTTCTTTCACTTCGCCGTCAAAGAACAAGTCAACACCGGCCAAAGGATGGTTAAAATCCATGATCACGCTGTTCAACTTCACCTCAATGATCAACCCGAGCAACTCATTTCCGTCGTCATCAGTCATCGGCAAGGTTTCACCCACTTCCAACAAATCGTCATCCACTTCTCCGTCAGCAATAAAAACCGACTTTTCAAGTTCAACAATTGCATCCGGGTTTTCTTCTCCGTAGGCTTCTGCTGCTGGAATCGCTACAGAAAAAGGATCTCCTAATTTCTTCCCCTCCAAGGCTTTAGCAAACCCATCGAGAATGGGTACTTCGCCAAAAATAAATCCAAAAAGGTCGTTGTCTTCCGTTTCTTCTAACAATTCACCTTGTGCATCGTTCTCAAATAAGGAGTACTCAACAGCCACCCATTTGCCATTTTCAATTTTCATATTCTTGATTTTGAGCGGCAAAGGTACTTCGAATAATGAAGATGCCCATTCAAAAGCCCTACTTTTTCCGGCCATCAAACACTTGTTTCACCGCTTTCTCTACCCTTTCACAAAAACACATGGCCGATTTTCTCTCTTTCAACAAATAATTAGGCCTCCCACATCATCGCATTGCTGATCTCCAAGCAAAGCAAAAAAGACCTAATTTTAAGCACCAAACGCTGTTTACCATGAGAGTTCTATCCATTTTCTTCCTCTTGTTTTGTCTGCATTTTTCGTCCTTCGCACAAAACGAACGTTATGGCTGCCATTACTACCGCAATCTCCACAGTCATCCAAAACCGAAAAAATTGAGTCCGGCGCAACTCAAAAACTTGGAAAACAGCATTGCCAGAAGCGATACCTTCGACATTGCGAAATATATCATCGAGATGGATGTCACAGACTATGCAGGACAATACATTGTGGCCAATACACGAGTTGACTTCACTCCACTTTTCGCCGATCGAAACAACATTACTTTGGATTTAAAAACCCTCACGGTCGATAGCGTGATTTACAATGGGCAAAGCGTGGCCTTTTCTCAGTTTGATGATCAAATTCGTGTTGTTTTTCCAGAAGCCTTGCCTTTGGGTGAGATGCAGAGCATTTGGGTGTACTATCAAGGAATCCCTCACCAAGATCCGGGTTGGGGAGGATTTTACCACGAGCAAGACTACATCTATAATTTGGGCATTGGCTTGACCACCATTCCACCCAACTTCGGAAAGGTGTGGTACCCTTGTTTTGACACGTTTGTAGAGCGTGCAACCTATGAATACCTCATCACCTCGGCCAATGGAATGCGTGCTTTTTGTCAGGGAGATTTGGTGGAGGAAAACGTCCTTGGTGGCGACACCATTCAAAGGAGGTTTGTGTTTGACCACATCATTCCTACCCACCTCAGCGCCATTGCCGTGGCCAATTATGAAACCGATTTCTCCATTCACTCGGGTGTGGAACAGGACCTCGATGTGACCCTCACTTCAAAACCTTCTCAGGCCGAAAACATGCAAGCCAGCTTCAGCGAGCTTCCGCAAGCCATTGATGCCCTTGAGTGGTGGTGGGGACCCTATGTGTGGGACCGTGTGGGATATGTGATCACTACCGATGGCGCCCTCGAAATTCCACAGAATATCGCCTATCCCGAAAACATGCTTACTGCCGGACAACTGTCCAACCGCCGTTTGCTCAGTCATGAACTTGGTCACCACTGGTGGGGCGACCTCACAGTGATGCGCTCCCACAACGACATGTGGATGAAAGAGGGGCCGGCAGAATACAGTGCCCATCTCGTTACGGAATGGATTGATGGCAGGGAGGCGTTTATCGATGAAGTGAAAGACAATCACCTCTTCGTTTTGGAATCTGCTCACCGTGCAGACGATGGTTTCCAAGTGCTTTCTCCCATCATTGATGAACAAATTTATGGACGACACACCTACAACAAAGGGGCCAGTGTGATGCACAACTTGCGTGCATATCTAGGCGATTCTCTCTTTAGAAGTGCCATGCAAGGCGTCTTGGATGCCTTTCCTTACGAAGACATGAGCGCTCAAGAGTTTCGAGATCAACTTACGGCCTCCAGCGGCATTGATTGCGAACCGTACTTCGACGCTTGGATCTTTCAGGCGGGCTTTTCTGATTTTGTGGTGGACTCCGTGAACACTACTTATTTGCCGGAAGGGGTTTACGAGCATACTGTTTACATTCAACAAAAATTGCGTGCGGCTGACAATTTTCACGAAGCCGTGCCTTTGGAAATTTCAGCCTATAAAGAAGATTTCTCCAAAACGAATGTATTTCGAGAAGTGGGCGGGCAATTCAGTGTGGTGAGCTTTACCACCGAATTCAATCCTTTGTACATCGGGCTAAATACCAACGGAATCCTCAATCAAGCGAGAATGGATTACGAGTATTTTGTGGGTGAAACCTCCGGTGTTCAAAATTTGCCCTTTGTTGACTTCCGCGTGGGCGTGAACAACATCACTGATTCTGCACTCGTGCGTGTAGAGCATCATTGGGTGGCACCAGACAACAACAATTTAGCGCCTTACATCGAAGTAATTTCCGATGCTCATTACTGGGAAGTTGACGGTGTTTGGAGTCCTGAACTCAACTTGGATGCCCGAATTTCATACACCGCCAATGACGATCTTGATCTGGATTGGAACATCTCAGGACAAAATGAAAACGGGATGATGTTGGTTTGGAGAGATAGTCCGGCCGACCCTTGGATCAACTACTACGACTACGAAATGCAGAGCGGTAACCTCTTTAATGGAGGCGGTACAGTGAAGATTGATCTCTTGCGAAAAGGACAATATGCTCTTGCGAAAGGCGACATCGCTGCTGCTTTAGAAGAACAAAACGCAGCTTTGGAAGTAAGGGTGTTCCCCAACCCAAGTTCAGATCGCATTCAAGTTAAAGGAGCACCACTCAACGCAGCTTGGAACATCTTGAACACTCAAGGACAAACAGTGATGTCTGGAACCGTTCAAACTTCTATTCCCAACATCGACATTCAAAACCTAGCAAAAGGAACGTACTTTTTGCAGATCATTCAGGATAAGACGAGAAAAACGCAAAAGTTTGAGGTGATTTGATGGGGGGCTTTTGATGGAGATTTGGTTGAATGGCTTCGCCGGTTGAGGTTCCTTACGCAACTGTTTAAGCGCTTCGCGGTGGGGTTTAGCTTGCTGACGCGAAGGGTTAAATAACTTTGCTCATTAGCAACGATTTCGGAAAATTCTAAATTCAGGAAAAGTAACTAGAAGGATTAAAAAAATCATTCTTTCCCTAAAAAGCGAATCGTCTTAATAATCGCCTCCACCTCGCGAATGTACTCGCGCTTGTCGAAATATGGAGCGTAGGCATAACCGTCGATGGTGACCAATTCATTGGTATTGGGGTTCAAAAGGGAGATGCTGTAGAACGGTCCGCCCATGAATTCTCCGTCCATCTTCCACAATCCGCGCAGCTCGGATGCAAACTCTTTGTTGAAGGATACTTCCTCATAACTGGGGTGATAGCGATATTCGGTGGTCATAAAACTTCCAAGAATGGATCCAGAAACGTTCGCTTTAAGCATCGAATCCCTTCTCGCAAGCAAATACTCTTGAGAAAACTGTGTATTTGATACGTAAGGGGTCTTATACACAAAGAATCCCTGTTGAACATCATGATTTCTTCCTCCCTTCATTCGGGTCATTTGACGGTCAATCCAAAGGAAGTCGTCTTTTCTACTCTTCACATATGCATCCTTAGGAATGGCCATGTAAAGCCCGTCTTTTTGAGCCAACTCTTGAACAATGGCTTCGTTTTGATAACGCTTGTTCAAAGCTCCTAAACGGTTGATCTCTGCTTGCTGAAAAGCAGCCAACATGAAGTCCTTTTTCTCTTCAACTGCGCTAATAAAAGCCCCTGCGTTCAAGCCTTTCACTTCAACATAAACCTGATCACGGGCATACTTATTTTGGATGATTTTTAAGCTCGGTTCTTGCGTGTCTATTCGGTCTTGAAGATCCGCAATAATCACATTTCTATGAGGCTTCCAAAAACGATCGAAAGCAGAAGGATCGACATGTACCAGGTCGAATTTTGTTTCTGCCTGAGGCAAAACGGGGTAGGATTTATAGAAGATGTCTCTCAACGCGTCTCCTGCTCTTCCATCAAAATCAGCCTTACTCATCACCACTACAATCTCTCCAGATGCGCCAACAAATCCGGGTAAAAAGGCTTCACTGTTTCCCCTTTCGTTGCATGAAGTAATAAGAAGAACTAAGGAAAAGAGCAATAGAATGGGCTTTTTCATGGCTGAGCTTTTTGAATTCTTATTTTCTGACCCAATTTCAAGTTCCTGCTGTTTACGCCGGGATTGAGTCTTTCAATATCGGAAGAGGAAACCCCGGGATACAGCTGAGCAATGTCCCAAAGCGTATCTCCTTTTCTGACGGTGTGATAAATGTAATCACCAGAAATTTGGCTTTCACTAGTTTTTGGTTTTTTTGGCGTCTCTTTCGGTTTATTTTTAGCCCCGTAAAGAGTGAGTTTCTGACCTGGTCGAATCATGTTTCCACGGAGGTTGTTCCATGCTCGTAAATCGCTCACTCGAACTCCATGTCGTTGGGCAATAACTCCAAGGACGTCTCCACTTCTCACAGTGTAATAAGACTTGTTCCCACGAACACTTTCATTTTCTTCGACGTATTGCTCGGTCAGTTCGGGTTTGTAATTCAGCATACTGTCTTCAAAAGCAATGTAGTTTTTGCACTCGTCTCGAAACAAGCGTAAAACCATGGCCCCTTGGTTTCCTGGAATGACCTTTTTGGTGTACAGCGGGTTGAGCCACACCAAATCTTCTTCAGTCATGTTCGTATATGCTGCAATTTGATCGAAACGCAATTTGTCTTTCACCAAAACGGTGTCGCTTTCAAAAAGGGAAATGGACATTCCATCGGGATACAGATTGTGTTCTGTGGCGAAGGTCATGGTGTAATTTACCGCAATAAAAGCAGGCACATAACCGCGCGTTTCTCTTGGCAAGAAGGGGCGAATTCCCCAGTAAGTTGTTTTTCCGCCGCTTCGACGAATGGCTTTGTTGACGTTACCAGGACCGGCGTTGTAAGCAGCTAGTGCGAGGAGCCAATCGTCGTACAAAGAATACAGCTTTTTCAAGTAACGGCAAGCGGCATCGGTCGCCATTAGCGGATCTGTGCGCTCATCGTAGTAGGAATTCACTTCAAGACCATAGGCTTTACCAGTGGCATACATGAATTGCCAAAGTCCGGTAGCTCCAACTCGGGAACGGGCATGTGGGTTGAGTGCAGACTCCACCACTGCGAGGTATTTCAATTCGAGGGGAAGATTGTACTTGGCCAGATGTTCTTCGAACATGGGGAAATAGAACTGCGACAAGTCGAGCATGCGGCTCATTTGATTTCGTCGCTTTTCCGTGTAGAAATGGATGTAAGATTCCAGTTCTGGGCGGTATGCCAAATCAATGGGAGATTCCATATCAATGGCGTTCAAGCGGTGCGCCAAAGTGAGCGAATCTACATTCGGGACCTCGTCCCAATCATATTCGTAGACATTGAGAAAGCAGGAATCTCTGGAAACGCAATGCAAATCTGCCGCCGACTCCATGAGCAGGCGGTCGATTTCATTCAGGTAGAGATCGGTACTATCGATCGGAGGACGCTCTTGCGCTTGCAAGCACGATGAACCCAGGAGTACAGAAAAAAGGAGTAGTAAGGGGATTCTCATGAATGAACAACGCCAAAAACGCTTGTTTTATTTATCCTTTTCTTGCTCTTCTTCGCCTTTGGTTGCGTCCTTGAATTCCTTCATACCTTGTCCGAGCCCTTTCATCATTTCAGGAATTTTTTTCCCTCCAAAGAGCAAGACAATCACGAGAATGATCAGAATCATTGGCCAAACGCCGATGTTTTGTATAAATAACATAGAATTGAATTATGCTACAAAGATAGCGGTTTTAAGATAGTTCTACGCTTCCTCACTCACAATAAACTCCAAGTTGTCGATGAGCCTCACACCGCCAACAAATGCAGCTACTAGCGCCATTGGAGATTGATAATCGCTCCACGCTTCGGGCTGTTCAAAATTGAGTCCGTCCAACACCTCCAAATATTCGAGTTCAACGGCCGGGTCGTTCCTGAGTTGGGCTTGCCCCCATTCCTCAACTTCTTTGGGAGATGCTCCGGGGAATCGTTCTTTCATTGCGCGCAGTGTATTCACCAAGGCCAGGGCGTTTTGTTTACTCTCGGCACTGAGCAAAACATTTCTAGAGCTCATTGCCAAGCCGCTCTCGTCGCGAATCAGCTCACAGGGAACAATTTCTACGGGAATTTGCTCACGGCGCACCATTTCACGGATGATGGCCACTTGTTGGAAATCCTTTTTCCCGAAATACCCCCGGTGCGGGCGCACAATTTCAAACAGCCTTCGCACCACCTGAACTACTCCATCATAATGCCCGGGCCGCTTCGCTCCTTCCAAAATTGAAGTGAGTGCTCCATAATCTACTCGCTGTTTTTCCATCGCTCCGCCATAAACCTCTTCCACATTGGGCGCGTACAATAGGTCACAACCCGCTGCTTCCAAAATGCGCGCATCCGCCTCAAGTGTTCTTGGGTACTTTTCAAGGTCTTTTGGGTCGTTGAATTGTGTCGGATTGACGAAAATACTCACCACCACAAGGTCATTTTCCGCCTTCGCCCGGTGTAAAAGAGAGAGGTGACCCTCGTGCAAAGCACCCATAGTAGGAACAAAGCCTATTTGAGCATTAGTCGATTGAAAGTCAGTATATAACTCGTCGAATTGGGCATTGGTAGTGATTGTTCTCATAAGCTCATTTACAATAGGCAAAACCCGCCAAAGCTATGAAGTAGATTTGAAATATCAAGGATTTTGTCGTATTTTTGCACGTATTTCCTGATAAAAATGATATCCCCATGAATAAAGCCAAAGTTCTGCACGTATCTCAAGAGATTGTCCCTTTCTTACCTGAAACAGGTATTTCAAAAACGAGTAGATTCCTACCTCAAGGCATTCATGAAAAAGGAAAAGAGATTCGAGTATTCATGCCCCGCTACGGTAAAATTAACGAAAGAAGACACCAGCTTCACGAAGTAATTCGCCTCTCGGGAATGAATCTCATCATCAACGACACCGATCATCCCCTCATCATTAAAGTAGCTTCCATTCCTTCTGCAAGAATGCAGGTGTATTTTATTGATAACGAAGAATATTTTAAGCGTAAATCGGTACTTCGCGACGAAACAGGTGCTTTGCATGCTGACAATGATGAGCGATCCATTTTCTTTATTCGTGGCGTGCTTGAAACCGTTAAAAAATTGGGCTGGACACCAGACATCATTCACTGCCACGGCTGGATGTCTGCACTCATGCCATTGTACGTAAAAGAATACTACAAAAACGACGACCACTTTGCTGATACGAAGGTGATTTATAGTGTCTATGACGAAGGTTTCGACGGAAGTTTAAATACTGAATTGGCGAAAAAAGTAACTATGGACGGTATTGATGCGTCTCACTTGAAAGCCATCGAGGAACCGACCTTCGAAAACTTGAACATGATTGCCGCTCAACATGCCGATGGTGTGATTATGAGTGCACCTGAAGGACACGAAAACATTGTTAGCGCCGTGAATGATGCCAATAAATCATTCCTTCCCTTCTCTGGTGAAGATTCTTTTGTTGGTGATATTTCCAACTTTTATGACGCGATCCTCGAGGGAAAGTCGGCCCTCGTTGAAGAATAAACCTATGATTCAACGAAAAGATTTATTGCATGGGCGGTCCTCAGTGACCGCCATGTTTTTGCTCCTATTTCTCGTTACCTTCAACGCTTGTAAAAAGCCAGAGGAGAGTATTGGTGCTGCAATTCAACCAGAAGATGAACTCTTGAACCTCTTCCAAACCGATACCCTCAGCTTGATGGTAAGCGTGGTGAAAGAAGACAGTTTGAGAACAGATGAACTCTCTCTCGGACTGATTGGTAATTACATCGATCCAAAAATTGGGCAAAGCAAGGCCAGCATTCATACCCAGATTCGCCTTAGCGCAGCGGATGTGGATTTTGGAACGAACGCAGTGCTCGATAGTGCCGTGCTCACCTTGATCTACGCCGATATTTTTTATGGACGAAAAGCTCCCCAGCGTTTTAGCGTGAAGGAAATCAGCGAGGATTTTTATCTCGACTCCACTTACTATTCCAACAGGGAGTTTGCCACCTTCGAAGAGGAACTCACCGCAGCGGGAAGTGCTATTCAAGAGTTCAACGTTGAAGATTTGGTCTATTTGGCTGATGGTGACTCTTTGCCCGCTCACCTCCGCTTGCGCCTTTCCGATGAGTTCGGTAACCGCATGATGACCTTGCCCCCAGAAGCTTATTTGGATAATGAAACCTTCGTAGACATTTTTAAAGGACTGAAGATTTCTTCCTTGAGTGAAGATGGAGGTGTTGTTCCCGTAGATCTCCTTTCTGGGAACAGTCGAATTCGATTGTTTTACCACAATGATGAGGAGGAAGACCTGCGTTACGACTTCAACATCAACACTCAATGTGCGAGAACCACTCTTTTACAGCACGACTATCAAAATGATCTCGCTGGTTTGAACGATCTCGAAAGTTTGGATGGGTCTTTTAGTGCCTTTGTACAAGGTGGATCGAGTGTTAAAACACGCATTGACCTTCCTACCATTTACGATTTTAACGAACTCGGAAGTTTTGCCATTAATCGTGCTGAACTTGTGGTGCCTGTGAACGACCCCAACAACTTTAGGTATCCCATCCAAAGTCAACTCTTTGTTCTTTCCGAAAACAACGAAGGAGAAGCGGTAGCTTTGCCAGACCAGTTAGGAAATGGCGTGAACATTGGCGGAACTTACAACAGTTCAAAGGAGGCTTATGTCTTCAATATCAGTCGTTTCGTACAACGCCTTTTGACCGGTGAACAAGACCAGCCTGTGCTCTTCCTCGTATCAAATAACGCTAGTGTGAGTGTCAATCGTGTTGAGGTGAATGGACCGGAACTCGAAAATGGCATACGTTTAATCCTTACTTACTCCGAATAGCCGAAAATATCTTTAACTTCGTTATGGTCTTAGTGCCATTGAAAAGCGAAAAAAGATATGTGTGGAATTGTAGGATATATTGGAGAGCGAGAAGCTTATCCTATACTAATCAAAGGCTTAAAGCGTCTTGAATACCGCGGTTACGATAGCGCCGGTGTTGCCTTGTTGAACCAAAATAACATTCACCTTTACAAGTGCAAAGGAAAAGTGAGTGATTTGGAGCAGCATGTTGCCGATCAAAGCACCACAGGAAATGTGGGAATTGGTCATACCCGCTGGGCAACTCACGGACCCCCAAACGATGTAAATGCTCACCCACACATGAGTGGTGATGGTGATTTGGCTATGATCCACAATGGGATCATCGAGAATTACGCTCCTTTGAAGGAAGAGCTCACCAAGCGTGGACACGTTTTCCATAGTGATACCGATACAGAAGTACTCACTCACCTCATAGAAGACATTCGCAACAATGCTAAGGTGAACCTTTTTGAAGCCGTTCGAATCGCATTGAATGAGGTCGTTGGTGCTTATGCCATTGTGGTGATGGACAAAACCAACCCAGACCAATTGATCGTAGCGAAGAAAAGTTCGCCTTTGGTGATTGGAATTGGTGGTGATGGAGATTTCTTTGTGGCCTCTGATGCTACTCCAATCATTGAATACACCAAGAACGTTGTTTACTTGGAAGATGAGGAAGTAGCCATGATCAATCGCAATGCTGACTTGAAGATCGTTACCATCCAGAATCAAGAAAAAACACCTTACGTTCAAGAACTTGAAATGCAACTCGAGGCTCTGGAAAAAGGTGGGTATGATTATTTCATGCTGAAGGAAATTTACGAGCAGCCGCGATCTGTTCGCGATTGTTTCCGCGGAAGAATGAACCTCACCAAAGGTATGGTTCGAATGTCTGGAATCGACACCCACGAAGAAAAGTGGATGAATGCAAAACGGATTTTGATTGTAGCGTGTGGAACCTCTTGGCATGCCGGCTTGGTAGCAGAATACCTCTTTGAAGATCTCGCCAGAATTCCCGTTGAAGTGGAGTATGCCAGTGAGTTCAGGTATCGAAACCCCATCATCAATAGTGACGACATCGTGATAGCGATCTCCCAATCCGGGGAAACAGCGGATACCTTAGCCGCCATCAAACTGGCAAAAGAAAAGGGAGCTCACATCTTCGGAGTGTGCAATGTGGTTGGATCTACCATCTCGAGAGAAACTGATAGCGGATCATACACACATGCTGGTCCGGAAATTGGCGTGGCTTCAACCAAAGCCTTCACCGCTCAAGTAACCGTGCTTACCTTAATGGCGCTTGCTGTTGCAGAAAAGAAAGGCACCATCAAACAAGAGCGTTTGCACCGATTAATTGCAGAGATCAATTCCATTCCAGATAAAATTGAGCAGGCATTGAAGAGCAACGACATCGTTGAGACCATTGCAGATATCTACAAAGATGCCTCCAACGCACTATACTTGGGTAGAGGATACAGTTTCCCTGTAGCCCTTGAAGGAGCCTTGAAGCTTAAAGAAATCTCCTACATTCATGCTGAAGGGTATCCTGCAGCAGAGATGAAACACGGTCCGATCGCCTTGATTGACGAAGAAATGCCCGTTTTTGTGATTGCCACACAAGGTCACAGCTACGAGAAAGTAGTGAGCAACATCGAGGAAGTGAAAGCGCGAAAAGGAAAGATCATCGCCATTGTTACGGCTGGAGACACCCATGTTAAGAAGATTGCAGACCATGTCATTGAAATCCCTAAGTCAGATGACGTATTGGTACCACTCTTAAGCGTAATACCTTTGCAGCTATTGAGTTACCACATTGCGGTGATGAGAGGCTGCAACGTGGATCAGCCCCGTAATTTGGCGAAATCGGTGACAGTAGAATAGCATTGAACCCATGGCACTGAAGGTTTTTCACAAAAATGAACAGCGGCAGTGTTGATAAAGTAAATTTTAATTCAAGCGTAAGCGGAAAAAACTTTCTTACTTGCGTACTTTGGAAATCAGTAAACTAAATTTAATCGTCATGAAAAAAACGATCATGTTGGTAGCCGCTGCGCTACTTATGGTGGGCGGAGTATCTGCTCAAAAACAAACCGGAGGAGAAAAAAACCTCGAGGTTAACTTTGCTCCACTCGGAGGAAACCCAATTTCAATTGGAGGAATCAAATTCCGTACGTTCACAAGCGAAAACAGCGCTTTGCGTTTGAACTTGTTCGTTGGAAGCTCATCAGACAAGACTGTGACTGCGCAGGAAGGTGAATTGAGCTTGGAAGACCCAACAAGTCCAGCATTGTACTCTTGGGACCGTTCTTTTGATTTGACTATCCGTCCAGGTTACGAGATTCACTTTGATGGAACAGACCGTTTGTCTCCATACGTAGGTGCTGAATTGGACCTTGGATTTGGAAACACTTCTACTGAAGATGAGTCTTGGGGACCTAACGATGTGGATAACATTGGTGAACTAGGAAACAACGTTGTTTGGACAGAGACCAACAAAACTGGATACTTCCGTTTCGGAATCAATCTATTGGCTGGTTTTGACTTCTATTTCGCTGATAATATTTATCTTGGAGGTGAACTAGGATTCGGATTCTCATCAATGAGCATGGGTGATTCTACTGTTGAAGTATCAGATCAAACTGCTTACAATTTGGCAAACTTCAACGATCCAGACGCAGATCTTCCTGCTGACGTGGAAAATGGCTCAACGTTCAACGTGGGTCCTAACGTAAACGGAGCTATTCGTTTGGGTTACTTGTTCAACTAAGAACAAAATTAAAACTTAAAGACGATGAAGACCATTATTAAAACCTTATCTCAAGTGACCTTGGCCACTGGATTGATTCTTTTTGCTGCTGGATGTAAGAAAGCAGAATTGGATGAAAATCGCAGTTTCCAAGCGAACTCAAAAACCGTTTCAGCTGAAGAACAAAGAACAGCTATGGAGTTGCTCGAAAGAGTTCCAACCATCGGTTTTTGGGATGTGGAAAATGGTAATCTTTACAAATTCAACACCCAAACTAGAGATTTTGATTTCTCTCAACCAAGCGACGGATGGGATTTCTCAAACTCTGAAGATGTGCAGTACGTAACTGATAATAACGGAGGTTTGTTAATCATTCCTGTGTTCTCTTTCGGTGGAAATACTGGCGGCGGTACTATTGTAGCTGGTAACAGTGCACTTAACGTGGACTATACCTTCTGCTTTTCTGCCTCTGAAGAAGCTCTCGGTTTGGACTTGTTCGATTTTGGTGGTGATTTCAATGGCATCTCTGGTGTGATTGGTATTGCTGGTGATTTCGAAGCATTGGCAGACGGTGATGTGGATGAAGACGCTGACTTTACAGACTTCTTCCAAGGATTCGCCGCTTATATGGTTTACGACGATGAAGCTTCTGGCTCTTACAACGTTCTCAACTGGCTTGAGGATTTGGAAGATGAAGATGCTGACAACGACGAAGCTGCATTTGCTTATGTTATCGATTTTGTAGAACCGGGTATTTATTTCTCTGCAGACGGTCAATTGAGCGTCTCTGGAGGTACCATCAACTTCGATGGAGAATACCTTGCCATTACAGATTTCCTTCTCGACTTCGATGACGAAGAAGGTGATTTGTCCTTTGATTACGTTTCAGGATTTGGAGCACTTGGTTGCAACTAAAACTGAACAATGATAAATTTAAAACCTCGCTACCTTGTAGCGGGGTTTTTTTTGTCCCGTTGATTGATACTTTGACCTATGTTAAACCGCATCTACATTCCCTTTGAAGGAAAACAATACCTCGTTGAACTCCAAACAGCTATCGACCTCAGTATCCCATTGAGAGCTGAACCCGAGCAAGTGAGCGCATGGTATGTACCACCCATTACCATGGAACCCGTTCGCGGTGATGGCTTCGTTGGAGCTGTGGCAGAAGGGGGCAGCGTGAACTTTAGGAACATCTCCTTCAATCCGCACGGACACGGAACACATACCGAATGCTTGGGGCACATCACAAAAGAGATTCACTCCGTAAACCAACTCATCCAAGACTACCACCTTCTTGCCGAGCTTGTTTCCTTCCGCCCAGAAGAGATGGAGAGCAGCTTCGAACCAGGAACCAAAGACCATGTCATCACCAAAGAACAGTTGGAAAAGAGTATTCAGAGCTCATGCGAAGCCATTATTCTTCGCACACTCCCCAACCCTATCAGCAAGAAAACAAAAAACCACAGCTCAAGCAATCCGCCATACATCACCAAAGAGGCCATGATGTATTTGGTAGAACGCGGCACAAAACATCTTCTAATTGACTTGCCTTCTGTGGATAGAGAAGTCGATGGGGGCCATCTAGAGGCACATCATCTGTTTTGGGGTGTACGTGGTGAGGAAAGAAGAGATTGTAGCATCACGGAGCTTATTTACGTTCCTAACGACGTTGAAGATGGTGTTTACTATCTCAATTTGCAGTTTCCGCCTTTTGAAAATGATGCTAGTCCGAGCAGACCCGTCATTTACCCTTTAATCCCTTCGGAATAATTTGTCGGTAATTCGACGTGAAAACTAGTTGAAACCCCAGGTTCACTTTCAAACCAAATGTTCCCCCCACCCTGTTCGATGATGTTTTTTACCATGGCCAAGCCAAGTCCAGTACCGGTGGATTTAGTCGTAAAGTTGGGAACAAAGATTTTACTCCTCTGCGCCTCGCTGATTCCAACACCGTTGTCTTGCACCAAAACATGAACATGGTCATCATTAGCACTCAAGACAACACTAATCAAACCGTCGGGCTTTTCCGATAAAGCCTGAACAGCGTTCTTCACCAGATTATTGAAAACCCGATTCAGTTGATCCTTATCAGCCAAAACGATGCACTTCCCTTGATTGGTAGCATTCACAAACTGAATATCAACATTGGGAGTATCGGAATACAGAGCGACAATACCGCGTAAAATACTGAGCAAATCCACTTCCAAAGGCTGAGCTTTTGGCATTTTGGCAAAGTGAGAGAACTCTGTCGCAATTCCAGATAGCGTATCAATCTGATCAATCATTGTTTTGGAAAACTGCTTGAGCTTCTCTTCCATTCCATCCGGATTGCTGGTCAAACTTCTTTCCAAATGCTGCACTCGCAACTTCATGGGGGTAAGTGGGTTTTTGATCTCATGAGCCACTTGTTTTGCCATCTCTCTCCACGCACTTTCCCTTTCGCTCTTTGCCAGCAATTTAGCACTGTTCTTCACCTCCAAGAGCATCTTATTGTATTGATCTACCAACGCTGCAATTTCATCACCTCCCTCCCAAGATATGGGTTCGTTTTCCTGAGACAAGTCAATCTTCTGCATCTTCGAAGCAATCTTTTGAAGCGACTTGGTGATATAATTACTGAGAAAGTAGGCCAGGATAGCTGCAGCAATGAACAGAGCGATGTAGATTTTCGTGAGCTGACCTAAAAAACGCCTCAACTCGCCATCATCAATGTTTTTCTTGTCGTACTTCACATTGACAACAGCTATTTTTCGATTGCTAGCATCCAAGAGGTACCAATAAACAAGATAAACTTCCGTCCCTTTGATGTCCTTCTCCACCACTGCTCGCGTGTTTCCTGTGGACAGTTGCTTCAATACCGTATAATCAATGCTTAGATTAAAGCCCAGGTTTTCAAAACGCTCTTCAGCACTAGAGATCAGCAAGTTTCCCTTTAAATCATAGAGGTTCACAGACAATGAATGCACATCTGCCAATTCCACAATCACCTCACTAAACACAAGTGCAAGACTATCTTTGGCCACAGTTCCTCCGTGTTCCTCGAGAAAATAGTCCATGCTCGTTTGCAAGGCTTGTTCTTTCCTCTCTAAACGCTCTTGGTTGTAACGATCGTTCTCTGTTTTGAAATTGTAATAAGCGGTAACTCCTGTAAGCACAAAAGAGACGATGATCAACATGATCATCGAAAAGTAGATTCTTTGGCGAAAGGAAAAGCGCAGTTTATTCATTGTGGACAAGGTACTAAGACTCCATATAAGAACACCACAAAAATGATGCACAAAAAAAGCGATCCTCAAAAAAAGATCGCTTTTCAAATATTGTAATCGAAGTTGTTTAGCTATTCAAAGCTTCTGCACCACCAACAATCTCAAGGATTTCATTCGTAATGGCTGCCTGACGAGCTTTGTTGTAGCTCAATTTCAGTTCGTTTACGAGATCTTTCGCATTGTCTGTTGCTTTGTGCATTGCCGTCATCCGTGCACCGTGCTCAGCCGCGTTGCTATCGAGCAATCCTTTGAAAAGCTGTACTTTCAAAGAGTTGGGAATGATGCGTTCTACTATCTCCTCACGTGAAGGTTCGAAGATGTATTCCACAGAGCTTGTATCTGTTCCCTCAGTGGCTTTAATTGGCAAAAACTGTTCGTTCTGCACGATTTGACTCGCGGCATTTTTGAACTGGTTGTATACCATCACCACTTTATCCCAGCGTCCTTCAACGAATTGCTCCATGATGGTTTCCGCAATTTGAGAAACATTGCTGAAGCTCAAATCATCGAAAATACTGAAAGGCTCATCACCAAATCCTTCGGTGAATACTCCGGTTCTACCGCGATAGTAATCGTTGGCTTTTTTACCCAAAGGCAAGATCTTACACTTCAAGTCTGGGTTAGCAGCCATGTAGTTATTGATCTCCTTAACGATGTTATTATTAAAACCACCGCAAAGACCTCTATTGGATGTAATGGCAACGATGAGCACGTTGTTTCCTTGACCTTCTTGAGAATATACACCTTCTGATGAATCCAAAGTACCACTCACGTTAGCAAGTATCTCTTGGAGCTTTTGTGCATAAGGACGCATAGCCGTAATCGCATCTTGTGCCCGTCTCAATTTGGCTGCAGAAACCATCTTCATTGCAGACGTGATTTGCATCGTCGACTGCACTGATGTGATTCTATTCCGTACTTCTTTTAATCCACCTGCCATTTCTCAGCGCTTAGCTTATTCGTACTTCGAGGTCAATTCTTTTGCTGCTTGAGCAAGTGTATTGGTTACCTCATCGGTCAATTTACCACCTTTCAAGGTCTCGAGTGTATCAGCGTGCTTGCTTCTCATGTAAGACAAGAACTCTTTCTCGAAGGCTTTTACTTGGTTCACTGGAACTTTCGAAAGCATTCCTTTGGTACCCAAGTAGATGATTGCAATCTGCTCTTCAACACGCATTGGAGAGTTTTGACCTTGCTTCAAGATCTCCACGTTTCTTGCTCCTTTGTCGAGGACCGCTTTTGTAGCCTCATCAAGGTCAGAACCGAACTTAGAGAAGGCCTCCAACTCACGGTACTGTGCTTGATCGAGTTTCAAGGTACCTGCAACTTTCTTCATGGACTTGATCTGCGCCGATCCACCTACACGTGATACCGAGATACCTACGTTAATCGCTGGACGAACACCACTCAAGAACAAGTTAGACTCGAGGAAGATCTGACCATCTGTAATCGAAATTACGTTGGTTGGGATATACGCAGAAACGTCACCTGCCTGTGTTTCGATGATTGGCAATGCGGTAAGAGAACCTCCACCTTTTACTTTGTCTTTCAACGATTCAGGAAGATCGTTCATCTGTGCAGCAATGCTATCAGAGTCAATCACCTTCGCAGCACGCTCAAGCAATCTTGAGTGAAGGAAGAATACATCTCCTGGATATGCCTCACGACCTGGTGGACGACGAAGCAAGAGAGAAACCTCACGATAAGCAACCGCTTGTTTTGACAAATCATCATAAACGATCAAAGCCGGATTTCCTGTGTCACGGAAGAACTCCCCAATCGCTGCTCCAGTAAATGGTGCGTAGAATTGGATCGGTGCTGGCTCAGCAGCAGATGCAGCAACAACAACCGTGTAAGGCATTGCTCCATTCTCTTCCAATGTTTTAACGATACCCGCTACTGTAGATCCTTTCTGACCGATGGCCACATAGATACAGAATACAGGTTCTCCTCTGTCGTAAAATTCTTTTTGGTTGATGATGGTATCCAGTGCAACAGTGGTTTTCCCTGTTTGACGGTCACCAATGATCAACTCACGTTGGCCACGTCCAATTGGAATCATCGCATCAATCGACTTGATTCCTGTTTGAAGTGGTTCGTTTACTGGTTGACGGAAGATTACCCCTGGAGCTTTACGCTCGATTGGCATCTCATAAAGGTCGCCTTGGATTGGCCCCTTACCATCAATAGGTTCTCCTAGCGTATTTACTACTCTACCGAGAAGACCTTTACCCGCTTTAATAGAGGCAATTTGACGAGTTCTTTTTACCGATGAACCTTCTTTCAGATTTCCTGATGGTCCGAGCAATACGATACCAACGTTGTCTTCTTCAAGGTTGAGGGCAATACCTCTAACACCGTTTTCAAATTCTACAAGCTCTCCAGATTGGACGTTGGACAAACCGTAAACGCGAGCGATACCATCACCTACTTGAAGGATGGTACCTACTTCTTCCAATTCGGCGGCCGATTTAAATCCGGCCAATTGCTCTTTAAGGATAGCAGATACTTCTGCTGGTTTAACTTCAGCCATGTTTGACTTCGTTTGCGCCCGAAGGCAGATTTTGTACTACACTGAACTACCTAGTTCAATGAAAAGTCTTGTCTCAATTTTCTAAACCTCGAAACTACTGAGGCATCGATCATTCGATCATCCACTTTTAGGATGAAACCACCAATGATGCTTGGATCAATTTTCTCCGTCAATTCCGCTTCGCCTGCTTTCATCTTCTTCACCATCTCGAGTAAATCTGACTTTGCAGCAGCTGTCAATGGGGAAGCCGTGATCACCTCGGCTTGGTGGATATTGCGACGTTCTTTCACCAAGGCAATGAAACGCTGAGCAATTCCTTGAAGATCTCCTTCTCGCCCTTTTTGGGCAATCATTTGAATAAACTTCTGAGAAACCTCGCTCACCTTATCACCAAAGATGGCCATGAGAACCTTTTCCTTCTTGTCTGGATTTACAACCGGACTAGAAAGCAATAAGTTCAGATCCTGGTTCTCTTTGATGGTTTGCACCAAGAGAATCATATCGTCCATAGCAGCATCCACAGCATTCTTAGATTCTGCGAGCTCCATGAGCGACTTGGCATAACGTATGGCTACTTTAGGATAATTCATAGCATCAATTCAAATCGACGTCTTTCATCAAAGAAGAAACCAATTTCTCTTGTTCTCCTTGATCAGAAAGTCTTTCCTTCACTACCTTTTCTGCGATTTCGAGAGAAAGAGTAGCTACTTGGTTTTTCAATTCAACCATTGCGCTATTCTTTTCATTATCGATAGCTACACGCGCATTTTCAATCATCTTCTCTGCTTCTACTTTGGCCGAAGCCTTTGCATCTGCAACGAGTTGATCTCCCATTTCGCGTGCCTCACGAAGAACCACGTCTCTCTCTGCGCGAGCTTCCTTCAACAAACGCTCGTTATCCGCATTAAGGTTCGCCATGTCTTCGCGCGCCTTTTCTGCTTCTTTCAAGCTTTTCTCGATGGATTCCTCACGCTCGTTTAAGGCCTTTAAGATTGGTTTCCATGCCATCTTCTTTAGCAAGAAGAGCACGACCAAAAATGCAATGGACGTCCAGAGAACAGTACCAATTGCTGGGCTTAATAAAGCATCCATAACTCAATGGTTGTAATGAATAATTTCTAATAGCGGTTCGGACAACTTTTGCCTGAACCCGTGAAGCGGCTTACTGGTTAAATGTAACCAACAAGCAAACGATCACTGCAAAAAGGGCAACACCCTCGATCAATGCTGCTGCAACGATCATGTTTGCACGAAGGTCTCCTGTTGCTTCTGGCTGACGCGCCATTGCTTCCAATGCAGAACCACCGATTCTACCGATACCCATACCTGCTGCGATTGCTGCTACGCCTGCTCCAATTCCTGCAAGACCGTGACCTAAACTAGCTTCTAATAATACTGACAAAAGTTCCATTCCAGTAACTTATTTATTTGTTTGACTTTCTATTAATGATGTGCTTCGTGCGTTGCGTCACCGAAGTAAAGCGCAGCTAAAAGCGTAAATACAAATGCTTGAAGGAAGGCTACCAACAGTTCAATGAAGAACATGAAGACCATGAACAAGGTAGCTCCGATTCCTACTCCAACTCCAGCGCCAACTGCTTCCCCACCTTGTCCGAAGATGAAGATCAAACTTACAAAGGCAAGAATGATAATGTGGCCTGCAGTAATGTTCGCTGTTAAACGCACCATCAATACGATGGGCTTCAAAAGAATTCCAATAACTTCAATTGGAACAAGGATTAACTTGATCGGAAATGGCACTCCCGGAGGCCATAGTAAGTGACCCCAGTAATGCTTGTTACCAGAGAAGTTGGTAATCAAGAATACAAAAGTGGCCAAGACGATCGTTACTCCTATGGTTCCCGTAATGTTGAACCCTCCCACAAAAGGAATAAGACCCAACAAATTACAAATCCAGATGAAGAAAAAGACCGTTAAAAGAAAAGGCATGAAGCGGTGAGCGTGCTTTTCCCCAATGGAAGGAATGGCAATTTCATCGCGCACAAACATGATCAATGGCTCCAAAGCGTTACTAATTCCTGTTGGCGCTTGTCCTGGTCTTTTCTTATAACCAGCGGCGGCAGCGCGAAAGATAACCACCATCAAAACGAGAACGAACAACAATCCAAAAATCGATTTGGT
>CALKGK010000069.1 GCA_938085105.1 uncultured Flavobacteriales bacterium
GCCTGAGCGGAGTCGAAGGCAAACACCATTAGAATCGAAGGCCACTATAATTAAACTCGAAGTACCAAGATTAAACCAAGAAAGCCACTCATCTTGCGACAAGTGGCTTTGGTATTTTTAAACAAGAGAGAATTACTCTCCGGCTTTTTCTTCATTGTTGTCCGCAGCAGGCTTCTTCTTCGAAAATTTCGAGTACTTGTTGCGGAATTTGTCGATACGTCCTGCAGTATCCACCAAGTTCATCTTACCGGTGAAGAACGGGTGAGACTGACTGCTGATCTCCAATTTAATCAATGGATATTCATTTCCATCTTCCCACTGAATGGTTTCTTTGGCATTTGCAGTTGATTTACCTAAAAACGCATACTCGTTTGACATGTCTTTAAACACAACAAAACGGTAGTTATCTGGGTGTATTCCTTCTTTCATCTTCAATAGTTCTTTTACGGGGCTGCAAAGATATGACAATTGTTTTGAATCACAAATGGAAAAATTACAATTCGTCTTCCCTGTTTTTTTCACACTCTCTTGTGCTTAACGTATCTTCGAGCCATGCCAAAGGTACTGAGAATCATTAACCGTTTTAATTTGGGAGGACCCACTTATAACGCGGCTTATTTGACTGCCGGACTTTCTCCCGAGTTCGAAACCATGCTCATTGGTGGTTTGCACGATGATGGAGAAATCTCCAGCACCTATATTAATGACGACTTGGGAATTGAATACCGCACCCTGCCCATGCTTCAAAGAAGTGTGAATTGGAAAAAAGACCGAGCGGCGTATCGAGAGATTCGAGAAATCATTCGGGAATTTAAGCCTGACATCGTACATACCCATGCGAGCAAAGCAGGAGCTTTAGGAAGGCGTGCGGCTTTTAAGGAAGGAGTTCCCGTCGTGGTGCACACCTTTCATGGTCATGTTTTCGCACATTATTTTGGCCGACTAAAAACCGAAGCTTACAAAAACGTGGAGCGGAGCCTGGCTAAGAAGTCCAGCGCCATCATTGCCATCAGCAAGAAGCAAAAAGAAGAACTTTGCCAAGACCACCGCATTGCTTCTGCCCAGAAAACTGTTGTCATTCCTCTTGGTTTTGACCTCGAGCGTTTCCAGACCGATCTTCCGAACAAACGAAAGGATTTCCGCAAAAAGTGGAACATCAGTGAAGATCAAGTAGCCATTGGGATTGTAGGAAGATTCGCTCCCATCAAAAATCATCATCTTTTTGTTGAAGCGTTTTCCAAACTTCAGCACGATAATACCATTGCTGTCTTTATTGGAGATGGAACCGAACGTGAGAACATTGAAGCTTGGATCCGAGATTATCAAATTCCGCCAGAGCGTGTTCGCATGTGTTCTTGGATCAGCAATGTGGATTGGGCATTGGCTGGGCTAGACATCCTCGCTTTAAGTTCATTGAATGAAGGAACCCCCGTAAGTTTAATTGAAGCCCAAGCAACAGGAGTACCTGTAGTGAGCACGGATGTGGGTGGTGTTCGAGACGTGGTGGTGCATGAGCGAACCGGACTCATTGTCGAGAATCAATCGGAAGCCTTCACCGCTGCCTTGAGTCAACTTGTAACCTCTCCCGAATTGCGCCGTAAAATGGGCATCGATGGTCGCGATTGGGCTTTCAAGCATTTCACCAAAGAACGCTTGATTGAAGACATGAAAAAGCTCTACCACCAACTGCTCTCATCGGTCTAAACCACCGAAAATGAAATTACTTTTTAGTCTGCTACTTTCCTGTTCTCTCTGTTCAATGAGTCTTGCCCATGCGTCTAACGGTTTGCCCGAAGACTTCTTAGAGATTGACTACAACAAGAATCAGAAGTTGGATGCAGAAGAAGTTCAAGCCGCTATTGAAGCATACATTTTTGGTGACCCACGCTTTGATGAGGCAAAAGTGGATCGCATCATTGAATTCTATTTCACTCAATTTGAAGAATAATAATACTCCAAGACAAGGTTTCAACTTCCCCCTCATTTTTTGTCCTTATCCACATTTTTGTGTTTAGAATTACAAAGTAGCTCCTTCGAGAAGGTACTTCCTTGATATAGCTTTGCTTTAATCCCAACTAAGTGTTGGCTTAACTGCAAAATGCTATGTCTAAACTGTTATTTGGAATACTTGGATTCACCCTTATGTTGTTCTTTGTCGCCGATGGTGTCATTATTGAAGACAACACTCCAAGTTCCATGTCACCCGGTTCTTCAGCCAACATCTCCATTACGATCAATAAAGGAACGGTAGAGGACTTTGCCAAACTCGAAATTGAGTTACCCGAAGGCATGAGCGCTACTCCCATTCAAACCAATGGAGCCTCATTCAGTTTTAAAGACCAAAAAGCAAAATTCATTTGGATGGCATTGCCTCCAGACCAAGAGTTTGAAGTAAGCTACAAATTAAGCGTGGCGCCAGATGCCACTGGAAACAAAATCGTAAAAGGTACTTTTTCTTACATCAAATCAAACCAACGTGTTGACTACGAATTGCAATCCAAAGTGATTCGTATTGGAGAAGGTGAGTTGGCAGACAACAACGAAGAAACTACAGAAGCAGCACCTGTTGCTAATTCAGAAAACACAACTCAGACCGACTTAAGCACCTATGGTGGAAGTGGAATGCGTTGCGTCAGAAGTATAATGGGCACGAGCGATGAAGAGTACATTGTTACTTTAACAGTTCTTGAAAATGAGCTTGAAAACTTCGCTAAAATTCAAGAGAACATCCCTGCTGGATTTGTGGTGAGTGAAGAAGACAGTGACGGTGCAGTTGTTACCATTAGCGATCGAGGAATCAAGTATGTTTGGTTTGAAGCTCCACAGATGGATGAATTTTCCGTGAGCTACCGATTAACAACTTCAACTTCCAACACTCCTAATATCTCCGGTGTTTTCTCTTATGTAGAGAACAATGCACCGAAGGAAGTCAATGTCGTTCAGGGGCCAATCGAAACGCAAGAAGGCATGCTCGCTTCCAACGAAACCGAAGAAGAAGTAAATCCTGAAGTTGAAGCTACAACTGCAGATCCTTCTGAAGAAGAGGAATCGAGTAACAACACTACAAGGACAACAGCAGAAGACAATGAAAGTGCTGGGGAGGCGATGGCTGAAAATGAAATTGAGGAAGAAGCACAAAGTACAACTGAAGAAAGCAAACCTGCTAATGTAGAGGAAAGCATCACTGCTGAGGTTCAAGAAGAAATTAAAGAAGTTAAGAAAGCGGTGACCAGCATCCCTGAACCAGAAACGGGAGTGAGCTATCGCGTTCAAATTGCCGCTTCGCACCAAGTAGTCGGACAGAGCTACTTTGCAAAGAAGCACGGGTTTACTCGTACTGTGAACATTGAAAATCACGAAGGCTGGGTGAAATACACCACCGGAGCGCACAATGTTTACAAATCTGCCAGAGATGATCGCAATCAAATTCGCGATTCATTCTCCTTTCGTGGTCCGTTCGTAACGGCCTACAACGACGGTGTTCGTATCACGGTTCAAGAAGCCTTGATGATCACCAAACAACAATGGTATAAATAGTCGGCTAACGAGCACGACACATATATACAAGTAGTAATTTTGGTTAATTATAGTAGAATTTGTTTAGGTAAAACTGCCCTCCGCTAACGTGCGGAGGGCTTCTGCTTTATGGACGAAAGATGAATTGGAATCAGGCATTAAAATCATACCAACAGTATTTGCTTTTGGAACGTTCCTTGGCCGCGCCTTCCATTGAGGCGTACACTAGTGATGTGAGCAAATTGATGCACTTTGCCCTAGATGAATTGAAGATCTCCTCCCCCATCAACATTACTTCTCGTCACTTTCAAAATTTTTTGGCCCACTTGTTTGATTTGGGCCTATCTGCGCATACCCAAGGAAGAATCATCAGCGGAAACAAAAGCTTTTTTCAGTTCCTCATGATCGAAAAGGCCATCACCAATAACCCGCTAGAACACATCGAAGGTCCGCGCTTGGGAAGAAAACTGCCCGACACCCTCAGCATTGAAGAAATTGGTCGAATGATCGATTCCGTAGACCGAAGTAAAACTCAAGGAGCACGCAACGTCGCCATACTTGAAACATTGTACGGTTGTGGACTGCGTGTAAGTGAATTGTGCAATTTGGAGATCTCCGGACTGCATTTCAAAGATGGATTCATTCGAGTGCTCGGTAAAGGAAACAAAGAACGATTGGTTCCTGCGGGAGGAGCCATGGTTAGAGCCTTGGAGTATTATCTGGGAGAAGAACGAGGAAGAATGGGTATTGCTGAAGGTTCCGAAAACCATGTGTTTTTGAACCACCGTGGCGGACATATGAGTCGGGTTGCGATTTTCAATATTGTGAAAGAAACCTCTGTTTTTGCCGGAATCCGAAAAAAAGTGAGTCCGCACACCTTCCGACACAGCTTCGCGACGCACATGGTGGAAGCCGGTGCCGATTTGCGCGCAGTTCAGGACATGCTAGGACACGAAAGCATCACCACAACCGAAATCTACACCCACCTTGATCGCTCATTCTTGAAAAAAGAGTTTGGGAAATACCACCCTCGCGGACAACAATAAGCCATTCGTCCAAAGGTAATCCCCTCTGCTTCTCCGCAACCGAAAGCCGCCCAAATAAATCAGCAAGCCGAAAGCAGCCGCTTGAGCGAAGCCGAAAGCCGCACCCAATCCCATCAAAAACCGCCTTCTTTTTTCTATCCCATACACAATCCCTAAATTCGCCACTTATTCAATATCTACTATGAGCCAAGAAGTAAGAAACCTAGAACCAAAAGCATTGTGGAATCATTTTGCCGACCTGAATGCAGTACCTCGTCCTTCCAAAAAAGAAGAGCGTGTGATTCAATTTATGCTTGACTTTGGAAACTCCTTGGGCTTCCCCACCGAAGTAGATCACATTGGAAACGTCATCATTAAAAAACCCGCAAGTAAAGGCTACGAAAACCGCACGCCTATTGTGATGCAATCGCACCTTGACATGGTTCACCAAAAGAACAATGCTACTGAATTTGACTTCGAAACGGAAGGAATTCGCATGCTGGTGGATGGAGATTGGGTGAAAGCCGATGGGACCACCTTGGGTGCCGACAACGGGATTGGAGTAGCCACCATTATGGCTGTGCTTGCCTCAAACGATATTGAACACCCCGAAATTGATGCCCTTTTCACCATCGATGAAGAAACTGGAATGACTGGAGCATTGGAGCTTCAAGGAGGAATGATCTCGGGGAAGATTTTGCTTAATTTAGATACCGAAGACGACAACGAACTGACGATTGGATGTGCAGGAGGAGTTGATGTAACGGCACATGGTTCTTACGACGAAGAATCGCTTGAAGGGGAATTCGTTGGGATGGAATTGAAAGTGATGGGATTGTCTGGCGGACACTCAGGCATGGACATTATTAAAGGACTAGGAAACGCCAATAAACTCCTTACCCGCCTCTTGTACAAAAGCTACGAGCAGTTTGGATTGCGCATTGCGAAAATTGAAGGTGGTGGCTTGAGAAACGCCATTCCGAGAGAAGCAGAAGCCCTTGTTGTCATCCCAAACAATCAAGAGGTAGCCTTTTTGGAATATTTGGAAGAGTTCAGTTTGATGATTTCCGAAGAACTTGGAACTACGGATCCCGACTTCAAACTAAAAGTTCAAAAAGCCAATGCCCCAAGCACCGTAATGAACGAAGATGATCAAGACCTTTTGATGGCCGCTTTGTATGCTTGTCCGAACGGAATTCATCGCATGAGTCCAGAAATCGAAGGATTGGTCCAAACCTCCAACAACATCGCCCGAGTTGAGGTGATGGACGGAAACTTCAAAGTCTTGTGTTTGACCCGAAGCTCATCGGAATCAGAAAAAGCCGATCAAGCCCAGTGCATTGAAGCAGCATTTATGGCCTCGGGAGCAGTGGTAGATCTTAGTGGTGATTACCCAGGGTGGCAACCTCGTCCGGGATCCCCTGTCGTGTCCATGATGAATGACCTTTACGAAGAGATGTTCAATGAAAAGGCCCATGTAATGGCTTGCCATGCTGGATTGGAATGTGGTATTCTTGGAACAAATTACCCAGAAATGGACATGGTTTCTTTTGGTCCAAATATTCGTGGAGCACACTCCCCAGATGAAAAAGTACAGATTTCCTCGGTACAAAAATTTTGGTCCTACTTATTGGCAGCACTAAAAAGAGTGAAATAATTGTATCTTCGAGGGAAGCTTTAAGGGATTATTTTCCGCGCTGAACTTTGCTTTAAACCTCTCATTTTGATTGATCACCTGCTAACTTCCATGGACTGTGATGAAAAGTCCATCCTTCTCAAACGGATTCTCGATGAGTCCAGCACACTTTTTATTCTTCTCGACGGACAAAGAAGACTCACCTTCGCGAGCAAAGGTTTTTTGAATCTTTTGAGAGTAGAAAAGGAACAGGTGCTCTTGCGTAAGTTTCCAGATGAGCTATTGGAAATTTCGATGGATGAAAAAATTCAGATCATTCAGGATTTGGATCAAGCAGATGAGCGTGGTAAAATCTCTTCTACCAAGGTATTTAGGAGGAAACAAGGAGAAATCACAATTCGTTATTTCATCAAGAAAACCTCTTTTGAAGACAGCGAGGAGCACTACATCATTGAAGCACAAGATAAAAGTTGGTCGCTGCTAAGAAACCAACTCTTGATGAAAAAAACCATTGCCTTGGAGGAGGATAAAAATCATCTCCAAGAGTTCACACACATCGTTTCTCACAACAGTAGAAACCCGGTGAATAATTTAAAAAGCTTGGTCGACCTCTACTCCAACCAACATTTGAGTACCGAAGAGTTTCTTTCCTTGTCGGGATCAGTCATCAACAGTTTGGAGCTCACCTTGAACAACCTGAGTGACATCCTTCGCCACCAAGCGGGAGCTCAAATCCGCAGGTCTGAAGTGAGTCTGCAAAGTGTTTGTGAACATGTGATTAAGCAGTTTTCCTTTGACGTCGTTCGCCTTGGAGCCAAAGTGAGTTACGACTGCAAAGACTTAAAAGTGAATTTTCCTTTGGTGTACATCGAAAGCATCTTCTCGAATATGATTTCGAATGCGATCAAATACAAAAAGCCAAATACTCCGCTTGAGCTGAACATATCAGCAGAGAAAAGAGGTGAAAGTATCTATTTGGAGTTTACCGATAATGGTATCGGAATCGACATGAATACCTTTGGAGCGGACCTCTTCAAACCATACACCACCGAAACAGCCAGCAACAATCGTGGCGGATTGGGATTAAGCATTTTGGCTCAGCATCTCGAAAAGTATGGGGACGAAATACAAGTAGATAGTAAACCTGGTGTGGGATCTTCTTTTTGCTTTATTTTCAAAAACGACTCTGTGATCTGAACACCTCCCAAAAGAGGTTTTAACGCAGCACCATCAATCTTCTTTGAAAGGAAATGCTTTTATCATCAGACTGCACAGCGAGAATATACATCCCTTCAGGAAGTAGGTCTACATCGAAATTCCATTGATCGGAATTCCCCCTCAGCTCCAAAACCTTTTGCCCTTGCAGATTCCTTAAAACAAGCTGGGCGTTCTTTTGTGAAGGATTACTGAAGCGCACATTTACTTCTTTTTGGGCCGGATTGGGGTAAACCTTGACGCCTTCATCCAAAGGAATAAACTGAAATGAAACCCTACTCGACCTCCCCTGGCTTCCTAAAACCAAACGATAATAGCTCATCTCTCCTTCGATTGGGTCTTCATCTATTAGCGAATAATACTCTGTAAACTCGCTTCCACCGCAAACGCCACTAATGGCACCAACCGTTTCGAACACAAGGTCTTCCCCTGCCCTTTCCCATTCCACACCGTTGCAACTTGCACCCCCCAAAACGCCAAAAGTGAGCTGCACCGTATTGTCCACCTGCACCAAAACAAAAGATGCAAGAATGGGGTGTTGGGCGCTGATTCCCCCAAAAAAGGAGCCGCACACAATCAAGCAAAAAAGACCCAAACGCATCGACTTTGACATGAAACAAATTTAAGGCATAAGGGCTTTGCGAACATCGCTAAATCCTCACGGTGGATAAATAACGTTAAGGAGGGTGAGTTGCGTACCATAGAATCCTAATTTTGTACTAAACACACGAAAAATGGAGAAACCAACAATTCTTGTTGTGAACGACGACGGCATTTTTGCCAAAGGAATAAAGAGTCTGGTTGAAGTGATGGCCGAAATTGGTAAAGTAATCGTAGTTGCCCCAGATTCCCCGCAATCGGGAATGGGACACGCGGTAACCATCCACCACCCGCTTCGCATGAGAAAAGAACGTTTCCCCGTGCCCGGTGTTGAAGCATACAGCACTTCGGGAACTCCAGTAGACTGTGTAAAATTGGCCATTCATGAAGTCCTGAAAGGCAAACCCGATTTATTGGTTTCGGGCATCAACCATGGAGCCAACCACTCCATCAATGTTATCTATTCCGGAACAATGTCTGCCGCAGTTGAAGGCGCAGTTGAAAACATCCCAAGCATTGGTTTTTCTTTGCTGGACCACAGTGCGGATGCCGATTTTGAAGCTTGTAAGAGCATCGTTCGAAAAGTGGCAAATCAAGTATTGAACAACGGAATAGCTAAGCATACCTGCCTTAACGTCAACATCCCAAAACTTCCAGAAGAAGAAATTAAAGGGATAAAAGTTTGCCGACAGGCCGCCGGTTTTTGGTCAGAAGCCTTCGAACGAAGACAGGATCCATCGGGCAATACCTATTTTTGGATGCGAGGAAAGTTTGAAAATCCTGACAAAGGGGAAGATACGGATCAATGGGCTTTGGACCATGGTTATGTGAGCCTTGTACCGGTGCAGCACGACCTTACTGCCCACCATGCAATGAGTGAAATCAACCAATGGGATTTTGAATGAAAAAAGCAAAGTTGGACCGATTTGTCTTGGGTTTGATCTCGGGAATTCTAGGAGCTATTATTGGATTTTTCATCTTCGGAACGGGATGGATCATCGCCAATGAGCGCAGCATGGAGTACTTTATTCAGGAAGTATTTATTCAAAGTGAACTCTTCAAAAGCAGGATCATTTCTGTGAGCATCTTGTTCGACGTACTCCTCTTCTTTCTCGCCATTCGAAAAGAGTGGTATAACTTCGCAAAAGGAGTACTTGCCGTCGTTCTTCTGGCGGTTCCTTTGGCCTTATATTTCTATTGATTGTGAAGTCGTATTTTATCGTAGGAGAAGCGTCAGGAGACCTTCATGCATCCAATCTCGCCAAACAGTTGAAGCTCCAAGACCCGGGATTTAAGTCGCGCGGTTGGGGAGGAGATTTGATGAGTGACGCGGGAATCGAGGTGGTGAAACACTATCGCGATCTCGCATTCATGGGTTTTATCGAAGTTTTGATGAACATCCGCACCATCAAGGCCAACTTCAAAGCCGTCAAAGCAGATATCCTGAACTATAAGCCCGATGTTCTGATTTTGGTCGATTACCCTGGCTTCAACCTCCGCATCGCTGAATGGGCACATGAACACAACATTCCCGTTTTTTACTACATCTCCCCACAAGTTTGGGCTTGGAAAAAAGGACGGGTGCAAAAAATCAAGCGCTTCGTGGATGAGATGTTTGTGATTCTTCCCTTTGAAAGCGAATTCTACCAAAAATACGATTACCCCGTTCATTTTGTTGGACACCCCTTATTGGATGTGATTGAGAACGAGGATGAAGGACAGCAGCATTTTGAAGAAGAAAAAAAGGCCTTTTTAGAGAAGTACGGACTCCAGGACAAAGAAATTGTGGCCCTTCTACCTGGGTCGCGCAAACAAGAAATCAAAAGCATGCTAGCCACCATGCTGGACGTGGCTCAGGATTTTCCCGACCATCAGTTTGTGATTGCCGGAGCACCTGCTCAAGAAGCGGCGTTTTACGAAGAACTCATTCCCAAAGAATCCAAGCACATACGCTTGGTTTTTGGAGCTACTTACGACCTCTTTCGTTACGCTTCTGCCGGGTTGGTAACCTCAGGTACCGCTACCCTCGAAGCCGGTTTATTTCAACTGCCACAAGCCGTTTGCTACAAGGGAAGCGCCATTTCCTATCAAATTGCCAAGCGCATCGTGAGCATCAAATACATCTCGCTGGTGAACCTCATTTTGGACAAAGAAGCCGTGCGTGAACTTATCCAAAGTGACTTCAACAAGAAAAAAGTGGTGCAAGAATTGAAGGAACTCTTATACAACGAGGATCGATTGCGGAAAATGAAAAGCGATTATGAAGCCCTTCGCAAGCGTTTGGGCGGACCAGGAGCTTCGGAGAGAACCGCTAAAATAATGCTGGAACGTTGGAAAACAATGCCGTAATTTTATCCTCACCTAAGAACGAGTATGCACTTTAGAACCTACCTTCTTGTCATCTTTCTATTTGCCATGACACCGCTCATGCACGCAACGGACTACATCAAAGTGAACCTCTACAATGGCAGCTCACTTCGAAGTGTTGGTCTTCGAATTCACCGAGGAGCTTATGTTTTTCTGGTTGATGGAAAGGAGAGTGCTCAACTGAATGGAGGAAATAGCGTGCAACTCAGAGCAGAACAAGGCAAAGTGGTTTATACCATCAACGGAAAGCAAAAGACCGCCACAGGAGTTGCGTTTCAAGCTCAAGGACATGAAGAAGAATTCCTCCTTCGTCCGGCCAGTCAAAAACTCAAAGAGCACAAGTATCAAGATCATCTCATTGTAAAAGCACGGGGCAACGCTCTTGTATTGGTCAATGAAGTACTCTTGGATAAATACGTTGCCGGTGTGGTTGAAGCAGAAGCCGGAGCTAGGCATACGCATGAATATTACAAGGTTCAAAGCATCATCAGCCGAACGTACGCCTTGGCCAATTTGAACCGACACTCGGCGCAAGGTTACCATCTTTGCGATCAAGTTCATTGCCAAGTTTATCACGGGAAAGCCCGATTTAACGACAGCATTCCACTCGCCACAAAAGCCACAGAAGACCTCGTTTTGGTGGATCAAGACATTCAGCTCATCACCGCTGCTTTTAGTTCCAATTGTGGAGGAAAAACCCTTAACGCAGAAGATGTCTGGAGTCAATCCCGCTCCTACTTGGTTTCTGTTCCCGACACCTTTTGTTTGGTGATGCCCAACAGTCATTGGGAGAAGAGAATCCCCAAAGTTCAGTGGTATGGATTTTTGAAAGAGCGAAATTTCCCCTTGGAAGACACAACACGGCACGAAGCCAACTTTTACTTCCCCAGCGACAAGAACCGCTATTTTTCAGACACCACCTTCAGCATTAAGTCCAGCGATGTTCGAAGTAATTTCAAGTTGCGCAGCTCCTTTTTTACAGTACAGGATGAAGGAGAGCAGATGTATTTGATCGGAAGAGGATTTGGTCATGGCGTTGGACTCTGCCAAGAAGGAGCGATTCGAATGGCCGCATTGGGAAAATCGTACAGGGACATTCTTCATTACTACTATACCGACGTGCATTTGATCGACCGGAAGAACATCGATTTCTTTCGATCGGAAATCGAACGTTAACACCTTTTTTGACAAGCCGTACTCCTGCTTTGGAAAGCTCATCGTATTTTAGCTTTTCAATTATTCAGGCAACACAAGGTGATGAAACTAGCTTTACACTCCCTCCTTTTAGCACTCTTGATGAGCGCAAATTCTTTGGCACAGACCAAGGCAAGCATTCAAATTAAACGCAATATTAATGGTAAGACGGAAGTCATTACCAAAGAGATTGATCTTCAAGACGGATTGTCGATCGAAGAAATCATGAGCGAAATGGAGCTGCTACAAAACGACTATCCCAACCAAGACGAGCAGCACATTGAAATCGACATTGATCGAGAAATGAATGCAGGCGGTAGAATCTACATTGGTTTGGAATTGGGAACGACTGAAAACACCTCCACCGGGGATTTAGATTGTGTGGTGCGTAAAGTGATGCTCGATTCCCCCGCAGAAGAAGCAGGTTTTCTCAAAGGAGATGTGATCTTGAAAGTCTCTGGGAAAAGCATTCATGGAGCAAATGAATTCATTGAAGCCTTGAATGAATATTCTCCCAACGACCTGATTCCGGTTGAAGTGTATCGCAATCAAAGCACCTTTCATGAACTTTGGGTGAAGGCGGAAGAAGCACCAATGAACGACTTCAACTCCTTCTTTCAATTGGAAGGGTTCAACTTCGATACCTTGAATAGTTTCTTTGATTTTGATCAGTTTTTCGGACAAGGTATGCCTTTTGGAGAAGAGCAAATGTGGGGAGAAGAAGATCAGAGCACCCCTTTCCTTGGTGTTTCACCACATTCCGAAGAAGCCTTGAAAGGAGTACGCATCGGTGAGGTGATTGCTGAAAGTACCGCTGAAGAAATCGGATTAAGGAAAGGAGATATTCTCTTGGAAATCAACAAAGAAAAGATCAACTCTTTTGACGAACTCTCCACGAAAATCAAATCCATGGAAGTGGGCGACCCGCTCAAGCTCAAGGTGCAGCGCAATGGCGATAAACTGCGCTTCGAAGGAGTGATGGGTACAAAACCAAAAATGAAATTTGGCAACAACTTTGTCTTCCCCGGTTTTGAAGGTCTGAACGAAAATGGGGAGTGGTTTTTCGACTTCGAATTTGATGGAATGCCTGAGGAGGCCTTTACTATCGATGGAATGGAAAGCAAAGGTGAAATTTACATCGATGCCCTAGAGGAAGCTGACCTGAACAGCATCAACCCGAAAAGAAAAAGCAAAGAAGCCCTTTCACGAGACAACTCGCTAAAACCCAAAACGCTTTCCCTATTTCCCATGGGAGAGGTGTTGGAGATCAATTTCAGCTTGGAGAACGATGAGTCTGCGCAGTTGATGATTGTGAATGACGAAGGGAAAACCGTGGCGGAATACTTCTTGAGTGGGCCCACAGAGATCATCCAAGAGCGCATTGATTTCAGCGCCTTGAACGGATCGCTTTTCTACCTTCAAATTAAGCAAGGCAAGCAGCAATTTTGTCGGAAAATCACTTTTCAGAAATAAGCGTTGACAAAACCAATGCTGCCAAAAACTTGGTTCAAAGGTCATGCTCTCTATGGACTTCCCTTCGATTATTGCTTAGGGGTGTACTTAAATGATCTCTTCTAAGGTTTCAGCCGATTCGATTCTCTGTTGATCATTGGAATATTCTTTTGTCAAAAGGGAAATCGTCAACATCGTATATTTTGATCTTTTTGAACTCTTTGTGATACGGGTTGATCAAATAATTGCAATCGCCTTGAACAACTGCAGAAGGAACTTTTAAGATACATGCTTCCAAGGAATCGATAAAACCGTCGCCCATCTTATGTGTATTCACGCTTGGTGGATGAATGTTCCAATTCTCTGGTAGCTTGTCTGCTTTTATTTCCAAAAATGAAATGTCGTCAGGAATGTTAATCTCGATCATCACATAGTCACTGGGCAAAGTAGCGATTGTTAAGTGTACTACTACATCTGCCATTGTAAGTGCCCTGCTCTCTGCTGAATAGATCATTTCGGTTCCTTTCGAATTCCATCGATTTCCAAATTTGGCAGTCCCTTTCCCGCTTAAAGCTCTTGAATACTTTCTCTTAGACAACCTAAAAACCCTCATTACACAAAAATCCCGTGGTCAATCCGGTTCAATTCTCCCATCACCAATTCCTTACCGTAGGAGTCCTTTAGAAGTTCCTCAGGTTTCAAATTGCCCAAGGGAAAACAGGGTGTATTTAGCCACAAATAGAACTTTTCTAATGAGTCAAAAACTTCCATCCCAAAATTCGTTACTTCTGCCAACTCAATTATTTTTTCAGTGTGAATGGGCTTGAATAAAAAATTATCATCGTTGCGATGACGTTGAAGTGTTTTTTTCGAGATGTTCAAATAATCTGCCCAGTCATCTTCTGTAAAAGGGGTAAGCTCTTGTATTTTACTAAACAAGCTGTATGTGAACCCTTTTCTAATGGTGTGAATGATGAGCATTTTATTCTCAAAAAATTCGGAGTACGTGATGTTCCCAATCTTCATTTCTGAGCGGAAAGAAGGACTGATGATTTTAACATATGCCTCGATGGCTTCATTCACGGCACTCATGTCCGGAATATTTTCATTTTGATTCTCTGTAATCACACCTAGACATTTGTCTCTAAATACAGGACATTTGTCCTTGCCGTCAAAACATCGTCATCGGTTTTTCTGCATATCCCAACCAAACATGCAGCGAGGATGATTGCTTAAGCCCTGCATAATGATCATCATGGTGAGTATAAATCTATTAGGCTACACTATCTTTGCAAGCAAAATCAGCATTCATGTCCATCATCAGTTCATCCATCCAAAAAGCAAAAGCCATTCTTATGGACGAGGACATTGTGGCCATTCCTACGGAGACGGTTTATGGTTTAGCGGGGAATATCTTCAGCGAGAAGGCCATTCGGAAGATCTTCGAATTGAAAGGTCGGCCACTCATGAATCCGCTGATTGTTCACATTGCTGAATTGGAGATGCTGGACCAAATTGCATCAGACATACCACAAGACGCCCTCACCTTGGCGAAGCATTTCTGGCCGGGTCCGTTGACCTTAGTCCTCCCAAAAAAGTCGAGTGTACCCGACCTCATCACAGCCAACAAACCCACTGTTGCAGTGCGCATGCCGGCTCATCCGGTGACTCGCGCATTGTTAAAAGAACTCGACTTCCCCCTCGCTGCTCCCAGTGCCAATCCATTCAAGCGGATCAGTCCTACAAAAGCCCAACACGTGGCCGATTACTTCCCTTCCGGACTAGAATTGGTGTTGGAAGGCGGAACTTGTGAGAAAGGCATTGAATCCACCATCGTTGGTTTTGAAAATGGAAGGGCCATACTGTACCGTCATGGAGCCTTGGCCAAAGAGGATATCGAAGCCTTGATTGGCAGCCTTGAAGAGCACACTGTCAATTCAAAATCACCTGAAGCCCCGGGAATGCTCTTGCAGCACTACTCTCCAAGAACGCCCTTGATTTTGGTAGATGATGTTTCTGAGGCGAAAAAAGAGCATGCTGGAAAGAACATTGGTCTCCTTGTATTCTCCACGCCAGTAGCCGATCATCCTCAAGAAAAGCAAGTGGTTTTGAGCGAGAAAGCCCATTTAGAAGAAGCCGCAAGCAAACTATACACCGCCATGCACGATCTCGACGCCTTGGGCTTAGATTTGATCATTGCTGAAATCATGCCTCTCCACGGTGTTGGTGTGGGGATGAACGATCGTTTGAGAAGGGCGAGTAATTGATCTCCATTTCTGCAAGAACAAAAAAGGACAACCCACAATGAGATGTCCTTTTTCTAATACGATTTCTTAGAACTTGTTCTACTTCGCAGTAAGTTTCGCCCAAGTATCTTTCAAGTTAACTGTTCTATTGAAAACGGGTGCACCGTCTTTGCTGTATTTGCTATCAACACAGAAATACCCGACTCTTTGGAATTGGAAACGATCTCCCTCTTTGGCTGTTTTCAAGCTAGGCTCCAGCTTGCAATTCTTCAAGATTTCGAGCGAGTCTGGATTGATGAACTCCATAAAATCTTTGTCTTTGTGTCCATCAGGAGCGGGATCACTAAACAAACGGTCATAGAGGCGAACTTCGGCGTCAAAAGCATGCTCACAACTCACCCAATGGAGTACTCCCTTGGCCTTGATTCCACTGTTGTCTTCACCTGATTTCGAGTTTTCGAAGTACTTCACGTGTACCTCGGTCACATTGCCATCGGCATCTTTCACGTGGTTTTCATACTCAATGATGTAGGCGCTTTTGAGTCGAACCGTTTTTCCTGGAGCCAACCTGAAGTATTTCTTCGGGGCATCTTCCATGAAGTCTTCCTGCTCAATAAAAATCTCTCTACCAAAGGGCAAAATGCGTGAGCCCATGCTCTCGTCTTCTGGATTGTTGATTGTTTCCAGTTCCTCTGTTTTTCCCTCAGGATAATTGGTGATCACTACTTTCAACGGACGCAATACTGCCATCACACGAGGAGCGATTTTATTGAGGTGATTTCGGATTGCGAACTCCAATAGACTCACATCGATCACGTTGTTTCTTTTCGCCAAACCAACACGATCGTTAAAATCGATGATCGATTCGGGAGTGTACCCTCTTCTTCGCAAGCCGGCAATGGTTGGCATCCTTGGGTCATCCCATCCGTCCACTACTCCTTCTTCAACCAACCTCAAAAGACGTCTTTTCGACATGATGGTAGAGCTGAGGTTCAAACGGGCAAACTCAATTTGACGCGATGGGTAAATTCCCAACTGCTCAATGAACCAGTTGTAAAGTGGTCGGTGCACCTCAAACTCCAAAGAACACAAACTGTGGGTAATCTCTTCGATGGAGTCGGACTGCCCGTGCGCGAAATCGTACATCGGATAAATGCACCAAGCATCTCCCGTATTGTGGTGATGTGCGTGTTTGATTCTGTATATCAAAGGATCTCGCATGTGCATGTTTGGGTGTGCCATGTCGATTTTCGCTCTCAAAACGAGTTCACCGTCTTTGAATTCACCCGCTCTCATTCTGGCGAACAAATCCAAGTTTTCTTCTACACTTCGTGATCTTGCGGGAGCGTCAGTACCTGGTTCTGTAGGTGTACCTTTTTGCGCCGCAATGAGCTCTGCGCTTTGGTCGTCAACATAGGCCTTATCTTTCTTGATGAGTTCTACAGCGAATTGATACAACTGTTCGAAATAGTTTGAAGTAAAGTGTTCTTGATCCCACTCAAAGCCCAACCATTTGATGTCTTTACGAATGGCCTCCACATACAAGGTATCTTCTTTTACGGGGTTGGTATCGTCGAAGCGCAAGTTGGTTTTCCCACCATATTTCTTCGCCAAACCGAAGCTGGTGCAAATGGCCTTGGAGTGACCAATATGCAAGAAACCGTTGGGCTCCGGTGGAAACCGGGTATGTATTTCCTTGTGCTTGCCCGATTTTAAATCGTCTTCAATGATTTGTTCAATGAAGTTGAGAGACTTTTCGCTTGTTTCGCTCATTGTTAAATGATAAGCCACAAAGGTAACAAGAATTACTTCTAGAACAGCTAAATCAGGAAATCACAAAATGGCAAAAAAGGAGACAAAAATGTGAAACAACTGTTACATTTCAAGCGAAGGAATTTTTCTACATTGCATCATGCGATTCATGTTCCCCCTCAGCATGCTGGGCCTATTAGGTTTTGCATTGCTTATGCACTCCTGCAAGCACGCTATTCCCGTGCCGGGCTTTGACGGACCAATTCCTACTGAAACGGTCAATTGCGATCCTCAAACTGTTTATTTTGTTCAGGAAGTCCTTCCTATTATTCAAGGCTCTTGTGCCATTTCTGGTTGTCATGATGCAGCCAGTGCCGAAGATGGTGTGATCTTGAACAACTACATTAACATCGTTAACACAGGAGAAGTAGTTCCTGGGAATGCGGGAGAAAGTGAACTTTATGAGGTCATTGTTGAAAATGATCCTGATGACGTTATGCCACCTCCGGGCAACACGCCACTGACCAGTGCACAAATTTCAACGATTGTCAATTGGATCAACCAAGGCGCCAACAACAACTCTTGTTCAGATTTGGGATGTGATACCTTGAATGTCGGTTATGCGTCTACCATTGCACCAATCATGCAGTTGCGTTGTGATGGCTGCCATGGAGCAAATAATCCCGACGCTGGTATTTCACTCACCAATTACGCTCAAATTTCAGATCAAGCCGTTAACGGTACCCTTCTAGATGCCATTAAAGGTCAGAATGGTGCTGTAGCAATGCCTTATAACGCTAGTCCACTTTCAGATTGCGATATTAGAGCCATTGAAATTTGGATTGAAAACGGAGCATTAAATGACTAAGCAAAAAACACTTCTTTATCTCGCATTTCTTACCCTTGGACTTGCTTTGCAATCGTGCTATTACGATGTAGAGGCAGAGCTCTATCCAGGAAGCTGTGAAGTGCCAACTCAACTCACTTACACAGAGCACATCAAACCAATCGTTGATGCTTCATGTGCGATCTCTGGATGCCATGTGAGCGGCGGTAGTGGTCCGGGCAACTACACCACTTATGCCGGTTTACAAGCATACATTGATGATGGCAGCTTTAATCAGCGCGTAGTTGTTGATCAAGATATGCCACCGTCTGGGGGCTTGTCTGATTGTCAGCTTCAATTTATTAATCAATGGATTCAAAGCGGGGCTGCAGAATGAGAAAGCTATTTTTTACATCACTTTTTTTGGCTTTAGGACTGAGCTCCATCGCCCAAGAAAACCAAATTGTACAAACCTTTAAGGATACGCGAATCGTTAACGGACACTCCGTAGAAACCAATTTTAAAGGTGAGATGAAGTTCATCATTTCGCACCGTTTTGGGGCCATCGACGGAGGTGCTTATGAGCTTTTTGGGTTAGATCAGGCCAGCATGCGCATGGGCTTGGACTATGGTATTACTGACAAACTTAATGTGGGAATTGGGAGAAGTACTTTTGAAAAAACCATCGACGGTTTTGCAAAGTACCGCTTGTTGAGTCAGACCGAAAGCAACAGCACACCTTTGAGCATTACACTTTTGAGCACCATCGCTGTGAACGGCTTAAAATGGGCAGATCCTGATCGAGAGAACTTTTTCTCTTCTCGACTATTCTACACCCATCAAGTATTGATTGCACGTAAATTCCATCACCGCTTTTCGCTGCAATTGATGCCTACCGTGGTTCATCGAAATTTAGTAGCCAATGAAAACATCGCTCATGACGTTTACACTTTGGGTGGAGCGTTCCGTTTTCAGTTAAGTAAACAAGTTGCTCTACAAGGTGAAACGTATCTTGTCAACCAAAACGATCTTGGAGCAGCATTTCAAGCCCCCATCTCCATTGGTTTTGACGTTGAAACGAAAGGACACGTTTTCCAGTTTCATTTCTCCAATTCTCGAGGGATGATTGAAAAATTCTTCATTACAGAAACAAAAGGGTCTTGGGGTAAAGGTGATATCCACTTTGGATTCAACATTACAAGAGATTTTAGAATACGAGGACCAAAATGAAAAAGCTAATCTTTATTGCACTTGGTATTTTTGTGATGAGCACTGCATTTTTTTCTTTTGATGATGATGCAGTATTAGTGAGCTTTAACGCAGACAGAAAGGTTCAGGATGTTCTTGTGGCTTTGGGCGAAGCGGCTCCAGATCATTACCTCAAAGAGCTTGATCCCAAATGGGTTCAAATGGGATATGAATTGACTCACCTCGGTAGAACAACACATCCTGATGGAGGGAAATCAGATTATATCAGTGCCATATTTGTTTGTACTGATTGTCATAACCAAGTGAAGGAAGATCCTATTTTAGTGAATCCAAATCCCGAGGCACGTTTGGCTTATGCGGTAGAAAAAGACCTACCCTTTCTTCAAGCCACTACTTTTTGGGGAATGGTTGATCGTGAAGGATGGTACAATGAAGATTACAACATCAAGTATCGTGATTTGGTTAAACCAGCTTCAACAAGCCTTTATGAAAGCACACAGCTTTGTGCTCAGGAGTGTTCCTCAGGAAGAAAGTTAGAAGCTTGGGAGTGGACCGCTTTTCAACATTATTACCAAAGCATT
>CALKGK010000070.1 GCA_938085105.1 uncultured Flavobacteriales bacterium
CGGTAAAAATCATCCGACAAAGAAGGTCCGCTCGCCACAAAAACCAAACGCAAAGCCAGTGCAATCCAAATCCAAGACTTCCATGGGATGCTTGACCTGTTCTTCGCCAACAAAAAATACCCTAAGAACAAGAAAGCAAAGGTGGAAATGAGCATCCACGATTCATCTCGATGCACCTCATAGGCCAAAAAATAAAAACCTACGAACATGCCCAAAAGAAGGAGGGCGGTTTTTACTATTGGGGATTTCATGACTGTCCTCTAGCATGTTTCACCGAATAGAAGAACACAAAGCCAAAGCCCAAGGTCAGCATCAAGTGAAAGGGGATCATCCCAAAATCATCCACAACAAAAGCGAGAACGAGTCCGAAAGCAAAGTACAAGGTAAGCAAGGCTTCCACAGCCGTTAAAGGGGATAATTTCACCACGCGGTATTTCTTATCGAGCCATGAACCCTTCTTTTTATTGAGTGCGAATTTGGGTGTTCGAACGAAGGGTGTTTTCTTACCAATGTAGCCTTCAAAAACCGCAATGGAGTTGTGCAGGGAGAGCCCCATCGACACGCTCAAAAACATTGGGAAATCGCGCAAGAAGTACTTTAGTTTTCCTTTTCGATTGCTCTGGGCCGACCAATAGAAATAGCCCAAAATGAGGAAAGACAGCAAAAAGATGCTTGCCAAGTTGAAGAGCAAGTCAAAACGGTGGGAATTCGATTTGATTACCAGCATGGGCAAGCTCAAGACAGCCGTTGAAAGCACGCAAATGAAGATAAAACTATTGAGCAAGTGAAACACCGCGTGCACCTTTGTCCCCAAGCCCAAACCTCTTTTCTTCAGCACTTTTGGCAGGTTCTTCACCGCGCACTCAGCAGCACCTTTGGTCCAGCGGAATTGCTGACTTTTCAATGCATTCATTTCTGCCGGTAACTCAGCCGGTGCCCCCACATTCTCAAGGTAAACGAACTGCCAGCCTTTCAGTTGAGCGCGGTAGGACAAATCGAGGTCTTCGGTAATGGTGTCTGACTGCCATCCTCCAGCATCTTCAATACAGCTCTTGCGCCACACTCCTGCTGTTCCGTTAAAATTGATGAAGTGTCCGCCTTCATTTCTCCCCACCTGCTCCACCGTAAAGTGGGCATCCAAACCAAAGGCTTGAAGACGGGTAAGGGCTGAAAAATCCTGATTGAGGTGCTCCCATTTCGCTTGAACTACTCCCACCTTTTCATCTTTCAAAAAATGAGGAATGGTTTGACGGAGAAAATCGGGATTGGGAATAAAATCGGCATCAAAAATGGCCGTAAACGCTCCTTTCGTATGCTTTAATCCGTAAGCCAACGCGCCTGCCTTGTAGCCCACTCGTTCGGGTCTTCTTACATGTTCAATGGGGAATCCTTGGGCGCGGAGTTCCGCAATTTTCGCCGCCGCGAGATCTACACTTTCATCGTTTCCATCGTCGAGCAACTGCACCTCCAAAAGGTCGCGAGGATAATCCAAGGCGACTACTGCATCAATCAGTCGCTCCACCACATACAGCTCATTAAAAACAGGAAGTTGAACGGTAACCATCGGCCAAGCATCCTCTGCTACTTCGGGCACCACCGCTTTTTTGAGTTTCCGACTTTTATTGTAGCGCACGGCGAGGCTCAGCTGAATCAAGCTGTAGAAAAAAATGAAGGTTAAGAACACCCCATAAATGATGATGAGTGTTAGTTCCATTAGCTGTATTTAAGAATTGTGCCGATAATTTTATACCCCGCCAAGATAGTTCCTTTTAAAGTACCCGATACTTTCGAAACACCGATGCGCTTTTTGTAATCCACCGCTACCTCTTTGAATTTCAGTCCTTTCTTCGCTGCTTTCACCTGCATTTCCACGGTCCAACCGTACGTTTGATCTTTCATTTCGATGCGGTTGAGGGCGTCGAGGGTGATGGACCTAAACGGACCTAAATCGGTGAATTCCACGCCGTAAAACCATTTGATCATGCTAGTAGCCAGCTTGTTTCCAAAAATCTGCTGTGGCATCATAGCTCCCTTCTCTCGTTGACCGATGGCTCGAGAACCAATTACCATGTCCATCCCCTCGTTTTCAATTGGACCGATGAGTTCGGGAAGTTGTTCGGGAAAATCACTGAAATCGCCGTCCATGAACACAATCACATCGGGCGCTACACTTTTATTTTTGAGGTAATTGATGCCCTTCAGACAAGCCGCTCCATAACCTTGTTTGGTTTCCAATAGCACCGTTGCTCCGGCTTCGGATGCACAAGCAGAAGTATTGTCAGTACTGTTGTTGTCCACCACCACAACCTCTCTCACAAAAGAAGTTGGAATGGCCGCAATCACCTTGGCAATGCTCTGCTCTTCGTTCCAGGCGGGTATAATGACATCGGTAATCATGGCGGCAAAGGTACATTTTTACCTCTTGAGCGAACATCACGAAAGTGGGGCAAATCATTGCTTTTTTATCACGGTTCTTTGTATCTTTCTCTCGTGCGAAACACCCTTTTCCCTTTTTTCCTCCTTTTTTTCGGGCTGATGCTCTTCTGTGCATGTGACCACAATGGTGCTGAAAACCCGAAGGTGCGCTTCGAACGCCCGTTTGACCAACGGCGAATGAGCCTGAAGCGAATCTTACACGAACGCTTTAAATTTCAAGGCGACACCAACATTTATAAGGTGGACTTTGAGCGCAGAACGAAGCTGAACCACCTCATTCATTTGAACACGGGCGACACCATTTTGCATTGTTTTGTCAGCAAAAATGATGATCTCTGGGTGGTTTCGGAACCCTTGGACTCCTTGGGCTACCTCATCTGGGCATTTAAAACGGAAGATGATCGGGTTTATGCTTGGGGTAGTCGACAAGCACAACACTGGGCTTTGATTGCGCCTTTTGCTCAAGAAGGTGTTTTTCACGCTGAAGCAGGAGTGCAGATTGTCCCCACACAAGAGGAACAACTCTTATCAACTTTGAGGAAGGTCATTCTTCCCAACTCGACCGATGCGCTAGTCATTGAGCGACTCAGTCGGCGAGATGTTCGCCAAGCCCTGCAAGATGAATTGACCGAAAGTTCGGACGAAGATGAATTGGATGAAGCCCAAGAAATGCCTTCAGAAGATGCACCCCAACAAGAGCAAAGTGCCATTGTAAACGTTTATCCTCAACCGGCAAAAACAGGGCTCAAGTTAGAAATGGCCAATAGCGGCGATTATTTAATCAAGTGTTTCGATATGAATGGCGCACCCTTCCGTGAATTCAACAAGAGCGGAAGTACCTTAAGCTTGGATGTGAGCAATTGGGACAATGGGAATTACATCCTCGCGGTGTTCAATGCCGACGGATTGTTGTTAGATCAGAAGAAGGTGGTGGTTGGGAGGTAGATCTTGCCCTTAAATTTTCAACTTTCAACTTTCTGGTTCAAAAATATCGGAGATCGGACTAACCCTTGAAATGATATGGAATTGAATGGCTAATGATCAATCTGCCAACGAATAACATTTCCAATAAATATTGATGACAAGACACATCTAGCCTGAGGGAAAGCACCATAATCAAGACAAAAACATGCCCCAATTCACCTAAGAAGATCCATCGCATTGCAGAAAACGGCCACGAACAATATGACATTACCGTACCACACATCATCCTGATCTGCCCCCCAGAAAGGTCACCTTTTTATGACACTACCGACTACTTCCCAGGATACGCCTTCAAGCCTTCGCTCAAGCACTCCATTGCTGCGGTCAATGCCTCGGTATTTAACACATAGGCAAGTCGAACTTGCTGTTTACCGTGTCCGGCAGAGGAATAAAAACCTGCCGCGGGAGCCATCATCACTGTGGCGTTCTTGTAATCGAACGACTCCAACATCCACTGGCAGAAATGCTCGGCATCATCTACCGGCAACTCGGCAATGCAATAAAAAGCTCCACTTGGTTTTGGGCAACGAACTCCTGGCATGGCATTCAAGGCGTCCACCACCAAATTTCTACGTTTCACATATTCTGTGGCAACATCATCAAAATACTGCTGTGGTGTTGCGAGGGCGGCTTCTCCGGCAATTTGTCCGAGGGTTGGCGGACTCAATCTCGCTTGTCCGAATTTCAAAGCCGTGGCCATCACTTCTTTGTTTTTGGAAATCATGGCTCCAATTCGAGCTCCGCACATGCTGTAGCGCTTAGAAACCGAATCAACCAAGACCACGTTTTGCTCCAAGCCTTCCAAATTCATCACCGAAAAAGGCTTCGCTCCATCATAACAAAACTCTCTATACACCTCATCGGCAAAGAGGTATAAGTCGTGCTTCAATACCAACTCACGCAACTGTTCCAGTTCAGCTCTCGAATACAAGTATCCCGTTGGGTTCCCCGGGTTGCAAATCAAAATCCCTTTTGTTCTCGGGGTGATTTTTGCCTCGAAATCAGCGATAAGAGGAAGGGCAAAACCATCTTCAATTTTCGCTGTTACAGGAACCACTTTTACGTTTGCTGTTTGTGCAAATCCATTGTAATTGGCGTAGAACGGTTCAGGAATGATCACCTCATCTTCTGGATCAAAACAAGACTGGAAACCGAAGACCAATGCTTCAGAACCTCCTGTGGTAATCATGATGTCTTCCGCATTAACGGGCATCCCGTTTTTTTGGTAATACTGTGCCAAACCTTTGCGATAGCTCTCATAACCTTCACTGTTCGAATACTCAATCACCTTTCGTTCAATGTTCTTCAATCGGTCGAGAACAACTTGGGGTGTTTCAATGTCGGGCTGACCAATGTTCAAATGGTAAACCGTTTTCCCTTGTTTCTTCGCCGCTTCTGAAAAAGGAACCAACTTTCGAATGGGTGATGAAGGCATATTCGCCCCTTTGATGGAGATGCTTGGCATGACTTGAATTTTGCTGCGAAATTAAACTATAAATTCTCCTTTTGAAACTTTAAAAATGCCTCATTCAGCGATTCTTGTCAAGTCCTGTTAATGCTCCCTTGACTGGATGGAAATCAGGTCTTCTTGAAATCTGCACAAAATGGTTCTTCACCTCCCAATCAGAAAAAATCAAAGCGGGTAATACATGAGTTGGTGTCTGCCAACCCTTGGAACTTCGTACCATTCATCGATGCGATGAAAACCTTGTTTTTCGTAAAAACCCAGCGCAACTTCTCGAGCATCGCACCAGAGTACATCCGCGCCCTGTTCTTTACTTTGTTTAAGAGCTTCTTGAATGATTGCTCTCCCTGCTCCTTTCCCCCTGGCCTTTTCCAAACTCCCCATGGCCCGAAGACGGTATTGCTGTTCATAGTCCAGTTTCTCTGTCTTCATTCGGAACAATGAACACACTGCCAAGAGTTCTCCCTCCTCAAAAGCTCCGAGGTGGATGGCGTCTTCTCGATGATCGATATCGATCACGCAGTCTTCTGTATTTTCAATGTGGGGCCAAAGTACTTGGTGACGGATCAACCTGGTGTCCTCAGCCAAAATCCGTTTCGTCGTCAAAGTCATTTTCAAAGAATTTCTCCCAGTCTCGCCGTTCTTGCTTGGTTGGTCTTCCCGTGCCGTGCGGACGCTCTACTCGTTGCATTCGCATCATTTCCAATTTTTCCAACTCTTCTGGTGGGGTGAGGTTTTTGCTGTATTCCTCTACCAATTTCGCTCCTACTCGGCTTTTGGGCAAATCAAGGACTTTATAAGTGAAGTACACGGCTCCCTTCCGAAGTTGAATCACGTCTCCTGCCTTCACTGATCGCGAGGGCTTCACGGTTTCTTCGTTCACCTTTACCTTGTTCTCTTTTACCTGCGAGGTGGCCAGACTTCTGGTCTTGTACACCCGAATGGCCCAAAGGTACTTGTCTACCCGCATCGTTTCCTTACTCATATCAACTCCTTACGCTTTTAAAAATGCCGCAATCAAAGTTCCAAGATAATACCTATTGCTGGTAATACATTGCCATTGCTCGCATCCAAAAACTGTCCGGCATAACTTCCTGGGGTGTTTGGGTCTTGGATGGGCATTCCATTTTCATCGGTTTGAACGGTCAATATGTGTTGAAGCGGAGTCACTTGGTTGTACACGTTTTGAATGTCGAGAAAAACATTGAGGTTCCACTTGTCGAAGAACCATTTCTTATCTACCCGCACATCCAACTGGTGGAAGGCATTGATGCGTTCTTCATTCAAGCGAGAATAATCGATGAGTCCGGCACGGGTGGCATCCCAAACCTCCGTTCTTAAGCTTGACTCAACATCGTAGGGCGTGAAAGGCAAACCTCCCGAAAGTTGAAATCGAAAACCTACTTCCCAATTGCGCTTGAGTTTCTTACCACCAGTCAAACTCACGATGTGACGGCTATCCCAGCTGCTGGGCCTCAATGTTCCCGTGGCATCTTCAAACTCACTGCGCACAAAGGTGTAGGCCAAAATTCCAAACCACCCTTTGTACAGTTTTTGTTGAACGAGTAACTCTGCTCCATAGGATCTTCCTTCAGAAATGGAGCGCACTTCTTCGTTTCCAATCACCCCAAAATCAGCCCCCAAATTAGCCAAGCTGATTCCTTTGTCGACACTGAAAGGATATTGATCGTAGTCTTTGTAGAAACCTTCGACGGTAATGATGGTGTTTCGCTCGGGATAGTCATACTGGAGCCCGGCAACCAATTGCTTGTTCCGAATGTATTGCAGATTGTTGTCGCGATTCACTAAACGACCATTTTCAGAATACCCCATGATGGTATAAGCGGGCAACTGATAATAAATCCCTGTATTGAAATTGGCACTTAAGCGCGGCGTGAGGGCATAACTCGCACTGAACCTTGGAGAGAATTGGTTCAAGGGATTGAGCATTTCGCTGGAATACTCGTTGGCATCCAAACGCGCTCCTAAAGACAAGACCAAACGCTCGGCAAAAAAGCGCTTACTGCTTTGAAAAAAGGCGCCAAACTTGTGCAAATCAAACTCGCTGTAGAAATTCTGCGCGTTCAATTCGTCCTCCAAAAAAGAGAACTCGGTGAAATCACTGCGATTGTTGAATTTCGCATATTCATAGTTCAATCCGTAGGTTACCTTCAGGCTGTTCTTCAAAAACAATCGACGTTCAAGCCTGAATTTATTCTCAATTTCTTGAGAAACGTAATCGCGCACAAGGGGCAGACTTTCATCGTTATCTTGGTGCTTGAAAGAACGGTTGTTCAGCATGTTTCTGCTTGCCACATAGGTCCACCTTCCTTTTTCATCAAAACGATCCCACTTCACTCCAATGGTGTAGTTCCACTGCGTATCGACCGACAAGACGTCCAAGAGATAACGGTTGCTTTCGTAATCTTCCTCTGTAGGGTCTTGGCCCAGTGAAGTGTTCAAACTAAACTGATCAATGGCCCCCAGTCCTAAAACGGTGATGCGGTTTTTATCGTTGGGCTTTGCGGTCCATTTGAATTGAAAATCATTGTAGGTGGGCAAAAACGGCAGTCCAATGGCTTCAAATAGCAGCTGGAGGTAGGACCTTCTGGCCGACATAATGATACTCGACTTATCTCCGGTAGGACCTTCCAAAGTGAGTCCAATATCGCTTGTACCAACCACCATGTTTCCCGACCAGCGATCGGTTCTTCCTTCTTTGAAACCAAAATCGAAGACACTGCTCAAGGCATTTCCCCTGTTCGCCGGAAACGCTCCACTGTAGAACTCAACATCTTGGATAAAGTCAACATTGATCAAACCAACCGGTCCGCCCGAAGCACCTTGCGTGGCAAAGTGATTGATATTTGGAATCTCGATACCATCAATAAAGAAGCGGTTTTCATTTGCCGCACCACCCCGGATGATGATGTCGTTTCGAAAAGAGGGAATGCTCGCAACCCCTGGCAAAGAGCGAATGGCTCGAGAAATATCTCGATTTCCGCCAGGGTTTCGTTTGACTTCGTTGATGCCTATTTTTCGCACGCTCAAGGGCGCTTCGTCTCGATTCGCAAAACTGCTGGTCACAACCTCTGCGGTTTCCAGAGCAACTGCATCTTCTTCCAGCTGCACATCTACCGTCGCTACCCGGGAGTTGGATACCTGAATTTCAAATACCCGTTGGGGTTTGAAACCAATAAAGCTCACTTCGAGGTTGTACAAGCCCGCATCGAGCCCGGTAATTTCATAATTTCCATCGATGTCGCTGCTGGTTCCTTTGCTTTCTCCTTGCACAACAATGCTGGCAAAAGGAATGGGATCGTTGTTGTTCAACTGGGTGATTTTTCCTCGTATGATCCCGTCTTGGGCGAGGAGAGCACTACTGATCAATAGCAGTAGAACAATGAAGATGCTGTTTTTCATTTTGACCATTATGTGTTTTGAAACACGGATATACCTCTTCAGGTTCATTTCAAGACGAATTTAGATCAATTCAATCCTAAAAAAGCGGGTTTGAGGTTTTAGAATTCGATGTCCAAATTCAGTGCAATCCTCAATTTTTCCAGTGCAGGGTTTTTCTCATTCATCGCAACGTACTTGTCTTTATCGGTATACAAAGACATCTTCTCAGCGCTGGCTTCTTGGAGAACAGTATTCAACTCCAAGGCCGGAGCTTTTAAGGTTGTTCGAAGAGAGTTTAAGAGTTCGTGGCGGAAACGATCCACAATGGCGGGCTGCGTGCTGTTGTTCAGAATGAGCTCGATGGTGTTTCCCTCCAGTCGTTTTTCATTGGTGCTGAGAATGGTGTAGAACGACATCTCGTGTTGTGCCTTGATGGAGTCCGAATAATGCTTCCAAGCTTCCTCGAATTGCTTCACATCAATCTCTACAATTTCTTGGGAGCTGTGCTGCGTATCGGTGGTTACATCATCTTGCTGCTCACCGTCTTGTTTCGTGGCCTCTTTTTGGGACAAGACCTCCTTCACAGAGTAGCGTTCTCCCGGCTTCACCCGTACCCCTTTTTGCTTGAGAATGCCCGTAGGTTGCGCGATGGGCTTGGGTTTTTTAGAGAAGACATTCACCACTTCCTCGCCGCTTTGGGTGGTCGTTGTCGTGGTTTTTTTGGCCTGAATGGAAGGGACCAAATGGGCATTACGCAGGATGGGTACTAGGCGACGGGCTTTTTTTTTTCAGCGATTTGGGAAACAAGGGACCCCACTTGCATCAAGGCCAACTCTACTAATAAGCGTTGGTTTTTGCTGCTTTTGAACCCTTGATCCGTCTTGTTGGTGATCTCCATAGCTTGGATCAACCACATCACTGAGCACAGTGTCGTTTGTTCTCTGTACCTCGCTTTGAGATCATCACTCACCTCCATCAACTCCAAAGTAGATTCGTCTTTGCACACGAGTAAATTTCTCAAATGCTCTCCAAATCCGACAATGAAAAAGTGTCCATCAAAGCCACCTTTGATGATTTCGTTGAAGATCAGCAATCCTTCAGAAATGTTCTCTTCCACAAGGGCTTTGGTCATTCTGAAGTAGTAATCGTAATCCAGGATGTTCAAATTCGAAATGACCGATTGGTAGGTCAGCTCCCGATTGGAAAAAGCCACCGCTTGATCGAAGATGGACAAGGCATCTCTCAGGGCACCGTCTGCTTTTTGAGCAATCACGTGCAAGGCTTCTGGCTCGGCGCTTACTTCTTCTTGCGTGGCGATCATCTGCAAGTGCTCCGTCATGTCTGCAATGCTGATGCGATTGAAGTCGAACACTTGGCATCGAGAAATGATGGTAGGAAGAATTTTGTGTTTCTCCGTTGTTGCCAGAACAAATTTGGCGTGGGCGGGCGGTTCTTCGAGTGTTTTGAGGAAGGCGTTGAAGGCTGCAGAACTGAGCATGTGCACCTCATCAATCACATACACCTTATATTTCCCCGTTTGTGGAGGGATTCTCACCTGCTCCATCAAACTCCTTATGTCGTCCACGCTATTGTTTGAAGCGGCATCGAGTTCGAAAATATTGAAGGCATATTCTCCTTCTTGGTCCTGATCAAAACCTGACGCTTCGTTGGACATCCATCCGTTGATTGCCTTGGCGAAGATTCGGGCACAAGTGGTTTTCCCCACACCTCGCGGACCACAAAACAAGTAGGCGTGGCCCAATTGCTCTGTATCGATAGCGCGCTGGAGAGTAGCTTTGATGGACTTTTGTCCAACCACTGTATCCCAATTGTAAGGACGATATTTTCTGGCCGAAACCTTGTATGCTTTGTTCATAGCGTTGTGCAAATATCGCACTTTTGTTGAAGTTGCGGAAAGGGAGTTGTCAACACATCATAAACATTGCAAAGGGGCAATTTGCATTGTTTTTTATGCGATTTTCAATAAAAGACCCTTCGAACTTGCCCCAAGTCAAAGATTTGGCTACTTTTGCACCCCAATTTTTATAGTAAATAAATCAATTTTTATGAATCGTTACGAGACTGTTTTCATTATGACTCCCGTGCTGTCTGACGAACAGGCAGCGGAAACAGTAAAGAAGTTCAAGGACTTTATTGCTGACAACGGAGGTAAACTCGTCCATGAAGATTCTTGGGGACTTCGCAAATTGGCTTACCCAATTCAAAAGAAGACCACAGGATTCTATCATTTGTTGGAATTTGAAGCACCCGGTGAAATTGTTCGCCCAATGGAGATTCAATTCCGAAGAGACGAGCGCATTATTCGCTTTTTGACTACCCGCATGGAGAAGCACCACATTGCTTACGCGGAATCACGTCGAAACAAAAAAACACAATCAGCGTCGGCTGAATAACCCTTTCAAGTTCTGAACAATGGCAGATAAAGTAAGATACCTCAATCCTATCCAGATTGAAACTGTTAGAGACAAGTATTGTCGTTTCCGTAAATCTGGTTTTAAGTATATCGATTATAAAGATCCTGACTTCTTGTTGAAGTTGTGCAATGAGCAAGGAAAAATCCTTCCTCGTCGTCTTACAGGAACTTCATTGAAATACCAAAGAAAAGTAGCTCAAGCAATCAAGAAAGCGCGTCATTTGGCTTTGCTTCCTTATGTTGCTGACATGCTCAAGTAACCCTCTAATCTTAATACATCATGGAAATTATCCTTAAACAAGACGTTGAGAACCTCGGTTCAAAAGACGACCTCCTGATCGTTAAGAACGGTTATGCGAGAAACTACCTCATTCCTCAAGGTTTCGCTATTTCAGCAACTCCTTCAGCGAAAAAAATGCACGAAGAAACCCTTCGTCAGCGCGCTCACAAAGAAGGAAAAATTCTTGAGGCGGCTGAAGCAATGGCTGCGAAGCTGGACGGCATCACTTTGAAAATTGGTGCTAAAGCTGGTGAGAACGGTAAAATCTTTGGTTCTGTAAACAATATCCAACTTGCCGAAGCACTTGCTGCAGCTGGATTCGATTTCGACCGTAAGAGCATTACCATTAAAGAAGACGCAATTAAAGAGCTTGGTACTTACGAAGCGAACATTAAATTGCACAAGAAGGTCATCAAAACACTCTCTTTCGAGGTGGTTGGTGAATAAGACCTTTTGAAATACATTGATTGAAAACGGCGGATCTCAGGATCGGCCGTTTTTTTTTGCCTAAGCTCCAGCAACCATCTCCAAGAGCAATTCATAATAACTCCTCTTTTCGGCCTTGCTCTTCAGCCAAGTATAGTAGGCCACGGCTTGGAGGTCTTCCCTCCGATCGCTTTGAACTGCCAAACTTTTGCCCATCTTCTCCATAACATCCGGATTGGAAAACGAAGAACGATCGTTCAAATACCGCTCCACCCACTCCAAAAACAAGAGCACTCTTCTGTATGGTGGCTGACGAAAGAATTCTTCCGACCAACTTCGTATACGAGCAATTCCTTGAAGCGCTTTTTCGTCTTCGTAGAGCTCCACAAGGGCGATCACTTCAATCATTTGCTTTTTCAGCACCCACTCCAAGCCCATAAACTCTACATGCCATTGAGTACGATGACGAAAGAGTTTGAAAGTGTCCAGCACTTTATCGAACAAGCCCAATTGAAAATAGAGCACGGCCAAATTCAAGATCAAGTTATAGCGTTCTTTAGTTACCCCAGAAAATGCTGGATGATCGAGCATGTCCAACAACAATTCTTGCGCCTTGGAGAGTTGTCCGGAAAAATTTCGTGTTTGCGCTTCCAGAAGCACGGCCTTGCTGAACCAGAAGTGTTTTCGAGAAACAGGCAGAGCATGCACCAATCGGTAGAGCTCTCCCATTCGTCCGAGCGCTAAATCATATTGTCGGCAGCGGTAATCGGCATGGGCAAGGAAATACGCCATCTCCAATTCCTGCTCATCAGAATACGCTCCTTCGGCCTGAGAAATTTGCTCGTGTTGAGCGTAGAGAAAATTCCGAGCCTCCTCAAATTCTTTGGACGCCACCAAAACCGCCCGCACCATCGCGGCCAATTGATGCATGAGCTTGGGCTTCTTCACCTCCCCCTCTAACAAGTCGTATTCCGACAAGGTTTGCTGAAGTAAATCCATGGGAGAGTTGGCCAAAGCTGCACTTTTACGCTGCATCATCCTCACTTGGAGGTGGGTTTTCGCCATCATCATTCGCTGTTCCAACTCCATTTCTGAAATGCGTTGTTTTCGCTCCTCTTTCAGAGCCAAGACCGTAGCTTCACCCTGTTGACCGGCCATCGAAATCCGCTCGTTCAAGACCCAGTTCTGCAGAAAGGTTCTTCCACTTTGGTCAGACACTCGGTTCGCCCTTTGAAGTAAGGACTTGGCCCAGTCTTCCTGACCATTTTTCGCAAAATACCGAGCGGCTCGTATCGACTCAAAAACCTCTCGTTCTCCTTCATCCTCTTCCCCCATCAACTCCTCAGAAATGTACTTCACCGTTTGGTGGGCCAAGCGCTTTCGGACCCCGTGGTACGCCGCTCTCGACTTGCCATCTAGCTTCCCGTAGCTCTCTTGAACGAAATCATCCGGCACGAAATTGCCTTTGCGAATGGAGCGTGCCAAAGCAAGATCCAAAACGCCTTTGCGACCATCGCGCGACTTCAAATACTTCAAAAAACCATCAAACGTCTTGTGGGTCCAGCCATTCAAGACCTGCTCTATTGGTTTCATACATCCGTTTTTAAAAATGAAAGACCCTGAATTTATGGATATTAGAATGTAAAATCAAAGTCAAACTCACATCTGTTGTAATAATTTGTAGAAGTTAGAATCGGCGAGTGCATTCTATGTTTGTCTCAAACAAAAACCAAGCGCTATGACCACAACCATGATAGGAGTTCTCTTTTTAGTTTTAGCACTTCAATTATTGTGCTTTTACTTCTTGATCAAATTGGCCAACTACTCTTGGGCCGAAAACAAACATTCAAGCAAATCCCAAAAGGAATGGGTAGAACCTCCCGTAGATGAATACGGACTTTTCTTTAGCTGCAACGAACAAGTTCAAATGAATTTAAAGGAACGACGGAATTCCCGTCAGGAACTTTTAAAACAAAAAACCGCCGCTCTTCCCCGCTTTCTGAACAAAGTTTTGCCAAGTGTACATGCCATCATCAAACCCGTGTTCTGCACTTTGCTTTTCATTCTGATGTGCATTTCCGCCATTCAATTGAGCAAAACACATGGCAAAGGTCAGATCAAACACATCGCAGAAAGCATCATCCACAAAGCAAAGAGCTATTGACTCTTTTAAAAAGACCTCTTTTTTCCCGTTCTTCGGCAAATGAAATTCATCCTCATTTGCTGCTCCTTTCTGCTCCTTCTTCAAGCCAAAGAGGGCTCTGCACAAATTCGAGTTGCCAAATGGAATGCCTCTGGAGCAAGCTTGGGCTGCGTCGGGTTCTCTTATGAGAAGGTCTATAAAAAGCAATATTCTTGGCAATTGGGAGCCAACTTTCGTCCTGGGATGTCCGGACCCAATACTTTTCTCGATCGCAGTGATGAAGGCTTCAGCTTTGAAGAAGGCAGCGCCCAGCACATTGGACTTCACCTTGGTCTTCGCTTTTACACAGAGCGCGCTCGTCGTATGGAAACCAAACCCTATTTCGGACTCTTTTCCATCGCTCAACTTACTCGCTTTGAAAGCACCCACCTCGGTCCACTGAAAAATGATGAAAACGGAGCATACACCATCGATGTTGATTGGAAAAGAATGGGCTTTGGTATCGAATACGGAGTGCAGTGGATCATCAAAAAAAGATGGAGCATTGATTGGACTATTTTGGGATTCGGACTCTCCTTCAATCAAGTTTCAAGTGAACTTTTGGATCTGGACGAAATCAATGTTGGGCGCTTCGAATCCATCCTCTCCAGCACTCCTTTTTTTGGCAGTCATCTGCTCTATAGGCGAAATGAAAACCAACTTCTTGCAGAAAGCTCTTTTCTTGGAATTGTGCCGCGTGCCGGATTAAAATTAGGACTCTTGTTTTAAGTCACTTTGGTACATTTGTCTTTATGAAGTTTGAACTGAATTCTGAATTCTCTCCCACGGGAGATCAGCCCGAAGCCATTCGACAACTCGTTGAAGGGGTCAACGCTGGAAGCCAATACCAAACCCTGTTGGGTGTAACGGGGTCGGGAAAGACCTTTACCATGGCCAATGTGATTCAGGAAACGCAGCGACCCACCCTCATTTTGAGTCACAACAAAACCCTCGCCGCTCAGCTCTACAGTGAGTTCAAAGAATTCTTCCCCAACAACCTCGTGGAGTACTTCGTTTCTTATTACGATTACTACCAGCCCGAGGCCTTCATACCAGTGACCAACACCTACATTGAAAAGGATCTTGGGATCAATCAAGAAATTGAGAAACTGCGTTTGAGTGCTACCTCTGCGCTCTTGAGCGGACGAAGAGACGTGATCGTTGTGGCCTCCATCTCCTGCATTTACGGAATTGGAAATCCGGTGGAATTTCATAAAAGTGTGATCCCTGTTGAAGTGGGGCAAAAAATATCGAGAGACAAATTCCTCTATCAACTCGTTTCCAGTTTGTACAGTCGAACAAGGGCTGAATTCAATCGGGGGAATTTTCGGGTGAACGGAGACACTGTGGACATCTTCCTCGCCTATGCTGACCATGCCATTCGGGTTTCTTTTTGGGGTGATGAGATTGAGTCGGTCGAGAGCATTGACCCAGAAACAGCGAAAACATTGCACATTTTTGAATCGGTTCAGATCTACCCGGCCAACCTCTTTGTGACGGGAAAAGATGTGATGAAAGAAGCCATCTGGGAAATTCAGCAAGAATTGGTGAAGCAGATGGATTTCTTCAACTCACAGGGGAAATTCCTCGAAGCAAAACGCTTGGAAGAGCGTGTGAATTACGATTTGGAAATGATGCGCGAATTGGGCTATTGCTCAGGCATTGAGAACTACTCCCGCTTTTTTGACCGACGAGAAGTGGGACAGCGCCCCTTCTGCCTCTTGGATTATTTTGCAGACGACTATCTTTTTGTGGTGGATGAGAGTCACGTTACCATGCCTCAAGTTGGCGCCATGTATGGAGGGGACCGATCTCGGAAAGTCAACTTGGTGGATTACGGTTTCCGACTCCCCTCCGCTTTGGACAACCGTCCGCTCAAGGGTGATGAGTTTTACGAACTCCTCAATCAAGTCGTATTTGTGAGTGCTACTCCTGCAGATTTGGAATTGGAACTCAGTGAAGGTGTGGTGGTGGAGCAAGTGATTCGACCAACCGGCCTTCTCGATCCGCCCATTGAAGTTCGCCCCTCAGAACACCAAGTGGATGATTTGATCGGAGAGATTCGGAAAACCATTGAAAAAGATGAACGGATCTTGGTGACCACTTTAACCAAGCGAATGGCAGAAGAGCTGGCCAAGTATTTTGATCGCTTGAGTATCAAATGCCGATACATCCACTCCGAAGTTAAAACCTTGGACCGCGTTGAAATCTTGAGAGAACTGCGCGACGGAGCATTTGACGTGCTTGTTGGAGTGAACCTCCTTCGGGAAGGACTGGATTTGCCTGAAGTAAGTCTTGTTGCCATCATGGATGCCGATAAAGAAGGCTTTTTGAGGAACAATAAAAGTTTGACACAAACCGCGGGAAGGGCTGCGAGAAATGTGAATGGACGCGTGATCATGTATGCCGACACCATCACGGACAGCATGAAGCAAACCATTGATGAAACCGCTCGAAGAAGAACGCGGCAGATGGAATACAACAAAGCCAACGGTATTGAGCCGCGTCAGATCACCAAGAAACGCACCAGCATATTCGAGCAAAACGAACTCATTCACGACCGACCAAAAGCCTACGTTGAACCCGAGAGAAATGCCCAAAACAGCATTGCTGCAGACCCCGTAATGCAATACATGAGTGCTGAAAAACTCACCAAAGCCATGGAGCAAACTAAGAAGAAGATGGAGAAAGCGGCAAAAGCGCTCGACTTCATTGAAGCCGCTCGATTGCGGGATGAAATGTTTGCCTTGAAAGAATTGGTGAAAGAAAAGAGCAAAGCCTAAGAACTAAAAGAAGGCTGATTATCAGTAGGAGTGCCTCCGAGTAGGAATCCATGTTCTTTATGAACTTCAGCCCTAAGAAAACCAGCAATAATACTACATTTGACTATGAGACCATTTATCCTCCTAACCCTCTTTTTTTTGAGCGTGAGCGCCTGCAAAACGGGAAAAGATTCCAAAGCAGAGCAAAGCAACACTCAAGAACAAAAAAGCGAAATGAACGAAACGAAGCATCCCTTGGCAGTAATTGACCGAGAGCTTTTCAGCAGCAAGAGCGATGTATTTACCATAAAATCGCACGAGTTGAATGGGGATATCATGTCTTTAACTGTAACATATAGTGGAGGCTGTGAAGAGCACTCATTTGAGCTCGTAAGCAATGGAGCCTATGCAAAATCCCTTCCTCCTCAATGCCGATTGCGTTTGATCCACAATGGAAACAATGACAATTGCCGCTCTTTGATTGAAACAAAATTGAATTTTAACGTAAAAGATCTACAGTATCCTGGAACAAAAGAGATGGTGCTCTTTGTTGAAGGGATTGATGATAGAATTATGTACACATATTAAATATAGACCTAAGTTCGATGAATAAAATCTTTACCCTTCTTCTCGCCTTCTTCACTATGGCGGGAATCCAAGCTCAAATTAGCCAAGGCGGAAGTCCAGAACGATGGAACTCCGATTTCTCTTTTGATGTAAGTCAGCTTCCAAAATTCGAAACTAACACCTTGGACATGGATCTCATCCGCGCTCAAGATGCCATTTCAGATCAGTTGAAAGATGTGCCTTACCGCTTTGGGATTGAAATCGAAACAAGCATTGACGTTCGCAACGAAGCCATTTATGAAGAAGCTTCGAATGGAGACCGCATCTATTACTACATGGTTTCTTGTCCTCACGCCTCCAGCATTTCCATGATTTTTGATCAGTTTGAATTGCCAGAAGGTGCGAAATTGTTTGTTTGGAACAGCGATCGCACGGAATACTTGGGAGCTTTTACCAGCGAAAACAACAAAGAATGGGGAACGTTCGGACTCGGTTTGGTTTATGGAGACCAAGTGATTCTTGAGTACCACGAGCCGTTCAAGCGTCGCGGTCAAGGTCAATTGCACATTGGAACCGTAGTTCACGCTTACCGTAGCATTTTGAAACGTTTGGAGCAAGTGCAAGAAGAATACAATCGCGGTCCGTTTGGAAACTCAGGAAATTGCAACATTGGTGTGAATTGTCCGGAAGGAGCCGACTGGCAAATTGAGAAACGCTCGGTTGCTTTGATCGTTAGCGGAGGTTTTGCTTCCTGCTCTGGAGCACTGGTAAACAATACCGCTCAAGACGGCACACCTTACTTCCTCACAGCAAACCACTGTTTGGGTGGACAAAACAATTGGGTATTCTATTTCAACCACGAAGCACCTGAAAACAACTGTGACGGAAACTCCGGGCCAACCAATCAAAGCATCTCTGGATCTACCCTCCGCGCATCGAACGGAGCATCAGATTTTGCATTGCTCGAGTTGAGCCAAGACGTACCTGAAAGCTTCAACCCACAGTTTGTAGGATGGGACAACAGTGACGAAGAATCCGTAACTGAAGCCGTTGGAATTCACCACCCATCTGGTGATTTGAAAAAGATTTGTTTTGAAGAAGACGCTCCTTTCCACGATAACGCGGCCGGAGCGGCTGTTTGGTTCATCAACCAATGGGAAGCAGGAGTTACAGAAGGCGGTTCGTCAGGATCTCCCCTCTTTGATCAAAACCACAGAATTATTGGTCAACTCTACGGAGGTGCCGCTGCTTGCCAAGGAAACAACAACAACGGTCAGTTTGACTACTACGGAAGATTTGGCGTGAGCTGGGATGGATCATCAAGCTCGAACCGATTGAGAGATTGGCTTGACCCGCTCAATTCAGGAGTTACCGTAATGGACGGATGGCCAGAAGGAGCTGAAGTGTTTGCTTTGGATGCAGCTGCTGGTAGTATTGATGACATTGACAACGAAGTATGTGATGCTGTTTTTGCGCCCGTTTTTGCCCTCTTCAATAGTGGAAGCGAAACATTGACCAGTGCAACTGTAACCTACACTTGGAACGGAGTGGAACAAAACCCATTCGTTTGGACCGGCAACCTCTCGCAAAACCAAAGCGAATTGGTTTACCTCCCAACCCTTAACGGCGTTGGCGGAACAAACACCTTGCTCATCAACGTTACCAATCCGAACGGTGGTGCTGATGAAGACCAGTTGAACAACGTGATTGAAGCGACATACACCGGATTTGCTGGACCAACCGTGGACATTCAAGTATCCATCACCACAGATGATTATGGATCTGAAACCACTTGGACCATCACCCAAAATGGAAACACCCTTGCGAGTGGCGGACCATACAGCGACGATACCGATGGAGAAGTTATTGAACAAACGGTTTGCTTGTCTGAAGGGTGTTATGACTTCAACATCTTTGATTCTTATGGCGATGGAATTTGCTGTGAGTGGGGTGAAGGACAATACCGCATTGTTGCTCCACAAGGTGTAATTTTATATGGAGGTGAATTTGGGGATGATGAAAGCGTGAACTTCTGCACCAACGACCCTGTGAACGTTGAGGAAACAGCAACGCCTTCATTCACGATCTACCCGAACCCTGCGAGTGATGAACTCACGGTTGAATTGCCTGAGGGAATCCAGGGAGAACGCATTGCCTTGGTGAATAACTTGGGGCAAGTTGTTTTGGAGAAAGTACTTCGCCAAGAACAACGAAGCAGTTTTGATTTGAACGGCTTGGCCAAAGGATGGTACACTGTGCGCGTTGTGAACGGAAGCACTGTACTCACGCAAAAACTCATCGTTCAGTAAGCGAATTCAATTGTAGCAGAAAAAAGCATGTTCATAAAAAGGCGACCAATGGTCGCCTTTTTCTTTTCCACCATGGGAGATGGGTGTAATTTTGACACGATGAAAGCCTTGACCTCTTCCTTTTATGAGCAACTGAGCCTTTTGGACCAAGTGATCTTGGGTCTGCTCGTCGCGTCCCTCTTGCTCCAGTTGTTTTACCAGTTCTACTTCTTTGTCAGAATTGCCTTATGGAAGCATCGTCCTTTGGGCGGACACACCCCACCTGTTTCCATTGTAATTTGCGCTAAGAATGAAGAAGAGAACTTACGGAAGTTGATCCCTGTTTTGATGGACCAAGACTATCCCGAGTTTCAGCTGGTGGTTGTTAATGACAACAGTTGGGATGAAACCGAGGATATTCTGAAAGCCTTTCAACACAGTTTTGCCAATCTGCATTGCATTCATTTGAATGAAGACAAGCAAATGATGATGGGGAAAAAATTCGCGCTTACCTTGGGCATTAAAGGAGCAAAGTATGAGCAGTTGTTGCTCACCGATGCAGACTGCAGCCCAAATTCCGATCAGTGGTTGCGCCACATGATGAATGGAGCCGAAGAGAAAGACATTCGTTTGGGATTCTCTCCTTATCAAAAAACCAGAGGATTGTTGAATGCCATAATTCGATACGACGCTTTTCAAACCGGACTGACCTATTTGTCGTTCGCAGCAGCTGGCACCCCGTACATGGGAGTGGGACGGAACCTCGCTTACACCAAATCGCTCTTTTTTGCGAAAGGTGGATTTAAGCGACACTACCACATTGCCAGCGGTGATGACGATTTGTTCATCAAAGAAAACGCCACCAAATCGAACACTGGAATTGTTTTTCATCCTGATGCCCAAACCAGTTCTCCTGCGAAAACAACGTGGAAAGCATGGTGGACTCAGAAGCGAAGACACCTCTCAACAGCACCTCATTACACCTTTTTTCACAAGATCCTGCTTGCCCTTCACCCTACCAGTGCCTGCGCTATGTGGTTGTTAGCGGTGCTTTGGAGTGTTATGCACAAGGAGTTTTTAATAGCCTCCGTTGTGCTTGCCCTGCGGTACATCGTTCAATTCATTACTTTTAGGGGAGCTATGAAGCGTTCAAATCAACTCAGTTTGTTTTGGGCGAGTCCTTGGCTCGAAGCTACGTTATGGATCATAAATCCTGTGTTATGGATGTCAAACCTGTTCGCCAAACCGAAACAATGGAAGTAAACAATCACCTGTCTGATAAAGCAAAGAAGGACTATGACCTGGTCCAATCGGCTTTAAAAAACAAGGATCAACGCGCCTATGCGGAATTGATGGAACGCTATCGTGAGTCCATTTACTTCATGTTGCTCAAAATGGTCAATAATCGAGACGATGCAGATGATTTGACCATCGAAGCTTTCGGAAAAGCCTTCAAACGTCTTCACCAATACACCCCGAAGTTTGCGTTTTCAACTTGGCTCTTCAAAATTGCCTCGAACAACGCCATTGATTTTATTCGGAAAAAAAGGATCCAAGCTTTGTCTTTGGACGCTGGATTCACCAACGACGATGGGGAAAGCATGGAAATCAGCATTAGCGATGGAGATTTGGACCCTATCCAAGCCCTGCAGAAGAAGGAACGTGTGGAGAAGATGAGAGAAGTGGTGACCCGACTCAAGCCGAGGTACCGCCAATTGATTGAGCTTCGATACTTCCAAGAATACTCTTACGAAGAAATTGCGGAAGAACTTGACATCCCTCTGGGAACCGTGAAAGCTCAGTTATTCCGTGCTCGAGACTTCCTCTTCCAAATCCTCAAGAATACGCGAGACACGCTATAAATTACCCTATGCCTTTAAACGTAGAAAGGATTGTACATTACTTTCCTGAGCTCGAACCCATCCAAATCAAACAACTGGAAGAACTCTATCCTTTGTATGAATTTTGGAACGCTCAAATCAATGTGGTTTCACGAAAAGACTTCGATAATCTTTACGAAAAGCACGTACTGCACTCCCTCGGGATTGTAAAAGCCATGCCCTTCAAGAAAGGGAGCAAGGTGCTTGACGTGGGAACCGGCGGCGGATTTCCGGGCATTCCTTTGGCCATCTTTTTTCCGGATGTTCAATTCACCTTGGTGGACAGTATTGGCAAAAAAATCAAAGTCGTTGAAGCAGTAAAAGAAGCCCTCGATCTTGAAAACGTGCACGCCATTCATGGAAGAGCGGAACAAGTGAAAGGACAATTTGATTTTGTGGTTTCGCGAGCCGTGACCAAACTCGATGAATTCATTCCTTGGGTTCGAAACAAGATCACCAATAAGCAAATCAATGCCTTCCCGAATGGAATTCTTTACCTCAAAGGAGGCGATCTAAAAGCAGAATTAAAAGCCGCAAAGGCCGACACCGAAGTGATTCCACTTAAAAAGTATTTTAGTGAGGAATTCTTTGATACCAAAGCCGTGGTTTACGTAAAGTTGAAGTAGGAACACAATCTTAATTAAAATGACACAAGAAAACAACACTACGACCAACGATCAGCGCCATCGAGGGGTTGATATCCTCATTGTAATTGCTCTTGGATACTGGGTTTTCAGCAGCATCTTGAACAAACTCTTAACCACCTTCATTGATGACTTTTATTCCTCGCCTGCTCGATTCATCATTGCGATCGTTTGGATATTCTTTGCCTTCACTCCTTTCGCCTTCGCTTTCGGAATCAAAAACAAGACCACACGTATCGTTGGTTTGATTCTGGCCTTTATCATCTTTGCTTTTTCAATGTACCAACAAGTTGAGTATCTCATCTACCTTGTCAAGGATGTGAGCGATACAATGGACTATTGATGAAAGATGAAAGGACGGTAAAAACAAAAAAGGACCCTAAAACGGAGCCCTTTTTCGTAAACCTGCAAGGAAAATTTTGAAACCTACGCAGTCCTGGAAACCGCGTAACACTTAAAAGACGTAGCGACTTATTGAGGGTTGCCTTTTTTCTTCAACTTTTTTTCAGGGAGAAAATTTATAGCCCACTCCACGCACCGAAAAGAAGTGCTGAGGCTGCCTTGGATTGGGTTCGAAATACTTTCTGAATGCCAAGATATAGTTGTCAATCGTGCGCGTAGAAGGGAAAACATCGTAGCCCCATACGCTTTCAAGAATTTCTTCTCTGCTCACCACTTCATCCTTTTTTTGAATCAAAAGTTTGAGCAACATGATTTCTTTTTTTGACAAGGTTCGCTCTTCGCCGTCCTTATCGACTATTCGGTAGGTTTTAAAATTGACGTGGCAGGGACCAAATTTGAATTCATCGAGCGTGGCCAAGCTTGTTTGACGGTGATCTTTTCTAACGATGAGTTTGGAAACCCGCAAGAGCAGCTCTTCCAGATGAAATGGTTTGCTGAGGTAATCATCTGCTCCCAGTTTCAATCCTTCTACTCTTTCCGGACCCGTATTTTTTGCTGTGAGGAACATGATTGGCGTGGTATTCCCCTCCAAGCGCACCGTCTTGCAAATCGTGAAACCGTCAATTCCGGGCAGCATTACATCGAGAATGGCCATATCGAAGCGCTGATTTCTTAGGGCTTCAAGACCATCCGGACCGTTATCGATGGCCACCACATCATAGCCCTCCATCTCTAGATTTAGCGCAATGCCTTTTCGGAGGGCAAGTTCGTCCTCGAGCAATAAAACACGATATTTCATTTCAGCTTCATTCACAGCTTGTGGCTTTGTACCTTTGACAAAAGTAGAAAAGGAAGCGCATGTCTGAACAATCGTTTTTAGAAGAGATCAACAAGAACACCAAAAACACGCTTGGAGAGAGCCTTGGAATGCGGCTCACGAAAATTGAGAAAGGCTACGTGGAAGGAAGCATGCCCGTAGATGGAAGAACCCATCAACCTTACGGATTGCTTCACGGTGGTGCAAGTGCTGCTTTGGCAGAAACCTTGGGCTCGGTTGGATCACATTTCCTCGTTCACGAACAGGGAAAAGCTGCGGTTGGTGTGGAAATCAATACCAATCACCTCAAAGGAAAGCGCTCAGGAACTGTTACCGGTAAGGCAAAAATCGTTCATCAAGGAGGTAAACTTCACGTGTGGAACATCGACATCGTGGATGAACAAGAACGCTTGATTGCTGTTGCTCGTTTAACCGTTATGATTATTCCACAGGTCAATGCCTAAATTTCCTGCTTCCGCTCTTGCCGCTTATCGATTGCCCCATTCCAAACAAGCTTTTTTGCTTCGCGAAGGAAATGAAGGGGCTGTTTGTTTCAGTACAAAGCCCTTTGATAAAAATGAGAAGGCGCTTCAGTTTTCTGGAAGTAAGGAACTTTTTGACCCGAGCAAAGATGCACTTCAAAAGCACCTCGATCGTCATGCTGAGGCAGTCAATTCGGCTCAAAAACCAAGTACACAAGAAGAGCACCTTTCCCGGTGTTCAAAGGCCATAACATTGCTTCAAAGCGGTGAAATGAATAAAGTGGTCCTAAGCCGAGTGTCGCATTTTTCGAAATCAAACCCGAAGGCCGATGCCTTGTTTCAAGCCTTGTGCGAGAGCTATCCGACCGCCTTCGTTTATTTCCTCATTCACCCAGAACATGGCGTGTGGTGTGGTGCCACTCCTGAGGTTCTTTTAACGGTGAGCAATGGTCAATTCGAGACGATGTCGCTCGCAGGCACCATCAACACTCGCACACCGAGAGCCTGGACCGAAAAAGAATACCAAGAACAGGCCTTTGTGACCGATTACATCCTCGCAAAAGTCAAAAACCTTAAGCCCAAAGAACTTCAAGTCGACCCGAGAGAAGAGCAATTGGCCGGACACCTCAAACACCTTAAAACACGCATTCAGTTCAGTGGATCACTTCCAACCCAAACCATTCTCGAAAGCCTCCATCCCACTCCTGCAGTTGGTGGAACCCCGCTAGATAAAGCGCTCCAATGCATTGAGCAATTGGAATCTCATGATCGTAGACTTTATACGGGATACATTGGCGTACGAGACAACGATCAAAATGCGCAGTACTTTGTTAATTTACGCTGTATGGAATGGACTGGGGCGGGATACGACCTTTTTGCTGGAGGCGGAATTACCGCGAGTTCAAAGCCGGAAGATGAATGGGAAGAAACCAATGCCAAATTGCAAGTACTTCAAGGGGTGCTTGAAAAGTTGTAAACTTCGATCAGAATAGTGCACATGCAAAGCAACAAAGCCAACGTACAAGACCTCATTTCGATATTGGTGCAGAAAGGACTCCAACACGTGGTGATTTCGCCCGGATCCAGGAATGCCCCCATTTCGTATAGTTTCTACCATCATCCCGAAGTAAAAACCTACTCCATTCCCGATGAACGGGTGGCGGCTTACTTTGCTTTGGGGATGAGTCAGTACCTCCAAGCGCCGGTTGCTGTAGTATGCACATCGGGAACTGCAGCATACAATTATGGTCCGGCCGTTGCCGAAGCTTTTTTCCAAAAAACACCGCTCATTGTGTTGAGTGCAGACCGACCGGAAGAGTGGATTGGCCAAGGAGAAGGACAAAGCATTTTCCAAGAGCAGCTCTTTGGCAAGCACGTTCGTTATTTTGCTCAACTCAAAGAAGGCAGCAACGCTCAGTCGCGCTGGTACAATCAACGTAGAATCAACGAAGCCTGGGAAGCCTGCACCCACCGTACTCAAGGTCCGGTGCACCTCAACATTCCACTCAACGAACCGCTTTACAACTACACCACGGAGGAAGAGCGCCCCAAAACACCCTTGAAGAGCACTCTTGAAATGCAGCATACCTTGAGTGAAGAAACGTGGCAATGGATTTCAAGTTCCATGGCGGCTTGTCCGAAAGTCATGATCCTCATCACACAAAACGCCGAGTTGGTGCATCCCGAGCATTTGGACAAGGTGGCCAATATGGACAATGTTTTGGTACTCACGGAAAGCACCAGCAACGCCTCCAGTAATCACGCCATTTCGTGCATTGATCGTTTATTGGAAAGTTTGGGGGCTGATGAAGATGCGGCACTTGTTCCTGAATTGCTGATTACCATTGGCCACAACATCATTTCTAAAAAAATCAAAGCCCTCCTTCGAAAACAGTCCTTGCGCCATTGGCATGTGGATGAGAGCGATCGGTTTTTGGACACCTTTCGTCAGCTCGAGCATACCATCCCTGTTTTGGGGAGTGATTTTCTCGCTGAAATGGCTCAACGGATTGATGCCCCGTGCAAAAGTGCATATCACCGTCATTGGTTAAGCAAGGAGGAGCATATTCGCGCAAGGCACCAAGAAGTGGTTCGGAGCCTTCCTTTTTCGGACATGAGTGCATTTGACAGCATACTCGATCGAATTCCGAGCGACTCTGACCTTCAAATGGGGAACAGCTCAGTGGTGCGATATATCCAGCTTTACAGTTCCCGCCGAGACTTGCGCTATTACGGCAACCGGGGGACCAGTGGAATTGACGGTTGCACCAGTACTGCCATTGGTTTTGCCCTTTTGAATGAGCGCACCACCACCTTGATCTCCGGCGACGTTGCTTTCTTTTACGACCACAATGCTTTTTGGCACGACCACCTTCCAAAGAACCTCAAAGTGATTGTAATCAACAATGGCGGTGGCGGCATTTTCAGAATCATCCCAGGTCCGAGCACCAGTGGCGCATTGGACGCTTGCTTTGAAACGCCACATCAGCGCAGTGCGAAAAGTACGGCTGAAGATTTTGGATTGGATTATTCATCTGCTCAAAATGAAGAAGAGCTCAAAACAGCGTTGGAGCGTCTTTATTCAAAAGAAGGCTGTGCAATATTGGAAGTATTCACCCCTCGCACAGAAAATGAAGGAGTTCTGAAAGACTACTTTAAACAACTCAAAAGCAGGTCCTAAAATGCTTGGGACCGGAGCCAAGCCAATGCTTTCTCTTCGGAAGTAAAGGTACGCGAGGGAACGGTGGGTTTATTGTGTTTGATGTAGAAGTTAATAATCAAACGTTTGGGAAGACTATCGACCACAAAAGCGTCGGCAGAAGAGCGGGAAACTCTGGATGGGTCGGACATCCATTCTCTAGCACTAGGAAGAATAAGGACGTCCTCTTCCGTGATGACCATTGTTTTAAAAGGGATGAGATTTATCTCTTGGAGATATTCAAACATCGCCCGTGCAACATCGGCACCAATTTCTTGTTCTTTTTTGAGGACAATCCGAACAATATTCCCCTCAAGAACTTCTAAGCTACAAACTCCAAAATCAACTAACACAATCTTCCCTTCTTTATCATTTGAACTACAAAATAAGGCAATTCACCGAAGATTTGCCGCTACTCGTGCTACAATGATACAAATTTACCCTCTACGAACTACCTTTGCAATATGAAAAAAGCAGGCATTTGGCTTTCCGCATTTCGTTTAAGAACGCTTCCCTTGGCGCTATCGTCCATTTTTATGGGAGCAGCTATTGTGCCTGCGAACACGGAGAATTTTGGATTCATTCTTCTTCTGGCCGTGCTCACGACACTTTTTCTTCAAATTCTTTCCAACCTTGCGAATGATTACGGGGATGCCCAGAACGGAGCAGACAACGCAGAACGCATTGGTCCGGAACGCGCCGTACAATCTGGAGCCATCGCCCCAAAGTCCATGCTTTTTGCCATGGGCTTGTTTTCTGCTTTCGCCTTTTTCAGCGGAATCGGCTTGTTGCTCGTGGCTTTTGGCATGGAGCACTGGAAGCTCACCCTCTTCTTTTTAGCCCTTGGTGTTCTCTCTATTTTCGCAGCTTTAAAATACACCGCAGGGAAGAATCCTTACGGTTATCGTGGTTTGGGTGATTTGTCTGTTTTCTTGTTTTTCGGTCTCATTGGGGTAGCGGGAAGCAGTTTTCTCTTCACCAAAAGCTTTGAAATCTACCACCTACTCCCCGCATTGAGCATCGGTTTTTTGGCTTCTGCCGTTCTGAACCTGAACAACATGCGCGACATCAAGGGGGATCGGGATAGTGGAAAACGCACAATGGTTGTGATGATGGGCAGTTCGAACGCAAAAATTTACCACTTCTTTTTGATCATCGGAGCATGGATTTCATTGATCAGTTATTTCTTGTTAAGCGAAGCACCCTCTTGGGCTTTTCTCACCCTTATTTTTCTTCCCATTCACTTGCTCCATCTCCGCAAAGTCGCTGGTGTTCAGAACCCTTCCGATTTTGACTCTGAGTTGAAAAAAATTGCGCTCAGTACTTTTGGAATAAGTTGTGTACTTCTCCTTGTTTCTCTGCTTAGTTGAGTACATTTGTGTCTGATTTAGCCACGATTTATATTATTCCATAGTCGTTTCACCACTAAAAACAGGTAGCTTCAGCATGCCTTATTTAGAACTATGAATACCAGCAAAAGTTACTACTCTGGAGCAGACTTGCTTCTAGGTATATTCACGCTTATGCTCTGTTCTTCTCTTTTTCACTTAGCAGGGGAAGGGGCATACACTGGAATTGCTCGCGAACGATTTAATCTTCTTTTTGATCTTCCATTTGCCGTTTTCTTATTCTTTAATGCAGTTCGCTTGTCTTTTGGTGAACAAGGTGAAATGGCTGTGGCGCGAAGAAAGCGCCTTCTGCTCTACCAAGGCTTGATACTTAGTGCTCTTGGTTTGTTTCAGTGTTTCTTTTTTAGTAGTTCTTTTTTGCTGTTGTTGGGAATCATACTGGCTTTCCTCTCCCTTATCATTAATCTCAATTCCACCTTTATTCTCTTGCTCTTTTTAGGTGCCTTTTTCGTTTCTCACTACTTGCAATTCACTGAAAAACTCTGGCTGATACAAGGGAGCAAGTCTTTCCTTCTGAACTCCACAGGGATTATTCTTTCCCGTGGTTATTACAGCATTTTCCCGTGGCTCACCTTTACTTTAGTAGGGGTTCTTTTTGCAAGAATCAAACTTTCTTTCATGACCATCATTGGCATTCCTTTGGCCTTCGCCTCTTGCTTGATTGCTTTTTATGTTGAAAGTGAGCTGAACGAACTCTTCAGTCGTTCCAATCACCCACAATTATTTATAGAAACATTGATGGGACCTAGCTTCTTTCTACCCTCCTTTTTGCTCATAGCCATCCCTTCCGGAATGCTCTTTTGGTACTCCTCAAGAATATTTCATTCCAATTCGAAATGGAATCCTTTTGGCCTTTTGGGGCATATGAAATATAGCATTTTACTCTTGGCAGGAATCTACCAAGTCGTCATTGCCATGTTCCTTCCGCGCGACATGGGCGCGCTTCAAATCCTCATCATGCAAAGTGCATTTTGGCTTGTCGTCTTTCCTTTCTCTTATTTTTGGCGAAAACATTTCAAACTTGGCCCTGTTGAACAGGTGTTCAAAAGATTGTACTAGCCCATGCGCATCCTCAACTTTTCTTACCGACACCATCCTTTATCCTTCATCAAACCCGCCACTACCTCCCGAGATGTGCTCACCGAAAAGCCCACTTGGATCATCCGAATTGAAGTGGAAGATGAAGGCAAGAAGCGAAGAGTCGGTTTTGGGGAAGTCTCCATCATTGAAGGGCTGAGTGTGGAAACCAGCGCCGATATTGAGGAAATTCTCATGAAGTTTCAATCGTCGCCCGACCAGCTTTTGAAGGCTCAACTCGACAATTATCCAGCATTTCGATTCGCACTTGAAATGGCACTCCTGGACGCGCAAGCTGAACATCACCAACTGTTTCCATCGCCTTTCACCGCGGGGGAAGACAGCATCAAGATCAACGGATTGGTTTGGATGGCTCCCATTGAAGACATGCGGAAGCAAGTGGGAAATAAAATCGACGCCGGTTTTGACTGCGTGAAGCTGAAAATTGGTGCTTTGGACTGGGAAAAAGAGCGGGAATTGATTGCTGGGGTGCGAGAAAAATATTCCGCTGAGGAAATCACCATTCGCGTTGATGCTAATGGCGCCTTCACCCACAGAAACCCGCACCAAAAATTAGAAGAACTTGCCGCGCTTGACGTTCATTCCATCGAACAAGTCATTGCTCCAGGAAACATCGAACTCCACCGCGATCTTTGTTTGAATGGGGCCCTTCCCTGTGCTTTGGACGAAGAGCTGATTGGCGTGAATGCAATTGAAGATCGAAAACAGCTTTTGGATCAAATTTCACCCGCCTATCTCATTTTGAAACCCTCGCTTTTGGGCGGATTTAAGTCTTGCGACGAATGGATTTCATTGGCTGAAGAAAGGAACATCGACTGGTGGGCCACGAGTGCTTTGGAAAGTAACTTGGGCTTGAATGCCATTGCGCAGTGGTGCTACACCAAAAACAATCCCATGCATCAAGGTTTGGGAACGGGAAGCCTCTACCACAATAACTTCGAAGCACCCCTCAAGGTAAGTGCCGGAACATTGAGCTACGAGACCACAAATTGGTTTAATTTTGACCTATTATGGTCGGGAAAATAATCTTTCAATCAAAAACCTACGATCTCAGCCCCGATGGCAAATGGCGAGATCTGCCCTCTGATCAAGACTGGCTCAAATCCATCCATCAGACCTTGGAAGCGTGGTTTGACGGCAGTGATTTGATGTCGCTCCAAAGCAGCGGTACTACGGGCACTCCGAAAACCATGACCATACAAAAATCGAACATGGCCTTGGGCGCTCAACTTACTGCCCAGCACTTCGAACTGAAACCGGGAACAGAAGCTCTCCTTTGCTTGCCCGCAGCTTACATCGCGGGAAAAATGATGCTCGTGCGCTCCATCGTTAACGCTTGGAACCTGCACCTCATTCCACCCTCCTCTGCCCCACTTCAAGACGATCTTCCCTCCTTTGATTTTGCTGCACTCACGCCCATGCAATTTCAAAAGAGCAAAGCCACCCATCCGAAGGCCGGAGAGAACATCGAAACCATCATCTTGGGGGGCGCTTCTGTGAGCAAAGCCTTGAGCTCATTGCTTCAGCATCACCCTAAAAAAGTATTTGAAACCTACGGAATGACCGAAACCATCACCCACATTGCTACCCGAAAGGTGAATGGCGAAAATCGGTCGGACTACTTCACTTGTTTGCCTGGCGTGAAATACACCTGGGATGAACGAAGGTGTTTGTGCATTGAAGCAGAGCATCTCCCTGAAAAAGTCATTACCAACGATCGCATCGAGCCCGTTGATTTCACCACCTTTGAGCTTTTGGGACGCATCGACAACCTCGTCAATTCTGGTGGCGTGAAAATTCATCCTGAACAACTGGAAACCCACTTGGCCAATTGGTTTGACGTGGATTTTTATTTTTCGGGCCGAAAAGATCCTTTGCTCGGACAAAAATTGGTACTTCACCTCGAAAGACCTCCCTTGGATGCTCGAAGTGAGAAACTATTGATGGACAGTCTGCGCGACGAATTGGGCAGCGTTAAGAGTCCGAAAGAAATCATCTATCACCCCGAATTTAAACGAACCACCTCCGGGAAAATCATTCGCGAAAAAGCATGAAAACACTCGTATTTGCCACCAATAATCAGCACAAACTAGCAGAAATCCAAGAACTTTTGGGCGATGCTTTTGTGCTCAAGACCATGAAAGACATTGAGTGCCATGAGGACATTGTGGAAGACGCGCCGGACCTTCAAGGAAATGCCCAACTCAAAGCGAGGTACATCAAAGAGCATTTCGGCTTTGATTGTTTTGCTGACGACACCGGATTGGAAATTGAAGCCCTTGACGGTGAGCCCGGGGTGTACTCTGCCCGTTATGCTGGAGCGAAACGCAGCAGTGAAGATAACATGGACCTTGTGTTGAGCAAACTTGCGGGAAAGGAGCATCGGAAAGCACAATTTCGCACAGCCATTTGCCTGATTCTCGATAATGAGGAACACCTCTTCGAAGGCATTGTAGAAGGCGAAATTGCCCTGAAGCGCAGTGGTGAAAAAGGATTTGGATACGACCCCATCTTTCTTCCCGAAGGACAACAACGCAGTTTTGCTGAAATGAGCTCCGAAGAAAAGAATGCCATCAGTCATCGCGGGAGAGCCTTTCAAAAAATGATTGAATTTCTACAGCGTTGATAAGCTTCTCTTCTCTTCTTTAGGGCATGAGAAGAAATATCTTAATTTTGTCGTTCACAAAGTGCAGAACCTATGCCTGTTTATCTCGATTTTGAGGAGCCCATCAAAGAGCTCAAAGAACAATTAGAAAAAACCTTGGAAATTCAAGAGGTGTCCAAAGTGGACGTGAAGCAAACCGCAGAGGAACTTCGAAAGAAGATTGCTGAAACGACCAAGAACATCTATGACAACTTAACACCTTGGCAAAGGGTTCAGGTTTCAAGACACCCTGAGCGTCCTTACACCTTGAGCTACATCAAAGCCATTACAGAAGGCAACTTCATTGAACTTCATGGTGACAGAACGGTGAAAGACGATAAAGCCATGGTTGGTGGTTTGGGTCAGATTGGCGACGAAACCTTCATGTTTATTGGTCAGCAAAAAGGCATCAATACCAAAATGCGCCAGTACCGCAACTTTGGGATGGCCAACCCGGAAGGCTACCGAAAAGCACTGCGTTTGATGAAAATGGCTGAGAAATTTGGCAAACCCATCGTTACCTTGATTGACACCCCTGGAGCATTCCCTGGATTGGAAGCTGAAGAGCGCGGACAAGGAGAAGCCATTGCTCGCAACCTTTTGGAAATGTGTCAGCTCAAAGTTCCTGTCATCTGTATCGTTATTGGTGAAGGTGCATCAGGAGGTGCCTTGGGAATTGGCATTGGAGATCGCGTATTGATGTTGGAAAACACTTGGTACTCTGTGATCTCTCCTGAAAGTTGCAGCAGCATCTTGTGGAGATCTTGGGACCACAAGAAAGAAGCCGCCGAAGCATTGAAACTCACCAGTGCGGACATGTTGAAAAACGGACTCATTGACGGCATCATCCCGGAGCCTTTAGGTGGCGCACACACTGATCATGCAGCCATCTTCCAAACCGTTCGCGACACCATTTTGAAAGAAAGTAAAGCTTTGGGGAAGGTGAAAGCAGACAAGCGCATATCTGCCAGAATCAAAAAATTCTCCAACATGGGAGTTGTGGCAAGTTAAGCTCGCATTTCGATGAAAATCGACCCTCGGTGGATAAACTCTGCTTTTCAACATATAACAATGGGCAACTTTGTTTTATATGTCGTTAAGGAATCTTAGTTTTGCACCAATTTAGCATAAGAAAACAATCAATTCTAATAAATATCTTAAGGATGAAAACGACCAGTTTTAAAGTCTACACTCTTTTTACGGTCATCGGTCTGGTTCTCGCTAGTTGCGGCGGCTTGGGCAAGATGGAGAAGCACATTGAAGAACTCAACGCGAAAGCGGAGCCAGAACCACTCATTGTTCGTGGTGACAGTGTTGAAGTGAACATTACAGGAAAATTCCCTGAAAAATACTTCCACAAGAAAGTAACTGTAGAGGCCACTCCGGTTCTTACCTATGGAGAAAGCGAGTCTGCATTCGAAATGAAAGGGTACCAAGGAGAAGACGCTGCTGCGAACTACGAAGTAATTCCTTACGAAACAGGAAAAAGCTTTAGCTATACCGATAAAGTAGCTTACGACCCAGCAATGGAGAACGCTGCAACTTTGGAATTGCGTTTGAGCGGAACCAAAGGAAGCAAAAGCGCTTCTTTCGATCCATTGGCTGTAGGAACAGGTGTCATCACCACTCCTTATTTGATGATGAGCGACGATAAGCCCATCATGGCTACCGACAACTTCCAACGCATCTTGAGCTTTACTCAGGAAGCTGAGGTGAATTATAGCTACAACTCTTCAAGAGTTAGCAGCAGTGAGTTGCGCGACCAAGACATCAAAGACGCAAAAGACCTCATTGCTTTGGCAGCGAGTGTGGATAGCGTTGTGATCACAGGAACCAACGTTGAAGCTTATGCATCTCCTGAAGGTGAGATTTCTTTGAACGAAAACTTGGCTCAAGAGCGTGCAGAATCTGCCAACGCAATCATCATGAGCGAAATGAAGAGAAAGAAAATCGCTCCGGACAACGCTGATGCCTTCTTCACCAACACTCCAAAAGGAGAAGACTGGGAAGGATTCAAAGAATTGATGCAAGCTTCTGAGATTGAAGACAAGAACTTGATCTTGCGTGTATTGGAAATGCACTCTGACAAGGCGAAACGCGAGCAAGAAATCAAGAACATTGCAAAAACCTACAAGGAGATTGAGAAAGAAATCCTTCCTTCTTTGCGTCGTTCAATGGTAAGCATCAACTATAACGTTGAAGGATACACCGATGAAGAATTGATGGTTTTGTCGAAAAACAACCCAGACATCCTTACTGTAGAAGAATTGATGTATGCTGCAACCCTTACCGACAACGTTGACGATCAATTGGCCATCTACATGGCTGCTGAGCGTAACTTCCCTGGAGATTACAGAGCAATCAACAACATTGGTGGTATCTACTTCATGCAAAACAAAATGAACGATGCCAAGGCCAAGTTTGAGAAAGCTTTGGAAGTTGAACGTAACCCAGTTACTTTGAACAACCTTGGAATCATCGCTCGTTTGGAAGGTGACCGTGAGCAAGCATTGGAATACTTCGGTGAAGCCATGAGCGCTGGAAATGAAGTGAAGTACAACAAAGGTTTGGTACAAATCCAAAACGGAGACTACGCTGGAGCAATTTCAAACATGGGTGGAATGAACACCTTCAACCTCGCCCTCGCAAAAGTGTTGAACGGAGACAACAACGGTGCAAAAACCACCTTGGACAACTCTGGAGACGACTCAGCAATGGCGCATTACTTGCACGCCATCATCGCAGCAAGAATGAACAACAGCGCTGAAGTACTTTCACACTTGGGAATGGCCATTGGTAAAGATGGATCATTGAAGGAGAAAGCCATGAACGACTTGGAGTTCAGAAACTTCAAAGACAGTTTCAACTTCTAAGGAACGAAGCAAATACAACATTGAAAGCCCCAATTTCGAAAGAGATCGGGGCTTTTTTTTAGCTTCATTTGCTTGAACCTGCGCATTTCCACAGTATTGTTTTTCGTTTCTATCGGAAGCAATAATCTCATCTCATTCGAAACCTATTCACTTGAATTGTTTTGCTCCTAAAACATGCCCCACAGCCCCAGCTGAAGAGGAGACGGGCTACATCAATTCAAAAAAAAATTGAATCTTTGTAACCTAACTATAAATTATGAAGAATTTACTTTTTGCGTGTTTCGCGCTAGCATTAACCACAACTTCATTCGCACAAGATTTAAAAATCGGTGTACTCGGTGGTGGAAATCTATTCTCTTTAACTCAGGCGATTGATCCCGAGCCAGATGATTTTGAGGCGGTAGATGCCTTGGGATTTGGGTATCAAGCAGGACTTTTTGTTGACGTTCCATTGAATGATCGCTTTGAACTTCATTTGGAAGGTTTATACCAAGTAAGAAGTTTGAGCAGTGAAACTGAAACACAGTCAACCATCTTAGGAGTGGACTTCTTGACCAAGTTGAATACAACAAATACGGATGCATTTTTTCAAGCACCCATCCTAGCGGGTTTCAAGGTGAACGACATGCTCACCTTAAGAGTAGGTCCATCTTTTGGGATTTTACTATCGTCAAATCAATCCTACGAAACAGAGACCACTATTGGAGGTGTAACAACAACAGATTCAGGAGAAGAAGAGTCAACTGATGGTCGTAACGCCTTTGAAGCAGGTTTGTGCTTTGGAGGACAAATCAATTTTAGTGATAACCTGTCGTTAGGGCTCACTTACTCTCGTGCGTTCACCGACTTTTTTGAAGAAACGAGTTTCGAAGGAACAGACTTCTCAACTAAATATGGCGGTGTTCAGTTGAACTTGCTTTTTGCCTTGAGCTCGAACTAGGGTCATCAACAAAGCAGAAGATTCAAGGGGTGGATGTAGAAGTTCACCCCTTTTTGTTTTCAAACAATTAGGCTTTTCGCACAAATTCCGACTTCACACCCATTGCACCATGCACCACAAACTGTTCGACTTAGGCGCATTGGGCATCAACTCAAACATGCAAGTTGCGGTGTCTCCTCAAACCAATGGTGTTGGCAGGGAGCTTTGGTTGAATCAATTCGAAGGCAAGGAAATTCGCATGCCACAGAAGAATTATGCTTTACTGGACGAAGGATATTTGGCGTGGCATGAAAGGGAGGTTTTTAAGTGGTGATGTTGGGGGATTTACTTCCCAATACAGGAAGTGATTATTCAATAAATAAAAGACATACAAGAGTATAAAACACAAATAGATAACAGAAAAACTCCTTTTGCTCAATCAAGCTTCTCAATACGCCTGAAATACAATCTATAGAGTAAGGGTTGGTCTCAGACTATTAGATCTCACCTGATGCTCGTAAAGCAGGTATCGTTGTCAACACTC
>CALKGK010000071.1 GCA_938085105.1 uncultured Flavobacteriales bacterium
TAAAAGTTGATTGAATTGTGATTTAATCAATCATATTCACCTCCCGCTCCAAACGCACACCAAACTTCTGTTCAATGTCGGCAATAATGTCGGCGGACAAGGCAAACAACTTCTCACCCGTGGCACCACCGCGGTTCACCAAAACCAAGGCTTGTTTGTCGTGCACCCCGTAAGCGCCTCTATCATGTCCCTTCCAACCTGCTTGCTCAATGAGCCATCCTGCAGCCAACTTCATGCCCTCGCCGCTAGGATAAGCCACTATATTGGGGTGCTTTTCTTTGATGTCGGCATACTCCTCCATGCTCACCACGGGGTTTTTGAAGAAACTTCCGGCATTGCCAATAAGCTTGGGGTCGGGCAGTTTTGACTGACGAATGTTGATCACCGCTTGAGACACCTTAGCGATGTTCAGCTCCCCGCCCAAACGCTCCAACTCTTCCTGAATGGCGCCATAGCTTGTTTTTAAACTGGCTTCCTTCTGAAGGCGAAAGGCCACCTTCACTATACAATACTCGCCCTTCAAAGCCCGCTTGAACACGCTCTCTCGGTAGCCAAATTGACAATCGGCATGACTGAAACGATGAACCTCCCCACTTTCCAAATGCAGGGCATCGAGGTATTCAAAAACCTGCTCAATCTCCACACCGTAGGCACCGATGTTTTGCATGGGACTCGCTCCCACACTACCCGGAATGAGCGACAAATTCTCCAATCCCGCCATGTTCTCCTTCACGCAGTGCATCACCAAATCGTGCCACACCACCCCTGCTCCAGATTCCAGCACATAGCTCCTTTCATCTTCCCCCACCAAATTGATCCCCATCAACTCATTGCGCAATACCAAGCCCGACTTATCGCCCTTAAAAAGCACGTTGCTTCCGCCACCAAGTAAAAGGAGGTCCAACTTTTTACGCTTCCGCCACTCCAGCAATTCGCGCAGATCATCGAGCTTCGAAAAGGCAGCAAAATATTCGGCATTCACATTCAGACCGAAGGAATTGTATTGACGCAAAGAAGCGTTTTCTTGAGGTGCAATCATGATTTAAAAGTAAGGCCTTCAGTTCTTGAGATGAAGCAAGGCAGCAGCATTACCGAACAAGCGCCTGTTAATGGTTTATAGCAAGGTTTTTTTCTGGGTGATGAAGGACTTTTTGGCTTCATAATCTTCCTTTGAAATGCGATTCCACCTTCCGCCCTCGTTGGACAAGATGTCTTGAATCAGCACCCGCTCTGGCAAAATCTTAGCCACCAAACGATGCACCGTGTAACGAGCTCCAATCACCTGAATCTCTTCCATTTCACTGGGGCTTGAAATGCAGTAAATCGACTTTCCACCAACAATTTCTAAGTAAACGGGAAACTTTTCGTCCATGCTTTTGTCATCTTTGCACAAAGATGGAAAATAAACACTGGATATCTGCCCAAGCCCTCTCCAAAGAAGGCCAACACGAAAAAGCCTACGCCGCTTACAACAAGGCCATGCTCTTCGTGATTGATAACCCCGATTTGTATCACGATCGAGCGGTATGTTTGTTTCATTTGGGGCGAAGCGAAGACGCCATGTCCGACTTGAACTACGCCGTAAAGCTTCAGCCCGACTACTCCTACCGCTACTCCAGCAGGGCCTACATTCGATCGGCCATGAAGGATTACGAAGGAGCTTTGTCCGACTACCGCAAGGCCGTAGAACTCGACCCCGAGGATGCCGTAGCGCAGAACAACCTCGGTTTGCTCGAAGAACAAGCCGGTTGGAAAAAACAAGCTCAGGAACGCTTTAAGATTGCCGACGAGCTCTCGGAAATGCTCGAAGAACAAAACATCGATACCGAAAGCAAGCCATCTGCTCGGCAAGACCAATCCAAGTCCAGCCCAGTGCCCCTTCAGCCAGAAAAAAACAAGGAAAATGCAAACGAAAACTTGGGCAGCGTAGTGGCATCGGTGTTCAAATCAAAAAAAGTATTCAAAGAATTTGTGCAATTCATTCGAAACGGCTTTACTTTAAAGGATAAATGATCGTCCTAAAGCCTGAATTGTGACCTCTTTTCTTCAAGACATTGCCCATCTGCTTCACCAGGAACACACCTCCTTTGCCAAGGTAGCGGTGGTCTTGCCCGGAAAACGTACCAGCATTTTCCTAAAAAAGCACCTCAAAGCGCTGAAGTCGGAAGCTCAATGGCACCCCGAATTTCTCACCATGGGGGAAATCATTGCCCAGCAAACCCCTTTCCTTCCCGTGCAGCAACTCGACCTTCTCGTGGAGGCCTATCTGAGCTTCAAAGAAGTGTGCAAAAGCGATGAAAGCTTTGAAAGTTTCATGTCTTGGGGACCAGTAATGCTTGCCGACTTCAATGAAATCGACCACCAATTGGCCGATCCCGATGCCGTGTTTACCGATTTGCGAAAAATCAAATACGTGGAAGCCTGGAGTTTCAATGCCGAAGAACTCAGCCTAACCCAAGAAGAATTCCTCTATTTCTGGAACCAATTGCCCAAAGTGTACCATCACCTCAAAGCAAAACTGGAGCAAAAAGGAAGCACCTATGGTGGAGCAATAGCGCGTTGGAAAAGTGAACAGTCCCTGCATTCCGATCACGGATACGAGCATTTATATGTGATTGGCCTGAACGCCATGACCCAAGCCGAGGCACACATCGTGCGGCAATGGATGCGCGCAGGAAAAGCCACGGTGCTCTTTGACGGGGATGAATGGTATGCTTCAGATCTGCAAATAGAAGCGGGAACCTTCATTCGTCAGGCAACACAAGTGCTCGGAAAACTGCCCCTGAGCAAATTTCTGTGCACGCAAGAAAAAGAACTTCAAATCATCGCGGCTTCCTCGGGCATCGCCCAGTGCAAATGGGTCATGAACGTCTTGAGCAAGATGAGCGAAGAAGAGATTGAGCAAACCGCCATTGTGCTGCCCGATGAAAGTATGCTGCCCGCAGTGTTGGAATCCATTCCAGATAAAGTCAAAAGTGCCAATGTGTCCATGGGAATCGCCTTAAGAAGCACCCCGCTTTCAGGTTTGGTTTCGGCCTTTTTTAGGATGATGGAAGGAAGTAGTGGGAGCGTTCGGTTCAGTGATCTGCTGGACCTGCTTCGTCATCCCTACATCAAAAGCATTCAAACAAAAGCGGCCCTCATTGCCTCATTGGAAACCGATATTGTGAAACAAAACCTCACTTTCATCGACCATAAAACTCCCGCAAAGAGAGATTGGGACAGCGATCTAAGTGCATGGCTTCAACCCTTGCTCAAAGCGGCCAAGAGCAAACAACCCGAAGATCTCATTGCAGGGCTTTTTCACCTCATCGAGAGCATTCAAAAGGAAGAGAAGAAGGAGAACCAACAACTCAATGAACGTGTTATGCAGCAAGTGATGAGTCAGTTCACCGACGTCCTCCTCAAGGTAGAGCGCTTTCAACAGAAGCACCAAATTCTTGAAAGTCCTTATTCCTTCAAACAGATCTTGCTCAAGCTTCTGAACAAGGAGCAGCTCGATTTGCTGGGAGAACCTTTGAGCGGACTCCAAATCATGGGCTTGCTCGAAACTCGGGCCCTTGATTTTAAAAATGTCTTCATCTTGGGTTGCAACGAAGGCATCCTGCCCCAACGCCACTTTTCAGATTCCTTTTTGCCACAAGACGTGCGCGCCCAATACCACTTGCCCTCCCCGTCTGACCGTGAAGCCATCTTCGCATACTACTTCTACAGCCTCATACAGCGTTGCGAAAAGGCTCACCTCCTTTATGCTGAGGGAGAGCAAAGCATGGAGAAAGCCGGAGAGAAAAGCCGCTACTTGCAGCAACTGGAGTTTCACTTCAAAAATCATCCAAAAATCCACCTTCGCCAACATACCTTCAGCATCCCAAGCGGAGCATTGCCCAAGGTGGGCGCGGCCATGAAAAGCAATGACTGGGTGAAAAACAGGGTGAAGGTTTTGCTCGAAGGCGGACTCTCTCCTTCGGCCATTAATACTTGGGTGAAGTGCAAACAAGACTTTTTCTTTCAGTACATCATGGGACTCAGAGAGCAAGATGATGTGGAAGAAACCATGGAAAGCAGCACCTTTGGAACCATTGTGCATGAAGTGATGGAAGAAGTGCTCCTTCCCTTCGTAAACAAAGTTATTCAGCAAGAAGACCTCGATCAAATCGAACTCGGACTAGTGAACAGGATTGAAAGTGTGATCCAAAAGAACTACCCCGGAAACCTCACCAAGTATGGAGAAAACTACTTGGCGAAAAAAGTGGTGGAACACTATCTCCGTGCCCTACTCAAAGTGGAACGCAACAACATCCCTTCCACCTTGCAGTCTTTGGAAAACAAGCTCAAAATCAACATTAGTCAAGACCCTCCCTTCAACATTCGAGGAACTGTAGACCGCATCGATCAAAAAGATGGAGTAACGCGTGTGATTGATTACAAAACCGGACGAGTAGAACCGCGCGAATTGAACATCGCCAGCATTGAAGCGCTGGAAGATCCCAAGCACAGCAAAGCACTTCAGGTTTTACTTTATTTGTTGATGGCGAAGGAGAATGGAATTATTTCTGGGCGAAGCGTGGAAGGTGGAATCATCTCTGCCCGAAACATTTCCAACGGATTCATGAAAGTAACGGTGAACAAGGAAGACTTTGATGAGAACACCGAACAAGAACTGAGAGCTTGGCTGCTCAACCTGCGCGATGAATTGCTTTCCGACCAAGAAATCGCCCACAATCCCGATGCAGAGTATTGCGAATATTGCGTTTCTTTGATGTCCTGATTTCCCCTCATGAGCAAAAAAAACAAAGTGCTGATTCTAAGCTACTACTGGCCTCCCTCGGGCGGAGCAGGAGTGCAGCGCTGGCTGAAATTTGCCAAATACCTCGTGGAATTGGGTTGGGAAGTGAGTGTTTATTGTCCGAAAAACCCCGAATACCCGAGCATCGACGAAGGACTACTCCAAGAAGTACCGCCCAGCATCACCCTCATTCAAAGGGAGATTTGGGAACCCTATTCGTGGTACAAGAAATTCACCGGGACGAAAAAAGACGAGGGCATCAATACGGGTTTTTTATCTGAAGCGGAAAAACCAAAAAAAACCGAAGCCCTGTCCCGCTGGATTCGAGGAAACTTCTTTATCCCCGATGCCCGTAAATTTTGGATCAAACCCTCGATCAAATTCCTGAACAAATACCTCGAGCATCACCCCCAAGACCTCCTCATTTCAACAGGTCCGCCACACAGCATGCACCTCATCGCCCAAGGCATCAAAAAACAGCACGGCACACCCTGGCTGTCCGATTTTCGCGATCCTTGGACCAACATTGATTTCTACGAAGAACTCCAACTCAGCGCTTGGGCCGATCGCAAGCACCACCAACTCGAACAAAGCGTTTGCGATGATGCGGACGCTTTAGTTGTGGTGGGAAAAACCATGAAGGAGGAATTCAGCGAAATCACTTCAGCCCAAAAAATAAAGGTGATCCCTAACGGTTACGACGAAGCCGATTACCAAGACCTCCCACAAGATTTGGAGCTCGATGCACATTTTACCCTGGCACACATCGGTTCTTTTTCGCCCAGCAGAAACATCCCTGTGCTCTGGGAAGCACTTGCAGATCTCTGCAAAACCAATGATCAATTCAAAGCACATCTGCGCATCAAACTGATCGGCAAGGTAGATTTTAGCGTGATGGAAGCCCTCCGACAGCACGAACTTGAAGCCCAAGTAGAAAAAGTAGAATACCTCCCCCACCACGAAGTATTGAAAGCACAAGCCCAAGCACAAATGCTCTTGCTCATTGTGAATCAGACCAAGAACGCCAAAGGCATTGTTACCGGGAAGGTGTTTGAATACCTGCGCACCGGCCGTCCCATTCTCGCCCTTGCCCCGGAAGACGGAGATTTGAGTGCTATTTTTCAAAGCTTGAACAGGACAGCGGTTCTTGGATACGAGGAGAAAGAAAAGATCAAAACACAAGTAATGGACGCCTTCCACGCTTTCTTGAAAGGAGAAAACACCCCAATACAGGGAGATGTTGCTACCTTTAGCCGCAAAACACTGAGCAAGGAACTCGATGGGCTCATGAAAGAACTCATTGCAAATCACCCCCAATGAAGAAAATACTCATCTCGGTAGGAACGCGCCCGAACTTCATCAAAATCACCCAATTTAGAGCCGCCGCCGCAGCCCACGATGTGGAAATCAGCATCGTGCACACGGGTCAGCATTACGACCGCTTCATGAGCAGTGTTTTCTTCGAACAGTTCGGACT
>CALKGK010000072.1 GCA_938085105.1 uncultured Flavobacteriales bacterium
TTAGTTGCTCCAATTCAAGTAGAAAGGCATTCTCGCTTGAATGCGGTCTCCTTCTGTGATGAGCATTCTAACGTCTTCGAGTTGCTCCACATAGTTGCTTGGCATGCCCAGTTCTTCAACAATACGCGCGGTTTCTACTTCCCCGGCCAACCCCTTCATCAACTCTTCAAAAGGGTCTTTGAATTTCGGCAATTCCAAGGTGTTGTAGGTCTCCATACCCGCCATTTTTGCTGCCTCAGCAATGGCGTCTTCAAGGTTTCCAAACTCATCAACCAATCCTACTCGCTTGGCATCCGTTCCAGTCCAAACTCGTCCTTGAGCAATTTGATCGACGTCCATTTGAGACATCCCTCGTCCTTCAGCAACCAATAAGGTAAAGTCGTTGTAAATGTCTTCTACCGATTCATTGATGGCTTTGAGTGATTCAGGATCAAGCGGTTTTGTGATGCTCATGATGCCTGAGTGTGCGTTGGTTTGAACGCGATCGAAGGTGATGCCAAGTTTGTTGTTGAACATTTTTTCCGCGTTGGGAATCATTCCAAACACACCAATGGATCCTGTGATGGTGTTTTCATTTGCATAGATTTTATCCGCACTTGCCGCGATGTAATATCCACCAGAAGCAGCCAAATCACCCATGGAAACCACGAAGGGCTTGCCTGCAGCCTTGATGAGCTGAGTTTCTCGCCAAATCACATCACTGGCCAAAGCCGATCCTCCTGGAGAATTCACACGAAGCACCACGGCCTTCACACTTTCATTCAATCGGGCGTCGCGAAGGGCTTTCGAAATGCGTTCAGAACCAATGGTTTCATCGTCGCCTTCCCCTCCAGTAATTTCACCAACGGCATAAACTACGGCCACTTCATCGCTGTCCCAAGATGCATTGCCCAATTTCAAAGGAGCAGTTTTGTGGTATTTCTCAAGACTCACCAAACGCAATTTTTTCGGATCACCGCTGCTCAGTTCTTTCTCTTCTTCCATTTCAATTTTGGCGCTCAAAAGATCGACTACTTCATCGCGGTACTTCAAGCCATCAACAAAGCCAAGCTCCAAGGCATCTTCCGCAATTCGAATGCTCAAACTGTCGGCGGTCATGCCCATGCTTTCAACGGTCAAATCCCTGCTTGAAGCCATGTCTGCAAGCATTTTATTCCAAACTCCGTTCAAAAGTACCTCGAGTTGCTCGCGGTTGGGATCGCTCATTTTTTCATACATGAACGGCTCTACTGCCGATTTGTATTTGTTGTCCGGACCACGAACGATTTGCACGTCCACTTCGAGCTCGTCCAACATGTTTTTGAAGAACATCAACTCGGTTGAAAGACCTGTGAAATCAAGTCCTCCTTCAGGATACAGGTACACTTCATCTGCGGCTGAAGCGAGGTAGTATCCGCCTTGGCTGTAGCCTTCACTGTAAGCAACAATCCACTTGCCGCTTTCCTTAAACTCTACCAAAGCTCTTCGAAGATCTTGAACAGAACTGGGCGATGCAATGATGGAGGTGATGTCGAGAAAGATCCCTTCGATTTTATCGTCTTGACCGGCTTTTGAAATGTCGGCCAAAATGTTGTTCAGTCCTAAGCTGACCACCGGCTCAAAAGTGGCGAGGTCGATTTGAAAAGCTTGATCATTCCCGCGTTCAATGATGGGTGTGTCAAATTTCAAATGTAAAATGCTCTTGCTTTTGATGTTGGATACTTGCTCTGAGTCGCCGGCAGAAACGATGATTCCAACGAAGAAAGCGATGAAGATCACAAGGACTCCAACAAAGATGATTGAGCCCAAGAGGGAGGCAAAAACGGATTTCCAAAAATTCATGTGGTGTAGTTTAGAATTGTGTAGTCACAAAGATAATTCGGACTTTGATTTTTTTCATCGTCATTTCCATCAGCGGTATATTTTGGTGGGGAATGGCAGCGGGTGGAAGAATGGGGGATAGGGCTGCTTTTTTTTCGGGTTGAGGGGAATTCTCCAAGGCACAATGGCTTTCCCGCTCGGATGGAAGTCACTATCTTTGCCGGCTACAATGGCGCAAGAGGTTTACATATCACTCGGAGGAAATCTGGGACAACGACACCGGTTTATTCTCGGTGCTCTGAAGTCTTTAGAGCAGCGTCTTGGCCCAATCATCTCTGCTTCCCAATTGTACGAAACGCCACCTTGGGGTTTTGAAAGCGATCACTCTTTTTTAAATGCAGTGGCCATTTTTCATACTTCACGCTCTCCCCAAGAAGTTTTGGAGGTCTTGCTGAATACGGAACGCACCTTTGGCCGCAAGCGAATTGAAAGTCCAAACTACACTTCAAGAACCTTGGATTTGGATCTCCTTTTTTATGGTGATGAAGTAATGAAGACCGAGCATCTTGAGCTTCCCCATCCTCGAATTCCGCAAAGAGCCTTTGTTTTGGTGCCTTTGGCTGAAATTGCGGAAGATTACCTTCACCCCATTGAACAAAAAACCATTCGAGAACTCCTAACTTTGTGTCCCGACACGTCCCCAATTCATCCATGGAAATCCCTTACAGTTACATAGCCATCGAAGGCAATATTGGGGCAGGAAAGACCTCTTTGTCCACCAAATTGGCCGCAGATTTTAACGGCAGGTTGGTTTTGGAGGAGTTTGCAGACAATCCCTTTCTGCCCAAGTTCTACGAGCAGCCGGAGCGCTATGCCTTTCCTTTGGAGTTGAGTTTTCTGGCAGAACGTTTTTCGCAGTTGAAGAAAGACCTCTACAGCCGAGATCTCTTTCAACCTTATGTTTTTGCCGATTACTTCATCAGTAAATCCATGATTTTTGCCAAAGCCAATTTGGGGGAGGAGGAGTTTGAATTGTTCATGCGCATGTTCAAGTTGATGGACACCCAACTTCCTCGGCCAGACCTTATGGTTTACCTTCATTTGGAAGTGGAGCAATTGCAAGCCAACATCCATCATCGGGGAAGAACATACGAGCAGAACATCAGCGATGAGTACCTCAAGAGCATTCAAGATTCCTACTTTACCTTCATCAAGCAGCACCGCAAATTGCGCATTCTGATTGTGGAAACCGATCAAGTGGACTTCGTCAACAATCCACAAGATTACGATCGGATGAAAGAAATCATCAGCACGCCTTATCCCAAAGGAATCCATCGAATCAAAGCCTGATCTTCTTCGCTTGAGCGAAAAGAACGCAAGGTCGACGAGATTTTAAGTCAATCAAGGCCAATAGATTTTAGTACCATGTATATCTGCTTTAGTACAAGTAAATGAAAAATGAGCTCATTTACTCAGCACCTTAACGACTCGGTAGCGAGTTGAGTTTTCATTTCTTGTCCTATCCCTAAGCAACCCGCGCAAGCGTCTAAACCCAAGCGAAGCGACCTCAACCCGAGCAAAGCGACCTCAACCGGCGAAGCCATTCAACCAAATCCCAATGTAAAGCAATAAATATGGGCATCACTTCAAAGCCGATTAGAAGGTTGAAGGAATTCGGACAATCATTTTTAGTATTTTCCCAAGATGAAGCGAAAAGACTTTATCAAATTATCGGCCTCCGCAGCAGCATTTCTCGGATTGTCCATGAACAGCAGTGCCGAAGAAATTGAACAAAAACTACTCACTCAACAACACAACGGAAGCGCCTTTGACTTGGCTTCAGACCCAATTAAAACGGTGAGAATTGGCATCGTAGGGATGGGGAATCGCGGTTCCGGACTCCTTGAGATGTTCGATTGGATGATTGCTGAAGGTCATGCAGAAGTGCGTGGCTTGGCCGATATTGTTGAGAAGAAATGCCTGAAAGGAGCACAATACCTTCAAGATCATCAAGTAAAACCGCCTTCACTTTACACCAAAGGAGAGGAAGATTGGAAGAACATGGTGAAGAAGGAAAACATCGATTTGCTTATTGTTTGCACCCCTTGGAGCATGCATGCCGAAATGTGCAAGTATGCCATGCAACAAGGCGTTCACGTGGCCACAGAGGTTCCTGCCGCTCTCACTTTGGATGAGATGCACGAGCTGATCGCCATTTCAGAAGCTACAGGTGTGCATTGCATGATGTTGGAAAATTGCTGCTTCAATGATGAAGAGCTTTTTGTGCTGAACATGATTAAGGAGGGTGTTTTTGGGGAACTGACCCACGCCGAATGTGCCTATCTGCATGATTTACGAATGCACTTGATCAACGAATCGTACTACGAAAACCAGTGGCGTTTGAGAGAGCACTCCAAGCGCAATGGAAATTTATACCCCACGCACGGAATTGGTCCGGTAGCGATGTATATGGACATCACCCGAGGAGATACTTTCGATCGTTTGGTGTCGATGAGCTCCATTGAGCGCGGACTGAGTGCAGCCTTAAAAACCAAGAACCGCGAAATGAAAATCCCTTGTGGAGATGTGAATACAACGCTCATTCAAACCAAAAAAGGGAAGAGCATTATGGTTCAGTTTGATGTGCACAGCGGAAGACCCTATTCTCGAATCAATCAAGTGGTGGGCACTGGCGCGGTGCATGAAGGTTATCCTTCCCGCTTGTATTTGAACAAGGAGATTTCTTGGGGCGGACACCAGTGGCTGAACGATGAAGAATACGGTGAGATGCGCGAAAAATACCGCCACCCCATTTGGAAAAAGTTGGAAGGGGAAGCTGCCAAGAAGAAAATGGGACACGGAGGCATGGATTTCATCATGATGTACCGACTCGTTCGCTGCCTGAATCAAGGACTTCCTTTGGACATCAATGTCTACGAGAGCATGCTCTGGAGTTCCATTGCACCGCTCAGTGAATTGTCGGTTTCCAACAACAACGCTCCCGTTCCTATTCCCGATTTTACTGGAGGACTTTGGAAGAGGGAGGCGCAGCATCCGGTATTCCGTGTGGTTTAGCTGTATTTGTGATTGGTTTTCATCGAGCTTTTGGTTGAGGTCGCTTCGCTCGGGTTGAGGTCGCTTCGCTCGGGTTGAGGGCGCTTTGCTCGGGTTTAGTTTGCTTAACTCGGGTTGGGGTCGCTTCGCTCGGGTTGGGGTCGCTTTGCTCGGGTTTGGGTCGCTTTGCTCGGGTTGGGGTCGCTTGGCTCCTTTTGAGATGTTGTTTAGCCTTTACGAGAAAGGCCCCGCTGTAGCGAGGCCTTTTGAGGTTTTTATTTCACGAAAAAATGATAACTGAGAATGCTCAATTCTTAGTTGTTCATCAACTCGGCCATTTTCGCGCCGATTTGTGCAGGAGAGTCCACCACGTGAATTCCGCATTTGCTCATGATTGCTTTCTTCGCTTCTGCGCTTTCTTCTTCTCCAGAAACAATGGCACCTGCGTGACCCATTGTTCTTCCTTTAGGAGCAGTTACACCTGCGATGAATCCAACGACTGGCTTCGTACCGTTGTCCTTGATCCAACGTGCTGCCTTCACTTCCAAATCTCCACCAATCTCACCAATCATGATGATTCCATCGGTTTCAGGATCGTTCATCAACAATTGAACAGCTTCCAAAGTGGTTGTTCCAATGATTGGGTCTCCACCAATTCCAATGGCAGTTGACTGACCCATTCCCGCTTTGGTAATTTGATCTACGGCTTCATAAGTCAAAGTTCCTGATTTAGAAACAATCCCAATTCTTCCTGGGGTGAAGATGAAACCTGGCATGATGCCCACCTTCGCTTCTCCCGCTGTCATCACTCCTGGACAGTTAGGACCAATCAATGTACAGTCTTTATTATCGATGTAAGCTTTCACTTTCACCATGTCGTTCACAGGAATTCCTTCCGTGATGCAAATCACTACTTTGATTCCAGCCTCTGCAGCTTCCATGATAGCGTCTCCAGCGAAAGCCGGTGGAACGAAGATGATGGAAACATCTGCTCCAGTGGTATTTACTGCATCAGAAACAGAATTAAATACCGGCTTACCAAGGTGCTCTTGTCCACCTTTTCCAGGAGTAACACCACCAACTACATTGGTACCATACTCAATCATTTGTCCGGCGTGAAAAGTACCTTCACTACCAGTAAATCCTTGGACAATAATCTTGGAATCTTTGTTCACTAATACGCTCATGTGACTTGTTTTTGGGTCAAAAAATCGATGCGAAAATAAGCCGAATATTCACGTGAACAAAGTTTCGCCCTCGCTATTCGCCCATTAACTTTTAATCTTTTGCTTGAAAAAAGATGCGTTGGCTCTTTTTGCCTTCCGACGTGAGTACCGAAACCAAAAGAATTTGGGAGTTCAAGGGGGTAAAGGGAATGCTCTGAGTGCCATCATTCAAAGCAGCTTGAAAAAGTTCCCGACCTTGAATGTCGTGAATGAATACTTCAGCAGCAGCGTTCAAGCCTCTCAACTCAATTCCATTTCTTCCCTGGAACACTTGAAAATCTTCTCCAAATCCGTTTTCTTCCGTTCCAACCGTGTTTACTGCAGCAATGGCATCGCCCACAAGGCCCATGGTTTCTTCAATGCTTTGTCCCCACGGATCGTAAACGAGATCTCTGTTCGGACCAATCACAATGAACATAGGGTATCCATAGAATGTCCCCCATTCATTCGGGTTCATGTAAGGCGCCATGGCCTCCAAGGAACCACCGTCAGCTGCGACAAAAGGCAGGTCGACTCCAGATTGAATTTGGTATTCAGTGAGTTGATCATTATTGTCCACACCACTCATGATCAAAGCATCTACAGGTAAACTTGCCCAGGTACTTGAGAGGTGGTATTCCAAATGGTAGAAGAGGTTGGCGCAAATGGAACAATCGCTGTAGAAAAACGACAGTACCACGGTTTTTCCTTCGTCCAAATAATCTTCATACAAGCGGTGCTCTGTTCCGTCGAGGTCTTGTACCACGAAGTTGGGGGCGAGTTGTGCCTGGCCAACCAAGGTACTTAGGAAAAAGAGTAGAAATAGCGCTTTTTTCATTTTCTTGCTTTCATCATTACCACAAATACACGATGAATACCGCTTCCCCTACCATGAAAGCCTGTATTTTTTCGTTAATTCTAACATTTCAAACTCCGGAAGCAAAATCCGCACTCTCAATTCACTCCTAAAAAGCGAGTCTTAACTACTTTTGCAAGATGATAAACATGGCCGATAAGTCTTGCATTTGTGCAATTTCCACCGCTCCTGGAATGGGAGCCATTGCTGTTATTCGTGTTTCGGGAGATGGTGCTTTGTCTTTGGTAGACGATCTTTTCTCGGGAAACATCCTCAAAGCCAAGTCGCATCAAGCACTTTTTGGGAGGATTCTGGATGATGAGCGCACGGTGGACGAGGTGCTGTGTACGGTGTTTCACGGACCCAACAGCTTTACGGGGGAAGATACAGTTGAAATTGCTTGCCACGGTTCGAACTACATTCAACAAGAAATTTTGCGTTTGCTCTTGTCAAAGGGATGCAGAATGGCCGAAGCAGGAGAATTTACCCTAAGAGCTTTCTTGAACGGGAAAATGGATTTGAGTCAGGCAGAAGCGGTGGCTGATCTCATATCCTCAGAGTCGGCCGGGAGCCATGCCCTCGCCATGCATCAAATGCGCGGTGGTTTCTCAAAAGAAATTGGTGATTTGCGGGAGCGTTTGATCCACTTCGCCAGCTTGATTGAATTGGAATTGGATTTTGGTGAGGAAGATGTGGAGTTTGCCGATCGAAAAGACCTGGTGGAACTCATTGACGAAATCAAAGTGAAATTGAAGCATCTCATCGACTCCTTCGCAGCCGGGAATGTGATCAAAAACGGCGTGCCTGTGGCCATCCTCGGTGCACCCAATCGAGGGAAGTCCACCTTATTAAACGTACTGCTGAACGAAGAGCGCGCCATTGTTTCGGCCATTGCAGGAACCACACGGGATACCATTGAAGATGAAATCACCATCGAAGGATTGCGCTTTCGCTTCATCGACACAGCGGGCATTCGCGCCACCCAAGATGAGATCGAGTTTGAAGGCATCAACCGCGCCATTGCCAAGGGGAAACAAGCCAAGTTGGGCATCTTTTTGCTCGATGCCAACACTCCCGAAGATTGGAATGACGAATGCCAAACCTTCCTCGAACAAATGGGGGAGGAGGGGCCGCAAGTCTTGCTCCTCGTCAACAAAGTAGACCAATACACCGGAGCGTGGCCCGACCTTCAAGCCGCTTTGGACGGGGTAGTGGCGCGTTTTGACCGCGTTTCTGCCGGACTCCTCATCTCCGCCCTCAACAAAACCAACATCGACGCCCTTAAACAAACCCTCCTTGATTTGGTAGCCCTCGGCGACCTCAACAGCTCCAGCACCATCGTCACCAACGTGCGACATTACGAAGCCCTCCGCCTCGCCAACGAAAGCCTCAACGAAGTCCTCACCGGCCTCTCCAACGACATCACTGGAGATTTTCTGGCCATCGACATCCGCCGGGCATTGCATCAATTGGGGAGTATTACTGGAGAGATTACTACGGATGATTTGTTGGGGAATATTTTTGGGAAGTTTTGTATTGGGAAGTAATTATATCCAGCTAAATCAAAGAGAAATATCTAGAAATACAAGTATAACAAGGTTTGTAGAG
>CALKGK010000073.1 GCA_938085105.1 uncultured Flavobacteriales bacterium
TTTGGACAACGGAGATACTTGGTTGGAAATCGATGATTATGACAGCTCCGATGGATCGCGGTTCTGGACCGTGCCCAACTCCCCAACCACAGAAGGTTTGATGCGGATTTGGGACTACAACCAAAACTGTAGGGTGGATTATTCGGACATGCCTTTTAGCATCGTTCAACCCGCTCCAAGCCTCACCTATCCCAACGGAGGCCAAAGTTTTTATGCATACCAAAGCATCAATATTTCTTGGACCAGTGCTTATTTCAACAGCAACTTTGTACACTTAGAGTATTCGCTTGACAATGGAAGCTCCTGGACCAGCATTGCCACAGCAACCAGCAACACAGGCAACTATTCTTGGTTGGTTCCAGATGTCGAAACGGAAGAAGCCTTAATTCGGGTGAGCGCATTCGACAACCCAAGCATTTTTGACGTTTCTGACGAAGTATTCAACATTTCAGAAGCCATTGTCGTTACTTCACCCAATGGAGACAACGGTGTTCAAGACTGGCGCGTTTGTACTGAAACGACCATCACTTGGACTTCTGGAGGAACGAGCAATTACTTCAAAATTTACTACAGCTTAAATAACGGCAACACTTGGATTCCGCTAGAAACCAATTACTACTCTCCTGGCTTCACAAATGCCTATGATTGGGTGATGCCAAACAGTCCTGGTCCGGGCGTACTTGTGCGTGTGGAAGACCGTTACAACAGTGCTCAAAACGACGAATCAGATGCCTCCTTCACCATTGCGCCTGCCATTACCATCGTCAGTCCGAACGGAGGGGAGGTCCTCGGAGCGGGCGATGTGGTCACGATCACATGGCTCAATGAAGGTGCAAGTAACTTCTACGACATTGATTACTCCATCAACAATGGGAGTACCTGGAACAACATCGTTTTTAACCAGTTCATTGGTGGAAACAGCTATGATTGGACCTTGCCTTCTTCCTTGAGCAGCAATTACCGCCTGCGCGTGAGGGACCATGTGGACAATTGCAAGGAAGATTATAGTGATGACGTATTTGAAGTCGGAACACAAAGCGCCGCTGAGCTCGTGCTGAGTTATCCGCTTGGTGGTGAGAGCTTTGACGCTTGTGAGAGCATGATCATCACCTGGAATAGCATTGGAACCAGTGATTTCTATGACCTCGATTACTCTCTTGATGGAGGTTTAACTTGGAGTGGAATTGTTGACGACCATTATACCTTGAGTGGAACATACAACTGGTCTGTGCCCAACCTCTATAGCAACAACGTTGTTCTTCGGGTAATGGATGCTCAAGCGGCAGCTTACAACGATCAAACGACAACCCCGATGACCTTCCATCCACCGGTAGCAAATGCTGGTTTGGACAAAAACATTTGTGCTGGAGAAAGCGTGTTCTTGCAAGCGAGCGGAGGGGTTAGTTACCTCTGGTCTCCAGCCATTGGCTTGGATGATCCAACGAGTGCTAGCCCGGCAGCATCACCAACAGAAACGACCAGCTATACCCTCACTATAATCGATGAAAATGGCTGTGAGGCCAGTGACGAAATGATGGTGAATGTGAGCAATGATTGCAGCGTAACGGGATGTATGGACGACAGTGCCTACAACTACAACCCTGCGGCTACCATTGACAGTGAATTCTGTCTTTATGTAGGCGGCGATGGTGGTGGAAACAATGAGAATGGGTGTCCGTCTGACTTCAACAATGACGGACTCACCAATGCCAGTGACCTCATCATCTTCTTAAGTAGTTTCGGAAATGTCTGCATCCCCTAAAGGAAAACTGAAATACACATTCACGGGAACCTATGGAACGGCAGATTCTTATGTGTGGGGCCGTGTGCTCTGGGTTCCAGAAGAAGACATTGAACCCATAAAAGCACTGGGCAAACGCTTCATGATCTCTTTGAACGAATCCTATGAATATCACGGTTCATGGATTCCTATGAAAGGAGGTGAACTGTTTTTTTACATCAATAAAGCTGTTCAAAAAGCACTCGCGCTTTCAGAGGGAGATCGTGTTGATGTTCGTTTGTTTGAAGATGCATCCGAATTTGGGGTTGAAATGCTGGACCCCTTCAAAGAAGTGCTTGATCAAGAGCCGGGAGCTTGGGAATATTTCAGGGACCTTACCCCAGGAAAACAGCGCAACTTGATCTATTTTGTCCAAAATGTCAAAAGTCCTGACATTCAGATTCGAAGAGCACTCGTTTGCGTTCACCACCTGCTTACAAATGCGGGGAAAATCGACTTTAAACTTCTCAATCAAGAAATGAAGGAAGCCAATGCTCGCTTCAAGAAGAAGGACTGGTAGTGTCCAGGTGCGCATCCAAAATCTCTTGAAAATTGGGCTTGGGCACGATGCCTTGGTAACGTTCAAGCACCTTGCCATCTTTGATGATCACAAATGTGGGAATGCTTTTGATTTGAAACACTTGTGACAATCTTGGATTGAGCGCCGCTTGCACCTTGCCAACAAGAATTCGGCCTTGGTATTCCTCAGCCAACTCATCCACAATGGAACTCATCACACTGCAAGGAGAACATCGCTCTCCCCAGAAATCGAGCACCACTGGGGTACTGGCGTCCATGACTTCTGATTTAAAATTGCCTTCGTGAATCTCTGGCGCGCGGTATTTGTCTTTTTTCTTCCAAAACATGTTGCAAAGTACAGTGAAATGAACAAAAGATGTGTAACAGAAGTATCAATTAGGGATTTCACCGCAGGAATCAACTTGCCCTTGTAAAAAGCGGTCTTTCCGTTTCAAATGTTGCATTTTTGCAGCGCAGAAGTAAAATCATGTTCGAGCTCATTATATCTGGCGCCATCATTGGCATTGTTTACAGCATCAAATCCATCTTCGTTTTGAGCAAACCCTTGGGTAAGAAAAAACGCTGGCTGGTAACGCTGATCTATGTTCTCATCACGGTGGGCCTCTTTCTTTTTTTCTACTTTACTTCTCGACAGTTTAAAGAGTTGCGTGAAAGCAATCCCGAGTTGCTCGATTTTGTGGTGGGTGGATTTTTTACTTTGATGGTGACCTGCTTGGCCTTGGGTGTATTTCATTTTATCGAAGACCTTATTTGGTTGGTGAAGGCCATTGTTCGAAGCATGAAAGGGCACGCCAAAGTGTCGAAAGAATTGGGCGGGAGTCCGATGAAGCGCTCCACTTTCTTATCAAAAATTGGCCTAGGAGCCGGAGCTTTGGCTTTGGGGTCCTTTGTTTGGGGCTTTACTCGAGGCAAATTTGGCTGGCGGATTGTTGAAGAAGAACTTTCCTTTACCAACTTACCAAAGTCCTTTGACGGGAGTAAAATTGTTCAGATTAGCGACCTTCACTTGGGGAGCTTTAGAGAGAATTTCGAGCCCATTGAAGAAGCCATTCAGCTCATCAATGAGTTGGAACCCGATTATATTTTCTTCACGGGAGACTTGGTAAACACCTATTTCTGGGAGGCAGATCCATGGGTACCCGTTCTACAAAAACTCAAAGCAAAAAGAGGCAAGTTCAGCATTTTGGGCAACCACGATTATGGCTACTATGGCGATACTTCGGATGAGGAACAAGCAGCTTGCCGTGAAGGGGTGATTCAGCGCAACAAAGACATGGGCTTTACTCCTTTGATTAACGAACATGCCATTTTGGAGCACGGAGGTGCGAAAATTGGACTGTTGGGGGTTGAAAATTGGGGCGAAAGTCACTGGTTTCCAAAGTTGGGAGATGTTTCCAAAGCCAGCGAAGGAATGCCTGATGTTCCCTTCAAAATGCTCTTGAGTCACGACCCTTCCCACTGGGACCTTCACGTTCAAGGGAAAGAAGACATCGACCTTACTTTTTCCGGACACACCCACGGAGCTCAAATGGGCCTACGCATCCCTGGAGTACTGGAATTGAGTCCGGCAGCCATCATGTTCAAACGCTGGGCAGGCTTGTACAAGGAAGGCAAGCAGCACCTTTACATCAATCGTGGAATGGGCTATTTGATGATGCCCGGACGTGTGGGAATGCCTCCAGAGATTACTTTGATGACCCTTCGGTCGAAGGAAGCTTAGTCTTTACGTTTTGTGTTGGTGTATTTTGGAGTGAGCATCTGACCATGTAGAGTATGCTTTGATTAGTCACCTGCCTTCGACTCCGCTCAGGCAACATCGACTCCGCTCAGGCAGCGGGTAGGGCGAGAATCAGAATGAGAGCGAGTTTGATCATAAGTCAAAACACCAATCATCCTGACCCTAGAGGGGTCACATATTTATAACACAACGAAATCATACATCACCACCCCGACCCCAGCGGGGTCCATTCGCGTAATTCTGGTGCGGCAAACATCGCAGGGTAAGCCGTTAATGCCGGAAGCCTCTAGGGTATCAATGCGTATGGAGTTTCGAAAATAGGTGGTGTTGAGCACGAGATAGGGTGCTCCCGTGTCGAGAATGAAGTTTCCTCGCTGACCGTCCACTTCCGCTTCGATGAGCAATAGTTTTCCCGCTTGAACGAGGGGAATAAAGATTTCGTCTTCTGTGATTTTACTCGCGCTCAACTCAAAATGCTTTGCACAGCAGTCAAGCGTGAAAACACAAAAGAGCAAAAGCACAGCCGATCGAAAAGTGGTCCAAAACACAAGGGGAAAGTTCGTAAAACAATTTGGGTTTTCACTGAAGTTTGTATTTTACCCGCTCATCCCTTGACAATAAAAGCCATGAAGCATCTACTTCTTTCCCTTTTCGTTTTGATTATACCCATGCTTTCATCCGCCCAAGAAACCATCACCATGAATTTTGATGGATTAGAGCGTACGTACATTCAATACATTCCCGCCAATGTTCAGAGTCCGGCACCCGTAGTTTTGAACCTTCACGGCTACACCAACAATGCGGACTTTCAAATGGGCTATTCGGGAATGAATGAAGTGGCCGATGAGCACGGTTTTATCGTGATTTATCCGCAAGGAACTCCCGATGATTTGGGCATCAACCATTGGAATGCGTGGCTTGCCGAAGACGATAGCGATGATTTTGCCTTTTTATTGGCGATTTTGGATGAGTTGGAAGCCAATTACGATGCTGATCCCCAACGCATGTATTCTTGTGGATTTTCGAATGGTGGAATCATGAGCTACACTTTGGCCTGCAATGCCTCCGATCGTTTTGCGGCAGTTGCTTCTGTGGCAGGAACCATGAATCCTGACATTTATGATGCCTGCGTTCCTTCGAGAGCTTTTCCGGTGATGCATGTTCATGGAAGCCTTGACCTTATTGTTCCAGAAGGAGGAACTGCCCTTGGAGAATTGACCGATTTTGGCGCTTTGACGAGCGTTGAAGAAACCTTGGCGCTTTGGTGGGACACCCATGCGATGTGCACGGAAAACATCACCATCAACCTCCCCAACACCTCTCTTTTTGACCTCTGTAGTGTTGAAAAAACCGTTTACAGTGCTTGCAATGAGGACGTGGAATGTTGGTACTATGATATTTCTGGCGGCGGTCACACCTGGCCGGGTGCTTTCCCTTTGGTGGTGGTTGGAAATACCAATTTAGACATCAATGCCAGCGCGGAAATTTGGGACTTTTTCGAAATGAACGTGCTGCCCATCAACCCAGGAACAGGCAACCAAGAGACGAGTCGCGATGAAAAGGTAGTCCTTCGTCACCTCGATTTGCGTGGGATTGAAGTGGAGCTTAACGAAAGCCTTTCCACCGGTATTTACATCCAAGTATTTAGCGATGGAAGCACCCAATTGTACTTCCATCACTAACCTTTGATTCTCTTACCTAGTCACACACAAGCGCTCTTATCCTTTGCGGAAATTTGCTTGAGTGAGGGGTTTAGTCTTCTTCGCTATCGTCTTCGTCTGACTCACTACCGGATTCAAACTCGTAGTTATCTGAGTCAGAAAAAGCATCCAAATCGTAGTCGTCATCGGTGAATTCATCGATGGCTTCCAGCATTTTGGTGTTGATTTTAAAGAGGTAGATCACTTCTTCCGTTTTGATCTCCAAACCTTTGAAGGTCTCCTTGTTGGGGATGTTGAACTCTTTGAGGTCAGCCATTGAGAAACCTTCAGGATATTCTTGTGCAATCAGTTGAAGTTGCTCCTTCGTTATTGACTTATAATCTTTAAAGATGCGTTTCATACCGTGCGTTTTATTGGTTGAGGATCCATGCGAAAATTAGCGGGGCTACAATGGTAGCGTCCGATTCCACAATAAATTTAGGAGTATCGATGCCCAGTTTTCCCCAAGTAATCTTTTCATTTGGCACTGCTCCCGAATAGGATCCGTAGCTTGTAGTGCTGTCCGAAATCTGACAGAAATAAGCCCAAAGTGGGGTAGGTACTTCCAAGTCTTGTTCCAACATAGGAACAACGCAGATGGGGAAATCGCCAGCAATTCCTCCTCCGATTTGGAAGAAGCCAATTCCTTCACCACCCGAATTCTCTTGGTACCATTGCGCTAGCCAAACCATGTACTCAATTCCTGATTTCACGGTCGAAGGTACTACCTCACCGCGAATACATCGGCCCGCAAAAATATTTCCCAAGGTGCTGTCTTCCCAACCGGGAACCACAATTGGAATACCCTTCTTCGCTGCTGCGAGCATCCAAGAATCCTCGGGATCAATTTCGTAATACTGCTCCAATACCCCAGATAGCAGGGCTTGAAAAAAGTACTCGTGCGGAAAATAGCGCTCACCGGCCGCTTCCGCCTTCTTCCACAAATCAACCATGTGACTTTCCAATCTTCGAAAGGCCTCTTCTTCAGGAATGCAGGTATCGGTAACGCGGTTCAAATGGCGATCGAGTAGCTCTTGTTCTTGCTCTGCGGTAAGGTCGCGGTAATGAGGAATGCGCTCATAATGCGAGTGCGCCACCAAATTCATCACATCCTCCTCCAAATTGGCTCCAGTGCATGAAATGATGGACACTTTATCTTGTCGAATCATTTCGGCCAAACTTTTGCCCAATTCGGCAGTACTCATGGCACCGGCGAGGGTTACCATCATTTTTCCTCCTTTATCAATATGCGTCTCATACCCAACGGCTGCGTCTTTCAAAACGGCTGCGTTGAAGTGAAGGTAGTTGCGCTCTATAAAATCTCTAATTGGTGTGTTCATGCTAAAGGTTTGGATTGAAATGGTAAGTCAATAATTTGTAGTACAATTTGGATGCAAGAAAGTCTGATGATCGCTCTTCTGGGTTTGGTGCAAGTTCAACAATGTCAAAACCCACCATTCTCCTTGTTTCAATCACTTTTTTGAGCAATCGAAGGGTTTGATACCATGCTAGTCCGCCCGGTTCTGGCGTCCCCGTAGAAGGTAAAATGGAAGGATCGAAGCCGTCCAAGTCTATGGTAATGTACACATCTTCTGTACACAAGTCCAAAACTCGGGTCATCCATTCTTCATCGTTTTGCTCATGACACATTTGTGCGAAAAAGGTTTTCCCCAAGTCCATGTGTTCTCGCTCGCTTTCGTCCATGCTTCGAATTCCCACTTGAATCAGGTTGGTGTTTTTAGAAGCCCAATGTAGCGCACAGGCATGATTACAAGCGCTTCCATGGTATTCTGGCCGAAGGTCTGCATGAGCATCGATTTGCAAGACGGTGAGGTTTGGAAAGGCTTCTTTATGTGCCTGAATGGATCCAATGCTGATGCTGTGTTCTCCACCAAAAAGGCTCACCATTTTTCCATCCGAAATGCCTTTTCCAACCGCAGCTTTCACCGCTTCGGTCATGCTTTCCGGACTTTTCGATTCAAGCACGGGATCAGACAAGAAGATTCCTTGTTGGTAGACCTCGGTATCTGTTTCAATGTCATACAGCTCCATGTTTTCTGCTGCCTCGAGGAAGGCTTCCGGACCTTGATCTGCCCCCTTCACCCAAGTGCTTGTTCCGTCATAAGGAACGGGAATGAGCACTACTTTGGCTTGCTCATAGTTTGCATACTCTTCTGGAATGCCGGCAAATGTTCTTTTTTTCATTTCGACTCCTTTTTGTAGCCCAACAGTGTGAGCATGTCATCTGATTTTTGTTCTTCTGCGAAAACTTCAATCTCGATTTCGCCTTGATCATTCCGATCAATCAAAATGTGTTTTGGTCCGGGAAGCAGGCAGTGGTGCACACCTCCAAACCCACCCAAACTATCTTGGTAGGCTCCCGTGTTAAAGAACCCGATGTAGAGCGGGTCCTCTTTGTCGTATTTCGGTAAGTAGATGGCGTTGATGTGCTGCTCAGAGTTATAATAATCATCGCTATCACAGGTCAAACCTCCCAAAAACACCCGCTCGTAATCATCGTCCCAATTGTTCAAGGGAAGCATGATGAAGCGTTTGTTGATGGACCAAGAATCGGGCAAAGTGGTCATGAACGAGGAATCGATCAAGTTCCAGCGCTCTTTGTCGTTTTGCTTCTTTTGGTGCACCACCTTAAACAAGGTTGCTCCACTCTCGCCCACCGTAAATGAGCCAAACTCCGTGTAGATGTGGGGAACAGGAATTCCTTGCTCGTCACAAGAAGCCTTGATTTGCTCCAAAATGGCATCCACCATGTACTCGTAGTCGTAATTGAACGCGAGGGAATTTTTCACCGGGAAACCACCACCGATGTTGAGGGAATCCAGTTCCGGACACACTTTCTTCAAATCGCAATAAACCCGCATACACTTGTTGAGCTCATTCCAATAGTAGGCGTTGTCATTAATCCCCGTATTCACAAAGAAGTGGAGCATTTTAAGCGAGAAATTTGGGTTGGTTTTGATTCTTCGTTCGTAGCAATCCACGATGTCTCGGTATCCAATACCCAAGCGCGAAGTATAGAACTCAAACTTCGGTTCCTCCTCAGAAGCAATACGAATTCCAACATCGATTTTGGTGGTCAGGTTCTTCTCAATCAAATCGAGTTCGAACTCGTTATCAATTACTGGAAGTACGTTCTGAAAACCTTCTGCTGCCATGGAGGTGATCCGCTCTACATAAGCTTCGCGTTTAAATCCATTGCACAGAATGCGGTGTTCCTTGTTCATGATACCGTCCTTCTCCAAAGAGCGAACGATGTCGAGATCAAAAGCGGAGGACGTCTCGATGTGTGCACCGTTTTTAATCGCTTCAGCCAAAACAAATCGAAAGTGGCTCGACTTGGTGACGTAGCAGTAGTGATAATCGCCCTCGTAGTTGTGTTTTTTCTGAGCGTCGGCAAACCACTTTCGGGCACGACGGATGTTTTCTCCAATTTTAGGAAGGTAGGAAACGCGCAAGGGAGAGCCGTATTTCTCGATAAGATCCATCATCGGAATTCCGTGAAAGATGAGCTGCTCATTTTCGAGGCGAAATTCCTCCTGTGGCCAGTCGAAAGTTTGATCGACCAAGTCGCTGTATTTGATTTTCATGTGATGTAGTAAAAGCGTGCAGAAGCACAAAAACAAAAAAGGATTCCCAAAAAATGAAATCACTCACTGTCTTATGGGAAAAGACGATCGTCTCTTCCTAGAAAATAATTGTGCCTGCACCCACGCCAAATGCGCTCTCAAGCTGTTGAATTGAAGGTCGTTCAAAGCCTTAAATATTTGTGCAATTGTAATTATTTTTTTTAATCAAAAAGACAATTAAAAATGAAGTTTTTTCTCTTCCAAAATTCAATGTATTTCGCTGTATTTAAACCCGTTAACCCTAAATTAAAACGATCTCCCATTTTTTTTCGTCGATGAAATGGGCTAAAAAAGAGCAAAAAAGCCAATGCCTTTTGAAAAAATTGACTGCCTTAAGCCATTGTCTAGCGAAGCACAAAACCATGGAATACGGGTTTCTTATTCCTTAATTTTAATCGTACTTTTGTAGCTCAATTTCTTGGGAAACCTCTTATGAGTGATGCAATCAAGCACGAGTGCGGAATAGCACTTCTCCGATTGAAGCAGCCGCTTCAATATTACCTCGATAAATACGGGACATCTTTTTACGGCCTTTCAAAAATGTATCTCTTGATGGAGAAACAGCACAACCGCGGACAAGATGGCGTTGGTTTAGCGAACATCAAGTTAGATATTCCAGCGGGCAGACGCTACATCAGTCGGGTTCGATCTGTGGATGAAAAGCCCATTCAAGATGTTTTTGCCAAAGTGAATCAGCGCTTTGATGACATCCAAGACCAACCCGAATTGTTGAACGATGTGGAGTACCTTAAGGAGAATTACGCCTTTACCGGTGAACTCTTTCTGGGCCACCTTCGTTACGGAACATACGGGAAAAACCAAATTGAAAACTGTCATCCCTTCCTCCGCCAAAACAACTGGAAAACCAGAAACCTCGTGGTTGCAGGTAACTTCAACCTCACCAACGTGGACGAGCTCTTTGGTCTTTTGGTTGAACTGGGGCAGCATCCGAAAGAAAAAGCGGACACCGTGACGGTACTCGAAAAAATTGGACACTTCTTGGATGAAGCAAATGAAGCACTCTTCCAACGCTTCAAGCAACAAGGATACAGCAACGAACAAATTACTGAGCTGATTGCCAAAAACTTAAACATTGCCGAAATCTTAAGAGCCTCAGCAGCTTCGTGGGATGGAGGTTATGCCATGGCCGGACTCGTGGGTCATGGAGACGCATTTGTACTTCGCGACCCGAGCGGAATTCGTCCTGCTTACCATTATGAAGACGACGAAGTGGTGGTGGTTGCCTCTGAACGACCCGTCATTCAAACCGCCTTCAACGTTCCTTTTGAAGAAGTGAAAGAGCTCAGCCCCGGGCATGCCATCATCATCAAAAAAGACGGACAAGTAAGCATTGAGGAAGTACGTGAGCCTTTGGAGCGCAAAGCCTGTTCTTTTGAGCGCATTTATTTCTCTCGTGGAAACGACAAGGACATTTACGAAGAGCGAAAAAAACTAGGAAAATTGGTTGTTCCTAGAGTATTGGATTACATCGATCACGACCTCAGAAATTCCGTTTTTTCCTTCATTCCAAATACCGCTGAAACCTCCTTTTTGGGAATGGTGAAAGGATTGGAAGACTACCTCAATGATGTGAAATTGCGCAAGATTCAGGCCTTGGGAACATCGCCTTCAGAAGAAGAACTGAAAGACATCTTGAGCATTCGTCCGCGCGTTGAAAAAATTGCATTGAAAGACGCCAAACTTAGAACATTCATCACTCAGGACAGTGCTCGTGACGACATGGTGGCGCACGTTTACGACATCACCTACGGCACCGTTAACCGAGGAACAGATAACTTGGTGATGATTGACGACAGCATTGTTCGAGGAACCACCTTGAAGAAGTCCATCATTCGAATCCTCGACCGGTTGGGTCCAAAGAGAATTGTTGTTGTTTCTTCCGCCCCACAAATTCGCTTCCCCGATTGCTACGGCATCGACATGGCGAAAATGGGCGATTTTATTGCCTTTCAAGCTGCTGTTTCCCTTCTCAAGGAGCGCGGAGAGCAAGATCGATTGGACATGATTTATCGCAAGTGCAAAGAGCAGGAAAGCTTGCCCAAAGAACAAGTGAAGAACTATGTGAAGGAAGTGTATGAAACCTTGAAGTACGAAGACGTGTCGCAACGAATTTCGGAACTCCTCACTCCAAAAGGCACGAAAGCTGAAGTTCGCGTCATTTACCAAACCGTGGAAGATCTCCACAAAGCTTGTCCGGAAAACCCAGGAGACTGGTATTTCACCGGAAACTACCCAACGCCGGGCGGAAACAAGGTGGTGAATAAAGCCTTTATGAATTACATGGAGGGAAAAAACGAGCGCGCTTATTAAGCTGCAAATTCAAGAGTTGTGTGGTTTTTTGTTTCTCTAGCTGAAGGATAATTCTCATTTTTGAAGGATATCGGCTTCTCATGGTAAATCATTTTCTCTCGGTTCTAGCGTTTTTTCTCAGCCTGAACTGCTTTGCACAAACAGTTCGCATCAATGAAGTTCAAGCTTCCAATGCAACAACATTTCTTGATGCCGCAGGGGATTTCGACGATTGGATCGAAGTCTACAACGATGGAAATGAGGAAATCCACCTGAATGGATGGCATGTCTCTGACGACCCCAACAACCTCACAAAATGGACCTTCCCAAGCGAACCTGAAATCGAATTAGAGCCTGGTGAATTTTTGCTGTTGGTAGCCGATGGCGAGCCAGACGAAAGCGTTGGTGTACAAGAACTTCACCTCAACTTTTCGCTTAAACAAGCTGGAGAACAAATCTTTCTTTCTCAACCTATAGGAACAGTTATTCACCAAGTGCAGCACGCTTTCAATTGGCAAGACTATTCCTGGGGATATGATGAAAACGATGTTTGGGGACTCTTGGAAACGGCCAGTCCGAACACAGCAAATACAGGAACGGCTTTGGACGGAAGTGCAACTCCTGCTATTTTCAGTGTTACAGGCTCATTAATCGCCACTCCTTTTACCCTCACTTTAGAAGCAGCAACGGGTGCAAGCATTCGCTATACCTTGGATGGAAGCATTCCTGATGAAAGCAGCCCGCTTTACACCGAAGGAATCAGCATCAGTCAAAACACCAGCGTTAAAACACGCACATTTGAAAACGGCAAACACCCCTCGAAAATCACCAGCCAAAGCTATCTTTTTGAAGATGGCTTGAGCAACCCCGTCATTCATCTTTCTTGCGAAGAAGCTGCGTTTTCGGGCTCGGAAGGATTGGATGAAAACCCTTTTCAAGACAATGAAATCATTGTTGATGCGGCGTTTTTTGATGAAAATGGAGTTCAAGAACACCAACAAAACATGGGTCTGAAGGTGCATGCAGCCGACTTTCGAGATCAGCGCAGTTTTCGACTTTATGCCCGAGGCGAATATGGTGAAAGCAATTTAACGCTGCCTGTATTCGAAGATCGAGATTACGATGATTACAAGCGACTCGTTTTACGAAATGCAGGAAACGACGGCATTGAAATCGCTGGAGCTGGATTGCGAGATGTGTTGATTCACGACCTGTACCGCAGCATTGATGATGACTACGGCGTATCGGCCACAAAAGCCGTAAACCTTTTCGTGAACGGTGAGTTTTGGGGATTGTACAACCTACGTGAACGTCAAGACCGCCATTGGCTAAGAAGTGTGTATGGTATCGAGGAGGATGAAGTGGATTATTTGGAACGCACCGCTGGAGAAGGAGACACCCGCGATGAACTTGCGGGCGATTGGGAAGCCTTCGACCTTTTTGAACAATCGGCTATTGACCTCGATTTGAGCGATGACGAAACCTATGCCTCTTTTATTGAGCAAATGAACCTCCGAAATTTCATCGACTACCAAGCCTTGGAAATCTATATCGTGAACCAAGATTGGCTCAGCAACAACATGAAGTTTTACAAAGAGCACGCAGAAGGAAGTCAATGGAACTGGGTAATCTGGGATACTGATTGGGGTTTTGGCACATATTATCCTGCGTATCCACACGGTTTTCCTGACTGGAATGCCCTGAACTTTGCTACCTCCGTTTGGGGAGGATGGACCTCCGACGTCGAAACCGAATTGCTCACCAACCTGTTGATGAACGATCAATTTGTGGCCGATTTTAGTACCCGAAGTGCTGACCTCATGAACAGTTACCTCAAACCGGAACGGGTTATTGAGCAACTCCTGCAGCGGAAGGAAATCATTGAAAACGATGTTCCTCGACAAATTGAACGCTGGGGAGGAAACCTCGCGAATTGGGAAAACGAGGTGGAATACATGAGCAGTTTCATCGCTGATCGTGCTGGACACAATCGTTTGCACTACGCCGAAAAGTTTGAACTGGGAAGCATCTTTGAAATCAACCTGGACCAATTGCCTCAAGCCGCTGGAAGCATTGAAGTAAACACCATCGAAGCCGATGTTTTGCCTTGGAGCGGATTCTATTTTGAAGCGCTGCCCGTGAGGTTGAAAGCAGTTGCCCAACCTGGTTTTGTTTTCGATCATTGGGAAGGAGAGAACATTGCCGATCCGCTCAGCGCCGAAATTTTTGTGGACATGGATGGTAACCAAAGCCTCACCGCTGTGTATATGGAAGTAGAAAATGAAGGCAGTCCGATGATCAACGAAGTCTTTTATTCCTCTGGAGGGCCAGAAGACGTGGGCGATTGGATTGAACTTTACAACCCCACCTCCAATGCTATTGATCTCAGTGGTTGGCAGTTTTGCGCCAACGGAGATTGTTTTGTTTTTCCGTCGGGAGTGACATTGTTGTCGGATTTCTACGTGGTTGTTCCGCAAGACCAAAACGCCTTTGAAAGCCTTTTTGAGGATGAAAACCATTTTAGTGTTTCCTTTGGGTTTGGTCTGAATCAAAGTGGAGAAACGCTTCAGTTGTTTGATGCTGAAGGTGTTCTTCGCGATGAAATATCGTATTCCAACCAAGACCCGTGGCCCAATCCAGTGGAGCAGAACCACAGCATCGAGCTCGTCGATGAGAACCCCGCGAACGAACTTGGAGAGCACTGGATGACGCAGCTCACCGTTCCTTTTGGCTCGCCTGGAGCCATGAATGAAATTGTTCCTGTGAATATATCGGAGCAAGAAGCAAGTCTTCAAGTGGAAGTTTTCCCCAACCCCTTTCAATCTTTCTTAAGCATCCAGTTGCCCGATTTTGAGTCTGGAACCTACCTCATCACGGTTCGGGACCTTTTGGGTAAAACCGTCCGCCAGATGAGCAAGCAACATCAAAAGGGAGAAATCATGCTCTTGAGCGACTTGTCTGATTTGGATGCCGGAACCTACCTTGTTGAATTGAGCAGGGGCAATGTTCGATCTCAAGTAAAGGTGTTGAAGCGCTAATCAAGTCTATTTTTATAATCTCATTTTACGTTTGATTTTTGAATGCTTCACAAAGTATTTGGAAGGAGAGGGATGTCCTCGTTTAGTTCCTTTTTGACTCTTCGGTGCTCAGGTAGAAATGCTGTTGCGCTCCATCTTTCAACGTGCGTTTTTCGAGGTGATTTTTGGGTGGAAGTGGGGCATTGACAAACTCAGCGTATTCATCCACAAATTGGGGAGGAGGATTTTTGGTGACGACCATTTTCTCGCCGAAATTCGACGCATGGCTGGTGGCGGCGGGGAGGGCGGAGGGCCCCGCAGGGGCTGAATTTCAATCGTAAAAAAAAAATTTTTAGAAAACATCTTTGATTTTTACGCTCAAAAATAGCATCCGATTTAACTCGCCTTTCATCAATAGCCAGGGTCGCCAGAAGGATAAATTTTCGTCCTACCACAAATCTCAAACTGCTCAATACTCTTGCTGTATGCTCTTGCTGAAACACTAAAAACAACACAATTCATCAAACCCTCCGCTAATCGATATTCGTTAATCCTTGTTCGATATTCCTTTGATTGAAGAACAAGGAACGCCCATTAACGATTGCAGAAGTTTTAATCGGGCTCAATTGAAAAGTCAGCAAGAGCAACCAAAAACCCCAAAACTCAATTAAAAAAAGAGCCTCCCCACTTTTCAGCGAGGAGGCCTTTATCTAAACCTTAACAACAATGCAGTAGGAAATGCTACATCGTTCCCATCTTATAAACCAATTTGTACTTCAATCTGTTCAAAAACCAATACATAATTGGTACAATTACCAAAGTAAGGAAGGTGGCAAACGCTAATCCAAAGATGATTGCCCAGCTCATCGGCTTCCAAAACACGTTGTTATCTCCACCAATGTAGATCTTAGGATCGTAATCTACCACGAAGCTGACAAAGTCAATGTTCAAACCAATCGCAAGCGGTAAGAGTCCCAAAATGGTGGTGATGGCCGTAAGCAATACCGGACGAAGACGGGTTTTTCCACCCAAAACGATGGCTTCAACCACTTTACTCCATGGCAAGTGCTCCTTCTCACCCATGCCTTCTTCATCTCTCCATCGATCTCGGATCAAATTGGTGTAATCGATCAATACAATGGCGTTGTTGACCACAATACCCGCCAATGAAATAATTCCGATCATGGTCATCAAAATCACAAAGTCCATTCTGAAAATCACCAAGCCCAAGAATACCCCAATCAAACTAAACACTACGGAGAAACCAATAATGAATGGCGTTGAAAGCGAATTAAACTGCGCTACAATAATGAGAATGATCAAAAACAAAGCGATGAGCAATGCACTGGTCAAAAAGTTCATTTCCTTGGCCTGCTCTTCTTGCTGACCGGTAAACTCGTAGGTAATTCCAGCTGGCAGTTCATAATCGACCAATTTCTCTTTCAAAGTGGCTACAATTTCATTGGCATTGGCTCCTTCCAAGACATTACTCGAAATGGTAATCACACGGTCCAAATCAATCCGTTTTACCGCAGAAAAGGTGTTTCGCTTTTCAAAATTGGCCACCGCAGAAATCGGTACTTGTTTGATTCTTCCCGTTGCTGGATCTCTGAAGGTAATTTTCTGATTCAATAGGGCGTCGGGATTATTTCTGTATTCATCCTTAAAGCGAATATTGATTGGATAGTCATCTTCACCGTCTTTATAGGTCGATACTTCCCTACCGAAAAGTGCTGTTCTGATGGCAGATCCAACTTGTGCAGTGGACAAACCATATCTTCTTGCCTTAGCACGATCGATAATGACCGGCATTTCGGGCTTGTTCTTGTCCACATCCAACTTCAACTCCTCAATTCCAGGTACGTTTTGACGGTTGATGAAACGTTTCATCGCAGTTGCATGAACCATGAGAGAATCATAATCTTCACCCTTGATTTCAATGTTGATTGGAGCTCCTTGTGGCGGACCAGATTCATTCTTGGAAACCACAATGTCTGCATCTGAATAGCTCTTCAACTCAGAACGTACCGCATTCAGTACATCGTTTGAACTGATTCCTTGTCGCTCTTGAAACTTCACAAAAGAAACTGTAATTCTCGCTTTGTGTGGCGTGTTGCTCAGTTGAACACCTTGGGCAGGATCACTGGTACCATTTCCTACCTGACCAATAACCGAATTCACAATACTTCCTTTTGACTCTCCAGACTCCTTATCGATCATCTGAAATTCTGGTCTCTCTACTACTTCGAACACTTTCGCCTCAATCTCTTTGGCTACTCGGTTGGTTGTTTCGATGTCTGTACCAATGGGTTTTTCAATGAAAACGTTCAAGTACTGAGGCTCGTTTGCTGGGAAGAAATCTACTTTGGGTGGGAAGATGGCAAAAAGCACCAATGAAACCACCAAAAGAGAACCTGTTCCCCAGAAGAACACGTACGGTGAAGCACCTTTGAGGGCATACTTCAAGAATCGTTCGTAAAGCTGCTCCAACACAGGCAGAAAGCCATTTTGAAAGCGTCTTGTTGCAGGATTAAGGAAGAAGGCATTGAGCAGCACCAATAAACCAGCGATGAGGGTTAGATTCCCAATCACTTTGATTCCCGTGATTTCAGCGCTTTGACCAACCATCACAAAAATGACTCCAATGGCTACGGTAATCAATCCACTTTTCAAGGCTCTTTTCTTGTTGATGGCTGCTTCCCCAACTTTCATGAATACGCTCGTAAGCACGGGGTTGATCACCAAGGCCACAAAGAGGGAAGAACTCAAAACGATGATGAGCGTAATGGGGAGGTACTTCATGAAGGCTCCCATCATTCCAGGCCAAATGGCCAAAGGAATAAAAGCTGCGAGTGTGGTTGCTGTTGAAGCAATGATGGGCCAAGCAACTTCACCTACACCGTATTTTGCGGCATCGTAGGGCGACATTCCTTCATCCATCAAACGATAAATGTTCTCCACCACCACAATTCCGTTATCCACGAGCATTCCCAGCGCGAGTACAAGGGAGAAGAGCACCATCACGTTGAAAGTAATTCCCATAGCATTCAGGATCATGAAGCTCATAAACATGCTCAAAGGAATGGCCACCCCAACAAAGAGGGCGTTTCTCAAACCAAGGAAGAACAAGAGCACGCCCACTACGAGGATGACCCCGAAAATGATGCTGTTCTGAAGCTCTTCAACTTGTGTTCTTGTTTGGTCCGACTGGTCGTTGGTGAGTGAAATCTTGAGGTCTGGAGGAAAACTATTTGCTTCAGCATCCTCTAAAATCGTGTTGATTTTGTCTGAAGCTTCAATCAGGTTCTCTCCTGCTCGCTTAATGATGTCCAAGGTCACTACGGGCGCACCATATTCTCGGGCGTAGCTTTCTTTTTCTTCTTCAACAAAGTTCACCTCGGCGATGTCTCGAAGGTAAACCACATTCTGTTTTTCATTCTTGATGATGACGTTTTCAATTTCCTTCATGGAATTGAACTCGCCCACCACTTGAATGGATCTTCTGAAGTTATCCACTTCCAAATCTCCACCCGCCATGCTCATGTTCTCATTAGCAATGGCGCCAGCGATATCATTAAAGCTGATGTTCATAGCCTCCGCCTTGAGGTAGTCTACTTGAATCTCCACCTCTTTGTCCATCACCCCACGAATGTCCACTTTGGAAATTTCAGGAAGGTCTTCAATTTGATCTTCCAGCAATTCCGCATACTTCTTGAGGTTATCAAGCGAATATGGGCCCGAGAGGTTCACGTTCATGACGGGCATCAATTCTGAGAAGTTCATCTCAAAAACGTTGGGGTCAGCAGGAAGGTCCTTTGGGAAATCTGCGTCAGACATCGCTACGTCCACCTTGTCTTTCACTTTTCGGAGTGCTTCTGAAGGCGTCACATCAAAATCAAATTTCACCTGAATGGAGGAGTAACCTTCCACGGAAGAAGAAATGATATCATCTACCCCAGTAATTCCGTTAAGTTCTTTCTCGAGCGGACGAGTGATGAGTTTTTCCATGTCGCTAGGGCCGTTCCCAGGGTAGGCCGTACCGATGTAAATCTCGGGCGTAATTACTTCCGGAAAAGACTCTTTTGGCACCGTCAAGTAAGCACTAATACCAGCAAAAAGGATGATGGCTGTAATGACCCAAACGGTAGTTTTATTGTTGAGTGCTGCCGTGGAAAGTGCAAATGTTTTGAGCTTGCTCTTCTTCGCTTGAGGCAGGGAATCTTGTGTTTCTGTGTCTTTCATTACCACTAATTTTTTGAATTTAGGAAGTGCAACACTTCACTAAAAAAGAAGAATTACTGAGCAGAACTCATGAGGGAAGCTTGGTCTTCGAGGTTAACTTTCTCACCATCAACCACCTTTCGAGCTCCTTTGGATACTACCTTATCTCCTGCCTTCAAACCCGATTCAATGAGGGTCTCGGATTGATAACTTGGTCCGCTACTCACAAAGGTTTTCTTTACTTCAAATGCTGATCCTGCAGAAGTGAGTGTATAAACGTAGCTTCTGCCTTCAAAATCTTCTTGAATCATTGAACTTGGGATGGTAATGACCGAGTCTCTCAAAATATCATTGATTTCCAATGCTGCATACATGTTGGGTTTGAGGGCAGCAGATTCATCCAAAGCCACTGTAATTTCAAAGGTTCTGTTTTCTGGGTTGATGAATTGTCCTACACGGTCGATTTGACTTTTTAAGGTATCCACTCCGGGAACAATCACGTTCACGAGCATGCCTTCCTTCACTCTTCCGGCGTAGTTTTCACTCACATCGGCTTTGAGGTACATTTCGTTCAAGCTCACAACGCGTGCCACGTGCATCATTGGAGAAGCCATTTCACCCACTTTGGGAACAATTTCATCTACAATACCGGAAAAAGGTGCGGTCACCATTCCCATTCCTGCCTGGCGGTTGAGGGTCGCTAAGGTCGCTTCAAGGCTTTCTTTGCGGTTCTTCGCTTCCAAGTACTGCACTTCAGAACCAATTTTTTGCTCCCAAAGGCGTTCCTGACGTTCGAAGATATCCTTGGCCAACTCATAGCTGGTTTGTACTTCGTTGATGTTGCGTTGAATCAGCTCTGTGTCCAAACTAACGAGGCGCTGACCCTTGCTCACACTTTGTCCTTCCACCACATGAATTTGCTTCACGATGCCTTGCGTTTCTGGGAATACCAAGGCATTTTGATCGGTTTCCACATTCCCTTGAACGGTGAAATAGTGCTTGAAAGTAGCTTCTTTGAGGTCCAAGGCGCTCACCATCACCATGTCTTCACTCCCAGTGAGTTCCAAAAGTTGGTTTTCGAGGGCCTTAATTTCTGCATTGATCTCAGCACTTACTCCAAGGAGGGAATCTTTTTTTGCTTGAAGCTGTGCAAGATCTTCATTCACTTCTGGTGAAGAACACGCCCCTAGCATAAGAGCCGTTGTAAGCGCGAAAAATACGGGTATTGTTAACTTGAGTTTCATGGTCTAGAGATTACTAAGTGCTTTGTTCAAGCGGGTTTTGGCGTTTAATAATTGAAGGGTGGCAGCAACGGCATTTCCTTGAGCATTGAGCCATTGGTTTTGAGCTTGTGTAAGGTCAAAGCTTCCAACAATTCCTTCGCGGTATTTGGTCTGGGTTCGTGCATAAATTCGATCTGCCAATGCAAGGCTTTCTTTTTGAATGCGTTCGTTTTCGAGAGCATTGAGGTACTCACTTCGCGCGGCAGCGTATTCTAACTCTGCAGCGGCGGCTACTTGTTTCAAGCCAAGCTCTGCTCTTTCTTGTTCAATCTTTGCTTTTTCAATGGAGTGAACCCTTCCCAATCCAGTAAAAAGTGGGATGGTCATTTGAACTCCCCAGAGCTGAATGGGGTACCACTTCTCGTTGAAGTCGAAGAAGTTGAACTCATCTCTTTGGGCGTTTCGTTGATAGTTGTAAAAAGCTCCAATGCTTGGTAAGGCCTTTGCTTTTTCATTCTTCATCCCCAATTCGCTGATTTTTACGAAGGTCGATTGCACTTTGTAATCCAGGTTATTTTGGAGTGAAAAGTTTTCGGAAAGCGGGTCGGCACTGCTTTGTCCGCTCAAAGACTCAATGCTGTCCGTGAGCTCAAGTCCTGTTTCCATAGGCATCCCCAACTGAAATTTCAGCATGTCGAGTGCAATTTCGCTTTGTTGCTGAGCGTAATTGATTCGCGCATCCAAATCTGCCAAACTGAGTTGCAATTGATCTGCATCTTGTTCTTCTACAAAACCATTTTCCAAAAGGGCCTTGGTTTCTTCCACACTTTGCTCAAGTACATCTCGAGAGGCCGTAAGCAAACGAAGATTTTCACGAGCAATCAAAACGGTGTGATAGGCCTCGGCCACCGCTGCTTTGGTTTGCATAACGCTTTGATCCAGTGCACCTTTCTTGGCTTCAGCGTAGGTTTTTGATGCTTGAAGACCAACGATATAGGAACCATCAAAGATGAGTTGAGAAACCGAAATCCCAGCCGTACTTGTTTGTGGAGCACCAAATTGAAATTCTGAAATCGCGTCTGGGTCAGCACTGGGTGCATTAAAGTTTACCCCTGTTTCTTGCGCTACGCCTACTAAAAAATCGGTGATGTAGGAAGGAAACCCAAAGGCATCTGCCGGCGCCACCTGAGTCGGGATGTCAATGTAGTTGTTATAGTCCACACTGGCTTGAACTTGTGGCAATCCAATGGCCCTAATTTCCTTGATTTCTCTTTCCGCAACTCGCACATCCATTTCCGCGTATTGGACGGAATACGCGTGCTCCAGCGCATAGTTTTTAGCCTCTTCCAAGCTCATTTCGACTTGCTGACCATTGGCCAAAGCAACCCAGAAAAAGAGGTTGAGGGTGAGAATTAATCGAGTCATGAGTATGATTTAAGTGTTGGTTTTTTGATCGTTTACTTTCTTGATTAAATATTGCACCCCTTCAGCCGAGGCAATTCCCCGAATGTGATAACGAAACACTTCGAGGTATTGATCGAGAATGCTCAATTTCATTTCAGGGTTATTTTTGAAGTTGAAGATGGCATCGATGCTATTGATGTACAGGGTTGCGATCAAAGTAGGATCCAGATCCTCTCGATAAAGGCCTTCGCGCTTTCCCTTCTCCAGGTTTCTTTTCACCACCCCATAAGTCATTTGCTTTCGCGACTCCTTCATCTCTTTCCAGATTTCGGGGTGGTATTTTTCCATGTCGAACATGATGGACGGGTGTAGCG
>CALKGK010000074.1 GCA_938085105.1 uncultured Flavobacteriales bacterium
CTTGGTCAAAAATCCAACTACCGAACGAAAGCCTTATTGATTGCGACGGGAAGCAGTCCGAAAGCTTGGAAAAGCCTAAAGGAGTTTGGGGTTCATTGCATTCCTCCTGTACCTTCACTGTTCACCTTCAACATCAACCACCCTTTACTTAAAGATCTTCCTGGCACCGTATTTCAAGAAGCCAGCGTGAAGATTGAAGGGAGTAAACTGAATGAATTTGGTCCTGTGCTCATCACGCATTGGGGATTGAGCGGACCGGCCATTCTCCGACTTTCAGCCCTGGGAGCGATTGAGCTTGCCCAGAAACAACACCGCTTTGACATTCAAGTCAATTGGATCAGTGAAAAGGAAGAAGAAGTTTTGGATGAATTAAAATCAACCCGAAATCACCCTGATTTTTCGGGAAAACGAACACAGAGCAAGCCCCTTTTTCAATTGACGAAAAAATTCTGGTCGGCCCTCCTTCTCGACCTTCAGCTTCACGACGTGGAATGGGGAAACATCAGCAACAAGCAACTTCAAAAATTAACCACTGCACTTTGTAATCAGCGCTTTAAAGTAGAAGGGAAAAGCACCTTCAAAGACGAGTTTGTTACCGCAGGGGGAGTTGATCTCAAGCAGATCAATTTCAAAACCATGGCGCTCAAATCACATCCCCGGATCTTTTTTGCTGGGGAGGTTTTGAACATCGACGCCATCACTGGAGGCTTCAACTTTCAAGCGGCTTGGACGACATCTTGGATCGCTGCGGAAGGAGCAAGCGAAGTCATCAAAAACTAAAATTCAATCACTTCCCTTAAACTTTTGCCTTAACTTAACGTCCTAAGTGCAGAACAAGGAAAATAGAACGCAATGAAAAATGTAAAAACACTGCTCGCCATTTTCGCTATGGCCATGAGCACACTCGGACTTCAAGCGCAAGACAACCCTGAGGGGAGAAAGAGCGCCATGAAAGAGCATCACCAACAATTAACAGAAGATCTCAAACTGAGCGAGGAGCAATCCGAAGCATGGAAAGCTGTGCACAAAGAATACCGTCCAAAAATCAAAGCTATTCGCAGTGAAGAAGGCTTGAGCAAGGAACAAAAGAAAGAAAAAGCGAGGGTGATCAAAGCAGAGATGGACACCCAACTCAAGGCGATTCTTAATCCTGAGCAAGCCGCAAAATGGGAAGCCATGAAAGCGGAAAGAAAAGCTCAGCACAAAGGCGAAAGCAAAGCAAAACGCCACGAAGAAATGGCCACAACGTTGGGATTGAGCGAAAAACAAACCGCCGCTTGGTTGGAGATTCATGAAAAATATGATGCCCAAAAACGCGAGATCAAAGAAGATGATTCTTTAAGCGATGAAGCGCGTCAAAAGAAGATGAAATCGGTTCGACAACAGGAAAAAGAGGCCATCAGTAAGATCCTTAGTCCGGCACAACTCGAACAACTCAAGAAATTGAAAGCGGATCACAAAGAACAAAGACAAGCGAAAAAAGGCCAGAAGTAAAGGCCAAATAAGTATAAAGCTACATGAAGCCCCATTGCCTGAAGAGCATGGGGCTTCTTTTTGTCCTACTTTTGCTGCATGATCTTTCTAGTCCTCATCATCTTACTTTCCACGCCCTTCGTTTTAGGCGCGGTTTTCACTGCACCCAGCTATAAAGGGCCGAAAACCGACCATTTCGATGGCAAAAAGTTCCTCAATCCCTCCGGGAAATCAGCACAAGGATTAAAAGGCGTTTTCAAGTACATGCGCACCCAAAAGCCAGGAAAATGGCCGGAGTATCGCAAGCTGCCCTTCGGTCCCACCCCGATCGATAAGCAAGAGGGAAGCAAGGCCCGCATCACCTTCATCAATCATTCGTCTTTTCTCATTCAAGTGCAAGGCGCCAACATTCTCACTGATCCCATTTGGAGTGAACGATGCAGCCCGGTTTCCTTTGCCGGACCCAAACGAAATCGCACACCAGGACTCGATTTCCACACCCTTCCGAAGATTGACATCGTGCTCATCACCCACAACCACTACGATCACCTCGACTTGCCCAGTGTTTTGAAACTCGAAGCGGAACATCAACCCTTGTTTGTGGTTCCTTTGGGAGTGGATCTTTTCCTTCGAAAAAAAGGAATTTCAAACATCAAAGTATTGGATTGGTGGGAAGAAACAGAACTAGGTTTCGGCATGAAAGTATGCGCTACACCCGCAAATCACTTCAGTAGCCGAGGCATGTTTGACCGCGATCAAACCCTTTGGTGTGGTTTCGGGATTCACACCGGTGAAGATTGGATTTACTATGTTGGAGATACTGGCTACAGCGATATTTTCAAAGAAATCGGCCAGCGTCTATCACCGATGCAATGCGCCATCATCCCTATAGGTGCTTACCAACCGGAATGGTTCATGTCGCCCATTCACATCTCTCCACAGCAAGCCGTACAGGTGCACCAAGATTTGGGTGAGCCTTTGTCCATCGCCTGCCATTTCAATACTTTTCCTTTGGCCGATGATAATGCCGAAGACCCCCTAGTGGAATTGAAAAAAGCCATGAGCGATGCAAAAATCTCCAAAAATCAATTTTTAGTACTCACGGAAGGCATTCCGCACAGCTCTTGACCTCCTATGAAATTAAGGTTTGACCCCATATTCAGTAAAGAACTTAGCGCAGATCCTATCGATGGCAATCAGCGCAGACAGGTGAGCGATGCCAGTTTCAGTTGGGTAACTCCTCGAGTGCCCAGCAAGCCAAAACTGGTTCACGCGAGCAAAGAAGTAGCTCAATTGTTGGGCTTGAGAGAAGAAGACTTGGAAAGCGAAGAGTTCCTGGCTGTTTTTTCTGGTGGCCGATTGGCCGAAGGAAGTAAGCCTTACGCTATGGCCTATGGCGGACATCAATTCGGAACTTGGGCGGGTCAGCTCGGCGATGGAAGGGCCATTAACCTTGGGGAAGTCGTGGCAAACAAAAAACATTGGGCCTTGCAATTGAAGGGCTCGGGAGAAACCCCTTATTCAAGAAATGCTGATGGTTTTGCTGTGCTCCGTTCGTCCATACGAGAGCATTTGTGCAGTGAGGCGATGTTTGCTTTGGGCGTGCCAACAACGCGTTCCTTGTCGCTCATGCTCACTGGAGATGAAGTACTGCGAGACGTGCTCTACAATGGGAATTCAGCCATGGAACCGGGAGCTGTGGTTTGCCGTGTTTCAGAGTCGTTTGTGCGCTTTGGCAACTTCCAACTTCTGGCTGCTCGAAACTCTGTCGAAGAACTCGAAAAGCTCACTAAACATGTGATCCATCATTTCTATCCCGATTGTCAACGTGAAAAATTCGAAGATGCTGTGGTGGCTTTTTTTGAAGCCGTTTGCCAGCGAACGATTGACCTCATCGTGGAATGGCAGCGTGTTGGTTTTGTTCATGGGGTGATGAATACCGACAACATGAGCATCCTCGGACAAACCATCGATTACGGTCCTTACGGCTGGGTGGATGATTATGATCAAAACTGGACCCCAAACACCACCGATCGATCGCAGAAGCGCTATCGTTTTGGAAATCAAGCCTACATTGCCAATTGGAATTTACTTCAGTTGGCCAATGCGCTTTACCCTTTGGTGAAGGAGGCCCAACCATTTGAAGATGCGCTCAAGTCCTTCCGCCCAAAACACCACAGCGCTTATTTAAACATGATGCGCGCTAAGCTGGGCTTGAAGAACGAAAAAGATGAAGATGAGGACCTGATTTTGCGTTTGGAACACTGCTTTTCATTGAGTGCCTGCGATATGAGCATCTTTTTTCGTGAACTCTGCTCATTGAACTGGTCGGAAACAGCCGTCCTTCCCCAAGTGAAAATGGCTTTCTACGATTGGGAGGAAATTCAAGGAGAAGTGGAAGAAGAATGGAGTACATGGTTTGCTGATTACCGAAACCGTTGCTCAGAAGAGGAGGCGGAAAACCATGTTCGCCAAGAAGGGATGAAAAAAATCAACCCCAAATATGTCTTGCGAAATTACATGGCTCAAATGGCGATTGAAGCCGCGGAGAAAGGTGATTTTAGCCTCATTCACGAACTGTATACACTCCTTCTAGCTCCTTATGACGAACAAGTTTCAATGGAGAAGTGGTATGCAAAACGACCCGATTGGGCGAAGAACAAAGTTGGGGCATCCATGCTGAGCTGTAGCTCATAATCGCCCAAAGATTTTTAAGGTCAGGAGGCTACTGTATCTTCCCAAAACTCAACACGGTTCCCATCCGGATCAGTAACCCAAGCAAATCGCCCTTGCTCGTGCACCTGTTCAGCTTCGTGTTCAATGCCGTTTTCCTTGAGGTAAGCTAGTGCTGCATCCATCGAATCTACCCGAAAGTTGAGTACAAAAGCCTTTGGTCTTTCAGGCAACGCCTCTTTCGCTTGAGCCAAAGAAAAGATGGTGTAGCGCTTTTCCCCTTCAAGTTCGCTATAATAAAACGATCTCAGATGAAGGCTCCCTGCCTGTTCATAGTCGTATTTTAAATTGAAGGTCTTTTGGTACCATTCGGCCATCAATTGGAGTCGATTCGTATACACAAACAATCCTCCGAGCTGCTTAACATTCATCATTCACTTTCTTAAACAATTAAGGTAAGAGGAAATACATAAGTTAATAGTTATTGCATATCATACCCTTTTAGAAATGGCGGAGAACACTTATTTTACAAAGACTTACTAACAGCTTGATTTTTGATCTGCGTCTAGAAGACCTAATTTAGCTAAAAGTCAAAAGTTTAGATGAGAAAAATGGTGTATTCTAATGAACACAAAACAGTTTATATCATTCACAAAACAGAACTCAAAGAAGATGGAAAAAGCATGATCTTTGTTTTCAAACTACATTGAGCAATGAGTGACATGAATGATAAAGGTGCGGAGCGCCAAGCAAAATTGAAAAACTTCTTGAAACCAGGATCGGGAGATGCTGAACTTCAGGCTGAAATCATTCGTTTAAGAGAAGAGAATGCCGACCTCAAAGAGCAGCTCCTTGAGCGTGAGGCGCACATTCAGAACCTCTTTGCTCATATTCACAGTAACGCTTAGTCCACTTTAAGCTAACCTTTCTTCCTTATTGCCGTATTCACATTTGAAGGTGCAAGAACAAACCGCGTGATTTCTTGAGAATGGAATAAACGATCTACCGTTTCTTGACCTCTATATAGTTAATAAAAATGGGGTTCCCGTAGTTGGTGAACCCCATTTGCTTTTCATGAAAAGAGCTTGTGCTTAATCTCCGATCGAAGCGCTGCTTGTAGGCAGTTTTCGATCTACTTTTTTAAAGAGACCTTGAAGCACTTTTCCTGGGCCTACTTCGATAATTTCCTCAGCACCATCAGCGAGCATGTTTTGCATACTTTGCGTCCAACGTACGGGATCTGTTAACTGAGTGATCAAATTTTTCTTGATTTCTTCAGGAGATGTTTCTGCTTTTGCACTCACGTTTTGGTATACTGGACAACGCCCTTCACTAAACGGTGTACTTTCGATTACAGCAGCCAATTCTGCTCTTGCCGACTCCATCAAAGGTGAGTGGAAAGCACCTCCAACAGGCAACTTCAAAGCTCTTCTAGCTCCAGCTTCTGTAAGCTTCTCACAAGCTGCATCGATGGCGGGCACACTGCCTGAAATAACCAATTGTCCGGGGCAATTATAATTTGCGGCAACCACAACTCCTTCCGTTTCTTCACATGCTTTTTCAACCACCTCATCGTCCAAACCAAGAATGGCTGCCATGGTAGAAGGTTCTGCTTCACAGGCTTTTTGCATGGCTTGAGCTCTTACAGAAACGATCTTCAAACCGTCTTCAAAACTCAAATATCCAGCAGCACACAATGCGGAAATCTCTCCAAGGGAATGTCCTGCAACCATGTCTGGCTGAAAGTCTTCGCCCAAAGCTTCTGCCAAAATAGTGGAGTGAAGATAAATAGCGGGTTGAGTTACTTTGGTTTCCTTCAATTCTTCATCGGTACCTGAGAACATGATGGACGTAATATCGAAGCCCAAAACAGCATTGGCCTGCTCAAAACGTTCTTTCATTTTTCCTCCTTGGTCAAACAGGTCTTTGCCCATCCCAATGAATTGCGCTCCCTGACCGGGAAATACATATGCTTTCTTCGACATGCGATTATTATTTTCGACAAACTTAGAAAACTTTGTTCAGCGAAGCAGCACTTTGACACTGCTTTGCGTCCCCAATTTAGGATCCTTCAAGACCACCAAGAAGAGTCCGCTCGCCCCTTGAAGCTGGAACTCCCGCTGATCTTCCAATCTCCCCTCCCATTGCAGCACCTTTTGTCCGGAAGCATTATACACTTCTAACACTTTCAAAGAAGCGGCTTCACCCCCTCCGAGAACTCGAAAACGATCTTCGCTAATGGACTGAATGTCAAAGGTTTTTTCCGCCAGCATGTTGACCGTCACTGTTGGACTAAGCCCCTGATTCCCATTAAAATCTACTTGACGTAAGCGCACATAATGGAGTCCATCCTCGGGCAGCAGAATGGCCTGATGGTAGTGTCTTTTTTCTGAACTATCGCCGGCGCCTCGGACAAATCCTTTAGAAGACCATGAAACCTGATCTCTGCTGGTTTCCAAAAACCAACCTTCATTTCCGCGTTCCGTGTAAGTGGACCAATCCAAAAGCAAAACTCGTCCTTCCGCTTGCGCATTGAAAGATGCCAATTCAACAGGTAGTAGGATACAAAACGGACAAGCTCCCGACTCAAAAAAGAGCTCATAGGAAACAATCTCATCCTGACGATTTGCTTGAGCATAAACCCCAATGGTTCCTCCTACCTGACTCTGAACATCAAAGAGTGTGGCATTGCTCGCCCCATTCTGCCATGATTTTGGAGTGTTTCCTTCCACCTTAAGCCGATCGCCACTATCCGCGCCACTTGCGCTACAACCTGGTCGGTTAGACATCCTCGCCTCCACCCGCACTCCACAACCTGCTGGAAGATTCCACTCTATGCTAATGTTTTGAGAACCACCATCACAGTTTCCGCCCAAACCACCACCGCAATTTGGTCCACCAAAAGCACTGAGGTTACAACCCGAGAGGCAACCGCAACCTGCACCGCTTGCGCCAATCGTTCCGGTAAGACATTGGGCATCAGCAGAAAAACAAAAGAGCATCAGCCCAAATAGGCAAATAAGATGATGGGAGAAATGCATATTTTTCAGTTCGATGCAAAATTAGTTGAAGCTCAAAATCCCTCGCTTGTTGCTTTGTTAAATTAATGGTAAGATTGTAGCATGGCGTTGAGCGGCATCTTGAGTATTTTTTGTGCATTGGGCACCCTGTTAGGCTTGGCTGTTTTTATTTTCGGGATGATCTCGAAAAATGGTCGCACAAAACGAATGCTGGGAGCTACCCTTTTTATCGTTTCCTTTTTCTCCCTCTTCTTCCTA
>CALKGK010000075.1 GCA_938085105.1 uncultured Flavobacteriales bacterium
CCAATGGGCAGTCCTCCACCTAAAGCTTTTCCCAGAATGAGTACATCCGGCACAATATCATAATGCTCAAAAGCAAAGTTTTTCCCCGTTCTCCCAATTCCCGCCTGAATTTCGTCGAGCATCAACAGCGTGCCGGTAGCTGTGCATTTTTGACGAAGCGCTTCCATGAAGTCGGGGTGAGGGATCCGAATTCCCGCATCTCCTTGAACCGTTTCCATCAGCACTCCTGAGCAAGATTCGTCGATGCGCTCCAAATCACTGATTTCGTTGAAGCGAATGAACTCTACGTTGGGCAGCAGCGGACGAAAGGCACGTTTCTTTTTTTCGTTTGAGCTCACACTCATGGCGCCGTGGGTGCTACCGTGATAGGCACCTTCAAAGGCAATCAGCTTCGTTCTGCCCGTGCATCTTTTGGCCAGCTTCATGGCTGCTTCAATGGCTTCGGCTCCGCTATTGACGAAGTAAACGGTGTCGAGCGAATCGGGGAGGAGCTGAGTGAGGGTCTTCGCACAGGCAGATTGAGCACTTTGAAGATATTCACCGTAAACCATTACGTGAAGGTGTTTCTCGGTTTGAGCGTGAATGGCTTCTTTGATTTTGGGGTGACCATGACCAAAGTTGCTTACAGACAACCCGCTGATGAGGTCCATGTAGGCCTTTCCGTTTTTGTCATAAAGATAAACGCCTTCTGCTCGTTCGATTTCTAAGGCGAAAGGGAAGGGGGTAGTTTGGGCTAAATGAGCTTCAAAAAATCGATGGTTCTCCACGGCTTATTTTATCAATTCAATTTCATCCAAAAATAACCAAGACGGATTGCCGGCGCCCAAGTGACCTTCGGGCAGCGGTCCGGAATTCTTCGCTACTACTTTGATCTTACTCACTTCAAAGCCTAAAGGAAGTGTTAATGTTTGTCGCTGAAGGGTATAATCCATGGGCGAAATTTCATTTTTCACGGTAGATCGAAGTTTCCATATGGAAAAAGGGGTGCCATCAGCGCTGGGTTCAATGCTTTCAACATACAATTCCACTTCGCTTGGAAAAATGATCCAAGGTTTGGTGTCCTGCAAACAGCCCACTTGAACCGACTCAATGCGGGTAGGCGATTTCAAATCAATCACCACTTCTACATCTTCACCATAGGTTCCTTGCCAGTCGCCCGTTTTGAAGTTGGTTTCCCCCACAATACCATCCATCAATGCCTGAGTACCACCTGCATGGTACTGGTTGTCGTAAGGAGTGATGTTGGTGATTTCAAAATTATTGGTGATTTGCTTCACGTGATGTTCCATGATTTCACTCTCCAAATCCCCCTTCACCGATTTGAACTCAAAAGAAACATCGTTGCCAATCTTAAAACCTCGGTCGTAGCTTATCCACGATTTTGAAGGCTTGTCGCTTCTTCGATACATCACTTTTGCTTCGGTGTCGATGCAACTAAAATTGATGTTGCAACTGTCGCGAAACGCTCGGGGAGCAGCGATGTAAGGCACGGGTAAAAATCCGCTATCGTCCCACGAGGAGTGAGGCCTGTTTTCTTCACCCACCCCCCAAGATTTATTTGGCTTTGGGCCCAATTCAAATTCCAATGTGCCGCCTTCCATGATCATTTCGTGGGTGATGTAGCTTTTGGTGTAATCGGCAGCATTCCATTTCACCGATTGAATGTAAATGTCATCGTCGCCAGATTTGTTGGATTCAATGATGAAGGCCTTTCCATTTTCGAGATGAAAAATGGCCCGCTCGAAAATCGGACTCGTTAAAGCGTATTCGGTGCTTCCCGGACAAACAGGATAAAAGCCCAAAGCGCTCAATACGTACCAAGAGCTCATTTGTCCGCAATCTTCATTTCCACTCAAACCGTTGGGAGCATTGTGGTAAAGCTCAGAGAGAATTTTATTGGTGTACATCTGCGTGTTCCAAGGCTCGTCGGCATAGTTGTACAAGTAGGCCATGTGGTGGCTCGGTTCGTTGCCATGGGCGTACTGACCAATGAGTCCGGTAATATCCGCTTGTTGCCTGCCCGTGGTAGTACTATCTGCCGTGAAGAGTGATGTTAAGTTGTGGGCAAAAGCTGCTCGTCCGCCCATCAATTCAATGTGTCCTTCAATATCGTGAGGAACGAAGAAGTTATATTGATAGGCATTCGCTTCGGTGTAGTTGAAATTCACCTCCGCAGGATCGAAGTTTTCCACCCAAGCACCACCGAGTTTTGGTCGGAAAAAGCCGGTATTATCGTCGAAAAGATTTCGGTAGTTGAGGGCTCTTTTTCTAAAGCGTTCATACACCTCCATGTTTCCCATTTTCTTGGCCACTTCAGCAATACAAAAATCATCATAAGCATACTCCAAGGTTTTCGAAACGCTCTCGTGTTCGGCGTGCGAAGGGATGAAACCATACTGAATGTATTCCGGCAATCCCAAATGTTGGGAGTCGGCTGCTTGAATCATGGCTTCCAGCATGTATTCTGGATTGTGTGGTTCCCAAGTTCCTTTGATGTAGGCATCGGCCATAGCAGATACCGAGTGGTAACCAATCATGCAGCCCGTGTAATCGCTTGCCAATTCCCACACGGGTAATTGTCCGCCTTCATTGTACATCCCCAAAAAGCCATAGAGAAAGTTGTTCGTTCTTTTTTGCTGGGTGATGGTGTAGAGTGGGTGAGTGGCCCTGAAGGTGTCCCACAGGGAGAAAACCGTGTAGCGATCTACTGTTTCGTCTTGATAGAGATTGCCGTCGGTACCGCGGTAAATGTGGTTCACGTCGGAAAACATGTTCGGCACGGTATAGCTGTGATAAAGGGCTGTGTAGAACTTGGTGAGTTCGTCTTGGCTTCCTCCGGTAACTTCGATTTTTGCCAGTTCATCATTCCAAGCGAGCACGGCGTCATTGTGGTATTGGTCGAAATCCCAATGCGGTGCTTCGGCTTCGAGGTTAGCAATAGCATTTTCTATACTCACCGCGCTAATTCCCACTTTCACCATCAGCTCCTTCTGAAATTTAAAGTCGAGCGGAAAGATGGGGACGAACTCCATTTCTTCCACTAAATTTCCTGTTTCAGGATCCGTAGTTTGTGTGAGTTCGTAGGTTTGATCATTGTAAATGAAGGGCTTGTCAAAAACAGCTACGAAATACACGTGCTGGGCTTCGTTCCACGCTTTTGAAACCCGATGACCAACGATGGTGCTGTCGTTCAAGGGGTAGAAGCTGTATTCGAGGAGTTCGTCTCGATGACGCATATCCATGAAAATCACGCAAGAATCCCCCTCATTGTCAAAAGTGTAACGATGGATTCCTACTCTTGTGGTTGAGGTGAGTTCAGCCCGCAAATTTTGATCATCCAAATGCACGCTATAGTATCCGGGAGAAGCTTTTTCGGAGTCTTTTTTGAATGAGGAATTGTAGCGTTCATGCCACTTTTTGCCTGATTTTATTTGTCCATTTGTTGGGCTGATAAGAATATCTCCATAATCAGAAACACCCGTTCCTTGCAAATGGGTGTGCGAAAACCCGAAGATGATGGAGTCGGAATAGTGGTAGCCTCCGCAGCCGTCCCATCCATCTAACCGTGTATCCGGACTCAGTTGCACCATCCCAAAAGGCATTGTTGCCCCTGGGTAAGTATGACCGTGTCCGCCAGTTCCAATAAAGGGGTTCACATAATCGGTAAGCACTGCAGGACTGCAGTCTGTACTTTTGTTATTGTGTTTTGTGCAGGAAAAGAGCAAAAAAGCAGAGACCAGTAAAAAGGAAGGGATGAATAGCTTTTGGGTAGGCATGTTTGAACGAAGTTTGGCTGCAAATTAGTTAAATAAAGTGTTTGAGAGAAAGGGGAGAGGTAGGAGGTCAGAAGTTGGGGGAAGGCAGATTGGAATTGAGGTAAATGAGTCAAGAAGAATGATCTAAATCGGGGTGTTGTAAGTTTTGTAAGAATTGCAGAAAAGTGCAAAAAAAAACCAAAATCCACAATGCCCTAGCGGGCCCCTCCCTGTGCCCCCTCCCCCAGCCAGCGATTCGAAAGTCGGGAGATTCATTTGGGCCTCAAAGTTTTTTCGAAGCCAATTTGTGGATGAATACATTCCTTTTGTCACCGAACGTTTTTTCTATCGAAATCACATCAGAACGAACCGCTATACAGACTCAACCTTCACCACGAAAGATGTTCGCCTGCCCTAACCAGTTGCACTTCAACCCAAAGCTAATGCTTCTCTTCATTCCATGCCCAGTCACTTTGCTAAGAGGGTCTTTTCTTTCACCGTTGAAGAAGGTACTCATTAAAAGAACCTCATTTCCCCATCACATAATACAATCCCTTCAAAGATTCACTGCGCGTACCTCGAATAAAGGCCCAACTGCAATTCAACCGGGCAGCGTGTTTTTTGATCTTCTTTATTTTTCGATCGCTCAGATCTTCCAAGCTTTGAATCGAGCCAAGTCTTCTTAAAACCCATTCTGCCTTAAGCTCAAATTCAGGGTAAGCACTTTTGTCTTTCATCATACGGAGTGTGACGTCTTGCCATTGGATCTTGCTGCTTTCTTCTTGCGAAAAACAGGGCTGAGAAAACAAGAGATTCATTACTAGCATGAGCATTGCTGAACGAGAAATTGAATTTTTGAAGACCGACATACAGACCATAAATTGATTTATTTGATTTCACCCGGCATACGAAATTGAAGCAGCAAAGAAGAAGCGATGGTGATGATTGCAATGAAGTAGATGGCTGAGGAAAGTCCGAAAAGATCGGCTACAATACCGGAGAGCAGTGCACCGATGGCATACCCTAAATCTCGCCATAGTCGGAATGTACCAATGCTCTCTGCGCGTTGTTCTGCATTGCATACAGAGGCTATGGTGGTGAGGAAGGTGGGGTAAACGATGGCGGTTCCTAATCCGAGAATGCCCGAGAGCACACAAAGAGCGTTGAAGTTGCCCATGATTGGAATGAACAAGATGGCCAAACCTTGTAGGAACATACCAACAAAAAGCATTTTCTTTTTGGAGAGGTGGTCCGACATCTTTCCGGTGAAAAGCTGACCAACACCCCAGACACTTGGATAGATCCCGGCAATAATCGCAATTTGATCTGTTTCGAATTGGAGGGAGAACAGAAAGAGTGGAAGTAAGCCCCAAATCATCCCGTCGTTCAGGTTGTTGACCAATCCGGCTTGGGTGACCGAACCAAGGCTTGGGTTTTTAAAGGTGGTTTCAAGAAACACGTTGCGCAGCGCAGTTTTTCCTTCATTTTTAGCCTCTAGTTGGACGTGAGAACGCGTATCTCTCACAAAGAAGATGCTTAGCATCAATCCCAAAACGGAAAGTCCAACACCCAAATAGAAGGGATAGGGGCGGACCCCAAACTTTTCAGCAATGAGTCCAGTAGCAAATGCCACCAAGCCAACGGCCAAATAGCCAGAGAATTCGTTCAAACCCATGGCCAGACCCCGCTGTTTTTCGCCCACCAAATCAATCTTCATCACCACGGTACTGCTCCAAGCAAAGCCTTGCGATAAGCCCAAGAGGACGTTTGCAAACACAACGGTATTCCAGCCTTGGGCATACATTAATAGAAAGGGCACGGGCAAGGCGATGATCCAACCAACAATGAGTAGTTTTTTTCTGCCCATGACGTTGGACAACTTTCCCGTAAAGTAGTTGGCTACGGCTTTACTCGTTCCAAAGGCAATGATGAAAGAAAGAATGGCCGTTTTTGACCCAATTCCGAAGTCCGATTCAGCCAATTGAGGGAGAATACTGCGTTCCATCCCCACCATGCCTCCTACAAAGGCGTTGATTAAGACAAGCAGGGAAAACTGTTTCCAATTTTCGCGAAGGCCGAGCTTTTCGTCAGACATTCGTTTGGATTTGCTTGTGTGATCCATCGCACGAGGGCATTCGTTTCGATTGTCCACAAATACAGTCATTCATGCCTTTTCCAGCGAGTATTCTTGGGGTGAATTTTTCAATTCGAGCATGTCGAGTTACTTCGTTTTTTGGAGAAGCAAAATGCATGCAATAGGCCCGTTGCCTGCCAGGAGTGAGCTGAGTAAATGCGCGCTTCAATTCGGGATCTTGCTGAAAACACTGCAAAAGTTCTTGTGGAAATTCGATGTTTATCTCCTCGATGGATGGCACTTTCAAGCCTTGTTCTTCGATGGAAATGGCTTCCTGAATGAATTGAAGAATTACGTTCTGAAGCTTTCTGAGATCGGATTGATGGGTGAATTTGAGAATTTTCGCCGACCGAGAGTTGCTTCCAGCAAACTCCAACAATTCTTCTGGATCAGAGAGCAATGACCCTTTAAAGAAACTCAGCACAAAATAATGTTTGAAGCCTCCAATGATGGCGATGTTCTTTCCTTCGTGAGTGTAACAAGCTTGCTTCCACTTCAATTCTTCCTCCAAGGGTGATTTTTGAATGATTTTTCGAAGCGCTAACATTGCTGTCTTCCACTGGGGAAGGGCTTCGAAATATTCGTCAAGATTAGTCATGGTAAAAGGTGTTTCAAATGACAAAGGATCAATCAATTCAAGATTCACTCTTTGCACACGTTGCAGTCTGCTCGGTTATGTATTCCGAAGTGCAAGACCTGCGGTTTTTGTGGCTGAATTTGCTCTTCGTAAATGAGCAATTGCTCGGGGCCAAGTAGATTCTTCAACTCCAACTCTCGAAGCGCTTTCAAGTCTTTCTTTTCTTGAGAACTTACATTCATCCTCAACACCAAATCTTCTTCGCTCATTGCAGTGTCCCGTTGTGCCAGCCTTAATTCTTCATCCAAAACGTTAAATTCTTCCGAGAAGGCAGTGAAAATGGAGTCCACTTGTTGTTCTTGCACTTCAGATAGTGATAATAAACGCTTCATGTTGGCCCTTTTTCTTTCGTCGGCCGCATTTTGGCCAAGACTTTGATTGGAACAGAGAAGTAGAATGAAGATATTTAGCGCAAGAAGAGCTTTCATATGAGAACGAAGTTACAATTTTACCTCCTTTCCTTAGCAATGATCGTGCAAATCTCGACCAGCGCACAAAATGAGATGCTTTCCCATCAAGCTTGGTTGGATTTTAAGGAAACCTCCGTTCCTGAAGAATGCCAAATGAGCGTTTTCGCGATGAATGTTTCCAATAAGAAGGTCGTTTTGGAAGATTGGGCTGATGAAAACTTTATTCCAGCTTCTACGATGAAGGTCATCACCTGTGCTGCAGCTTTGGAAAAGTTGGGAGCCGACTTTGTTTGGCAAACCCATTTCTATTTTCACCACGAAAACGAGATTCTCAACATGCAAGTGGACTGCTCTGGAGACCCAAGTTTTGGTTCCAAGGTTTTTGCTGATCGGAATACTCCCGAAAAAGTAGTAACAGCAATCGTTCAAGCACTGCAGAAAGACGGACTCACCACTTCTTGGCAAGGGGACGTAATTCTTTACCCCAATGAATTTGTTCAAGACTGGCTACCGGGAAGCACGGCTTGGGAAGATGTAGCCAATTACTACGGCGGATCGGCTGGGGCTTTTCAATTTTGCGATAATGAATATTCTTTGCAGTTTTCCAGTGATGAGGTGGGGGAAAAGGTCGAAATTTTGAAAACGACTCCCCACTTACCGAGCTTGGAGTTCTTTAATGAGGTGATCGCTTCCAAAAGTTCCAAAGACCAAGCATACATCTATGGTTTGCCCGAAAGCAAAGAGCGTTTTGTAAAGGGAGAAATTCCACATTCGCAAAGCAGTTTCAGCATTCGTGGCGGACTCCCTTCAGGAAAATTACTCTTTGAATCTTTATTGCGCGAGGCGTTGAATGAAGCGGGGGTGAAGTGGGACGGACAGGTACGTTGGAAGGAAAAAAGTGATCCATCACCTTTGGAAAAAGACCTTAAAATGATCTTTGTTTCTCCCCAACTCTCTAGCATTGTTCAGCATACCCTCAACACAAGCGACAACCTTTACGCCAATGCAATACTGCTTACTTTAGGCGCAGTGATGCGAAATGAAGGGAGTTTTGAAAGTGGTACTGCAGTGCTGAGCGATCATGTGAAAAGTATCCCTGCTCAAAACACCCCTCAGCCGAGAATTCAAGATGGGAGCGGATTGAGTAGATCCAACGGTGTTTCTGCCAAATCTTTGTCACTAGTTCTCGCAGCTGCTTCCGACACCAACAAGCAAATATTAATGAAGGGAATGCGAACATCAAGTCAGGATACTGCACTCCACTACAAAAGTGGTTATTTGGACGGAGTGCGTTGCTATGCAGGTTATTACGACCGAGGGGATGAGCTGTTCGCTTATGCAATCATGGCGAACGGTGTGAGTGGTTCTTCCAGCGCAATGTCTAGAAAAATGCGGGCTTTTATTTCTGGGGTGATGAATACTCGATAAGAACATTCCGCCAATTGTTATGACTTCGTGATTCCTTCCCCAAAATACCAAGCTACATTCGTTATACAATCTCAAGTCCATCATGAAGCACGTCCTGATCATTGGTAATGGTATTTCTGGAATTACTGCCGCTCGACACATCAGAAAGCAAAGCGATTTTAGGATCACCGTTGTTTCTGAAGAAACGAAGCACTTCTTTTCAAGAACAGCGCTCATGTATATCTACATGGGGCACATGGGCTACGAACAAACGAAGCCTTATGAGGATGATTTTTGGGCTGAGAACCGCATCGATCTGCTCCAAGACCGCATCGAAAGCATCGATTTCCAAAAGAAGGTAGCCAGGAGTAAAAGCAATGTGAACTTGGCTTACGATGTCCTCATCTTGGCCACAGGGTCCAAACCCAATAAATTTGGTTGGAAAGGACAAGATCTGCCCGGTGTACAAGGCTTGTACAGTTATCAAGATCTTCAATTGCTCGAAGAGAATACCCATCCTCCGCTTTGTGCTCCTTCAGAAAGAAAGGTGAAGCAGGCCTGTATTGTGGGGGGCGGATTGATTGGAGTGGAGCTGGCTGAAATGCTGCTTACCCGAAACATTGAGGTGCATTTCCTTATTCGAGAAGATCGATTCTGGGGTGGGGTTTTACCCAAAGAGGAGGGCGATCTAATCAGAAGACACATTGAAAGTCACCACGTCAAACTGCATTTCAATACTGAGTTAGATGAAGCAATTGCCGGTGAAGATGGTCGAGTAAAACAAATCAGAACAAAAGATGGGAAGGTGATGGAATGTCAACTCCTCGGATTAACGGCGGGGGTTTCGCCAAACGTTGCCTTTTTGAAAAATACTCCCTTGGAGGTGAATCGTGGAGTAGTTGTTAATGAATTTCTGGAGACCAACATTCCGGATGTCTATGCCTTGGGCGATTGTGCGGAAATGAAAACGGCAATTTCGGGCAGACGACCCATCGAACAGGTCTGGTACACGGGGAGGATGATGGGAGAAGCGGTAGCACAAACCATTTGCGGAAAGCGAAGTGCTTATTCGCCTGGACACTGGTTCAATTCGGCGAAATTTTTTGATATCGAATACCAAACCTACGGCAGAGTAGACCCACAATTGGGAGAAAGTGAAGAACACTTCTATTGGGAACATCCTTCAGGAGATAAATGCTTGAAAATGGTGTTTGATAAGCAGACCAAACGCTTCATTGGATTGAATGTCTTTGGTATCCGACTCCGTCACGAGTTGTTGGATCAATGGCTCACCGAAGAGCGTGATGTTGAGTACATCATCCGCAACCTCAAAAATGCCAATTTCGATCCTGAGCTATTTAAGGGAGACGAAAAATCAATCATTCAAGCCTACAACAAAGAGTTCAACACCCAGCTTACACTCAAGAAAAAGAGTTGGAAACAAATATTCGCATTGAAATGAAAATCATCAAATATACAGGGGGAGTGATCTTCGGAATTGGCCTCTTGATTTTTATCGCTAGCGCCTTGTTGGGTGATTTTAGTATCAGCCAAGATGAGGTGAAAGAACTTCTTTCAGAAAAGCAGTTCTCCCAGTTGGACCAGCATTTTCAAAGCGAATTGTATGATCAAGATTTTCAATTTGGCTTTCAAATGGCGGCGGTGATTAGAAGCGGCTATGAAAATGCCAACCGCTGGGCCAAGAAGGAAGCGCGTTGGGACGATGTGCTGTATGAACGTAAAATGGACCTCAGTTCGAAAATTGTTCGCAGCGCCAACAAGAGTGCAGTGCAAGAAGATAAAGGTTTGTTCTTGTTTCTCACTTTCGGCTTGGGTATTATCGGTTCGCTCATGTGGGTACTGCCCAATGTGATCCTTCTCGGTAAAAAGGGCATCAAGAACAATCATTATTTCCATCAATCCTCCACCAACCGAGGCTGGATTGGTTGGGTGGTCTTCGCTTGGCTGGTGAGTTTTTACATCCTGCTCTATTTCTACCCGGATTTCATCACGAATTGGATCATCGTTACCGACCCCTTGAGCATGGCCCTCAATCGAGGACGAGCGAGTCAGTGGTTCTTGTATGGTTTTCTTTATTGTGTAGTGATGACGGTAATGGGAGTGAGGATGTTCATCAAGTACCGACACAATCGCTATCAGATGTTCAGAACGAGCTCTGTGCTTTTCTTTCAAATCTGTTTCGCCTTCTTGATTCCAGAGATTTTGGTTCGGTTCAATCAACCCTATTACGATTTCAAAAACATTTGGCCATTGGACTACGATTTCTTCTTCCAATGGAACTTGGATGCCATGCTTTCCAATGGAACTTTGGGCTTGTTTATGTTGGTTTGGGGAATTGTCCTGATTTTGGTTGGGGTTCCTGTGATGGTTTATTTCTTTGGAAAACGCTGGTATTGTTCATGGGTTTGCGGTTGCGGTGGTTTGGCGGAAACCTTGGGCGATCCTTACCGCCACTTGAGCGATAAAAGTGTGAAGAGCTGGAAGATAGAGCGTTATTTGATTCATTCAGTCTTGGTTTTTGCTTTGGTCATGACGGGTGTGACCCTGTACACCTTCTTTAGTGGAGATCAACAAGTATTGGGAATTCAAACACAAGATGTTCAATCGACTTACGGTTTTATGATCGGTTCGGTATTCGCTGGAGTGATTGGAACAGGTTTTTATCCCGTGATGGGAAATCGCGTCTGGTGCCGATTTGGTTGTCCGCTAGCTGCGTATCTCGGACTCGTGCAACGCTTCAAATCCCGATTTAGAATCACCACGAACGGCGGTCAATGCATTTCTTGTGGAAACTGTTCTACCTATTGCGAAATGGGAATCGATGTTAGGTGGTACGCACAACGGGGTCAGAACATTCTGCGCTCTTCTTGTGTTGGTTGTGGTGTGTGTTCCGCAGTTTGTCCGCGCGGTGTACTGAAATTGGAAAATGGTCCAGAGGAAGGCAGAATCAATGACAACCCCATCCTCATTGGTAAGTCAGGAGTTCAACTTTCGAAAAATGTAACTTCATAGCAGTTAGGGTCGTTCTTCGATAGATTGTATATTGTTCGCGCGTTGCGTTACCTGCAAGACGCCCGAAACCTTTTAAAAATCAAAACATGAAGAAAATTTACTTCTTGGGATTAGCCCTTTTGGCCCTTCCAGCATTGAGTTCGGCTCAATCCTTCACCAACAGCAATTCCATGCTCCCCGACAACTACCACTCTGGAGGTACTGTTGGAATTATTGATATGGACAATGACGGGTTTGACGATATCGTCACTCTTGATGATGCCAACCACTTGAAAGTGCTCTACCAAGTTGGTGGCGGACTCACAGAGGTAGATTACGGAGTTATTTCAGGTGCGAACCAATGGGGTTTTGCCATCGGTGATTGCGATAATGACGGACACTGTGATGTCTTCTCTGGAGGATCTTACGACGGTGTTCACTTGATCAAAATCTCAGAAGTGGGCGTTTCCACTCAAGAATCCTTGAACAACGGAAGCATGTTTATGCAAGCATGTAACTTGGCTGATATCGACAACGATGGTCGCCTCGATGCTTTCGGTTGTCATGATGATGCCCTTTCAAGAATTTGGACCAACGACGGAAATACCTTGGTTTTTGATGCGACTGCTATCGATTTGATGGATTATGATTTCGCTCCTTACAATACAGACCACTCTGGAAATTACGGTTCTGTTTGGACTGATTTTGATGATGACGGAGATCTTGATCTTTACATTGCAAAATGCCGTCAAGGGGTAAATGATCCGAACGATCCACGAAGAATTAATCAATTGTGGGTGAATGATGGAAACGGGAACTACACTGAAGAAGCGGAAGCAAGAGGTTTGGTTGTTTTCGAACAAAGCTGGACTGCTGATTTTGCCGATATCGATAACGATGGTGATTTTGACTGCTTCCTTACCAACCACTCGAACACTTGCTCATTGTTGAGAAATGACGATGGTTACTTTACAGACATTTCAGCAGCTGCAAACTTGGATATCCCAGGATTCTTCTTGCAAGCGAAAATGGCTGACTTCGACAACGATGGTTTTGTTGATTTGATTTACACGGGTGGACTTCACGCTTACCAGAAGAACAACGGAGATGGCACTTTCTCTGAAATCAATAACGTATTCCCAAACAGTGATACCATGCACTCTTTGGCAACGGGAGACATGAACAAAGACGGATGGGTTGATGTTTATGCGAGCTACGGAAACACATACGTGAATCCTGATTACAACAACGAAGATGTTCTTTGGATGAACGACGGTGGAGACAACAACTGGGTTGCTTTTGACTTGGAAGGAATCGAATCGAACATGAGTGCCGTTGGAGCAAAAGTAAAAATCTACGGCGACTGGGGTGTGCAAGTAAGAGAAGTGAGAGCAGGAGAGAGCTACGGTATCAATACCACGTTCCACTGCATGTTCGGTATTGGTGAGTCTGAAAGCATCACTGAAGCAATTGTTGAATGGCCTTCTGGGTATACTACTGTTTTGGATACTCCAGACATCAATGTTTATCACAATGTATTGGAAGCTCCATGTTCTGTGGCTGATGTAAGCATCGCTATCGATGGAAGTCTACAACTTTGTCCTGGAGAGTCGGTAACGCTTTCAGGTCCTGAAGGATTTATTTATGACTGGTCAAATGACGCTGAAGATCAAAGCATTGTGGTTTCTGAATCTGGAAACTATGGATTGATTGTTTATGACGATCTCGGTTGTGCAGGTGTTGCACAAAGTGTGTCTGTTGAAGTATCAGAATCAGTTGATCCTACCATCACTGTTGTAGGGGAGTTGGAATTCTGTGAAGGTGGAAGTGTTGATTTGATCTCAAGTTCAGCTTCTGAGTACACTTGGACCGGTGGTGGAGTGGATCAGTCCATTTCAGTTACACAGTCTGGAGACTTCATGGTAACCATTGTAGACGATTGTGCAAATGAATTGACTTCGGAATTGGTTTCAGTAACTGTTCTCCCTTCTCCTTCTGCGCCCGTTGTAAGCAACGTTGAAATTGTGCCTTCTGAGACCGCAACTTTCGAAGGTGCTGATGCCAACTTGAATTGGTATGCCAACGAGGATGATACAACTCCTTTGTTCACGGGTGAAGACTTCACAACAGATGCATTGGACTTAACCACTTCTTACTGGGTGGAAGCATTCAACAGCGCAGGTGGTGACATCGAATTCGGTGGACGTTTCAGTAATGACGGCGATGGTGTATTCCATAACAACAGCATTCGCTGGTTGGAATTTGACGCTTTTGAAGACATGACCCTTGTTTCTGTTAAGGTTTACGCCAACGGTGAAGCCAACAGAACCATCGAATTGATTGATGAGAATGGAAATGTTTTGGATTCGGTAACTGCATTGGTTCCAGACGGAGAGTCGCGTGTTGATTTGAACTTCGAAGTAGCTGAAGGAGCAGGATACGGCTTACGTTGTGCAGATGGTGATCCACAACTTTTCAGAAATGCACCTCCAGCAATGGTAGATTACCCTTATGCACTTGGTAGCTTAGGTGAAATCACCAACAGCACCGCTACAGGAGACAATGCCCTTGCGTATTACTACTTCTTCTACGATTGGGAAGTAGCTTCAGCGATCACCACTTGTGTGTCTGACCGTGTTGAAGTTACCGCGATTGTAAGTGGAGTAGAAGAGATTGAAGGACTGAATCGTTTCGAAGTGTATCCTAACCCAAGTGAAGGCATCTTGAATGTAGCTTTGGACCTCCAAACTGCAGAGATGGTTCAATTGGATGTTTTGGACATCACCGGAAGAACGGTAATGAGCTTCAACGAGTCAGCCAACTCAGGAGTAAACAACATGGTTTATGATTTGAGCGCTGCTTCTGCAGGAGTTTACCAATTGCGTTTGATGATCGACAATAAAGCAACCAGCCTTCAGGTGATCTTGAAATAAGCTGATTGAAAGAATAAGTAAAAGCCGATGCTCCTTGTGAGTGTCGGCTTTTTTATGCTCAAAATGCGGAGAGACTTTAGCACTCCTAATTCCGATAATTTGACGAAATTGCCAGCCATAAGAAAACGCCTTTTGGAAAGTACAACCCTCGATTGCCCCGCTTCATGAACAAAATCATTTCCTTCGTTACCCGCTTTGTTCCGCGCCATCAAATTCAAAAAGTGGCTCATTTCTTTTTGAGGGTTCTTTCGCTCTTTTACCGAGGCAATCGTTTTGAAGACCCCATTACAGGCATCACCTATCGCAAAATGTTGCCTTACGGACGCATTCATCCTCGTCCAAATGCCCTTTCGCCAGATTCCATGGCTTTGGAGCGTCACCGTTTGATTTGGCTCTATCTCAAAGAGAAAACCAACTTCTTCACTGACCCCATCAAGATGCTACATATGGCACCGGAATACTGTTTCCTCCGCTTGTTCAAGAAGCAAGAGAACTTGGAGTACATCACCGGCGATTTGATTTCACCTTGGGCAGACCATCACTTTGACGTGCACGAAATTCCCTTTGAAGACAACAGTTTTGATGTGCTGATGGCCAACCACCTTCTTGAACATGTAGATGATGACGCCAAGGTGATGCGGGAGTTTTTTCGGGTGATGAAACCAGGAGGTTGGGGCATTTTTCAAGTGCCAATCGATTATAGTAATCCGAAAACCTACGAAGACAAAAGCATTACCGATCCACGAGAGCGTGAAGAGCACTTCTGGCAATCCGACCACCTTCGCTTGTACGGAAGAGACTATGGCGACAAACTAAGAGCTGCAGGTTTCGAGGTGATCGAGGATGATTTCATCAAAGAAATAGGTCCGGAACTCCAAGAACGCTACGGATTGATGCAAGAAGAGCTGATTTATTTTTGTCGAAAGAAAGGTTAAGGACAGTGTTCACATGGATTCTCTTCAACCATTAAGAACCCATCGACGTTTACCAAAAATCAATACTTTTATACATATACCTTTCTTGAAATTTCACTAGCAGTTTAGCTCTATGCGTTTTAACTATTATCGCTTATCAGTAGGTGCCTTATTTTTGTTACCAATTTTGCTGATCGCGAATAAGGTCATTTTTCGAGGTTATGCTTTCGAAAACATCGTGCCCAGTACAGTCTATGAGGTTCGTGTCATCATTAATTTACAAGGATATGGTGATGATGTTTTCGTGAAATCCTTCCTACCATTAAATACATCACGACAGATTGTTTACGACGAAATTCAAGAAAGTTTAGATTTTAACTTGAGCTCGCAAAATGATATGTCAGGAAGGCTGGCTTCGTGGGAAGCGAAAAATCTAGAAGGCAAAAGCAGCATCACTTACAAGTTTAAGACCCGACCAGAAGGAATTAAATACCTCCTTCCTGATGGTCCAATTTCACCGAAAAATTATCACCCGAGTATTGCAAGCTTCCTTGAAGCAAGCGGGAGTATCCAGAGCACCCATCCTCGCATTATGGAACAGGTTGCTTTGCTTAGTGAGAACAAGAGTGAACTCAAGACGATCTTGCGTTCGTTTTTTGATGATGTCAATCAAATGAGCACACGGCCATTTCGAGGGTTAACAGATGCCTTAACCACCTTAAAACTCGGAGAAGCCTCTTGCAACGGGAAAAGTAGATTGTTCGTCGCATATTGCCGTAACAAGGGACTTCCAGCCCGATTGGTAGGTGGCTTGATTTTAGAAAATGGCTTTAAAAAAACATCGCATCAGTGGGCCGAGGTATACATCGCCAATCATTGGGTGCCTTTTGACCCACTAAACGGTCATTTTGCGTCCATTCCGAGCAATTATTTAGAACTCTACAAAGGGGATTATTTCCTTTTTTCTCATACCGCTAACATCGCATTTGAATATCTCTTTGACATAAAGAAAATCATTGTTAATAATCCCAATTTAGCACAAGAGCTTTCCGGAAGTGATTGGAACAGCTATGCCTTGTGGAGTTTGTTCGAGAAGGCGGGTATTTCGCTTGGACTGTTGAAAGTGATTCTTCTCCTTCCGCTAGGAGCAATTGTAGTCGCCATTTCTAGAAATGTTATTGGGTTAAAAACATTTGGAGTATTTCTACCAGCACTAATAGCCATTGCCATGTCATATACAGGAGTTTGGTGGGGGATGATGAGTTTTGTTATTGTGATTATGGTAGTGAGCCTTGTTCATTTTCCTTTAGAAAAACTCGGGATTCTTTACACCCCAAAGCTGGTGATCATGCTGGTGTCTGTTGTCATAACCTTTATCTTACTTTCAATCATAGGCATCAAGTTCGATTATACCGACCTCGCATATATCACTCTTTTTCCTGTGGTGGTGATTACCATTACTGCGGAGCGTTTCGCCAGAACAATCATGGAAGAAGGGTTTCAACGAGCTTTAGTCATTACCGTTCAAACCTTATTGGTGGTCTTAATGGCTTATTCAGCGATGAGTTCAACAACCATGGAAGGAATGTTCTTAGCTTTTCCAGAGCTCTTCCTTATGATCATCGGAACTATGCTGATTCTAGGGCGTTGGATGGGACTTCGTTTATCAGAATACAAAAGATTTAAAGGGCTCATTGGATGATCAAGTGGTATAAGAAAATAAAATCGAATGCAGCAAAAGTCTTGGGGATAAATGAACGAAACCTTAGACTGGTTTATCCACTGAATCCGCGTCAACATTTCAAAATGGCGAATGATAAAGTATTGTCCAAGAAAATACTTCAAGAACACAAAATCCCCGTGGCTAAACTACTAATGACAGTAGATAGTATTGGGAATATCAACACTGCTTGGGATGAAGTGCCTAAACAAGACTGCGCGATAAAACCAGCCAATGGCAGTGGAGGAGGTGGAATATTAATTCTAGATGTGGATGATAATGGACAATGGACCAAAGGGGAACGTTTGATTGAAGAGCATTTAATCCATCAACATCTAGCCAACATCATTTTTGGGATCTACAGCTTTGGATCAGACGACGAAGTGCTTGTTGAAGAAAAAATCATCCCACATTCATTCACCAAAGAGATCTATCCAATCGGTGTACCCGATTTAAGAATCATTATGAAGGAGAATGAAATTCTGATGGGAATGATGAGGGTGCCAACGAATAAATCAGATGGTAAGGCCAATTTGCATCAAGGAGCTATTGGCATAGGCGTCGATTTGTCGAATGGCCAACTGAAAAAGGTGTTCAACGGAGAAAAGCACCTCGACCACCATCCCGACACGAAGTTTCCCGTAACCGGTGTGCAAATTCCTTATTGGGATAAAGTTATCGAAATATGCAATAAAGTGGCTCGTGCATTTCCGCTTGACTACCTCGGTATTGATATCGCTTTTGATGAATATAAAGGTCCGCTTGTACTGGAAATTAATGCTCGTCCGGGTTTGGAAATTCAGAATGTCAATGAGCAAGGGTTAAAAGAAATTATTGAGGCATGAAGAAGACCAAGAAAACGAGTACAGCGTTTCCGTTTTTGTTTTTGCTGATCGGCATCATATTGCTGGTCAAGTGGTCAGACCGGCTAGCAGATCAAATTAGCGCCACTCCAAGAGTTATAAAAATTGGAGTACTAGAGGAGCAAGCCAAAGTGGATCTTATCTGGCAATTTGAATCGGCAAACAGTTCAGAATCTGATCCTGGAGAGTTCAAAACAGACAGTTTGTATCTGGCAGCCACAAAAGCTTTTAAAAGGGAACAATTAAAGGAGGCCGAGAACAACTTTGCCACTTTAATCAATCGGTATCCTTGTCAAGCAGAATTGCTTAACTATTTAGGGCTGATAGCATTAAGGAATCTAGATCTGCCAGAGTCAGAGTCCTATTTTTTACAGTCATTAAAATGCAAGACTGATTACGTCCCAGCGTTCATTAACTTGGGGTTGTTGAGTTCGAAGCGAGGACAAACTACGAAGGCCAGTAGTTATTATGAGTCGGCAATTGCTTTACAATCGCTCAATCCAAAACCTTACCTCAATAAAGGAATTATGCACTGCAGAGTTGAGGAATGGAATGCTGCAATCGATGCTCTCAGTAGCGCTATCGATTTAGCCAGTGGGGCACAGAAGGCAAAAGCTTTAGCATACAGAGGCATGGCTTTTGGAAACCTCGGAGAAATTGAGGAGGCCTTAAACGACTTTAATGAAGCGACGAATTTGGCACCGAGTTATTTATTTCCGCGAATTCAGAGTGCCGTATTTGCTCAGGATAATCTACAAAAGCTCGCCAGTATTGACAAGGTGCTTCAACTAAACGAAGAGTATGCCCCAGGCCATTTTTATCGAGGTGTGGTTCTCGAGTCAATGGGGGAAATCGATGAGGCCGAAAAGGAATATGAACGTGCACTCCAACTTAACCCGAATGATGAAGACATCTCTGAAATCATGAGCGACTTCTACATCAAAAATGATCTTTTTGAAAAGGCAAATCAGTTCATGGCTCAGGTTTATAAAAATGATTCGATAAGCCCAAAGAATGATTTCTTCAAGGCAAAAATACTTTCACGACAAAATCAAACGGAAAAAGCACTTCTCCAGTATGATAGAGCCATCACAAAGGCAGACGGGGCATATCCTGAAGCCCATTTGAACAAAGGTATTCTTTTAAAAAAACAAGGGGAATTTGATGGTTCCATTGAGTCCTATCAACAAGCGATAAAAGAGCGCCAAGAATATGAAGAAGCTTGGTATAATTTGGCTTTGGCTTATGCGGCAAAGAAAGAACTGGATGAGGCCCGGAAATGCTATGAGAAAGCAATTTCAATTAACCCAAAGAACATTAAAGCCATGTACAATTTAGCTTTACTCTTTGGTGAAATGGGGGATAATGAACTCGCGGAAAAATGGTTGAAAGCTTGTTTGGATGTAGATAGTAGCTACATCAAAGCGGCGTATAATTTGGGTTTACATTACTACAAGAAGGAAGACTTTCAAAGTGCTAAAATTACATTCGAGAACTTACTTCAGCAACAAGAAGACTACACAAAAGCTTGGTTTAATCTTGCCCTCTGCGAACGTAAACTCGGCAATGATGACCTTGCAGTACTGGCCTATGAACAGGCAATTAACCTCGATCCCACGTACGTGGCAGCCTGGAAGAATCTCGGTAATATGGAAGCGAGAAGAGGTAACATCGATAGGGCAATCAATCAATACCAACAGGCCATTGACTTGGACAGATCTGATGCAACCCTCCGATTCAATCTTGCCCTTCAATATGAGAAGCAGAAGGAATACCAACTGGCCATCATACAACTAAACAAGGCCGTTCAACTGAACCCTGACTATCTGAAGGCTATCAAAAAATGGAAAGACTTAGCAGAAATAAGTAACGATCAGGATGAAATTTTAATTGCTCAATCATTTTTACTTTCGCTAGAAGGGAATGCTGATGAATCATATGACCTTGCTAGAAGCCTGCATAAGAACAAGCAATTGAGCTTAGCGCTTGTGTGGTATGACCGCGCTGTGGACAAAGGTAAAACAGGGCCTTGGCCATATTATTGGAAAGGAAAAGCACATGAAGAGCTTGGGGAAGAACCTAAAGCTAAACAAGGATACCTAAGTGCACTGTCTGAGAATCCGGTTCACAAATTCTCATTGTATCGGATGTACTTAATGCTATCCGAATCGGATCAAAATGCTGCACAAGAATACCTGAATAAACTAATTACCAATTACCCTGACTTTGTAAAAGAGAAAAATTTATAATGAGATTACGTATACTTTTTGTTTGTCTGCATTTATGCATGGGAGCAACGATGACAGCACAAGTACGACTTCAATCTAGTTTGGAAATTGCTCCAGGTTTTGAAGCAAATATTTTTAATTCACCTGACATTTATCAAGACTTGCAAGGCATTATTTTGACCGAGAGTGACCTGCTCGAAAATGCTGCTTTCATGCATCTTGATGCTCGATTTAAACTAAAAAAAAGAAGGAATAAAATGGACCTTACTTGGTCTAATCACCTTGAATTAAGAAACTACAATGGATTGAAGCAAGCAAATACTTTCGACTTTGATTCAAGAGTAAACTTGAAAAGAGCGATCAACAAGAGGCGAATTTTGAGCGCTGAAGGAAGGTTTAGAAATGTGAGTAGATTAGGGGTAAATGTTCTTGGAAATGAACTACAGACTCCGTTCAGTTTTATCCAATATGAGCTGGCTACTGACTTTGAGTCACATCATGGTGATCGTTTTGCTACCATTTTTTCAGGTGACATTATTTACAAGGATTACGATGTATGTGTTGATTGTGGTCTGCGTGGTGAAGACGTTAGTCTAAGTCAGCTCGAATTTGATGTTTCAATCAAAGAGGAAATCACATTGAATGATGACGATAAAAAAATAAATCAGCTCAATTTAAGCGCAGGGTTTAGGGATCGACGTTATTTTGATTGGGTAAATTATGACTTGCTGGATCCAAGGTTTGATGGCTCAAATGAACTACCTTTTCTGCCTTATGACCCTGATTTGAACTATCAAAATAGAAGATGGAGATACCTGATTTTTAAATTGGACCATGCCTTGGATATTTCAAAAACGGTCAAGGTTAAGCCGGTTTTGGAGTTTACACGTCGTTTTGATATTTCCAATGGAGACTTTGGGTTCCGACAACTCCAACCAGGTATGAATGTCTATGCAAAAAGTAAAAATTGGGCAGCGCGATGCTACTTCAGCTATACCCATAGAAATTACACTGATCGAATTGCTAAACAACAAGATGTCCTGGTTTTTCCAACACTTGAATATTCTTACATACGGGCGAAAGTCAATTTTGAACACCGTATTCGAAAAGCTTGGTTTGCCTTTTCTGAACTTAGCTATGTATCGAGAAAATCAAATGTTACGGAGATTCGAACAAGGGTCAGAAGAAGCTATGAGAATATTTTTGTGATGATGGGAGTAAAGTGGAATTGGAAAAAAACCTTGGCGACTAAAAACAAATAAGGGGAAAAGACTTTTCAGCCTCTTACCCCTTCTTCTATTCGTAAAGCTAGTTAGTTGTTCAGTAAGAACTTTAAAGCTATTTGATCACTTAAAAAAGTGAACGTAAGAGTTAGCAGCGATCAAAGAAACCGCTTGCGGAAACTCTGCATGAACGATAAAAACGTTTTCATGGTGCTGTTCCAAATCACCCAATTTCTTTTTGTCCAATAGCATTACGGTAGAATGTCCGTGATTATCAATCTTGTCCAAGATTGTTTCTCGGTTGAAATCACACTGCCAGTGCGTGCTGTCCATATTTTCATTGTAAGCTACTTCCACAGTTGGCACCTGATAATATGCGTGATCAGCCATCTGTCCAAAATCAAAGACCAATCGAATAAGTCCGTTTTCGAACACCAAATCCTCGTCTTTCAGTCCCAATTCTTTGAGGGTTACTTTACCCGTAATCTTCGTTTCAAAAGCTATTTTAATTTCTCCTTGGTTGATTTGTAGAGTGTCCATCGTGATCTAATTTAAGTGTGAATTTATGAAGGCTTATTGCCTCCTTGCTTATTCGCAAGTTCCTGATTTACTTATGAAAGTGAACTGATGAGCATCAGTTTTGAAAGGGAACTATATCAATAAATCACCGTGATCTGAAGGTGGACAAGCATTGAACCAACGATTATTCATAGACAGATAGGTATTTCCAACCAAACATCACCTCACCACCAAGCGATGCACATCGCCACCCACCATCAAAACATAGATCCCCGTTTGCAATGTTGACATTGCTAAGTCGTTCACTCCGGCTTCTAAGTCCTTTCGAAAGACCAAATTCCCCAACAAGTCGTGCACTTCGCAAGTTGCAGGGGTGTTGAGCTCGAGGTGGAAGTCACCGCTATTGGGATTGGGGTAGAGGATGCTGGTAGTGAGTTGCTGCTCATTCACGTCAATGGGAGAGCACAGGATGAAATCATTTTCCTCCTCAATTGCATTAAAAACGTCCAATTCAACGGTGTAATAGGCAGAATTGGAGGGTACAGTGTATCCAGCGCCGCAGCCGTTGGTGAAGAATAGGAAGCCAGCATTGAGGTTGGTAGAGATGTAGGCGTCGCTCACGAGACCATAAGCTTCGCCTGGGTGACCGTTCCATGCTTCTGTTCCACTAAAAATACCATCGGAGGTAGAAGTGTTGCTGCGATGCACACCCAAGCCCCAGCTTTGAAAAAGACCGTAGTAGTTATTCCCGTTATTGCCGGTAAATGTCCACTCGTTGTTGCTCATGGCCTGAATACTGGGCGAGGTGATGATGGTATTGCCTTCAAACGTGCCTTCGTTCATCATGAGCTGCATGATCTTGGCAAGGTCGTTGGCAGAGATTCGCAATCCGCCTTGAGGTGAAAAACGAAGGGCGTTGCTTCCAATTTGGTAGCCCACAAGGTTGCCTGCTCCTGGAGCCACACCGCCGTAGTCGTCCACTTGAGCCTCCCAGATTCCGTTGAATTTTCGATAAATGACGGCTAGGTCGTCCAAGTTGTCCAAATCGTTGACCCCAAAGCTAGCATTGAGGTTCATGGGCTCAAAGAGATAGGTCTTGCAGTATTCATCAAAGCGAAGACCCGAGACTCCTTCCACGATGGTTCCTAAAATGCCATAGTTCAAATTGGAGTAATTAAAATAGGTGCCAGGCTGGATGATGATAAAGTTGTCTGAACTGTAAAAGTCGCCATCCACTGTAATCAATTCGCTGATTGGAGGGACAGTGGCATTGGAGAAAGTACTGCTCAAGAATGCGCCGTACTGACTCCCATCAATGATGCTCGACCGGTGAGAAAGAAGCATCCGAGCGGTAATTGGGGTATTTGGATAGGAAGGGTTCACAAGCTGAAAACCGAGGTAATTGGAAATATCGGCGTCCAAGGAAAAACTGTTGGAATTTTCACTCAAGTGCATCACCGCCAAGGCCGTTACCAACTTGGAAATGCTCGCAATGCGAATGGGCGTATCGGCAGTAAATGGCTGATTACTGCTTACGTTCGCTGTTCCAAAAGGCACACTTGCAATCACATCATCGCCACAAAAAGTCAATACACATCCGCCCAAAAGATCATGGTCACTTTGCACCTGTGAGATGCGTTCTTCCAAGCCTTGAGCAGTGCTGAATTGTACAATCAGGAGCAAGAGGGCAGTGATGTATGGAGTGATTTGTTTCATCGGAGGTCGTTTTAAGGTTGAGCAAATGTTTTCTCCAAAAGGATGATTTCAGATATAATGTATTCGTGCGCTTCCGAGCCCGATTCGTGCAAATTACACAATCGACGGGCTTCTTTCAAAAGCTCGAGTGCTTCGGTTTTCAAACCCCGTTCGCCTTTCAATTGCGCGAGATAGATGTAGAAGTCATAATAGTTCTCATACAAATCGATTCCGTATTCATAAAGTTCTTCCACGTGTTCCGTATGTTCACCTGCCCAATAGCGGGAGGCCATACCGTTGATTTCTGAAATGCTCATGTTCAAGGAATCTTCCCCGAAGGTGCAGGCCCGATCGACTTTCTTCATTTCCTCTTCCACGCTCCCCGGACTTTGAACGAGCTGATAGTTCATGTCCACTTGAGCAATGTGGTCAGTTCTTACGCTGAAATCGAAGAAAAACTCCGTTAAGAAGACGGCCGTTTTGATGGCGGGGAGGGCGTTATGCGATGCAGATTCCACTTGAGCAAAATGAATTTGAGTGTAAAACTCAGGATGCTTCTCTTGGTTTTCACGATGTGCAGCGAGGTGCCATTTGTCTTTGGACCCAGCGCTTCCTCCTACAGAAAGATAGATTTTAGAGAAATCGAATTCGTTTAATTCCAAGAGAAGGGAGGTGGACTTTTCAATTTGATTCAGGGGAGAATGGAGGAGAAGGGCGTCGTAGAAGTCCGGACTCCAATACGCGCTTCTTAGTCCGAAAGAGGCGGTAAATGAATGCCCAATGAGTACCCGCAATGTACTCGAGCGATAGGTTTTATGTATGAAGGGATCCAGCTCTTCAACGATGAAAGAATGCAAAGGCAAAACACTGTTGTCCTTCGGCAAAGCGCAGTCTTCAACTCGATCTTCATGATGAATAAGCACGACGATGGCTTCGGGAATTTCCTTCACCATTACGAGCGTTTGAATGCTGTTTTTTACCGGACTAGCGGAGAATTCGTGCTGGCCATCCATGACGTAGATTACGGGCCAACGTAGATTTTCAGAAGCATAATCCCAATTTGAAGGGAGAATAACTTCAATTTCTTTCTCCTCCTTAAAAGAATCAGAGAAGAGACTGTGATAGCTGCTTTCTTGTGCAAAGGTAAAACCCAGAGCTATGAAGAAAACGCAGATAGTTGTCAGTGTGCGCCGCATTTATTCCGTTTATCTGGCTTAAGATACGAAGGCAGATCAATTCTTCCTCACTCAAGTTCGAATGAATCTTAAAATCGATAGTTCAGCGAAAGCAGACCCGCAATGGTAAAAGGAGTATATTTTGTAGTACTCACAGATCGGAAAGTATCTCCCTCTTCGATGTTGCGGTCGGTCAATTCATTGAGTGGAAAGCCTGCTGTGAGTTCCGCGCTAAGTGAGATGGGACTGTTTTCTGTGAAGGTGTGGAGGTAGGTGACGCTTGGGTCGAGGCTGAAGGTTCCTTTTCCTGCCCAATTTGGGGATGTGGAACTGGGAGTGTTAAAGGTGCTGATCATGTAATACCCAAAGCGCATTCCGAGGTGCCATTCGTGTTTGGGTTTGTATTTTTTGAATTTACCAGATGCATGGAAATACATGTTTTCTTCTAGGCTTTCTGCACCAAATTCCGAGCTGTTCGTTGGCGAATAACTGCTACGCGTATTGGCATATCGCGCTCCAAAGGCATAGGTGAATTCTTTCCACTTGGCTTTTTCCAAGTTGACCAATCGAATGTAATTCACTCCAACAGCGAAACGAGAGATCTTGATTTTATCGTTCAATGGAGGGAATATAAAACCGGCAATTTCATATTCCGCAGTTTGTTTGAAGACGAGGTCAACAGCCAAGGCACTTTTTTCATTCAGTTGCGTGCTCCCATATAGACCCGCGAGTCGGGGAGTGGAGTACAATTGGATTTCACTTTTCTTCAAAGCATTGAATCGGTGATCGCTAAAACGATAGATAGTTCGATGTGGATTCCACGCTGAGAGCTGGGTAATACCGAGAAAAAGCACTGCTAAAAGGGAGATTAAGTATTTCATCTTTTCTAGTTTTAGTTTTCAGCGAAGGTGCTTTTATCTGTGCTAATAATGAAAAAGTGAGTGAAAATTACAGATGTTTGAAATGTCTGATTTCATTCAATTAGGTCCAATTTTTACGTGAGAATTAGATCTTAAAACAGATGAATGAAAACTGTCCTTGAACCTAAGCCCAATCAATCCACAATTCGATCAACCCCTCGATATACCATCCCATTTTCCAGTTCTGAGGAAACGCTGTAAGCTAGCCCACGCAACTCGGCGCCGCGATAGCCCTTGGCTTGGTGATTTCGGATGCCTTTTATGCCAGAGGGGTTGTTGACAAGAAAATGAGCTTCGGCGCAGACTTTCGGACCGTGAACCTTGACAACGAGGTACTCTTCTTCTTGGACGAAGAGGTAATCGCGGACGTAAAAACGGAGCTCGTTTTCTTCGGCCTCAGTAAGGATCTTCTGCAGGGCTTTTTGGTATTTCGGATCTTCACAAGGGAGTTCATCAAATACGCCCACTTCATTGTTGCACGGGGGTTGGCATGCAACAATGGCGAGTAAGAAAATGATGGAAAGTGAGTAGGTGATCTGAACGATGTTGGTCCGCGAACTTTTCATGGGTGTTTTTTTAAGAACGCTAACTTTCAGTGTTTTAGTCTGATGTATTGGTCGGTAGCTAAGTTTCTTCGGGCACCGGCTCAATGATTTCCAGCCCTTCGACTTCGGACAATTCGGTCAAAAAGGTGTCCAATTCTCGAAGACGGATGCTGCTGCCTATTTTACAACGCATTTCATAGATGGGCTCGTTCACGGGCAAATCACGATCCTTCAACAACTTCATCACATCACCCATACGTTCGTAATCAAAGGTAAATTCCACCTTTTGATGGATCAATCGCTCTTCAATTTCAGTGGCTTCAATGGCCATTTTAGCTGCAGTTCGATAAGCGTCAATCAATCCGCCTACACCCAATTTCGTTCCGCCAAAATAGCG
>CALKGK010000076.1 GCA_938085105.1 uncultured Flavobacteriales bacterium
AGTCAATAGGCCACTATTTTAGAACCATCCGAACCAAACGCAAATCAATCTTGCGACGTAAACCGGTCAATGATTTAAAGAAGAATCGAAGTGGGAGACGTAAGTCAATAGGCCACTATTTTAGAACCATCCGAACCAAACGCAAATCAATCTTGCGACGTAAACCGGTCAATGATTTAAAGAAGAATCGAAGTGGGAGACGTAAGTCAATAGGCCACTATTTTAGAACTATCCGAACCAAGCGCAAATCAATCTTGCGACTTAAGCCGGTCAATCATCTATAACTCAATCAGCTTTTCCTTCAAGTCTCCAGACATCAAAACCTCAAATCCATCCTCATTCCCCAAAATGAAATAAATCTTCAACCCAAGCTCAGGATGATCTTCAACAAATTGAGCCGCCAATTCAGGTCCCATTACTAAAAATGCGGTAGCATATGCGTCGGCCATAGCACAGGTCTTTGCAATAACTGTTGCACTCAGTAAATTATGTTCAACGGGATAACCTGTCTTAGGATCAATAGCATGGCTATATCGCTTCCCATCTTTCTCATAAAACTTCCGATAAGATCCTGAAGTGGCTACCGCTTCATTCTCCACGTTCAACAAAGCTTGAAAGGCCCTATCTTCTCCCGGACTCAAAGGTTTATCAATAGCAATTCTCCATGGCTTAGCATCGGCGTTCACTCCTTTACAAAGTACTTCACCCCCCAATTCAATCATGTAATTGTTCAAACCTTTGGACTCTAAAAATTCTCCCAAAAGATCTACAGAGTATCCTTGAGCGATGGCATTAAAATCCAATTTTACACCAGGACTGCCTTTGCGGATTTGAGTCTCTTTATAAAAATACTCGTCCTGATACATCTCAATCATGTCAATGTTAGCGGAATTCATTCCAACTAAGGCAAGCGCTGAATCAATCTTGCTTTCATCTTTTGCTTTTGGACCATCAGGACCAAAACCCCAAAGTTCTACCAAAGGGTAAACCGTCGGATCAAAGGCTCCTGAACTCATTTCATAAACTTCCTTGGAAAGGTCAAAAACTACGGAGAAATTCTTGCTCTCATCTACAAAAGCAAATACCGTGTCCGTTCGATCGTGCCTGTTCAATCGTGAGATTAACGAATTTGGTAACCAAGTGCTCAGGTCTTGATCAAATGCCTCGAGGATGCTATCAATCTCTGATTTGTAATTAGTGCTATCGCTCAAGTACTTGACCATGTAGGTCGTTCCCTGCGCGTTTCCGGTGATTGTTGTTTCTTCAAATAGTGAAGATTGAACTTCATCCTGACTTGATTCCCCTTGTTCATTGCATGCAGTGAAGAGAATTGCTGAAATTGAAACAAACCCGAATAATATCCAATGCCTCATTGTACTTTGCTTTTATGATGCGAAAAAAAAGCGATCCCTAAATGGAATCGCTTTCAAATATACTTTATCAATCTTAACCCCCGAAATCATCAAAGGCTACGTTTTCTGGAGGAACTCCCCAATCGTCACACATCTTAAGAACCGCTTGGTTCATCAAAGGTGGTCCGCAGAAATAGAATTCAATATCTTCCGGAGCTTCGTGAGCCTTGAGGTGATGGTCGATTACGGCTTGGTGAACGAATCCAACAAATCCATCTCCTTCATCCTCTATGCTTGATTTGGCTTTCCAGTTATCTTCTGGAAGGGGCTCACTGAGTACCAAGTGGAATTTAAAGTTCGGGAACTCTTCTTCAATTTTGCGGAAGTGATCCAAATAAAAAAGCTCTCGTTTCGATCTTCCTCCGTACCAGTAGGTTACATCTCTTCCTGTCTTGAGCGTGTGAAACAAGTGGAACAAATGAGATCTCATTGGCGCCATTCCAGCTCCACCACCGATGTAAACCATTTCAGCATCGGTCTCTTTGATGAAGAATTCACCGTAAGGACCTGAAATGGTTACTTTATCTCCTGGTTTTCTTGAGAATACATAAGAAGAACAAATTCCTGGGTTTACTTGCATCCAAGCATTTCTAGCACGATCCCAAGGTGGAGTCGCAACTCGAATGTTCAACATTACAATGTTTCCTTCTGCTGGGTGATTGGCCATGGAGTATGCACGTACAATTGGCTCTTCGTTCACCATTTTCAAATCCCACAAACCAAACTTATCCCACTCTGCTTGGAATTCATTCGGGTTGGGGTGATCTTCCGGGTGAGCGGTAATGTCCATGTCTTTGAAGTTCACCACACAAGAAGGAACATCAATTTGAATGTATCCACCGGCTTCGAAATCCAAGTTCTCACCTTCAGGCAATTCCACTACAAACTCTTTGATGAAAGACGCAACGTTGTAGTTGGACTTCACTGTGCACTCCCATTTCTTGATTCCGAAAACTTCCTCTGGAATCTTGATGTCCATGTCTTCTTTCACCTTTACCTGACAACCCAATCTCCAGTTGTTGGCAATTTCTTTTCTAGTGAAGTGTGGTTCCTCCGTAGGCAAAATCGATCCGCCTCCTTCGTTTACCTGACAAGTACATTGAACACAGGTACCACCACCTCCGCATGCTGAAGGTAAAAAGATTCCCGCGTTACCAAGCGTAGTGAGCAGTGAACTTCCTCCATCGACCTCAATGGTTCTCTCTCCGTTGATGGTGATGTTAATCTTTCCACTTGGCGAGAGCTTGTACTTTGCAAAAAGGAGCAAAGAAACAAGGATGAGCGTCACTGCCAGGAAGAATGCTATCGTTAAAATTATCGTTGTTGACATATCAAATATCTTTTCTATCGATTAAATTTCTATTCCCATAAAGCTCATGAAGGCAATCCCCATCAAGCCAGTAATGATGAATGTGATTCCCAATCCTTTCAAAGGCGCAGGAACATTTGAGTAACGGATTTTCTCACGAATAGCGGCAATGGCAACAATGGCCAATAACCAACCCACTCCTGATCCAAGTCCAAACACTGTGGCCTCACCAATACTTGGGTACTGACGCTCTTGCATGAACAAGGCACCACCCAAAATAGAGCAGTTTACCGCGATCAATGGCAAGAAGATTCCCAATGCACCGTAAAGTGCTGGAGCAAATTTCTCAACAATCATCTCCACGAGCTGCACCATTGAGGCGATGACTGCAATGAACATGATGAAGCTGAGGAAAGACAGGTCAATGTTGGCGTATTCCGGACTAATCCAAGTCAAAGCACCTTCTTTCAAAACATAGTTCTCCAACAAATAGTTGATTGGAACGGTGATTCCGAGTACGAAGATGACAGCGAAGCCAAGACCCACTGCTGTTTTAACGGTTTTTGATACCGCTAGATAAGAACACATCCCCAAGAAATAGGCGAAGATCATGTTCTCAATAAAGATTCCTTTTACAAATATACTTACGTGTTCCATGATGCTTATTTCTTAGTTCTCTTCAATTAATGCACGGTTCTTACTGCGCTGAATCCAAATGATAATCCCCACAACCACCAAGGCCATTGGAGGAAGAATCATCAAGTTGTTGTTTTCGTAGAATCCAACCATGCTAGAATCTCCAGCTTGGATGAACCATGAACTTGGCAAGAATTTTACCTGACCCAACCCCGGGAAAGAGAAGGCTCCTGAACCAAAAATCTCACGAACAAATGCAACAGCAAGTAGAATCCAAGCATATCCAATCCCGTTTCCTATCGCATCAAGGAGAGACGGACCTGGTTTATTTGCAAGTGCAAAGGCTTCGAGACGACCCATGATAATACAGTTGGTAATGATCAACCCAACAAATACGGAGAGTTTCTCTGAAATGTCTGGAAGATATGCTTTCAATACCTCGTTAACGATGATCACCAAGGCAGCAACCACAACGAGCTGAACGATGATTCTGATTCGGTCTGGAATGATGTTTCTCATTAGTGATACAATCACGTTACCACCGATCATCACGAAGAGTACGGAAAGTGACATGATCACTGCTTGCTGAACCTGAACGGTAATCGCCAAAGCTGAGCAAATACCCAATACCTGGACAGTAATTGGGTTGGAATCATTCAAAGGGTCGCTTAACAGTTTTCTGTTCTTCTTTGAAAAGAGGCTCTCCTTTTTAGGGGCTATTTCTTGAACTTCTGTGCTCATCTTAATTCGGATGTTTTCTGGTTAACCGTCTTGAAGTAGTCGGTATAAATAGCGAATGTGCGGTCCATCATTTCTTCAACTCCTTTTGAAGTAATCGTTCCACCGGTGATTCCATCCACCTTGTACTCGCCTGGAGCTTTTCCTGATTTCTGTACAACGAACAAAGGATCTGAAGGAACATCGTCGTTCAACTTCTTGCCTCTAAATTGTACTTGAAAAAATTCTTCTTTGATTTCGGCTCCCAGACCAGGAGTTTCTGCTTTATGGTCAAACTTGGCTCCGTAGATCGTTTCCATGTCTTCTTCCAAAGAAACATAGCCCCAAATCGGTCCCCATAGTCCGGTTCCAACCATTGGTACCACATAGTATGGTTTGTTATCCACCTCACAACGGTATACTGCGAACTCCAAACCAAGCTCCTTCATCGCTGCACTGTACTCTTCTTGTGTAGCTGATGTTTTAACGATTCGCTTGATTTCGTTCTTGTAATCCTTTTTGGTGTCAATGTTAAAAGGATCCTCTTTGTCTTTAGGATCAACATCACCATCTGCTTTTCGGACTACATTTCCTTCAAAGTCGATTGCAATGCGTTCTTTCACAAATTCTCCAAATTGTTCTGCAGCGTTGCTTCTGGTGGCATCTACTTGAATCGCTCCAAGAATGTCCATCATCTTTTTATCTGCAGCATTTTTCTTTTGCAGGTCCTTCAAACTGATTGAAAGAAATGCAAGGATCGAACCTACAACCACGACCATTACAATGGCGAAACCGAAGGTAAAACCTGTACTGTTTTTATTGATTCCCATGGTTTTAAGCGTTTGCGGTTTGTAGTGTCATTCTCTTCATTCTGCGTTTCACGTTACTCTGAATAACGTAGTGATCAATGGTAGGCGCCATTACGTTCATGAACAAGATCGCCATCATCACACCTTCAGGGTATGCTGGGTTGAATACGCGAATCATGATGCTCAAGAATCCTCCCAAGAAACCGTAAATCCATTTACCAGCGCTTGTTTGAGCTGCAGTAACTGGGTCGGTCGCCATGAAAACCATTCCAAACATAAATCCTCCCATGACCACTTGGTGAACTGGAGATACTTCCATGAAGGCATTGGCTCCAAAAACATTAAATAACGCTCCCATTGCCAAACCACCTGCGAGGAAGCTTACAATGATTTTCCAACTTGCAATTCCTGTGAAGATCAAAATAGCTGCGCCAATCAAACAAGCCAAAGCTGAAGTTTCACCTACACAACCTGGAATAATTCCGAGGAAGCAATTTTGGATGCTGTACATCCCAGACTCCGCAAAATGTCCCATGGTTCCCATTACTTCGCTTGAACCAGCTTCTTTACCAACGGTAGTTGCGAGTTCCCCTAGCGCAGTTGCACCAGTGTACCCATCAGCCAAAGCCATGTCTGCTGCTTTGTTGTCCATCGCTTGGTGAATCCAAATCTCTCCTGACATTTGCTTCGGATATGCAAAGAATAGAAATGCTCTTGTCGTCAAGGCGATGTTCAAAATGTTCATCCCTGTTCCACCAAAAACTTCTTTTCCAATGATTACGGCAAAAGCAGTTGCTACAGCCACCATCCATAAAGGAACATCTACTGGCATGATGAGTGGAATAAGCATTCCCGACACCAAGAATCCTTCATTGATGGAGTGTTTGCGAATTCCAGCAAAAAGAAACTCGATTCCCAAACCAACACCGTAAGAAACGGCGATGAGTGGAAGTACTTTCACTGCTCCAACTCCTAACTTCTCCCAAAAGAGACTTCCCAATTCACCAGCACCTGGCTCTTGAATACTGAGGTAGTAATGGTGACCGATGTTCCATGTTCCAAAAAGGAGACAAGGAATCATTGCCAAAATCACCAAAAACATGGTACGCTTCAAATCGATACCATCCTTAATATGGGTTCCTTTGTTTGAGGTAGGATGCCCTGGTGTAAATGCAAAAGTTTCTAGGGAATCATAAACTACCCAGAGCTTGCTCAGCTTCCCTCCTTCAACGAAGTTAGGTTTAACTTTTTTCTCTAAAAAATCGTGTAATGCTTTCATTGACTACGCGTTTATTATTAAGATTCTGCACGAAGGACATCCAGTCCATTTCGCACGATATTTTGAACGTCTATTTTCGAAGTACATACGTACTCGCACAATGCGAAGTCTTCCGGACCAACTTCATAAATCCCCAATTGCTCCATTCTGTCGATGTCATTCACCAGAATAGATTTTACTAATTGAACAGGATAGATGTCGAAAGGGAACACCTTTTCGTACTGACCAGTAACAACAAAAGCTCGTTCCTCACCATTGTTATTGGTGCTGAGATTGAACTTTTTATTCTTGGGTAAAATCCAAGTTGGATATGATTTCGAAAGCGAAAACTTATCAAATCCGAGACTCAACCACCCTTTTGTGAGCATGAACAAGGGCTCATTCCCTTCTGGGATTGCAGTTACTTGCTGATCGTAATAGCCCAGAAAAGACTCATTGGCAATGGTTTCTCCCGTGAGCACGTTTCCAGAAATTACTCGTGTGTTTTCATCGCTCACTTGGTGGGCAACTTCCTTTTTCATGGAAGCTCCGAGTCTCATCTCGTAGTACTTAGGAGCATTCATGTTAGCTCCTGTGAAAGCAACTGTTCTTTGAACATCAAACTTTCCGGTGCTCAAAACTTTTCCAATGATCGCAACATCTTGATAGTTCACATACCAAACCACTTCTCCTTTGTTGATAGGACTAATGTGGTGAATCTGAACCCCAACGTTTCCTGCAGGGTGAGGACCATCAACTTCATGGAGTTCCACTCCTTTGGTTCCTTTAAGAACAGTGCTTCCTTTCTTATAGGATAAATGCACCTTTTTATCACCCGCAAGCAATTTCAAGGCGTCCATTCCTTTTTGGAAATCGTCCATCTTTTCTTTCATGACAAAATCCGTGTCCGGAGCCAATGGCGCAGAGTCGAACCCTGAAACGAAAATCGCTTTTGGCTGTTCTTCCGGATTCGCGATCACATCATAAGGACGTTGACGAACGAATGGCCACATACCGCTGCTCAGCATCTTTTCAAGAATCTCCTCACGTTTCATGGAAGCAATGTTCACTGCTCCGAGATCTTTGTAGGTATTGCTTCGATCTGCAAGAACACGAACCTCAAGGATTCTTCTTTTCTCGCCTCGAACAATTTCAGCTACTTCCCCACTCACAGGCGAGCAAAACAGAACTTTATCGTTGCTTTTATCAAAAAAGAGCGGCTCTCCCGCTTGAACTGGTTCTCCTGCCTTCACGCTTAATTTCGGTACAAGACCATGAAAATTAGGTGGGCGAAGTGCGTAGACATCCGCGGTAACAGGTTGATCCATTGTTTGCTGGGCTTCCCCTTGCAATCTAATATCGGCACCCTTGCGGATTTTTATTGATTTCGACATATCTAGGTGTATGCGTTACATTTGAGCGGCAAAATTAAATAATTGTGCACGTTCTTTGTGGTTGTCAATTTCATTTGTCACAATTTAGAACGAATCTAAATAAGTATTTTTATAATGCAAAACAGTTGCTCCCCTCGTCCGTTGATTTTATACTCTTTATTTCTCTTCCTATGCTCATGCTCTGCTATGCTAGAAGCATCCGATTCAAATTCTTCCGCACCATCCAACTCTCAACCTTCCCGCTTGGCCTATGGCAACTTTGTCTACGAACCATTCATCAAAACGATTCAGGTTTTTCCACAAGAAGCTCCCTTAGCTCCTCCTTACCTCGAGCTTAACACACAAAATCCCCTCGAGGTTCATTTTGATGACTTAAATGGTGGCTTTCAAGATTATCGCTACAGAGTCATCCACTGCACTGCTGATTGGAGTCCTTCCGATTTGGATTACACCGAATACATTCGGGGCTTTGAAACGATGCAAATTGATGATGTGGAGTCCTCCTTTAATACCAAGGTTCAATACACCCACTACCAGTTCACTTTCCCAAATGACATGATGATCCCTACGCTTTCTGGGAATTATTTGATCGAGGTTTTCCCTTACGATGCTCCCAACAAGCCCCTCTTCTCTCGCAGAATAGTGGTTTATGAGCAACTGGTTCGTTTTCGAACTGAAGTGAAGGCGCCAACGGTGATTTCGGAACGCAGATACAAGCAAGAAATTGATTTTGATGTAGTGATGTTTGACTATACCATTGATCGACCGTATCAAGATTTGGACATTGCTTTACTTCAGAATCATCGTTGGGACAATGCCATTATGGATCTCAAACCCGTTTTTGTGAAAGGAAACGAGTTGATTTATGATCATGATACCGAGAATAATTTCGATGGTGGAAATGAATACCGTTTTCTCGACCTCAAAGACTTGAGGTTCCTCCCTATCAATGCAGACAGTTTGCGAGAGGCTAAAAGTGCTTGGCAGCTGTATCTTCAAGCCGACCAAAAAAGAAGCTTTGACACTTACAGAACGGTTCAAGACATCAACGGAAAATTCTTGATCAAGAACGATTTGTTTGACGATCAATTGGAATCGGACTATGTGAATGTCCACTTCCAACTCAATTATCCCCTCGATTTGGTGGATGGAGGAGTTTACCTGCTGGGTGAATTCAATGCTTACGAACGAAATGAGGCGAGCAAAATGACCTACAATCGCGCAACAAAATGCTTTGAAATTCATCTTCTACTGAAACAAGGCTACTACAATTACATCTATCTCAGCAAATTTGATCGCGATCCTGAGGCAGACATCAAGCTGATTGAAGGAAGTCATCAAGAAACAGAAAATGAATACACGGTGATTGCTTACAATTATGACCCGAGCGGTTACGATCGAGTAGTTGGTATTCTGTTTACTGACAGCTTCAACCGCTAAGGGCACAAACTGCAGTTTTGACGGTTTCAAATATGAAATCGATTGACTACATTTGAGAATATGGCGTCAAACAAAAATACAGCATTGACCTCAGGGATTTGCGTCTCCGCGGTAGCTCGATATGAAGAACGTTTTTCTGCTCCAGATGAGATGCGTTTTATTTTCTCCTATGAAATAGAAATTGAGAACAGAACAGAAAGAAGTGTTCAGTTGATTTCCAGAACTTGGGACATTTTCGACGCTAATGGTCAACACCGCGCGGTTCAAGGGAAGGGGGTCATCGGTGAGCAGCCCGTTATCCTTCCAGGGAATTCCTTCTCCTATCGTTCAGCGTGCGACCTCCTCTCCCCTTTTGGAAGCATGAAAGGCACATACATGGTTCTTGACTACGCTTCTAAAGAACTCGTACAAGTATTTATTCCCGAGTTTAAGCTAGAAGCTCCTTGGATGTTGAACTAAGATGTTATTTAACAACTCCTCTCTGGTGAAGATGGCTTTGATTGGTTTAACGATCACCCTCTTGTATTCGTGCGGTTCGAGTCAACGCAAATATACAGGAGTGAGCCTCGTTGGAACGTCTCAAAAAACGGTAGAAAAAGATTTAACCCCGATTCTTGAACTGTCCAGCAACTCCATCGCCGTCATGCCTTTCGCCTATGAAAACGCTAGAGATGCGCAGCTCATCTATTCAGGACTCGACTGGCAGTGGTGGGGAGAGAAGCCAGAAGGAATCCGTGAACAAATTGACCTTGCCCATTCCCAAGGCCTAAGTGTGATGATCAAACCTCAGATTTGGCGATTTGATGGCACTTACACTGGACTTCTCACTTATGACGATGAACAAGATTGGACCAATTTTGAAAAAGACTATCTCGAATTTATCCTGATTTATGCGCGTATGGCAGAAGAAACTCAAACCGATCTTCTGTGCATTGGGACTGAATTGGGAGCGTTTGTCAAAGCTCGGCCCGACTTCTGGCAAAGCCTCATTCAGCAAGTGAGAAAAATCTATAAAGGAAAGCTCACATATGCTTCTAACTGGGATGATTATACCCGGTTTCCCTTCTGGTCAGAACTCGATTACATTGGGGTTGATGCTTACTTTCCTTTGAGCGATGAACAAACACCTTCCATTCAGAGCTGCGAAGAAGCTTGGGGGAAACACGCTTTAGGAATGGAAGAACTATCTGAGCAATTCAACCGCCCCATTCTTTTCACGGAATGGGGATTTCGGAGCATGGATTACTGTGCAAAGGAACCTTGGAACTATCAGGTCAAGAATCAAAGCAATTTATTAGCTCAAAAAAATGCAATTGCTGCTACCTTTGAAAGTGTTTGGAAAGCTCCTTGGTTTGCAGGAGGATTTCTTTGGAAATGGTTTCCAAACAATGACAGTAGTGGCGGCCCAAACGACAAACAGTTCACCCCTCAAAACAAACCGGCTTTAGAAACGATCAAATCGTATTTTAAACTTTACAACACAGCAAATCAATGAACATACTCATAACAGGTGCATCGAGCGGAATTGGTGCAGCAACAGCGAAAAAACTTAGTGAAAACGGACACCTCCTCCTTTTGGCTTCAAGAAGCAAGGAAAAATTAGAAAAACTGAACAACAGCTTGGGCGGAAAGCACGTGGTTGCTGCAGTTGATGTTTGCGATTACAGTGCGCTTTCCAGTGCAGTGAACGACTTTAGCGAAAAAAATGGCGGACTGGACGTTTTGGTGAACAATGCCGGACTTGGGATATTTGATCCCATGGTGGATGGTAAGATTGAAGACTGGCATCAGATGGTGGATGTCAATATCAAAGGTCTGCTCAACGCTATTCACTGTTCTCTTCCGCTCCTAAAAGAAGCTAAGGGACACTTGCTGAACATTGGATCAGTAGCTGCGCATCATGTTTTCCCGAACAACGGAGTGTATTGTGCGACGAAGCACGCTGTTTTGGCCATTTCAGAAAGTTTGCGTTTGGAATTGTCATCTGAACTCCGCGTAACCACCATCTCACCAGGAGCAGTCAACACACCTTTTATCGATCAAACCAACAACGAAGATTTGCTGAAAAACTATAAATCGTATTTTGCAGCAGGATTGGACCCCATGGTGATTGCCAACCAAATTGCTTGGGCCATTGAGGCACCGAAGGAAGTTGTCCTTTCTGAAATCATTGTGAGACCGAACAAACAAACAATATGAAACGTTTAGTACTAGTTGCGAGCATTTTTGTGCTCTTATTAAGTTCTTGTGGAGAAGAAGAAACCGTTTACCAAGAAGCTCCAAAACCCAAACCAGGGAACCACAATGTTGATCCCAATCCGGAATTGAAAGCCAACAATGATTCCTTGAGATACGTTTATAGTCGTCCGCTCACCAATGGCATCTATCTGGCCAATAGAACTGGACATACTGTAATCACACTCCTACCCGTTGAAGCTTACGAAAAACCACTTAGTCGTTTTGAGAATTGTAACCTGGGAACAGCCATTAATTACGTTGTTGCGGATGTGCGTCGATTTGTGCACTTTAATGAAGAAACCTCTTTAGAAAAAACAGAAGACGGCTTTTCTTTGAGCTTGAGTGAAAATCAAATACAAGAAGCCCAAACTTTCCAAGAGCGTTTTGCCGAAAAGAACTACGTCGTTCTCCTCAATGAGCACCCGGTGAAAACAGGAGCCATGTCTGAGCTCCTCGCTGAGGGGAAAATCAACTTTTCAACTTGTCCTGAAACCCAAGAAGAGAAACTGATGTCTTCAATGAAGAACTTCAAGAACACCAAAAAAGACAATACAGAACTCCTCGAAGAATTAAAGAGAAAAGCCGAAGAAGAAGCGAGCGCTAAATAGTGGAAAGCATTTTGAACATATCGACCTCAGATCAGGATTGGCTCGAAAAAGCACTTAAATGTTATCGAGACAAACACCCTTTTCAGCTTACGGACGATGTGGGCATTGGCATCACTGAAAAAGACTTGGTTTCGGCGGTGAAGCTGATTCAAAAAGCAAAAAGAAATGGCAAAATGAGTGTCAAACAAATCGCCACAGTGCTCACTTCCCTTGGATTAAGCAGTGTCGGGATCTGGTTGATTTTGATCGCTGTTGCCGACCCTGAACCCACAAGCAAACTGGGCATTCTTTTGGCGGGAGGTGTTGCTCTTATTGCCCTCGGCGGACTAAGCATTTTGCGCTCTTTGGGAATGACTTGGAAAGTCTCTGCGAGCACGAAGCTTGCTCGATTTATCGTTGAACCCAAGTAAGACCTTAAGCACATCAAAAAACGAATATTTTCCTTCAAATTATAACATGAAACCCGATGAAATTAGCATCGGGTTTCTTTTATTTGTAATCGTGAACAACGCACTAAACTTGGGATTCTTTTGCAGCTCTATTAGTTGGGGCGGACTTGAAATGAACGTGGCTCGTTTTGCTCATTCCTTTGCTCAACGCGGTTGGAAAGTAAGTGTGTTTGCTGTACCTGACACCCCTCTTTTTGAAAAGGCTACTTCCCTCGGGTTGAAACCCATCCCTATTCGTCACCACCGAAAATACTTTGATCTAAAAGCCGTTCAGCACTGGAAGTCTTTGATTGAAAAAGAACAAATTGATGTTGTTTGGATTCGGGACACCCGTGATATGCAAGTGGCAGGACTCGCGAAGCAGAAAGCAGAAGGAAACGTGAAACTCGTTTATCAACAAGCCATGCAATTGGGGGTAGATAAAAAGGATGTTTTTCACACGCAACGTTTTCAACGTATTGACGCATGGATTGCGCCTTTGGAGTTTTTGGCAAAGCAAGTTCAAAAACGAACAAAATTTCCTTCGGATCGAATTCACGTTATTCCCCTGGGTACCAAAGCCAATCGTTTCCAAAATCTACCCGAAAAAAAAGAAGCTCGAAAGCAACTGAACCTTCCCGAACATGCCGTCATTGGTGGCTTAGTGGGGAGATTTGATCCTTTGAAAGGACAGTACTTCATGGTGGAGCTGCTCACCAAAATGCAACATCAGTACCCCGATTATCATCTGATGCTCGTGGGAGAACCCACAAAACACGAAGGAGAAGAACACTACAAGAGCATTTTGGACTTGGTAGAGAAAGAAAAATTACAAGACCGTGTTCACATTCTACCATTCATGTCGGACATCGAAAAAGCCTATGCAGCGATGGACATTGCGATTATGGCTAGTGCTGGAGAAACTTTTGGAATGGTGACCATTGAAGCCATGATGAGCGGTTTGCCCGTAATTGGAACCAACACGAGTGGCACACCTGAAATTCTTGGTCAAGGAAAATATGGAATGCTCTACACGCCAAACCAACTGGAAGAAGCCTCCACAAGTATGGAAGCATTGCTACAAAGTGAAGAAAAGAGGCGTTCCATTGGCATGAAAGCTCAAAAACATGCTTTGAAACACTACTCCATGAAGAGTGTGATGAATCAACTGGAAGCCTTGGTCAAAAAGTTGTGATGCTTTATTGAAGTGAGATCACTTCCTTGTTCCTACTTTTGTTTCATGAGGATAATCATACTTTCTTCTTTTCCCCCACTTCGAGGTGGGATTTCACAATTCAATGCTTCCTTGTACAAAGCTTTGGAAGAAGAAGGTCATGAATTGCTCGCTTTGGGCTTTTCCGTTCAGTACCCCAGCATCCTGTTTCCTGGCAAACGCCAAGATGTTGACCGAGTAAATACCGAACATCAAATTGATGTGGAGCGCACACTTCACTCCTTTCGGCCTAACACCTGGCGACGCACTGCAAAGCGCATTGATGAATTTGAAGCCGACCTCCTCATTGTTCCGTTCTGGGTGAGTGTTTTAGCCCCTTCATTAACGGGAGTTTTGAAGCGAATAAAATCTTCTCCAAAAGTTATTGGTCTGATTCACAATGCCGTTCCTCACGAGTCGAAATTCTATGATGCCCCCTTATTCCAACGTTTCGCGGCAAAATTGAATGCTGCAGTTGTGCTCAGTGCAGCGGTAAAAAAGCAGGTAGAAGCAATGAATCCGCAGCTTCAAATTTTGGAACTGAGGCACCCCATTTACGGACATTTTGGCAAAAGCCTAAATCCAGAAGAAATTGTTTCCCTCAAATCGCGCTATCATCTTGATCCTGATAAAACCTGTTTGTTGTTTTTTGGCTTGATTCGAGAGTACAAAGGATTGGAGGTTCTGCTCGATGCCTTCGAACTGCTTCCCGCTACGTTTCAATTGCTTATTGTAGGTGAAGTATATGGTGATGTGAAACCACTGAACGAACGCCTGGAAGCTCACCCCAAGAAGGCAGACATTCATTTCGAAAATCGTTTTGTTGAAGATGACGAAGTTGCGGGGATCTTCTCCATGGCCGACTACGTGCTTCTCCCCTATCTGAGAGCTTCTCAGAGCGGTGTTACGGCAGTGGCGATCCATTTTGAAAAGCCCATTATCGCGAGCAATGTTGGCGGCTTAAGTGAATTTATTCATCAAGGAAAAACCGGGCTTCTTGTTGAAAGTAGTTCGGCGCAAAGCTTAGTAGAAGCGATTGAGCAAGCGCATTTACTCGCTCCAAAAGAAGAAGACTGGCAGCAACTGAAACATGAGTTTTCATGGCAGAGTTTTGCAAAGGAGTTGTGTGCGTTTGCAAAAACCTAAATTGTTTTATTGCTGAATAATCGGTTTCTTTGTTAGTCCATGATCACCTGACGATTGTGCTGAAGACCAATACGCATGCATACAAGGCCAAGCAATGCATTGAAGAAGAAAAAACTCTTTTTCTTGCTCTCTTTTCTTACTGGATTCTTTTTTGTTTTCTCCCTTTCTGCTCAAGACATTTATTCATTTCGAGGTTTAAGAAGTTCGGGAGAATTGAGCGACGATTTTGTGGTAAGTTCCACCGAAAAATACATCTCCCAATCGGACAGTATATTGGACGGGAAGCGCAACTCCACCAACAAGATTACTGATGATTTCTTATTGAAAAGTAACTTCATCTTGGATGAAATGCTTTTGAGCGGAAGTGTATTGGCCAATGATGAAGTTGGAAAATATGTGAATGAAGTATTGGACGTCGTGTTACAAGGTCAGCCCGATTTGAGAAAAGACATTTCGGTTTACATCACCAAAGCGCCTGAAGTGAATGCCTTTGCTACCGATCGCGGCGTGGTTTTGGTGAATTTAGGTCTGTTCAATAAAATCGAAAATGAGGCTCAGTTAGCAGCTATTTTGGCGCATGAGGTAACCCACTTTGACGAAAGGCACAATCTTTCTAGCCGATTAAAAGCTTACGAAATTGCGAATGGAAAGGGAACACAAAAAGTCAGAACCATTGATGGATTTCTCCTGAGAAAACACGCTTATGATCGCAGTTTGGAATACGAAGCGGATTTGAAAGGAGCTGAAAGGATGAAAAGTACAAACTATGAATTGCAATCGATTCTCGATGTATTCGATGTACTTGAAGATTCACGGAATCCATACAAGTATGTCCTGAGCAAAGTAGATCAATTGGATTTGGAAGGCATGCTCATCTCAGATGGTATTCAACTTAACTTGGCCTTGATTGATTCCTTGATGACTGATCAAAAGCAGCGTTTTTCTGAACTGAATGACGAAGATCAAGACCTCTACTCCACACACCCTGCAGTAGAAAAAAGAAAGATTGCTATCGCCGATGCCATTGGAGAAAGAAGCCTAACGGCGGGGAAACCTTTTTTAGTGAGTGAAGAACGGTTTTTGAAGTGTCAACAGATGGCAAGGCTCGAAATGGGACGAATGTTGAACAACAAAGGGAATTTCTCGGAGGCAATTTATCATTCCATGTTACTCAATGAAGACCTCCCAGACCATCCGTACAATATGCAAGGCCTTACCGCCGCTCTTTACGCATACACCATTGATCGATTAAATTCTTCAGTTAACACCAGTGGGAGCACCATAAGTATTTCAATTAAAGAGGAAAAAGGACCCGCTGACGACAACAGCTACACCATGGATTGGGAAACCATTCCCGTTGCTCAGTTCAAAAAATCCTTGCTAAAGTTGAACTCACTGGACTTGGTATCGCTCACCTATGCTCTGGCTCAAAAAATGGAAGATCAATATCCTGAAGATGCGCTTTACCCTCGAGTGAAAGAATTGCTTGTTCGACAACTCATCAAAAAGTACAACTTCGAAATTGATGGTGGTATCCCAAAGTTCGATGAGCCATCAAAATGGTCTGAGATGGTCTCCCATGATTACTTTAAGCGTTTAACAAGGGAGAATGATTTTCAAACTGCTTACGAAACGGCAAGACGCGAAGAAAGCGTTCAAAACGATCATTTAAAGACTTACGCACCTTGGTTTTTAAGTGTGAATGTTGAGGGTTTTAAGACAGCTGAATTCGCGGAAAAAGGAGGAAATGATCTGCTTCTTCTTTCCCCAGTATATCGAACTTCAAAAAGTGTTCCCAATGGCACGCAATACTTGCCCATTGAGAGCGAAAAAAAGCAGCGCGAAATGGTAAAAACATTCCGTGAAATGGATGCAACAATTCCATCGCTTCACCTTGAAGTTTTAGATCCTAAAAGTGAAGAAGATAAAAATGCAGAACGATTCAATGAAAGCATGCTCCTCTCGGAATGGATGAGCCGTATTGACGATGACAACAACTATCCTATTACCGCAGATTATCAAGAGGTTTTGAATATTCTATCTCGGCGAAACGTAAATAACGTGGGACAACTCTCTTTCGTTTATTTTGAAGAGCCAAAATTCAGAACAAGAAAAAAGATAGGACGTGTTGCCTTGGGCACCATTTTTCCTTTCCCTTTAAATGTGCTCCAAATTGTTCGAACTTTCAAAAAGAGAAAATACCTGATTAGCTATAAACTGCTCGTGGATGTTGAATCTGGAGTAATTTCTTGGTCTGAAGTAAATATGCGCTCGGGCAGCAAAGACCATCTGCCATACATCATTCAAAGCACTGAAAACTACATTAACGAGATCAAACGATGAGCAGAAGAATTATTAAACTAACTTTTGTGATGGGCCTCGCTGTATTTTCGGCATTGATAAGTCAAGCACAATACAAACAACGAAATACTCGCGTAGAATTGATGAGTGCCTCATATGTGGGAATCAGCAACTGGGGAATTATTTCTGGCGGACCAAATCTCGCTATTACACAAAAAGTGAGTAAGAAAGTTGAAGTTGGGATGTATGGAGGAGTGAGCATGGGCATACAATCGCCAAGATTCAGGCTGTTTTTGCGAGAAGACCTGGATCAAGACTTCATCGAACAAATCAGCAAGCAAACCGAGTTTGGTCTATTTTCGAACATTTACCTTAACCGCAGAACAGGGAGCATCGCGCCCATTGGAACACATTTGCTTGTAGGTGCAGCATACGGTAGCATGCAAATAGACCAAGTTTATCGCATGAGAAATACAACAGACCCGGTTGTGTTTGAAGACAATAAACGAATTGAAAAGCACACCAACGACCACATCAAACTAATGCTCGGACTTGGAAAAACAACACAGTTTGCCAGCCACCTTACTTTTAGAACCATGATTGCTTTTGTACCATACATTCGCATTAATGAGGAGACCAAAGACCTTGATTTTATCGACCTGGACGAGAGAGCAACTCAAATTGACGCTATTAGCGGATCAACACCGTACTCTTGGTTCACTGTGCAACTGGCCTTAGGATATCAGTTTTAAAGACCTGCCAATGAGGTCGAACAAAAAAGCCAAGGACCTCTGATCCTTGGCTTTTTTGGTGCATTTCGTTTAAGGCCAATGAGTTTCAATCACGCGGCACAAAAACTTCTAAGCCGATGAGCAAAGGGTCGAATACGAAAGTCTGTATAAGCACCACATCATCTCCATTCACCACCCCATACATTCGGGCGGTATCCCAAGGGTGAATCTCTCCAGAGTCGTCAATGATTTGTTGAGCAATCGCAGGCTTGTAATAGATGTCCATCTTCTTGGTTTTCCCCGAAGCTTCTAGCACGCGAATGGTGTATGCTGGCTGACTGTTCAAAAGACTGTCTTCAGCCTCGGGAGTCATGTGACTTTGATACGTCTCCAAATGCACTTTCTTGTAGCGAATGAAATAGTCTTTCACCGCCAAGGTATCGAACTGTGGAATGTCCATGTCCAACAAACGCGAGTGCAAAACCAAATCGTTTTGACCGTTGTAATGAATATCAAAACTTCTGTTTTCTTGGTTGTGATGAATCACCTCCACCTTTTTGATGTCATCAAGGTTAGGATAATCAAAGATTCCGGTATATCTCCATTCTTCTTCGTCGGTGAAAAAGCGCGTACTCAAAAAGCCTGTAAACCCTTCCATATGCGTAATGAACGGATCTGGAGATCTTCCCTCTTCCGGTGTTTCCAAAATCATGTAAGTCCCTGTATGGTCGGCCGTTGGCGTTCCCACGATATAGGTCTTGGCAGGCTCATCCCCTCCCGTAAAAATCTCCACACTTTTGCCGGTTTGCATCAGTTTCAGCATGTTTTCTTTGGCTGAAGCGGGAACGGGCGACTTCACTCGAATTCTCTTGAAGGTCTTCAAAAGCAAGTCTACAGCATCTTTCCGTGCTTTGTACTTCTTATTCAAATCCCAATAGCGGCTATTTGGGTCTCTTTGGAGCAATACACTTTGTCCGTTAGCATCGGTAATGAAGATCTTGTTCACCGTTGAAGTATCTTCAATTGCGAAGTTGGCCAAAGGATTTTTCGAGAGCGTACTGTTCTCTTCACCATAAAAATACCACACCACACCACTCACCACGGTTAGGGCGATGAGGATGAATAAAAGGTTCAGATTTTTTTTCATTGTTTTGTTTTCGCTTTAGCGGTGTATTTTCTCTTTCTCAGCACTCCATTCACAATTCCCAAAAGTGCCACCAAAATCAAGGGAATTACCATGTTGAGGCCTTGCCAAAAACCACGGTCCTTCACCACAGCCATTTGATCGAGTTTTCGAAGCTCAATTGTTCTAGACCTCAATGAAATCAACGCTTCATCATCCAAAAGGTAATTCACACAATTCATGAGGAAGTCCTTGTTATCGAAAACGACTCTTCGTGCATTTCGGTCGTAGCCCAAAGGAAGTGGTTGGAACATCCCTCCTTCTACTGGCATTACTTTGTTTCTTGCGATATCTCCATCGGCAATCACAATCATTTTGGTATCTGCACTTCGTTCTCGAAAGGCAAATTCAGCACTTTTCTTCAGGGTGTCCACCAAACGGTCTTTGAAGTTGGAAGTAAAATTCCCTTCCAGAAGTACCGCGAGGTTTTGCTCACTGGTTCCCGTATTGGTGAAGTAATCGATGTCAAAATTCACCACAGCCGTATTGATGCGCACTGGTGCATTTTGAATTCTGCTTAAGGCTGAAGATTTGAGAAGTGGGGTTTTCTGAATTCGTGGATCGTTCCCAACAAAATCCAAAGATGAGGCAAAATCAAAGCGAATGGGATCCAATTTCGCACTAATGGGGTGTCCGTCAGGCGTGGACAAGACCACCGGTGCGTAGTACCAATTGAAAGGCTCATAATTCCGTTGATTTCCGTTTCTACCCGCATCGAGGAAAATCAAATCGCTTTGATAATCGAGCACCATGTTTCGATTGAGCTTTACCCCGTAATCGAACAGCATATCATACAAGCCCATCTCGTTGGTTAAGCCAATGGTTTGTTGGTTCTGCGCCAAACTATCGAGGTCGGTTAGAATGGGGTCAATCAACCAAAGCACTTTTCCTCCGCTCATGACGTATTGATCGATGAGCA
>CALKGK010000077.1 GCA_938085105.1 uncultured Flavobacteriales bacterium
TGTTGATCGGACCCTATTGTGCACAGCTGTTGGTCGAACATTTGAAAACCGGTGCTCCCTTGCCGGAAGACATCGTAGCATCCCGTTTCTTGTAGTCAGAAAACACCGTCAAGTCCATACTTTCACATTTCTTTGAAAATATACTTTCAAAAAGTTATGAAAGTATAATATTAATTTGCTTCCTTTACATCATGAAATTGACAGAAGCAAAGGAGAAGTTCATTGGAAGTTGGGGAGCCTTAGGTACAAACTGGGGGATCAGCAAAACCATGGCACAGATTCATGCGTTTCTTTTGGTGAGTCCAGATCCAGTAAACACCGAAGAAATCATGGAAACCCTGAGCATTTCAAGAGGAAACGTAAACATGAACGTTCGCGCACTCATCGAGTGGGGATTGGTAGAAAAAGTACACAAGTTGGGAGAGCGCATGGAGTTCTTCATTGCGGAAAAGGACATGTGGAAGATCGCTACCAGAATAACCACTGAACGAAGAAAAAGAGAGCTTGAACCCATTCTGCGGATCATCGACACCTTACAAGATGTTCAAGATGATACAGCAGATAAGAAAGAACTCAAAGCATTTACATCTACCATGAACGACTTGGATAGATTTACAAAAAAAGCAGATAAACTCTTGTCGAAATTGGCAAGAGCTGACGAACGCTGGTTCACGAGCGTACTTCTTAAAATGTTCAAGTGAGCATTTTTTTTACCGAATAAGTTTCAAAAATTATTGAAAATATGAAAAATTTACACAACGCAGTTCGCATAGGTCGGTGGATCGTTTTTGGCATCGTACTGGCCCTTTTTACAACCATTATTGGAGGCTTTCTTGGAATGATTCTCCTCGGTGCTGTTGACCTAATTATCAGTTTTGTTACAGGAGCACTATGCTACAATAAGTGGAAACCGCTGCTTAAGCACCTCATGGTCTATTGGCTTGGTGCGACTACCGTTATCCTGGTTTTGGTGCTCAGCACGCAGAATCACATTAAATTTGAAGGACAATGGGTGTATGTTGCCTTCCCGATGAGCGCTATGAGCTTAAGTGCATATTTGGGTTGGATGACGGAAAAACTGAAAACAGCCGGCATGCAAAAACAGATCAATGAAGAATTAGCACTCGAAAACGAACTCCAACATGAAAAAGTGGATTGAAGAAATCACTTGGAAGTGGCACTTCTGGAAACATAAAACCCGAAGAAATTTCCTGAGCAACATTCAACTTTAAAACGGAACAAAAAGCCCCTCCAAAATGCCACATGGAGGGGCTTTTTGATTGATTCTAAATAGCACAGAAACGGGGTTTTTCTCGAACAATATCCCTACTTTTGTGTTCTACTTTTATCACTCTAAAAAGACCAATGTCATGTTAGCTGAACGCATCGAAAAAGCACTGAACGCCCAAATTAAAACGGAAGCAGAATCTTCACAATTCTACCTTGCAATGGCGAGCTGGGCCGAAACGCATGGTTTGAACGGAACAGCAAAGTTCCTTTATCAGCACTCTGATGAAGAGCGCATGCACATGTTGAAATTGGTCAAGTTTGTCAATGAGCGCGGCGGACACGCAGAGGTTCCAGCCCTCTCACAGCCGCCAAAAGACTTCGAGTCGATCAACAACATTTTCCAGACCCTTCTCGACCACGAAACAAAAGTAACTGCGGAAATCAATAAAGTCGTGGATATCTGTCTTCAAGAGAAAGATTACACTACCCATAATTTCATGCAATGGTACGTTTCTGAACAAATCGAAGAAGAAGCACTCGCAAGAGAAATCATGGATAAATTGAAACTCATTGGAGCAGATAAAGGCGGTCTTTACCTCTTCGATCGCGATTTGAGCTTGATTCAACCTGAAGCAGAATAAATCTGTCCCCAACTTTTCGGCACCGTTTATGCACATGCCAAGGTGTAAAAGACCTTCGCCAGTATGATCGCACGCCCTAATTTTCAAACGATATTGCTTCCATCAATTGGTGGAACCTCCCAACTATGAAAGCATTTATCGTCATCGGTCTGAGCATGGTCTTCGCTCTCCTCCCTTTGGAGCAGAACGAGCTGGATGGCGAAGATACCGTAGCCAACTTTAAAGCAGCTTTCCTATTTCAATTTGCAGTTTCCAACAATTGGCCTCCGTCCAATGCTGGCGATAGTTTTGTCGTGGGCATCGTTGGGGGAGAATCTGTTTATAATGAACTTGTGGATAAATACGCAAATAAACCGGTGGGAAGCCAAAGTTTGGAGGTGGTCATGCTAGACAAAACTCCAGACATTGCGAAGTGCCAAATGATCTACATCTCTAAAGCATTTTCTAAAATCCAAGGAGAAGCAGAGACCAGAAAGTGGATCAAAGGTGCACAGAACATTCCCGTCCTCGTGGTGAGCGATACCGATAAAGGACTCGACTGGGGAGCAGCCATCAATTTTAAAGTAGTGGATAACCGTATTCGATATGAGATCAGTACTGCTCAAGCAGAACAGCACGAGATCACCATCGGATCAAAAATACTATCATGGGCGGTTCAAGATTAATACATACGATCTTTGGTCTTTTGATGTGCTTTGTGATCAACCTTGCATCAGCTCAAGATGTGCTACCAATAACTGAAAGTGCTGTAATTGCATTTCAGGAAGGGAACATTGATCAAGCGAAGGACCGAATTCACTTCGCATTGGCCAGCGAAACAGAAAAGAATCACCCCTATACCTGGTGTGTAAAAGGCTTTGTTTACAAAGAGATCTATAAAAACAACGCGCAAGGCAATAGCAAAAGCCCCAATCGAGAAATCGCCATCGAGGCCATCATGAAATCCATGAACCTCGACACCGATCAAGACTATTTTGAACTCAACGATAAAGCACTTCGCTTTTTAGCTACCTCCATCTATAATGATGTGGTACTTAGCACGCGAAGCCTCACCGAATATACCTTAGAAGAACCCGAGCAGTTCTATAAAAGATACAAAGAGATCATGCGCTTTTTGGATCCCAATGCGGACTTCAAGCAACAAGACCTCGAACTATACCGAGTGCTAGCAGAGGCGCATCACCGCATTTATTTGAAAGACCCCGAGAAGAACTCCATCTATTTCGATCGTTGTGCGAGCTACTATGAGCAAGCCTTGAAGGTTTCGCCAGAAGATACGCTGTCAAATTATAACTTGGCGATTCTCCACTACAACAAAGGAGTGTACAAAATCAAAAAGATCGATCATTCCACTGAGATCTTTGAACTCATCACCATTCAAGATGAGTGCATTGAACTGTTCAAACAATCTTTACCGTTCATGCTCAAAGCACACGAGTTGGACCCCTACCGAATAGAACCGCTCAAAGGTTTGAGAGCGATTTATAAAAGTTTAAGTGAGGAGGAAGAGGAAGAAAAATACCGCGCCCTGCTCGAAAAGTACATTCAAGAGGGCATCATTAAAACCCAGGAAGGAAAATAGTGAGATTACGCATCACCATACCATGGAAAATTGGCTTTGGTTTTGGGTTGTTCATGTTGATTGTCGCAATCGTTTTTACACTCACTCGGAGTACCCTTCAACAAAACAAACAACTTAACGCTAAAGTCCAAGAGGTTTACACACCAAGCTTAGAGGCCATTGAAGACCTCCAAGAAAGTGTGGCCTATTCCCGCGTTTTGATCAAACATTGGGCATTGGTGCAAAGCAGACCCGATGAGAAGGAAAGGCGAGAATTGGCTACCATTATGGACCAAACCATTCCCTATCAACAACTGGTGATTGATTCCATTGGTGAATCTTGGGATAAACGCGCGATTGAAATCAAAGACAGCCTGTACATTGAGCTCGATCGTCTCGACATCATCTACGGTCAAATCAGATCGGCCCTCTCCTCTTTTGAAGCTTATGACGACCCAATCATCGTCATGGAAGTGAACTACCAATTTCTCGAAGGCGCAAGTTTGGATCAAATCAACACTGCTCTCGATAAAAATATGGCGGCACTTCAACAAGAAATTCGGAGCAACGCCATTGAAGTAAACCAACAAATCGATGCCCTTGGAGATCGCCTCGGATTAATCGTTGGGAACCTGGCCATCTTCGTACTTATCGCCGGTTTACTCATCGCCATCTTCGTATCAAGAAGCATCACCAAACCCATTTCCGAACTCAAAAGAACTTTGCTCTATTTGGGGAAAGGGATTTATCCGAAGAAAAATATTCGGGTTTCAGATGATGAGATTGGCGACATGGCTTTTGCAGTGAATCGTTTGACCGATGGCTTGGTAAAGACCAGAGAGTTCTCCAACCAGGTGGGACAGGGAAATTTCGGTGCGAGCTACCTGCCACTTTCAGAAGATGATGAGTTGGGACACGCTTTGCTGAAAATGCGCGACGACCTCGCAGAGAACGAACGGGTGCTCGAACAAAAAGTGATCGAAAGAACCAATGAGGTGGTTCAGAAAAAAGAAGAGATAGAACGGCAAAAGGAAAAGGTAACCGAACTCTACAAAGACCTCACGGATTCCATCAATTACGCCAAACGAATCCAACAAGCCATCCTTCCCCCTGAAAGCGATATTCTCGAGATCTTTCCTGAATCGTTTGTTTTTTACCGCCCAAGAAACATTGTTTCAGGCGATTTCTATTGGTTCAAGATGGCGGGAAATAAGAAAATGTTTGCGGCAGTGGATTGCACCGGACACGGGGTGCCAGGAGCTTTTATGAGTTTGGTGGGCTACAATGTGCTCAACCAGGTGACCAAAGTATTCACGCAACCCGCTCAAGTGCTCAATAACCTCAATCGTCTTTCCGCGGAAACCTTGCGCGCAAATGGCTTGGGAGATGATAACTTGACCGACGGTATGGACTTGGCCTTGGTGTCCATTGATGAGAACAAAGACTTGCTTCAGTATGCCGGAGCACACAATCCACTCTTTATCATTCGTGGGGAGGAATTCATTCAAATTCAACCCGATAAAATGGCCATCGGTGCTTTTGAATATGGCGATTTCAATTATACCAACCACGAATTTGAACTGAAAGATGGAGACATGATCTATGCCTTTTCAGACGGTTATGCCGATCAGTTTGGCGGACCGAAGAACAAAAAGTTCATGAAGAAACGCCTTCGGGAATTATTCATTGAGATCTCCAGCATCGAGGACCTATCAAAACAAAAAAGCGTCCTCACGGAACGCTTTTTTGAATGGAAAATGTCTTATGATCAAGTGGACGATATCCTCATCATTGGAGTGCGATACCGAACCTTATCGGGGTCTTAGCTAAAAAAGCTTCGGTCTACAACGTGGGTTTGAACTGGGTTCAAGCACATTACGGCAATTTGAGCTTCGTTGGTAATCATCTGTTGCTCATATCCACCACCAAGGATACCCATCAAACTGTTTTCGTAGAAGTTCATGATGGTAATCAAATCGGCATCCACACTCTTGGCGTATTCCACAACGGCCGGACCAAATGAGCTGCTCTTCTTTTCTGTAATGTGTACCTCAAACTGAATCTTGCGCTCGCTCAAAAAGCTTTTTGCATAATTGATGTTCCGATCCAGTTGGTTTTTGAAATATTCATCCGTTTCTCCAGGAGAGACCAAGTAAACCTTGCTGTCGAAATAAGCAGCCATCGAAGCCACTAAATTGAGTTTCTGCTTGGTTTCTTTGTGCAAATCGAGCGGCACTACGATGTCATCATATCCATTCGCAGAAATTCCTTTTTCTTGAACAATGATGAAAGGAATGGTGGAGTCGGTCACAATGCGAAGCGCTCTACTTCCAGTCAGAAATTGCATTCCTCGTAAACCGTGGGTTCCCATGATAATAAGGGTAGCGTCAATTTCGGTAGAAACAGCATCAATGTCTTCGAAAATGCTCCCAATGCGCACCATGGTTGCTACTTCGATGCCATACTCCTCCTTCACACGTTGAGCTAGGGTCTCTAACTTCAAACGGGTTTCTGATATGAATGACTTGTCTGTAATTACATGCAAAACGTAAATCTCTGCACCGATTGCGCGGCTCACAGAAACGGCATGTTGTAAAGCAGTATCACCTACACTTGTGAAATCAGTGGGTACTAAAATCTTCTTGCTCATCGAAGTGGTTTTTATGGTCTTAATTTAAGAACTCCAAAGAAAATGACTCCACAATTCCCTGATTTTTTAGATCAAGACCCTTTCCATTCTTAGGAATAGGAGCAATTTCTCTTAAGAACGCACGAAGGTAAGAATAATCCTACTTCCGCAAGAGTTAGTTTTCCTACGAATTTTGAAAAGCACTGATTTACATTTGATTACAGAATTGGTCGGCAGGTGTGAATTCTTTGGGAAACCAAGTATGTCTCGCACCCTTCACTTTAGCAAGTATCCCTGCAAGGACCATATACCCTGTTTCTCACGTGAGGCAGGGTTTTTTTGGCGATATGCAAGGAAGATGGACTTTTCTCATTTAGCTTTGCTTCGTGATTGCGCGATTAAAATACTATTTGAACGGCTTGAAAAGAAAGCACTCCATGGCAATCCTCAGCCTCATGGTGGGTCTTATCGCTGGTTTGGTAGCAGTATTGCTGAAAAACTTGGTCTTCGCAATTCAGTGGTTAATTCAAACAACGTCGCAATTGAGCCCTTTGAACTGGCTGGCGGTCATCACCCCATTTTTTGGATTACTCATTACGACCGTTTTGGTCAAAAAATGGATCAAAGAACATCCCGGACCAGGAATCCCCGTTGTCCTTCAAGCCATTTCCAAAAGAAGAAGTACCCTCAAAAGAAAGCAGATTTACGCTGCTTTTTTCACCAGTGCAACAACCGTGGGCTTTGGTGGGTCTGCCGGACTAGAGGCTCCAACGGTTCAAACAAGCGCTGCTATTGCGAGCAATTTGGGCGGGGCTTTGCATCTAAATTATAAAACGAAAACCCTCCTTTTGGCTTGTGCTGCAGCAGGTTCAATGGCGGCCATCTTTAAGGCGCCCATTGCGGCCATCGTGTTTGCCGTTGAAGTGATCATGATCGACCTCACTGCAGGGAGTCTCGTGCCTTTGCTTTTGTCCAGCATCGCTGCATTTCTAACCACGCACCTCTTGCTCACAGAGGGACAAATTATTGACTTCGATCAGCGGGCCAGTTTCGACATCAAACACCTCCACCATTATGTGATCTTGGGAGTTACCTGCGCCTTTGTTTCCATCTATTTCTCTCGAATCTACATCTTCATTTTGTCGAAGTTCAAAAAGATCAAAACCAATAAAGGAAGGATCGTCATTGCGGGTGTGTCGCTGGCAAGTATTCTTCTGTTATTGCCAAGCATTTATGGGGAAGGTTATGCGAGCATCAATGCTTTTTTAGCGAACGATTTGAGTGGGATAGAAGGTCCTCAATGGCTACAGGATACCATTGGTGCACCTTTGCTCATAGTGATCATTTTGTTTTTTGTTCTCTTACTGAAGGGCGTGGCAACTGGAATCACCATGGGAGCTGGCGGTGTAGGTGGAGTTTTTGCACCGGCACTGTTCATGGGAAGTACTTTGGGAATGCTCTACTCTAAGATTTGGTCGCTGGTCAGTTCTGGTGAAACTCCCACAAGCAATTTGGTCCTTGTAGGGATGGCTGGTTTGGTTTCTGGAGTAATCCGCGCTCCGCTCACGGCCATCTTCCTGATCGCTGAACTTTCCGGGGGCTACGGATTATTTGTTCCTCTGATGATAACTTCTGCCTTGGCCTTCTATATTGCGAGGGGAATCGATAAACACAACATCTACACCAAGGAATTGGCACAACGTGGTGAACTCATTACCCATGATAAAGATCAAGCAGTGCTCACCTTGATGAAGTTGCAAGAACAAATTGAAAGCGACTTCCTTCACTTAAGCGCTGATGCAAGCATGAGAGATTTGGTGAACTTGATTGCAAAGAGCAGAAGAAACATTTTCCCCGTCCTTTCTCCAGACGAGCGGCTCTTGGGAATCATTCTTCTTGATGACGTAAGAGAGGCGATGTTCGACCAAAGTTGCTACGATACCACTCCTGCAGTTCAGTTCATGACGGAGGCTCCTGCGAGCATCGAACTTCAAGAGGGAATGGACAGCGTTATGCAGAAATTCGATGCCTCTGGGGCTTGGAACTTGCCTGTAGTTGACAATGGAAAGTACATCGGTTTTGTGTCCAAGTCAAAGCTCTTCAGTGCCTACCGCGCTTGGTTGCAGGAAGTGAATTCCGAAGTAACAACTGTGCTATAGCCTCTTCCTTCTTCAGCTTTTTTTAAGCCGTTTTTTCATCGAAAAGCGCCTTCACTTCGGGTTTCTGCAACTCCAAAATGGTGAAAATCCCTAAAAGGATGCCCAGTACTCCCGTCAAACATTGCAGTATGGCCACCACAAAGATGAATTGATGATTCTTGCGCTGTTGTATTAAGGTTCGAACTCTTAGGGTGAGAATGCCAAAAACGATGGTGATGACAAAGCCAAGCGAACCCACAATCAAAAAGATCCAACCAGGATTAAAAGGAGGCGCAGAACCATTCATTGCCTGATTTTCCAAAGCCGAAAACCCGGAGACGAAAAACCCCATGCCGGCGTAGAGCAAGAAAAAGAGGGAAAAGGCCAAGGTGAGTATTCCCTTGATGAGATAAAGCACGGGAAAGGTGTCGAGCTGATGAGGTTTGTCCATGGTTTTTGTTTGATTTCCAGATGAATTTTAATCTTTAAGGTAT
>CALKGK010000078.1 GCA_938085105.1 uncultured Flavobacteriales bacterium
TGGCGAGAACATTGAGCAGCCTGGAATCTTATTTCAAAAAATTGAACAGGAATTTGTAGATGCTCAAGTGGCCAAACTCGAAGCCAGCAAAGCGGAGGGTGCAGCAGCAGACTTTAAAATTGAAGCACAAAAAGAAAGCACCACTTTTGAAAACTTCTCCGCCATGGACATCCGTGTTGGGAGCATCGTTGAAGCGGAGAAAGTGAAGAAGACCAAGAAGCTCTTGAAGCTCACCATTGATACGGGAATTGACAAAAGAACCGTTGTTTCGGGCATTGCAGAGAGCTTTGCACCGGAAGACATCCTTGGTCAGCAAGTGTGTTTACTTGTGAATCTCGAACCTCGCACAATTAAAGGCATTGAGAGTCAGGGCATGGTTTTGATGGCTGAGAAAGCGGACGGAAGTTTGGCTTTTGTTGCTCCCAGTTCTGGAGGTGTTGGGAATGGGATGAGGGTGAGTTAGAAAAAACCTTCCCCGCCACGCAGGCTTTTTTCTAGATTTTGACGGTGATGAAGGATTCGAATAATTAGGACATTATGGTTCTTTTCTTGATACAGGTAATAGATAAAGTGCGATTTGCACTTAAACCTTCTAAAAGCACCAAAGTGGCATGATTCTCCAAGATATGGACTTCCCTGAATAAGCTTAAAAGCTGCTGCTAAGCTATTTTTATATTTCCTTGATTGCTGCTTTCCCCAATGTTGGATCGTCACTATCGCGATACTTTCTAAGTCCAGCGAAGCCCTTTGACTGATTTCAAGTTGGTTCTTTGCCATACCCCTGCTTTTCTTCAGCGGCAGTCCAAATGTCATCAAGGCTTTTTTTGCTCACACCACTCTCTAAACCCTCTTTTAGTGCTTTTTCAAGTGCAATACGTTGAGATGTGGCTTCTTGATGGTGACGAATAAGGTCTCTCAAATACTCGCTCTCATTGGCATACTCACCTCGTGCAACAAGGCTTTGCATCCATTCATTCATTTGTGGAGTGAAAGTAATTGATTTACGAACTACTGCCATTGCGCTTCAATTTATAGGGAGAAATGATAAGTTCAAGATAGGAAAAACTCACTAAAAAAACACAAATGGTGATAATCGTGTTCAAAATCGCGTTAAACAACCATTTCTTTCCTCCATTAAGCCATCAGCTGAAGCACCCTTTCCGCAATTTGAACCGCATTCGTAGCAGCACCTTTTCGTAAATTATCAGCCACGCACCAGAAGTTCATGGCTTTTGGGTGCGAATGATCTCTTCGAATTCTTCCAACAAACACCTCGTCTCTCCCTTTGGCGAAAAGCGGCATGGGGTATTTGTTGACGTCCGGTTGATCTTGCAGGAGTACGCCGGGTGTTTCGTGAAGCATCTTTTTGATATCAGCAATCTCAAAATCCTTTTCAAACTCCACGTTTACTGATTCTGAGTGTCCGCCTTGAACGGGAACTCGAACCGCTGTTGCACTCACCAAAATCGAATCGTCGCGCAAGATTTTCTTGGTCTCGTTGGTGAGCTTCATCTCTTCTTTGGTGTAATCGTTTTCGAGAAAGACGTCGCAATGTGGCAGGCAGTTCTGGTCGATGGGGTAAGGATAGGCCATCTCCCCTTTTTCGCCGCTGCGTTCGTTTTCCATTTGTTGGACCGCCTTTATTCCTGTTCCTGAAATGCTTTGGTAAGTAGAAACGATCACCCGTTTGATTTGATAACGATGGTGTAATGGGTTCAAGCACATGACCAGTTGAATGGTGCTGCAGTTAGGATTGGCAATGATTTTATCTTCCTTCGTGAGGAGGTGTCCGTTGATCTCAGGGACAATCAATTTGTGTTCTGCCGACATCCTCCAAGCGCTGGAATTATCGATGACAGTGCATCCCTCAGCAGCAAATTTTTCAGCCCAAAGCAAACTCGTTTCACCTCCAGCACTGAATAGAGCGATGTCTGGTTTCAAGTCCAAAGCTTCTTGAATGCTCACCACCGGATGGCCTTCACCCCGAAAAAAAATCGTTTTCCCGCGCGACCTTTCCGAAGCTACAGGAATGAGCTTTTTGATGGGGAACTTCCTTTCTTCCAGTACTTTGAGCATCTCTTCGCCCACCATACCTGTGGCTCCAACCAGTGCGAGCTTAATTCCTTGTGAATCCATTGAATGACTTTGTAAATGATCCATTGTGTGCAGGGCAAAAGTAGTATATTTAACCCCCATGTTCAGCACTCAACGCATACAACTACCCGTCTTTCTTTTAAGCGCTTTTGTTTTTCTCTTGAACGCATTTGCCCAGGCGCAAGTGGTGGATGACTTTAGCGATGGCAACTTCAACGCAAATCCGGAATGGTCGGGCACAGACGCGGCTTTTATAGTGAATGGAGACGGACAGCTTCAGCTCATGGACAGCGATGCAGGGCAGTCTTACCTGAGCACGAGCATCGACGATACGGACTTGAACAACAAGGAGTGGCGTTTTTACATCAAACAGTCTTTTAGCGGTAGTTCGAACAACTATTCTCGCCTCTATCTTTCAAGCAACACCTCAGAACTTAGCTTCACGGGGAGCCAAAGTTTGGGGGCGAATGGTTACTTTTTACTCTTTGGTGAATCGGGGAGTGATGATGCAATTCGTTTGTTTCGGGACGATAATGAGGGCGATGGTGTTGTCGAAATTCTTGCCGCTAGTTTGGGACAGATTTCCTCTTCCTTTGAACTTTCGATTCGCATAGTGCGAGATGAACTTGGCAACTGGTCGCTTTTCGTAGATCCGGAAGCGGGGGAAGAATACCTTTTTGAAGCAACGGGCTTTGACGATACCTACACTAGTGGAACTCATCTCGGTTGGGTTTGCAATTACACGGTGTCGAATGCGGATAATTTCTTTTTGGACGATGTGTATTGTGGTCCGGAAATCATCGACACGGAAGCGCCAACGCTGATCAGCTTGGAAGTTATTGACGCGAGCAACTTGCGCTTGATTTTTTCTGAGCCGATGGACGCAGCGAGTATTTCTGTTCTCGCAAATTACACCGTTCTCGGTGTAGGAAACCCCATGAGCGCTGAGTTCGAAAACGGCAGCAGCAGTATTGTTCTGCTCAACTTTGATAGCGACTTTATTTCGAACGAAGAGAGCACATTGGAACTGGCCAGCTTGAGCGATTTGAGTGGGAACATCCTTGAAAGTACGAGCGAAGTTTTCACCTATGTAGAAAGTGCTGTGGCGCTGCCCGGTGATATTGTGATCAATGAAATTCTCGCCGACCCTTCACCGGCTTTGGGTTTACCCGAATTTGAATTCGTGGAGCTTTTCAATTCGAGCGACAACTTCTTCGACCTTGAAAACTGGATTTTTGTAAATACCACCACAGAAAAAGTACTGCCCAGCTTTGCCTTTGGTCCGGGAGAACATGTGATTTTATGTGATGAAGACGCAGTGAGTGAGTTCAGTACTTTCGGCAGTGTGATTGGGATTCCGTCCTTCACCGCTTTGAGCAACGCTGGCGATAGTTTGAGCTTGCGGAGCAATGTGGACGAAATCATCGATATCGTGGTTTATGACCTCTCGTGGTACGGCAACCCGAGTTTGGATGATGGAGGAATTACCTTGGAGCGCATCAACCCCTTTGGCGCATGCGGTGGTGGGAGCAATTGGAGTGCTTCCATGAGTTTCGCGGGAGGGAGTCCGGGCACACAAAACACCGTGTTTAGCGACGCACCCGATCTAACAGCACCTGAATTGATTGGCAGTCAGATCATCTCTGCGAACCAGCTTTTGGTACAATTCTCAGAAACCTTGGACTTTGATAGTCCGATCAGCGTTGAGACCAGCATTGACAACTTGGACCTCTCTTTCATCAATCTAGCAGAAGAAGGAACGGCCTTGCTTTTCACCTTCACTTCACCCATTGTTGCAGGAGAAAATTACACCTTGAACATTGATGCCTTGAGCGATTGTTCGGGGAACACCATCAGTGGGAGTTTTGACATTGACTTTACCTTGGGCTTTGAGCCGCAATTGGGTGAGTTAATCATCAATGAGCTCTTGCCCGATCCCGACGAAGATTTTGACTCGCCCAATGCCGAGTTCATTGAGCTTCATAACATCAGCAACCAAACCCTCGAATTGAGCAACATTCAGCTTTCTGGCGGGACCTTCAATGAGCAGGTAACTTTGGCCCCCGGAGGGTACATCGTACTGTGCGATGAAGATGATTTGAATTTTTTCGTGATGTGGTCGAATGTTTTTGGGATGAGCGACTTTCCTTCCTTGACCAATAGCGGTAGAACCATCGAATTGTTCAACGGAAACGAAGATCTTTTGGACGCCGTGGCCTATGATTTGAGCTGGTATCAAAACCCGAGCAAGGACGATGGAGGTTGGAGTTTGGAACGCATCAATCCGAACAAAGCCTGCAGCGACGAAAACAACTGGCGCGCTGCCATCAATCTTGAAGGAGCCACGCCCGGACAAGCCAACAGTGTTCTCGATCTTTCTCCAGACGTTAGCGCTCCACAATTGGTGGAAATTCTAGTATTGAACAACACCACCTTGCAATTGCGCTTTGACGAAGCCATTGACCCCATCAGCCTTGACCTTCTCGAAGCCAGCGTTGGGCTGAGCGATGGGGATTTTACTTCTCTGGACTATGCAGTGCAGCAAGCGAGCCTGGTGAATCAAGAAGGAAGCGTGAACAGCAACTCCTTGCTACTTGAATTTGACAATGCTTTTGCCGTTCCTTTGATTTACGAATTGCGAATCAATGGCATATTCGATTGTGAGGCCAATGGCACCAATTCACCGGAGTTTTTAAGTGAGCGTTTCGCTTTGGCTGAAGAGCATGCACTGGGCGATTTGATTGTGAATGAAATCTTGAGTAATCCTCGAGATGGTGAAGTGGATTACATCGAAATTTACAACAGAAGCGAGCGAAACATTGGTTTGAAAGGATGGTTTTTGGCCAACGAAGACGAGGGAAGCGAAGACCTCATTACGGATCGCGAACTTGTTCTCTTTTCGGGTGAATACCTCTTGTTGAGCACCAACTCCGGTGCAGTTGCAGCTGGCTATCCAAAAAACAATAGCGCCGTTTTTGTTGAAATGGAAGCCTTGCCACCCTACGGAAATGCCGAGGGAAGTGTTTTGTTGCTCGACAGTCTTCTCGGAGTAAGTGATCGGGTAGATTATAGTGAGGATCAGCATTACGGATTGTTGAACGATCTTGACGGAGTTGCTTTGGAGCGATTGGACCCCATGAGATCGGGCCAAGACAAAAGCAATTGGCACTCTGCCTCGCGAGAAGTGGATTATGGAACACCGGGGTTGCCCAACTCTCAATTTTTTGTGAGTGAAGCGCAAGGGGAAATGAGTCTTTCTCCCGACGTTTTCTCGCCCGACAACGATGGGTTTGAAGACGTGCTGAACATCGATTTCACCCTTCCAGAACCGGGATATACCTACAGTGTGACGATTTATACCGACCGAGGAATTCTTGTTCGTCGGCTCGTGAGCAACCAACTTGCGGGAGCTGAAAACACCTTGAGTTGGGACGGTTTTACAGAAGACCGAACGAAAGCGGGCATCGGAATGTATATTGTGTTTTTAGAAGCATTTAGTCCTGAAGGAGACATCATTCAACACAAGGCCGTAGCGGTATTGGGACACCCTTTGAACTAAGAAGCAGCGATGGAAGGAAGTTTACGCATTGCAGAACATTTAGCAGAAGATTGGATGATTTGGCTGGTTTTGGCCGCTTTGGGGAGTTTGGCTTGGGCGAAGTTCAATTACAGCGCCTATGTTCAGTTGTTGACCAGCGGACTCTTCAACTACCGTCTCATGCGGCAGGAAATTCGCGAAGTGCCCGTGCTCTCTCGTCGGGGTTTGGTGGCGATGATTCCATTTAGTTTGTTGTTCTGGTCCTTGCTCCTCTTTCTCTTGCTGAAATGGCAATCGCCTAGTCTTGCTGAAGACAGCGCTTCCTTAATGGGACGAATACTGGTGTTTTTCATAGGAGTTTATACCCTCAAGTTCATCATGATTCAATTGCTTGAAGGACTTTTGGGCCGAGAATATGGATTGGAAGAATACCTCTTTAATGTGTTCTACTTTTTGGAATTTGTAGCGCTATTGGGATTCCCTTTTCTCCTCTTACTCATGTATTTTCCACTTGATCAAGTATCTTGGATCGCTCCAATTCTATTTTTCCTTGCCGCGCTGAGCTACATTTGGCGATTGATTCGTGGAATTCAGGGAGCACTTAGTTATCGTTCACCACTGATTTACATAATTTTGTATCTTTGCACCCTTGAAATTTTACCGATGTGGGTTCTCGTTCGGTTGGTGCAGTACCAACTCATTTGAATCTAGCATCCAAAACTGAATCAACTACTACGGTGCTATGGCAGAAAAAATCAAAACGATTCTCATTTCTCAACCAAAACCTAGCGGAGATAAGTCACCTTACTTCGATTTGGCCAAAAAGTTGAATTTGAAAATTGATTTTCGCCCGTTTATTCATGTGGAAGCTGTTGACGCACAAGAGTTTCGTCAACAACGTGTTTCCATCTTGGAACATTCAGCAGTCATCTTCACATCAAGAAATGCAGTGGATCATTTCTTCCGCATGTGTGAAGAAATGAGGGTGACCGTGCCGGATACAATGAAGTACTTTTGCATTTCGGAATCAACAGCCTACTACCTTCAAAAGTATGTGGTGTATCGCAAACGTAAGATCTTTCATGGTCAAATCCGTTTTGCTGATTTGATGGATGTGATGAAGAAGCACAAGCAGGAGAAATTCCTTTTGCCTTGTTCTGACTTGCTCAAGCCTACCATTCCTCAGCTTTTGGATGAAGCAGGTCTCACCTACACCAAAGCAGTGATGTACCGTACGGTATGTAGTGACTTGTCTGATCTGTCTGACGTGAAGTACGACATGTTGGTGTTTTTCAGTCCTTCAGGGATTGAATCCTTGTTGAAGAATTTCCCTGAGTTCACCCAAGGCAGCACCAAAATTGCTGTTTTTGGTCCAACTACAGCTAAGGCCACCTTGGACAGTGGTTTGCGTGTAGACGTAAATGCCCCAAATCAAAAAGCGCCATCGATGACCATGGCCATTGAAAATTACATTACTGGTAAAGCTTAGTCTTTCCGTCACATAAAGTTGATAAAAGGTGGGCAATGCTCACCTTTTACGTTTAATTTGAACACGCATTGAACACCTTTTCAAAGTCAGAAAGGCTCACCCACGAGCGCATCATCTCCCGGACCTTTTCGGAAGGACGCTCTGTGAAGAAGTTTCCTTTCATTCTCTTATTTAGGGAAGAAGACTTGCGAGTGGAACACCCATGCCAAGTGATGATGAGTGTGGGAAAGCGGAGGTTCAAAAAAGCCGTTGATCGAAACCGAATCAAACGACTCATGCGCGAGGCTTGGAGAATGAATAAATCCAGCTTTTTTGACCCCATCAAGAAGCAAAACAAACAAATGAGCATCATCCTTCTGTATGTGGGAAACAAGATGCTTACCTTTGAGGAGAGCGAGTCCAAAATAAAGGAGCTCGCCTTGCGTTTTGAAAAAGAAATCGAGCCAACAGACCCTCAACAGCATGAAGAAACTCAACAAGAAAACTAAACGATTTGCCGCTACTGGCCTCATCCTCATCAGTGGATTCTTGTCGCTCTCCTTTGCAGAAGGCTACTTCGAAATCTCCAAAAACCTCGAGATTTTCACCAATGTTTACCGCGAGTTGAATACCTACTACGTGGACGAAACTCAGCCCGGAGAACTCATGAAAACGAGCATCGACGCCATGCTCAAATCGCTTGATCCGTATACGGTGTACTATCCTGAATCAAAAATTGAAGACTACCGTTTCATGACTACTGGTCAGTACGGAGGTATCGGTGCTGCTGTAAACACCATCGACGGGAAGATCACCATCATGGAGCCTTATGAAGGATTTTCTGCTGCATTGGCTGGATTGAAATCTGGCGATGTTGTGATTGCCGTAGACGGTGTGGACGTTGTGGGCAAAAACCACAGTGAGATTTCTGACCTGTTGAAAGGACAAAGCGGAACGGAAGTGATTCTCACCATCACTCGTCCGGAAGCCAGTGGGAGCATTGAAATTCCCGTGGAACGCACCGAAATTCAAGTGCCCGACGTCCCTTATTCTGGGATGTTGGACGATAAAACCGGGTACATTGCACTTGGAAGCTTCACTAAAACGTCCAGTTCTGAGGTAAAAAAGTCCTTCCTCGCTCTCAAAGAAGAAGGCATGGAACAATTGGTTTTTGACCTTCGAGGAAATGGAGGTGGTTTGCTTCGCGAAGCCGTGAATATTGTGAACTTCTTTGTGCCCAAAGGAACTGAAGTTGTTAGCACCCGTGGAAAGCTGGAAGACTGGAACAAAACCTACAGTGCTTTAAACAGCCCATTGGACACCGAAATGCCCATCATTGTGTTGATCGATGACAAATCGGCTTCAGCATCAGAGATTGTTTCTGGGACCCTTCAAGACCTTGATCGAGCAGTAATTCTTGGTCGGAGATCCTTCGGGAAAGGTCTTGTTCAGCAAACCAAAGACCTGAGCTATAACACAAAGATGAAACTCACGGTGGCCAAGTATTACACGCCGAGCGGAAGATGCATTCAAAAGCTCAATTACAGTGAACGCGATGAAGATGGAAAGGTAACTGAGCTTCCCGATTCGCTCATCAAGCCGTTTACCACCGTTTCTGGCCGACCTGTATTTGACGGTAGGGGAATTGATCCTGACGTTTTTGTGGAACAAGCTCCCGCCAGCAATATCTTGAACGCTCTGGCCAGCAAGTACATCCTCTTTGATTACGCCAATCTTTTTGCTCAGAAAAAAGACAGCATCGATGCTCCAGAAGAATTCAAATTGACAGATGAAGATTACGAGGCATTTGTGGCTTATGCCATGGACCGTGAATTTGAACTGGATACACGCACCAATGCCCTCATGTTGAAACTGGAAGAAACGGCCGAAGAAGAACAATACTTGAGCAATGCCGCTTCGGAATTTGCCGCGCTGAAAGCACGTTTGACTCCAGACAAGCAACGCGACTTGGCCTTGTTCAAATCCGAAGTAAAGCAGGCTTTGGAGAGTGAAATCATCTTGCGCTACTACTATCGAAAAGGCGCCATTCAATACGGTTTGAAAAACGACCTTGTGATTGACCGAGCCTTGAGCACCTTCGAGAGCGATTATTCCAGCATTCTGAGAGCACAACCTTAATTTGCCACTTTTGCACCGGATCATCAACCATAAAATCATCATTTGGCTTTACAGCATTGGGATGATTGGAACTTGCGTGGGCATGCCTTGGTCCAATGTCATCATGAGTGTGGGGTCCATTTGGGTTTTGTGCGTTTGGTTGATTGAACATCTCAGCAAAAACTTTCGAAAGAAGCACGGCGAAATCATCGCAAGCCCAGCACGTAACAAATGGGTCTTCGCAGTCTTGTTTTCCATTGTCCTGATCCATCTTGTTGGCCTCCTTCATACCAGTGATTTTCACTACGCCCTGAACGATCTCCGCAAGAAGCTCCCCCTACTTCTTTTCCCCGTTGTCTTGTTCACCATGACCCCGCTCCCTTCCGCCATGTGGACTTGGTTGAAACGCCTTTTCACTAGCGCCTTGTTTCTCGCTGTTGTGGTGTGTTTTTTAAACAAGTGGGGATACTGGAACGACCCCGAATTCGATGTTCGAGCGCTGTCTGTTTTCACCTCACACATCCGCTTTTCCCTCATGCTGAATTTGGGAATGCTCATCTTGTTTGATGAACTCCGTAAGAAGCGCTTTCCTCTTGTGTTTGGCTTGATATATATCGCAGCTTACCTCCTATTTATGTGGGAAGTGCAGAGCATTACGGGATTAGGCTTGGTGTTCGTTCTTGCACTTTACAGCGTTTGGGATCTTTTCCAAGGTTCTGGAAAACGAAAAATGAAACTGGCTTTCTCCTTGACCATTTCCCTTGCCTTGCTCCTCGGTTTCCTTTTTATTCTTGATGCCTACAAAGAGCATTACTACAGCCCTTCTCCTTCCTCAACGCACATAAAAAAAACCAGGGATGGGAACGATTTTGAATGTGAACTCAACAAGCGGTATCGGGAGTCGGGAAACCTGGTGTACTGCAATTTCAATCGTTACGAAATGAGCCTTGCTTGGGAGAAACGAAGCAGCATTCCTTTCACTGGAAAAGCCCAAAATGGAGGTTTGATTAGTGCTACCCTTATGCGCTACATGACCGCCATACATGCAACGAAAGACCGTTTGGGCGTCGAAGAATTGAGCGAAGAAGACATCCAAGCCGTAGAACAAGGCATCACCAATCCAGAGTTGCTTCAAGCGAATGCTCTGCGCCGCAGACTGGATGAACTCTTTTTTGAAATCGATGCCTTAAACAGTGGAGACAATCCTAGTGGAAAGTCCTTCATTCAGCGATTGGAATACTGGAAAACGGCCCTACACATCATTCAAAAACACCCTTGGATAGGCGTAGGAACCGGTGATGTAGCCCAGGCCTTCGAAAAACAATACAACTTGGACAACTCTCCGCTTGAAGAAAAATTTAGGTTGAGGAGTCACCAACAATTTTTAAGCTTTTGGGTGGCTTTTGGCGTTCTCGGCCCCCTAATTTTGCTGCTTGTTTTGGTGGTGTGTTGGAAGAAAGTCCCTTCGGAAAATCGATTTGTCGCACTGGGCTTTTTGTTGATTGTCTACCTCTCCTTTTTGACGGAAGACACCTTGGAAACGCAGGCCGGCGTGACTTTTTTCAGCTTTTTTATCTCCTTTTTCTTTCTTTGGCCGATAGCAAGTCGTCCAGCTTCAGGCTCACCTCTTGAGCAGTAAAGGGCAAGCGACCATCTTCTGGATGTTCATCGCAGACCAAATAATCGGCATTTTCACCAATGGGCATCCATCGTTTCGGCCAAATGGGTTGTTTGGGAGAATAGAGTCCGAGCGCAACCGTACCCAAAGCCGCAGCCATGTGGAGCGGACCCGTGCTCGCTGCGATCAAAGCATCGGCTGTATTGCACAAGCTAAACAAGGCCTCTAAACTCAGTTTTCCACTCAAATCGACCACATTCTCTTGGTCCCAAGGAAGTTGATCCGCCATCTGCAAACGCTCCTTTTCGGTACCTGTGATCAGAATTTGATATTTTTCTTGAGGAAGCAAGCGAATGAGATTTGCAAAAGCGCTGCAGGGCCATTCCAAAGCCGAACCGTGGGAAAGTGGATGGAGAATCAATTTTATTTTTTCTGGCTGAAGTTGAGCTTGCAGGTCTTGACTCAAGGGTTTCGCTTGGAGTCCGAAAAGCGCCTTGATTTCATCCAAAGAAAAGGATGCTTTCAACTTCAGTGCACTCAGCATCTTGAGGTTCAATTGCGCTTCGTGAAGTTCGCTCGATTTCCGCGAATAGAACAAGGGTTTGTTCACGTTTTTCAGCATGTACCACCTTCTCGCAGTACCAATTCTCGTTGGAATTTTCGCCGCTTTGGCCGCGTGAGCAATGGCTGGTCTTGGGAAGACTTCAAAAATTTTGTCCACCTTTAATTTCTCCATTTCTGAAGTCAGTTCGTCTTCAATTTCGTCAAACGAAACGAAAGCATCCACATGGGTGCAAGCATTGACAATAGCCTTAGTATAGTTTCGTCCCAAAAAGGTAATCTTACTTTCGGGAAACTCCTTTTTAAGTGCTCCAGCGAGGGGCAAGGTGAGGATTGCATCACCGATCCCATCCGTTCTTGAAATGAGAAAATGCGTTTTAGCCTTTGTCATAAAGTTCGTTCAAAATGCTGTACTTTCGGTAGGTCGCGAAAGCAGATCGTTTCGCGATGTTCCAACCCGCTTTTCCATCTCTCCATCCACTTTTGAAAATCAGGTTTTTCAGGAATTGCCACGCCATCTTTGCGTACATGTGCAACTTGGAAACCTTTTTACCGCGGGCGTGAAGCTCTTGCGCTGCTATTTTGGAAAAGTATTCAATCTGCTTAAAATGGTCTTCTTTGGTGTAGTAGGAATAGTGGAGTAAATCTCCCTCTAGAAAACCCGATTTTTCTTTGTTGTGGAGTTCAAATCGATCGTGCGGATTCACTCCACCCCAGGCTCCGGCTCCATGACGGAACAAGCGCAATTTGGTATCGGGGTACCACCCGCTATGGTGAATCCAAGTACCGCAATAATTGGTTAGTCGGTTCATTCGGTAGCCTTCAAATTCGGCCGCAGCATTTTTCCAGGCTTTCAAGGAGTTTTGAAGCTCCTCACTCAGTGCCTCATCGGCATCCAAACTCAGCACAAATTCTCCTTTTGCCCATTCCCATGCTCGGTTTTTTTGTTGAATGTGTCCGTCAAAGGCATGTTGTTCAAATCGAACTCCATAGCGCTCACAAATGGCTTGGGTTTGATCTTTTGAAAAACTGTCGACCACCAAAATTTCATCGGCGAGATCCTTGACTGATTTCAAGCACCGTTCGATGTTTTTTTCCTCGTTAAAGGTGATAATGACAACAGATAATTTCACTGAATCTGATTTTAGGGAGCAAAGTAACGCTGAAATATGCGAAAAAACCGCAAAAGTGTTGATAACAATAATTGTTCACAGCTCCCAAAGTGGCTAATTTTGACGCATGAAAGTCTTGATTTTAGGAAGTGGTGGTCGTGAACATGCGATGGCTTGGAAATTGGCTCAAAGCTCGATGCTCCATGAACTTTATGTAGCGCCAGGAAATGCTGGAACTGCAAGCCTTGGAAAGAATGTTGCTCTCGACCCTTTGGATTTCGACGGCATCGCTGATTTCGTCAAAGCACAAAACATCAACATCTTGGTTGTTGGTCCGGAAGCCCCACTCGTGGAAGGAATTCAGGATTATTTTACAGAACGCGAAGAACTCTCTTTTTGCACGGTCATTGGCCCGAACAAAAAAGCGGCCCAGTTGGAGGGAAGCAAAGATTTTTCGAAACAGTTCATGCAACGCCACAACATCCCTACCGCCAAATATGGCAGTTTCACGAAGTCGAGCTTATCGCAAGGGAAAACTTTCTTGAAGAACATGAAAGCGCCTTACGTTTTGAAGGCGGATGGACTTGCAGCCGGAAAGGGCGTTTTGATTATCGACAATCTTGCGGAAGCAGAAAAGGCTTTGGAAGAGATGCTCGTTAACTCCAAGTTTGGAGATGCTGGTAAAAAAGTAGTGATTGAAGAATTTTTAAAAGGAATTGAAGTTTCCATGTTCGTGCTTACGGACGGGACCAGCTTCAAAATTCTTCCCGAAGCTAAAGATTACAAACGCATTGGCGAAGGTGATACTGGACTGAATACTGGAGGTATGGGTGCCGTTTCTCCTGTTTCTTTCGTGAATCAAGAATTCATGGAGAAAGTCAAAAATCAAATCATCATTCCTACTGTGAAAGGCTTGAAGAAAGACGGTATCCACTATCAGGGCTTCATCTTCTTTGGTTTGATCAAAGTTGGCGGCGATCCTTACGTCATTGAATACAACTGCCGCATGGGAGATCCTGAAACGGAAGTAGTTTTACCAAGATTAAAGTCGGACCTCCTTCACTATTTTGAGGGAATTGCCACCGGAACGCTGAGCGAATGTGATCTTGAAATTGACCCGAGAACCGCCAGCACTGTGATTGCTGCATCGGGTGGATATCCAGAAAATTATGAGAAAGGGAAAACCATTGAAGGTTTGAACCAGCCCATTAAAGGATCCATTGTATTTCACGCCGGAACTGCTCTAAACGAGAAGGGTATAGTGACGAATGGTGGACGAGTCTTGGCAGTTACTGGCTTAGGAGCTGACGTAGAAAGCGCCACAAATAAGAGCTACGGTACGCTTTCCGAAATTTCTTTCGATGGGATGTACTATCGAAAAGATATTGGCAAGGATCTTCTCAAAGAGAAAGTGAAATCATAAGCGCATGGAAAACGCTTTGAATGGAAATCGATTAAACGATGGTTCCGTTGTCCTTTGCTTTTTTCGTGTACTTTGATTGCATCGTCAACCAAATGAAAAGGCCTACAAAACCCAAAACGATAACTGCATAGTTGAAGTAGTTCTCAAGCGGTTCTAGGAACATTACAAAGCTTTTTTCAACTGCTTGGGCGATGGCATAAAATAAATCGTTCATTTCTTCGGTTTTGCGCAAAATTAAAACATCCTTGGAGAAAGTCAGTAAATAAATCCCAACTTTATCGTCATGTTGAGCATATTACGATCCAATCAGCCTTTTGCCATCATCCTTGTGGGACTCACTTGGATATTGGGAATTGTGTGGAATGGCTTCTTCATGTCGCCAGAAGTTTCATCGTGGATCTTCCCAGAAATCAACAACTATTTCAACGGAAACCCTCTGAGAATACTGGTTTTTCAATCGATTGTTCAGGGCTTGTCCATCATCTTTCTGCACCGGGCTTACAACAGCAATGAGTACATCAATGGAGGGAATTATTTTGCCGCTTGGATCTACGCACTTTTTGCCGCACTTTTCAGCTGCATCTTTCCGGCTCACCCTTTTTTGTTGCTTCATTTGCTGCTTTTGCTCGCCATGCGTCAAGTTTTTGAAGTCTATCGTCAGAACGAAGTGCAGCACCATTATTTTAACGCTGCATTCTTTTTGGGCTGTGCCATGCTTTTCATTCCCAGCTCATTTGTTTTGGCCATTGCGCTTTTGGTTTCTTTGGCCTACACCCGTTCTGGAATTTGGAGAGAATGGGCTTGGAGCATTGTTGGTTTTATTCTCCCTTTTTTAATCGCCATCACCCTTGTTTGGTTGGGGGAAGATTTACAATGGATCAAACACTGGCAAATCAGTATTGTAGGCATCGACCTTCAAGAAAAGATGAATTGGTTGGCCGTTCCGATGGGAATTTGGTTTGTTCTAGGTTTGCGCGGACTAGCAAAGAGCTATGGATCAAGCAGTAATAAAGCGAGAAACACAAAATCTACTTCTGTCATTTTCCTTCTGGCGTGTTTTGCTTTTGTGCTCATCAATTATGAGGTGTCTTGGGCGGCTTTGGTGTTTGCTGCGTTGGCAAACATGGCGCTTTTGTTCCCTTATCCTTTTGAAGGTGAAAAAATCAAACCAGCGCACCGCCTTCTCTTCACCGCCCTCCTTTTCTCTTGCTTGTACTTCTTTATCCGAATGGCATTTTTCTGACAAAAAAATTATCACATGCTTGAAACCTTTAGCACCTTCCTCCGTAAATAAAAGGAAATGGCGCTAAGCCTTAACCTATCATAGCATGACCCTGACTTACAAAATCCTCTTTGCGACAGGTCTAATTTTCTTGACTAGTCCAACGCTCAAAGCTCAATACTTCCCTGAAACAGAAGAAGTACTTTTACCTCAATTCACTAACATCAATCTTCCAGAAGAACCTCAAGAGGAAGAACAAAACTACATTCAACTCGCCCCGGCTCCCGCTGCTGAATTTTTCATTTACAGCTTGGATTCTGGCCTTTGGAGCAACCCTGCTATTTGGAGTTGCGATTGCGTTCCAGAAGGAAGTGTAGACGTTGAAATTGTGGATGTACACGAGGTGATCATCGACTCTGATATCTCCATCAACAGCCTTGCTATTCAAGATGAGGCAAGTCTTACTTTGCCAACAGATGCTGAACACACACTTGAATTATCCGGAGATTGGTTCAATCAAGGAAATTTCAATGCGGAGCGAGGGACTGTTGTATTCTCTTCAGCCAACGAACAATCCATTCTGGGAGAAACCGCTTTTCACCATTTGAATCTGTTTGGAAGCAATTCAGTTGCACTACAGAACGAAGTTTCCGTGAAAGGCATTTTGGAAATTCAAGGAAGAACCTTGCTTACCAATGGCCTATTGACCATGAGCAGCAGCATTTCCGAGAAAGCTCAAATTGCTCCTTTATACACTGGAAATATCGAGGGTGAACTCACCTATCTCAACGTTATTTATACTCCGTACACTGGATGGTTGAACATTGGCGCTCCTATGGTTAACGCCAATATATCTGAGTGGAACGATGATTTCGTCACTACAGGTTTTACTGGAAGCGATTATCCAAATTACAGTTTTGTGAGCATTCAGCGATACAACGAAGCTTCGAGCACTCCTGAAGGGTCTTTTCTACCCGTTGGCTCTATCGACGAGGCAATTGTTCCCGGCGAAGGCTACTACGTATATGTTAACCCTGGCACTTATTACATTGACGTAACAGGAACTGTAGTAACTGGAGAGTTCGAAATGCCCGTTAGCTATACAGATAATGATTTACCGAGCTCTGACGGTTTGCGTTTGATGAGTAATCCATACCCAAGTAAAATCAATTGGGAAGACGAAGCAGGATGGGAACACAACAATATGTACCGAGCCATTTATTCTTGGGACGTGAGTGCAAATCAGTTCAAGACTTACTTAAACGGATACTCAGTGAATGGTGGTTCTCCCATTATCAACCCTTGTCAAACCTTCTGGGTACAGGCCAATGATAACGACCCTGAACTTTATATCAACGAACATGCTAAAACCACCTCAGGCAATCAAACCGCTAGTCAACCAATGAATTTTGTTGGACTGAGAATTACCAACGGAGGCAGTGTGGACGAAATGATGGTTGTTTTTAGCGAAGAAGGAACACCTGCTTTTGATTTAGGATTGGACGCTTTGAAACTCAACAGTTCTAGCGCCAACATAAATGCAGGAACAAAAGGTGAAGACGGCACACTTTTGGCCATCAACACCACCAACATTGGAGAAGGCGACTTTGATATTCCCATTTCGATGGACATTGCCACGCCTGGAGTATACTCATTGCTCATCGATGAATTGCCCATCAGCAATACCATTACTGCTTGTATGGTGATTTTGGATACAGAAAACGGCAACACCTATCCTTTAGAAGAGGGACTTGAAATTACTTTTGAAACGCCAAGCGTGGAAGAACAAGAACGCTTCGTGATTCAAGTTGGAGCTGCATTGCAAGTAGAGAGTCAAGACATTTCTTGTTTCGCTGCGGGGAATGGTTCTGCCATGATTCAAGGAACGGGTAACGGTCCATGGGACTATCAGCTCACCGACACCCAAGGGAATGTGTTGGAAGAGGCTTTGGGTGTTGATGGAAGCATGGAATTCGATCAACTTGAACAAGGAGTTTATCGACTACACGCCATGAACAACGACCACTGCGCAGTGCTCTCAAGAATCGTCTCCATTGCTGAGCCAACCCAACTTGAAGCAAGCGTACTCGGAAGTCATCTCGATTGCGACCAAGGTCTCGAAGGAACACTCGAAGTAAACGCAAGTGGCGGAGTCGGCCCTTACACCTTCACGCTCAACGACGCAGAAGTTGGAAGCACCATCATCGGACTCGCTCCTGGACAATACGAGGTGCTTGTGAGTGATGCTCAAGCGTGCACGCAAACCGTGAGCGGAGAAGTTACTGGAAACACCGGAGTGAACGCGAGTTTCGAAACCGAAAGTGGAATTGTTTACCTCGAAAACGGCGAAGTAACAGTGGAGTTCACCAATACTTCTGAAAATGCAGATAACTTCGTTTGGGAGTTCGGTATGGATGGTGAAACAACAAACAGTGAAAACGGAACCTTCACCTTCACATCACCAGGGTTCTACCTCATCACGCTTTACGCAAGCAACAGCGATTGCGACGACAGCTCTCAATACATGCTCGTTGTGGAAGGAAGCAGCGATGTAAACGAAGCAATGGATGAATTAGATTTCAATGCTCAACTGACGGGTGGTCTGCTCGAAATCACTTTTGACAATTACACCAGTCCACTTGATTTCCAAGTGCGCAACACCTCAGGTCAGCTCATCCTTGAAGATCGAATGGAAGGCTTTAACTACCAAGGCTCATTGAACATTAGTCCTGGAATTTATTTCCTTCGTATCCGCACAGAAACGGGATGGGTTGTCAAGAAAATCTTGGGTTCATAATTCAAACATAAAGCATTAATCAAATAAAAGGGGGTCTCATTGGGCCTCTTTTTTTTGGGCTGAAGCTGAACAAGTGCATGTCAAACACAGTGCTTTCTTTCGATGAAAAAAGACCGCATTAAACATCCATTTTTCTTACTTTTGCCCCTCAATATTAGCGCTTATGAAATTCGGAGTGATCACTTTCCCAGGATCCAATTGCGATCAAGACATGGTTTATACCTTACGCGACATTCTTGGAATGGAGGTAGAAACCTTGTGGCACAAAGACAAAGATCTCAAAGGGGTCGATTTTGTGGTTGTACCCGGTGGCTTCTCTTACGGAGATTATCTGCGTTCTGGGGCCATAGCACGTTTTTCACCTATCATGTCGGAAGTCATCCAACACGCTGAAAAAGGTGGGTATGTGATGGGCATTTGCAACGGATTTCAAATCCTCACCGAGGCAGGTTTACTTCCTGGAGCGCTCTTGCACAACAACAGCAGAAAATTCATTTGCGACAATATTTACTTGACGCCACAAAGTTCATCAGCGATTATTTCTGCAAAATTAGATTCACAGAAAGCCTATAAAATTCCCATTGCACACGGTGAAGGGAACTATTTTGCAGATGCAGATACTTTGAAGCGCTTGAATGATAATGATCAGGTGATTTTCCGCTACTGTGACGCTGAAGGACACATTTCCGAGTCGTCAAACCCCAACGGAAGTGCTGAAAACATTGCCGGAGTTTGCAATGAAGGCAAGAATGTATTCGGAATGATGCCTCACCCGGAGAGAGCATCTGACTTCGAACTGGGCAACACCGACGGTAGAGAAATCTTTGAATCCATGCTTGCGCTCACAAACGCTTAAGCTCTTTTCAGCAGCCTTTTCTTTCTGTTTGGGCTCAGATATTTCTTAGGCTCACAGAACATCTTTTTTTTACATTTGTTTGTGTAGTAGTAAGAAAGGAGAACGTTATCCGTTATTTCAATCACCATGAGCAAATTTCAAGCAGGTCCCATGCTGGACCAAATTAAATTCCCGGAAGATCTGAGAGCTAAGTTCTCTGAGGAAGATCTACCCCAGATTTGCGACGAGCTGCGTCAGTATATCGTTGACGTTGTTTCTGAAAAAGGGGGGCACTTTGGCGCTAGCCTTGGCGTGGTTGAAATGACCGTAGCCCTTCACTACATCTTCGATACACCGAAAGATCAGCTTGTCTGGGATGTGGGGCATCAAGCTTACGGACACAAAATTCTAACTGGTCGACGCGAGAATTTTCACACCAACCGAGTAATCAATGGTTTGAGTGGTTTTCCGAAAAGATCAGAATCGGAATACGATACATTTGGTGTTGGTCACAGTTCTACTTCCATCTCTGCAGCTTTGGGAATGGCCGTAGCAAATCGAGTTCAGAAAAAAGACCGTCAACACATTGCCGTTATTGGTGATGGTGCTATGACCGCTGGTTTGGCCTTCGAAGGCTTGAACCACGGTGGGGTTGAAGACACCAACATGCTCGTGGTATTGAACGACAACTGCATGTCCATCGACCCGAACGTTGGCGCACTGAAAGAGTACCTTACCGACATCACAACTTCGCACACTTACAATAAGGTGAAGGATGAAGTTTGGAACCTTCTTGGGAAAATCAGCAAGTTTGGTCCCAATGCTCAAGTCATCGCACAAAAAGTAGAAAACGGAGTAAAAGCCGCACTTCTTAAGCAGAGTAACCTTTTTGAGTCTTTGAACTTCCGCTATTTCGGTCCTATTGACGGTCATGACGTTGAGTACATGGCGAAAGTACTGGCCGATTTGAAAGACATTCCCGGTCCGAAACTCCTTCACTGCGTTACCATGAAAGGGAAAGGCTATGCTCCTGCTGAGGCGGGATCTCCAACCCAATGGCACGCACCGGGATTGTTCAACAAGGACACTGGCGAAATCATTAAGGTCACTCCAAAAAGCCCTAGCCCGCCGAAATACCAAGATGTATTTGGACACACCATCATCGAGCTTGCGGAGAAAAACGAAAAAATTGTGGGGGTAACTCCAGCGATGCCTACGGGAAGTTCATTGAAGTTTATGATGGACGCCATGCCCGACCGAGCTTTTGACGTCGGAATTGCCGAGCAACATGCAGTGACCTTTTCAGCAGGTATGGCCACCCAAGGACTGATTCCTTTTTGCAACATTTACTCCTCGTTCATGCAACGCGCTTATGACCAAGTGGTGCATGACGTGGCCTTGCAAAAATTGCCTGTTGTGTTTTGTTTGGATCGTGCTGGATTGGCTGGAGCAGACGGACCAACCCACCACGGAGCATTTGACATTGCATTTATGCGTTGCATTCCCAACCTCATCGTTTCGGCGCCCATGAACGAAGCGGATTTGCGCAACCTCATGTATTCTTCACAAGCTGAAGATAATGGTGCTTGGGTGATCCGTTACCCTAGAGGTAAAGGAGTAATGACTGAGTGGAAAACACCGATGAAATTCATCAAACCGGGAACCGGGAAGAAGATCAAATCGGGAGAAGACATTGCTATTTTATCTATCGGACACATTGGAAACAAAGCCATTGAAGCCTGTGAAATTTTGAGTAAAGCAGGTGTGAGTATGGCGCATTACGACATGCGTTTTGCTAAGCCTTTGGATGAAATCATGCTTCACGAAGTGTTCAGTAAATTCAAACAAATCATCACCATTGAAGACGGTTGTTTGCAAGGTGGTTTGGGATCTGCTATCCTTGAGTTTATGGTGGATAACGGCTATCAATCACAGGTGAAGCGCTTGGGAATTGAAGATGAATTCATCGAACACGGAACGCAAGAAGAACTCTATTCTGAATGTGGTATCAACACTGAAAACATTCTTGAAACGGCGCGTAAAATGCTTCTCGAACAACAGAAAATGGTTGGATAATGTCAGAGATCGTCAACAAAGTAGCAAAGAGTGGTTTGTACACCTTGGACCTTTCCGAGTGGTTTGTTGATGATGAAATGACACACATCGACCTCGCCCCGCTGCTTTGGCAAGGGCTTGTGCTCAAGGAAAGTGATTTTAGAGCTTGGGTGAAGGAAAACGATTGGGAGCAATACCGAGGAAAGCACGTTGCTGTTTACTGTTCTAGCGACGCCATTATTCCTCTTTGGGCCTACATGCTCGTTAGCAGCGCCTTGGTTGACATTGCGAAGAACTGCATTAATTGTGCACCCGATCAACTTTCTGATATTTTGTACGCACAAAAAATCACTGCATTTGACGTGGATTCATTGGAAGATGCTCGCGTAGTGATCAAAGGCTGCAACGATGGAAATGTTCCCGATTTCGCCTACGGAATGCTCGTGAGCAAAATCCAATCTCAAGTGAAATCGCTGATGTTTGGTGAGCCTTGTTCTACCGTTCCAGTTTACAAAAAGAAGAAGTAATTCCTTGCAGGTCAAACGAAGAATTGCTGCTTTTTATCCTCCATCTACATCCTCCACAAAATCCCTCGAAATACTCAAATGCGATTCCGTAACTTGCCGTCTCAATCCTTTAGTATGAGATCTCAGGAACACGATAATAAACTTTTTCTTCTCGATGCTTATGCTCTCATTTTTCGAGCGTATTATGCCTTCATTCGCACCCCAAGAATCAATTCAAAAGGGCTAAACACCTCAGCGATGTTTGGCTTTACGAATGTGCTTTTGGACGTCATCAACAATGAAAAACCGTCTCACTTAGCCGTTGTTTTCGATCCTCCTGGGGGAAATTTCAGAAATGAAGTGTTCCCTGAGTACAAAGCCAATCGAGATGAAACCCCGGAAGACATCAAACTGTCGGTTCCACTCATCCATAAAATTCTTAAAGGTTTTGGGGTACCCACCATCGTGAAAGAAGGTTTTGAGGCGGATGACGTGATTGGACACATCGCTAAAATCGCAGAAAAGGAAGGCTATCTGACTTACATGATGACTCCTGATAAGGATTATGCTCAGCTCGTTTCGGAAAACATCTTCATGTTTCGCCCAGGAAGAAGCGGAAAACCACCAGAAATTTGGGGAGTACCTGAAGTAAAAGAACGCTTTGAAGTGGAACATCCCATGCAGGTGATTGACATCCTCGGTTTGCAGGGAGATGCTGTCGATAACATCCCCGGTATACCTGGAATTGGTGAGAAAACAGCCAAAAAGCTCATTGCGAAGTACGGAAGTGTTGAAGAGCTCATTGCGAACAGCCACGAACTCAAAGGCAAGCAGAAAGAAAACGTTGAGAATTTTGCAGAACAAGGGCTGCTTTCGAAACGTCTCGCCACAATCGTTACTGATCTTGACTATCAACCTGATTTTTCCGACATGGTCATGAGTCCAATGGACAAAGACCTTTTACGGGAAGTATTTGCAGAACTGGAATTTCGCACCTTGAGCAAGCGGGTTTTGGGTGAAGATCTCAGCGCGCCGGCTGAAGGAGAACAATTCTCTTTGTTTGGGGATGCCACCTCGAATGCTGACGATGAAGTAGCGGAAGTTCCTCAGGAGATGAAAACCATCGAAAACAGCGAGCACAACTACCATTTCTGCGACACTGAGGAAGCTCAAAAATCCCTTTTGGAGCAGCTTTTGAAGGTGAAAGAATACTGTTTTGATACCGAAACAAGTGAACTGGAAGCCATGGACGCTCAACTCGTGGGCATGTCGTTCTCCATTGCAGAAGGTGAAGCCTATTACGTGCCATTGATGGAGCGTCAGGCAGCAATCATGGAGGCCTTTTCTCCACTGTTTTTGGACGAAGAAAAAACCATGATTGGTCAGAATTTGAAATACGACCTGAAAGTTTTAGCGCGAAACGGTTATGAAGTTCGGAACAAGCTTTACGACACCATGTTGGCGCACTACCTCATGAATCCTGACTCCAAGCACGGCATGGATTTTCTTTCTGAAACCTATCTGAACTACCGACCGGTGAGCATTGAAACCCTCATCGGTAAGAAGGGGAAAAACCAATTGAGCATGGCTGATTTGGAACCCAAGTCCATCTCCGATTATGCCTCTGAGGATGCTGACATCACCCTTCGCCTCAAAAACATCTTTGAAAAAGAAACCTCCCAAGATCCCATTAAAAAACTGTTCCACGAACTGGAGATCCCCTTACTTCGCGTGCTTTGCGACATCGAACAGGTTGGAGTGAATTTGGATGTAGAGACCTTGAAGGCGTATTCTTTGGAGCTCGGTGAGAAAGTCGACCGTTTGGAGGAAGAAATCCACAGTCTCGCTGGAGAGACTTTCAATGTAGACTCCCCGAAACAATTGGGGCCAATCCTTTTTGAAAAACTCGCCATTTCAAGCAAGGCGAAGAAGACAAAAACCGGTCAATACTCCACCGGGGAAGATGTTTTAAGCAAGCACTTGAACGACCACGAGATTGTGCCTAAAATCCTTCAATACCGTCAACTTAAAAAATTGAAGTCGACCTACGTTGACCCGCTTCCTACACTTGTGAATGCGAGCACGGGCAGATTGCACACCAACTACATGCAAACCGTAGCTGCCACTGGAAGATTGAGTTCCAACAATCCCAATTTGCAAAACATTCCGATTCGAAGTGCTGAGGGGAGGGAAATTCGAAAAGCCTTTATTCCTCGGGACGATCAACACATATTACTCGCTGCAGATTACTCTCAGGTAGAATTGAGAATCATTGCGGCCTTGAGCAAAGATGAGGGTATGTGTTTGGCATTTAACGAAGGAAAGGACATTCACGCCGCTACCGCAGCGAAGGTGTTTGGGGTTCCCATTGAGGAAGTGGACCGCGAAATGCGCTCAAAAGCCAAAGCCGTGAATTTTGGAATCATCTATGGTCAGGGGGCCTTTGGTTTGGCTCAGAATCTGAACATTTCTCGGCGAGAGTCGAAGGAAATCATCGATCAATACTACAAGGAGTTCGCCAGTTTGAAAGCCTATCAAGACGCTAATATTGCCTTCGCCAAGGAGCATGGTTATGTAGAAACCATCATGGGTAGGAGAAGATATCTGAAAGACATCCACTCTAAAAATGCCGTTGTGCGAGGTTTTGCCGAGCGAAATGCCATCAACGCACCCATCCAAGGATCGGCAGCAGATGTGATTAAGGTAGCCATGGTGAATCTTCATCGCATTTTCAAAGAGCGCAATTTCAAATCAAAAATGATCATGCAAGTGCACGATGAACTTGTGTTTGACGCGCACAAGGATGAAATTGACATCATTTCACCCATCATTCAGAAAGAAATGGAGGGAGCGGTGAAACTTATTGTTCCTTTATCCGTAGAAATCGATCAAGGCCACAACTGGTTAGAAGCACATTGATGTAGGAAAAGAACTACACGTCTTTGTCTTTAAACGAGAAGAGGTCGTAGTTTTTGGTGTTTATCTTTGTTCTGATGAACACCACTACTTTAAAAACTTTTAAGAATTAAACCCGTAGCTTCAAAAGAGCTACGTACTTTAACCTAGCCATAGTGCAACATCATGAACACTAAAAGAAGTAATATGATCACCAAGAAATTGATCCACCTATCCTTGATTCTTGCTGTATCTGGAAGCGTCTTTTTAACCTCCTGCGGCGACAGCGGGCAGGGGCACGAAGAGAGTGCTTCACCAGAAATTTCAGTGAACGATCAAGAGGCCCAGGAGAATCCTGAGCGTAGAGAAGCTGTAAAGCAAATTTTCTACACCATTCCATCACCCATGGAAATGGCATCCTTGATTCGAAAGTCAGGAGCCGATTTCGATAGCAGCATCCTCAATCCTACTGAAAAGTCTGAAGAGTACACCTCTGTGGCAAAACAAGCCCTCAACTTGGGAGTGTATGGAGCCGATTTGAGCTATGCGAGCATGTTTGACCAGCAACAGCAAAGCATTTTGTATTTGTCTGCCGCCCGTGGTCTTGCCAAAAAACTGAACGTCGAAGACGCCATCGATAACAACATTATTGAGCGTGTTAACGAAAACCGCAACAACCGCGATTCTTTGCTCACCATTGTGAGTGATGCCTACTGGTCTTTGAATGGTTACCTCAAAGAAGGAGAGCGCGAAGAAGTTTCTGCTTTGGTGATTGTTGGAGGATGGGTTGAAGGACTCTACCTTGCAACAAGCCATGCTACCCCAGACAACGAGGCTTTGAATCAGCGTATTGCTGAACAAAAGTATTCTCTGAAAGATCTTATTGCCCTTGTGAGCAGTTATGATAATGCTGAAGATTTAGCTCCAGTGAAGGCGGATTTGATGGAAATTCAAGCCCTCTTCAATCAAGTGGAAATAAATAAAGAGAAAACTGAAACTTCTAAGGACGAGAGCGGTACAATGGTTATAGGTGGTGCATCTAGCACCAATGTATCTGTTGCTACCATGGAGAGCATTCAAGCTAAAATTCAAGAAGTACGCAATCAATACATCCAGTAAAAAGAACAGAACGATGAAGTATTTAAAATATATCCTCCCTATTCTCGTCATGTTGCCATTGGCTGCGTTCAGTCAGTGCAGAAGCTTCACCAAAAAGAAGTGCCTGCCTCAGCTTGAGGGTTACATTCAGAACGACAACTTCAACAGTGCCGTTCTTATTCCTGGCGATGAAGCTGAATTACTCCTCACTTTTTATGCCGACAAAGAATACCGTCTTTTGGTATGTGGCCACCCCGTTTTGGGCGATTTGGAATTCGAGATTCTCGATACCGATGAGGAGCTGATTTACAGCAACAAAGACAACGAAGAAAATAAAAGCTCCTTTGACTTTAAAGTAGCGAGCACTCAACAACTCATTGTGAGGATTCGTGTACCGGAGTCTGAAACCACTGGCGCACTGATCCATGAAGGATGCGTGTCCGTAATGATTGGTTCCAAAGAGAGCTAGAACAAATTTATTGACGATAAAAGCCGTTTCTCTTTTGGGAGGAGCGGCTTTTTTTGTTTCTGGGCCTTACTCAAAAAGAATGGTTAATTTCACCGCACCTTAATCAACAAACCACACCATGCGATCATTCTTTTACCTCACCTTCTCCCTCATTCTCCTTTGCTGTGCTCAAACATTGCTTGCGCAGGACATCATCACCCTGAAAACAGGTAAAGAAATTAAAGCCAAAGTACTTGAGTTAAACGATCAAGAAATCAAGTATAAGCGCTTCGAGAATCTAGAAGGTCCGCAATATGTTCTTCAGTTGTCCAAAGTTTTGAAAATTCGATACGAAAACGGGTTTGAAGAGGTGTTCGATGTGCCTACTAGTCCTGAGGAACCTATGGTCGTTTCGGATGGACAAATCGAACCTTTGCCTTTTCTCGCACCTCAAATTGAAATTGACGCTGGTATTGGCTTACCTCTTGGAAATTTTGCCCTCACTTCGGGTGAAGATGCAGGTTTCGCTCGCTTGGGTTTTTACACCAATTTATCAGGAACCCTTCCCATTAGTCGTAGTATTGGAGTGAACTTCATGGTCAGCTACCACTCCAATGCACTCGATCGAGGAGATTTCCAGAACTCGTTTTTTTCAGGCTTAACGGCCGATTTTAAATCGAGCACTGTGAATGGTGACTACAATAGTTTCAGTTTCATGCCCGGTATCAGTTACCAAGGGAGCTACCAACGTTTATTCGTGAGAACCGGACTGAATTTGGGTTTGAATGCCCTAACCGTTCCCGACTACAATTTCTCTTGGGTTTTACCTCAAACAGTGATTACAACGAGGTATGAATATCGCCCTCAAACTTCGATTGGCTTCTCAGCCATGGCTGGGGTGAAGTTGCTTTATCCACTTTCAAAAGGGCACCTGAGCTTCAACCTCAACACCCTTTTTAGAGCCAATACAGTGACCTATGATGTCAAAAACATCGTTGGCACCTTCAATTTTTCCGAAACCGTAGAATCCACCAAAAACGTAGATTCCAATGCAATCATTTTGGGCATCGGTGCGGGGTATTGTTTCTTGTTTTAGTTCGTCCCCATTTTTTGAGACAGAAGTTCTGAAAGCAGTTCAATTTGCTGCCGGAGGAAACGGGTTTCTTCTTGAAGGTATTTGATCTGATCAACATAGACTTGCAGCATTCGATGCTCGTTCGCTTCTAATCGTGCGTCTTCTTCCGAGTCCCAAGGAAAGATGTCCAATGAAATGAGGTGAACTGTTTTTACTTGGAAAATTTCAGCTAAAGCTTCCAATTTGTTGAACGATAAATCAGTATCACCACGCTCAATCTTGCTGTAAGCACGTTGGGAAATTCCCAATTGCGCAGAAACATACTCTTGAGAATATTCACGAATTTCCCTCAATATTCGAATCTTGCTACCAATGGAGTTCAAAGCAGTTAGGTTTTGCGGTAAGAAAGATAAAATACTCTGGAACCATTGATCTACCACGAACTAAACAAGAACTTCAGATCAGATGATTGGGTCTAAAATAAGCCTCTTTTTTCGGAAAATGCTGCGTAAAATACTCACTTTGAAGTTTTTACTTGGAATTTAATTTAGAACGAGGTGTTACATCACAGCATATTCTAAATTTTGGAGATTTGTTCTTCGCTTGCCTTTGAGCGCATTCATTAACCTTTAACTTTTCACGATGAAAAAGCTTAACTCATTATTATTCCTCGCCCTGACGGCTATTCTCATCTCATTCACTTCTTGCAAAAAGGAAGAAGGATGCACTGATCCTAATGCTACATCATACGACTCAGAAGCCGAAGTGGATGATGGCTCTTGTACTTACCAAGGAGAGGTTGTTTTCTGGTATGGACAATCCACCTCTGAAGGAATGATCGATTTTGATTCCAACAGTTTGACCTTCTATGTAGACGGCGCAGTCGTTGGTTCGACATCATCATCTGTTTACTGGACCTCAGCCCCAGATTGTGGTGATAACGCCTCGATTACCGTTACTGAAAATTTAGGAAACGTAAAATCACGTAGCCTCACTTATAGTGTTGAAGACCAAGATGGCTATGTCCTTTGGAGCGATATTGCCAACTTCGAAGCCAATTCTTGCCAAGAGATTGAACTGGTGTGGTAAGATGTAACGACACTCATTTCCAAAACAAAAAATCCCGCTTTGAAGCGGGATTTTTTGTTGTCCATATTTTCTCATGCTGATCTATTCCAAAATCAAGCGCTTGCTCACGCGTTTTCCATCCATCTCCATCACCACGAAATAAAGTCCGGATGAAAGTGCACTGCCGTCCAAATCCCACTGATGAGACCCTACAGGCAAAGCGTTATTATAAATCTGGGTTACCACTCTTCCGGTGGCATCTGTGAGGTAAATCAATGCATCGTTCACCGCACTTTGATTTTCAAATTTCAAGCTCGTTCTTCCTTCTGAGGGGTTGGGGAACAATACAATGCTGTTTTCCAAAGACTCAATGTCGTTCACATCCACCGTATTCACGTAAATGTTGATGTCGTCTAAGTAGAAATTATTTCCTCCCCGACCTTCAAAATAAAATTTAAAGCGAAGGTTATCGGTAAGGTCTTCCAAGTCGTCAAAAAAGATCGTGTTGGTAACCCACTCATCAGCATCCGGAACAAAATTTCCGTTGGTTGGACTAGTTGTTGGCAGGTCGCTATAGCCACGGTGTTGTTTTCTGAGTGTCCAAGTCTCGCCGCAATCGGAAGAGAAGTAAATTCGGAAACGATCATCGGTTTCATTGAATTTGCTCGCATAGGCCCAAGAGTACTCCAAAGCCACAACGGAAGCCGATGTACCGTTAAATGTGCGCGTCATGAGCTCGTCGATATTAAATTCGACGTTGTTGTTTCTGTTTTCTAAACGAAGCGAACGCGATCCTGTTTGAGCAGCCAAAGTGCTCACTTCAAAAGTCATGTCGTCTGCTGGGTTGTTGACGAAATACAAGTCTGTTCCAAGTCCATTCTCAAAACCTTCCACAAAAGGAAAATCTTGTTCTGCTTGGTCCAAGACCAGCAAGAATTCTTCTTTGGTTTCCTCTACCGTTTCAAATCCATTTCCTGTATTCAGGGTAATGGTGTACAAGCCTGGCTCTGTAAACACATGAACTGGATTTTGATGTACTTCTACATCTTCACCAACGATGGTTGTTCCATCTCCCAAATCCCAGGTCCAAGAATTATTCCCATTGAACGATTGATCCATGAACTGCACTTCTTCACCAACACAAACCACTCGTCGGTTCACATCAAAATCTGCAGCACAAAGCACCGGTTCTTCGTCAAACACTCCAGTATCAATCAAGTTTTGTGTGGTCCACAACTCGTTTCGATCTGCCACTCCGCTGTAAGCTGCGGCTCTCATTCGGGTGCGTTGATCTTGGGTGAACATTCGAGAACAGTACGAATATTCCATATAGTTCTGAACGTTATCTAGAGAACCGCAAGACTCTCCATCCAAGTTGCAGGTGGTCCAACCAATGGTAAGCGGTGTATCATCTACTCCATCATCATCAAAGCAATTGTTTTCTACTGCCGGTTCGTTGGTTCCTCCCCAAAGGTGACGAAGATTGAGCCAGTGTCCAATTTCGTGTGTCAAGGTTCTCGAACGGGTAACGGAACTCGTTCCAATGGACCCTGTATAGTTGTGAAGAAGTACAATTCCATCCTGATCTTGCAACCATCCATTGTTTACAGATCCTGGCAAATAGGTATAACCTGCAGCTCCGCCTGCATCCTTACACACCCAAACATTCATGTACATGTCCCGAGGCCAAAAAATGAGGTCTTTCATTTGTGATCCACCTTCATTGGTAAGCGGACTAAATATGCGATTGATCCCTTTCGTACAATTGCCTTCAGGATCGCGCTGTGCTAAACGAAATTCGATATTGATGTCTGCAATGAGATCAACAAACTCATCCACCACTTGCAAGGTATCTGGGTTTTGCTTTCTAAAATCTCGGTTCACGATGCGCAGGCAATCGAGTACCTGTTCATCGCTAATGTTTTCAGCCCCCCCTTCATGGATGATATGAAAGACAACAGGAATAATGAGGGTTTCTTCTCCCCCACCTCTTTCCTGAGCAAAAGCACGTGTTTCTTCTTCCAGTTGTTCATGGGCTTCCTGCGCCTCACGTTGTAATTCCGGGAAATGTCTAAAGAGCTTTTCTGTTTGCTCTGTTTGTCCGCAATACTTAACATCTTGGGCGAATGCCGCAGAAAGACAAAAAGTACACAACACGAAAGTCAGGATTTTATTCATCATCTTCTTCAAAGGTTCTTGCAAGCCGTGAAAATAGCTCACAATTATTACAATTCTAGATCAAAACACCCTAACACTAGGGTTTCTATGCCTTGGGCATCATCGTGTTCAAAGACTTCATTTCAAGCTTCTCGAAACACTAGCATTGAAACAATGATCTTCCTTTGATGTTTCAAATTTGCAAGTTCGTAGCTTGCTGACTTATCTTCATCCCATGTTTCGTAGATCCTTTTTCTTCCTATTCCTGAGCACTTTGCTTGGCGTTTTTTCCACTCAAGCATTGCACTCGCAATACTCCCAGGGTGTGCGATTGCTCTCGGTTTGGGACAGTGAAGCCCCTGTTCTTAATGGAAGTATGGCGAAGTACAATGATGTTTGGGCCTTTGAATGGGGGGGAGAAGAATATGCAGTGATCGGAAGCACCATAGGAACCCACATCGTTCATCTCAAAGCCAACAATGCCAACGAGGAAGTGGGTTACATTCAAGGTGGAGCTAGCGGAAATTGGATCGTTCACCGCGATTTTGACTTTCATCAAGGATTCCTATACAGTGTTTGCGACCAAGAACCCAGTTGGCTTCAGGTGATCGATTGCCGCAACTTGCCCCACAGCATTGAATTGATTGAAAATGACAACCACTACTTTACAACAGCGCACAATTTATACTGCGACCAAGCCAGTGGGAAGCTATACGCCAGTGGGTCTTCTGGACACGCCATGAGTGTGATGGACGTGGGAACCAATCCCGCTCAACCTACCCTTCTTGCTCATTTTGACGTGCTCAATTATGTTCACGATTGTTACGTTCAGAACGACACCGCGTACTTGCATGCTGCACAACAAGGCTTCTATATTTTTGATTTCAGTGACCCCGCCAACCCACAAGCTTTGGGATCTTTGGAAGATTACCCAGAAAAGGGCTACAATCATTCCGGCTGGTTGAGTGAAGATGGTCAACACTACATCTTCACCGATGAAACACCGGGCATGCGTATGAAAATGTGTGATGTGAGCGACTTTTCAGACATTCAAGTTCTCGATCTCTTTTGGAGCTATAGCGATCCTCAAACGATGGTCCACAACGTCATGATCAAAGATAATTTGGCCTACGTTTCTCATTATTTTGATGGCTTGGAAATCTATGACATCTCAGATCCTGAAGATGTGCAGCGTGTAGCTTGGTACGATACTTTTCGAGATGAGAACGTATCAGGAAGAGGTGCTTGGGGTATTCATGCCCTGCTTCCTTCAGGAAAAATCTTGATCTCCGATCGACAAACGGGACTCTATGTTTTTCAGCTTGAGGAAGACTATTTCTACCCGAGAGGAGCCGAAATCAATATTGCTGGGAATCCTGGCGACGGCATGCTTGTGGTGAGCTTAGCTGAATTTGATTTCAAAGAAGCCCGTTTCGAAGTGATTGATGCTCGGGGAAGGTTGGTTCGTTCTTCTGGCGGACCCATTCTTCAGAGCAAACACATTGATATTGATCTTCGCCAAGAAGCGGAAGGCATCTATTACATCAAGGTGTTTGTGGATGGAAGCTTGCACCAAGGAAGGTATTGTTTGGTTCGTTAATGAACTAGTATGCAAAGGCAATACTGGCGTTGTTCAGGTTTAAAAGTAATGGCTCTTCCATGGGGTTCTGTGTATTGAAAAGTTCTACCTGAGCGTTAAAAGTGATTCTCTTTGTGGCTTGATTGTTTTCGTTATTCTCATAGTCACTTACTTCGAGCACATCAAAGAAAGAAAGCGCAGATGGAGCTTCAGGAAAGCAGGAATCCGTGCTTTTGTAGGTTGTTCCGTCCGCATCAGTAAATTCTATGATCAAGCTCGTCGTATTTTCGAGGCCAAGGGATGAACTAATTTCCGGACTTGAGCAGCACTACTACTTTTTTAAAATAATTCATAAACGTTGGTTTTAAAATTTTTGCATTCCTTAGACCATACGTGCCTGCGTTCATTTTCCTTGGAAAATAGTTGAAAATAATTTTCGAAGCATTGGATAATAGCACTTTACAGAATGAAAAAGCTCAGCTTGATGGGCTGAGCTTTAAACTGTGTTCACATCTGATTCTTAACGAAGCAATGTTACAGAACCTACTTCTGTGAGTTCTTCACCTGTTTCTATTGAAATAACTTGAATTTCCCAATGGTAAACATCATTTTGGGCATAGTACTCACCGCGTTCATTGTTCCCCGTCCAAGCTTCATTGGGATCGGTGGTTGAGAACATGATGTTGCCCCATCGATCCCAAATTCTGAATAGGTATTGATCTGGAAAGGCTCCTGAGATTACGGGTTTGAAGACTTCATTCACTCCATCTCCATCAGGGGAAAAGGCATTAGGGACATAAATAAGCAGTTGACTTTGGAGCGAAATAACTTGGCAAACCTCATTAGCGCATCCAAACGGACTTACCGCCAATAAACAAACTTCTGTAGAGGCAAAATCATTTGGTTCAATAACAAATGAAGGATTGTCTTGCAGACTCACTTGTCCATTGCCCAAAGTCCACTCAAAAAGCGTTGCGCCTTCACTTGTATTGAACAACTGCACTTCATTTTCAAGAGTGGTTACTGGGTCTGGTGTCCATGTAAAATCTGCTACCGGGTAATCATAAACCTCAATTGGAAGGTCAATTTCAGCGCTTGCTGTGCATCCATTGGCTGAAGTCACTGTCAAAGAAGGAATATATGTTCCTGGCTCGGAAAACGTGTATTCTATATCACCGCAGATGGGCTGCAGATTTCCGTCTTGGAAATCCCAAAGACAGTTCTCCGTGAGGTTTGGGTCTGTAGTATTGGTTAGTGTAACTGTTAATGGGTAACAGCCTCCATATAGGTCAGAACTAAAACTCACCTCTGGCGTTAGATAAACTGTTACAAGCACTGAAGCGCTGGCTTCTGCGCTACAACCGTCGTTGGTAAATACCGTGTATTCTGTGGTAACTTCAGGGCAAACCGTTGTATTTGGAGTGAAGGCAATAGTGTCTGCGGGGCTACCATCAATTGCCACCCATAAAGAGCTTAAAACACCATTTCCACCAATGGCTGTGGATGTTAAGTCAACACATTCTCCTTCGCAAATCTCGATCACTGGATCTGGTCCGGCTTGCACATCAATTGGCGATAAGAAATCTGCACTGATGCTCAAGGTGTCTGAGCTACAACCGAATCCATCAAGTGCGTAAACATAATAAGTAGCCGCATCTTGTAGCTGAGTGATATAGGGG
>CALKGK010000079.1 GCA_938085105.1 uncultured Flavobacteriales bacterium
CTTGGCAATGTGCTCGGGCGTACCTTCCATGGAACCCGAAGTATCCACACATACGATGAACGGACCTTTTTCCTTGCGTTTCTTGAGTTCTCGGGAGTAGCCCACCAATTCATCGCTCTCCACGATTTTATGGTCTTTGAATTGATTGGTGAGCAGCATTTCATCGGCAAACTTCTTGAAGAAAACCGTTTCCGTTTGCGCATCAGCAAGTAGGGCAATTTCACTGCTGAGCAACTGGTTCAAATCGTTGCTCTCAAAAATCCCCGTGATCTCTGATTTCAACATGGGGTCGTGCACCTTGGAGCGCTTGATTTCCACATCCTGGTACTGCTCTTCTTCGGTTTGAATTTCTGCTTCGCGAAGCTGACCCAACATCTCGGCCAAGCGCTTCAACTCCTCTTCCTTCTCTAACAATTCGCTGTAATTATCGAGGACGTTAAAACTGGTTTTGCTCCAAAGGTCTTCAGCCATGTTCCAGTACTTTCCGGTGTAATCAGAAAAGGGGGCAATCAAACTGGTGAGCTGCTTAAATTCCATGGCTTTTCCGCTCAAACTTTGGCTCATTTCCTCCAAATCATCCCGAAAAACCCGCAACTGCGCCGCAATGATCTTGGCCTGCAACTTCGCATCCCATTGCGAGAGGAGGTCGGTAAACACTTGATCTGCACGCTCTTTCTTTGCTTCATCCAAGGATTCAAAAGTACCTTCAAACAAGTGCTTGAACTCCTTTTCATAAAAGGCCGTAGGGAACTCGTCGCGCGTGTAGTAATTGCCAATGGTTTTGAACACAAAGGCGTAAGACTGGCTGAGTTGTTTGATGGGACGTACCGACCAACTTTCGAGCTGTTGTTGCTCCTCTTCGTGCGGATTTTTAGCCTTGCTCTTGCCAATGGTTCTTCGCAACCAATGCAGGAGATCTTTCACCACTTGCACGGCCAAATAATCGTGTTGATGGGTGATTTCCTTGAGCACAGGGTCGTTCAAAACGCTTTTCAATTCTTCTTGGAAGAGCTCAAAATAACCGGGCTGCAGTTCTTCGGGAAGTTGGTAGTTTTTGATGAGTTCAGACTGAATCCAAGCCACCAAGTATTTTCGCGAAGCCACATCGAGCACCGCACCAAAACGGATGAAGCTGCGGCTCACGTCGAGCAATTCTTCTTGTAAATCAGCGTCCATCATGCTTGCTCCTCGTATTGAAAACGTGCTTTTTCCATGCGCAGCAAAAGTCCTTTCAACTGCGCACTCACTTCTTCGTGGTTGGCCTTCACCAAGGGGGCTAAACGGGTATCGATAAAAATGTTGGTTTGTAGGTCTTCCAACCACTTTCCATCGTCATCGCCCCGAAGCTTTTCCTGTGCGGCATGCATTTCATCCACAATGGCGGCATAACGCTCGTTCCAGTGGTGTACCATTAATTCGTGCGGCTTGCGTTGGATACGTTCTTCCTTTTCAATTTCTTGAGTTTCTAAGGGATAACTGGTTTCTTGTGAGTTGTAGGTGACGGTGATGGCAAACTCGTCGGCCGACTTCTTCGCATTGAGGCGATTCACGAGGGAGTAGTTTTCGTCGTAAAAATTCACCACTTCCACTTCTGATTTCGACAACTTGTTAAAGTGGTTCACCTTGATGTACTTCCCTTCGAACTGACTGTCGATTTTCTTCAGTTCGTAGTATTCGTCTTTGATGGGTTTGAGTCCTTTCACCGTGCTCTTTCTCACCACCGTGGTTTCTTCGCGCACCTCTTGTTCGAAGGACTTCACCTCGCGCTGCAAATCGGCCATGGGCAGGGCAATGCTGTAGCCGTGATCGCGAATGGTTGAAGCAATGATTTCGCGTAATTTGAGTTGTTGATGGGGTTGATTCCAAAGGCAGTGAAGCATGAGAAAAGCGTCCATCAAATCCACACGCGATCGCCCGTTCAAGAAGGCACTTGTTCTGAGCAGGTGGATGATTTTCTTCCAGCGTCGGTCGTGAATCAACAAGGCTTCCCCATCATTGGCGGCATTCCATTGATCGATGCGTTTTCGAATCATTTGCAAGGAGTGCAGCACTTCAACGGGAACTTCAACTTGTGGAATGAGCATCTGCCATTCTTTTAAGGTGGCTAGGTTGAGCTTGTGTTCGGAAGGAACAGGATCTTCGTAAACGTCTTCCGTGGAGGTAATCATTTCGAAGAAGCGCTGTGCATCTTTGATGTTGTCGAGTTCATAGCGGATGAGCAGGCGGTCCCAAAGCGGACCAAAACCCTCCGCGTTGGGCGGTAGCTCATTGGAAGCTGTAATGAGTGCGTTCATGGCCACCTTCACTTCCTGTTCTCCGTTGCGGTACACCTTCTCGTTCACCACGGTGAGCAGGGCGTTTTGAATGGCCGAGCTCGACTTCCAGATTTCATCCAAAAAAACCACTTGAGCTCCCGGCAGGTAGTTATCGGTTTTCCTTTCGAAAAGGTCTTCGTCTTTGAGTTTTTTGATGGAAACCGGACCGAACACCTCATCTGGAGTGGAGAATTTTGTCATCAAGTATTCAAAGGACTTCCCACCGGCGAAGGCATTTTTTAATCGGCGAGCGATCAAACTTTTCCCCACACCTGGAGGTCCGAGCAAGAAAATACTCTCCCCAGCAATGGCCGCCAGCAGCGATAATTTCACCACCTCTTCCCGTTCATGCAATCCTGAGCAGAGGTAATTGATGAGCGAGATGACCTCTTGTTTGACCTCGGGTGCTGACTTTATTTCTTTGGCTTTCGTGACTTCCATTTGAGTATAACAAAAAAGGTGGTTGCTCGTTCACGGGGTGGGCTTTTTGGCGAATGGCATGGCCCGCTCAAAGGACTTTTCTTGAGTGAAGCACTTCACTTTTTGAAGGCAAATGAAATGATTTTCAAATGTTAAACGATGGTTTGTTCGCCGAATGAAATGAAATGTTTTATATCTTACAACAACTAAAAATCTGAAATAACTTAAAACCACCGTTATGAGACAACTCCTCATTTTAATGGCCACTTTAATTGTGGCAATCTCCTATGGGCAAGATGCCTTTTATTATGCTGAAGGTCAAAAAATCGACCTGTTTTCTGATAGTTCTAGAGTCTTCGTGTTTGCTAAAGATGATGCAAGCTTTATCTCTGGAAATTTACTAAACCCAAGTTCAAGCGAAATAATATCGCCCAAAATTTTCTCAGTAGACTTAAACAATGAGAATCCACAGAATTTCAATATTGCTGATTTTTACAACCCGAACGAGGTGGAGAGTTTTTCTTTTGGATTTACTCTAACCCATGGAACAGAGCTAGGTATGGAGAAAACGGTTCGAATGAAATGGCGGGAGAACATCCCAGATACTGAACTTTGGTTCACCGACTTTATAGACAGTTATGGAGGAGAAATTAGAGATACCATATGGGATATTATGAAGATAGAGTTCTCCAATGTAGATCAGGCACTGAGTTTTTCAAATGAGCTTTCTGAAAGCAATTTGGTTAAGTTTGCCACGCCTGACTTCATACTTCCCATTACCTATTATGACGATCCGTTGTATCCCGATCAATTTCAAATGAACAATACCACTCAAATTGAAAGCAACGGAGAAACCTTTAATGTTGACTGCAATGCTGAACTCGCATGGCAGACCACTATGGGAAGCAGTGATATTATTGTAGCCGTTTTCGACCACGGTATAGAACCGCACGAAGACTTAGAAAATGAAAACAATGTTTCTAGAGTCATGCAAGGGTTTAACACCGCTTGGATGTTACCAGGAGAAGGGGTGGATGACTCAGATTGGCACTATGGAAATGAGATTTGGGACGGTTTCAACAATGTGCCAGGTGCGGCCCATGGAGTTGCCGTTGCAGGTATTATTGGTGCAAGTCATAACGATATTGGAATTCGAGGACTAGCTCCAAATTGCATGATTTATCCGGTAAATACTGATTGGAATTTTTTCACTTCCGGAAACTTTGTTGAAGCCTACTACCTTGCAGTAGAAGAGGGTGTAGATGTAATTAACAATTCGTGGGGTTTTATAGTGGAAGAAGGGGATGTGTTTTCATATCCAGCACTTGGAGAAGCATTGAATATGGCTACAACTGAAGGGCGAAATGGTCTTGGCTGTGTTATTACTTTTGCTGCAGGAAATGAAGGCTACAATCAAATCAACTTCCCCAACAATCATCCAAGTGTAATTACGGTGGGTGCTGTTAATCAGGCAGGAGCACACGCCAATTATTCTAACTTTGCTCCTGCATTAGATGTGGTTGCCCCCTCACAATCTAGTGGGTTTGGTGTGGCTACTTTAGATAGATTAGGAAATCTTGGTTACTCTTCTACAAATTACACAGAAAACTTTGGTGGAACTTCGGCAGCAGCGCCTGTAGTGGCGGGAATTGCAGCCTTGATATTATCTGAAGAACCTAACTTAACGAGCAATGAAGTTCGGGAACGCATCATTTGCAGCGCGAGAGATTTAGGAAGTCAGGGTCACGATGAGTATTTTGGGCATGGTCTAGTGGATGCTGCTGGAGCCTTACAGCCTTGCGAAACAAACGCATGTGAAGGGACAACCTTTGATTTTAATTCTACATGGGTAGTTCAAGGAAACATCATCATGACGGGTACACACTCCTTCCGTGAGGGGATTACAATACCCAATGGATCAACATTGACAATTTTAGCGAATGCTGAATGGCGCTTTGGTCCAAATGCTGTGTTACTTGTTGAAGAAGGTGGAACGCTCATTATGGAAGATGATTGCTTGTTAACCAGCCACTGCGATGAGATGTGGTTCGGAATTCAAGCCAATGGAAGTGCTACCATTAGAGGAAAAATATTCAATGCACATATTGGAGTGAGCCATGGAAAGACTTCCGAGAATTCAACTTTACAATTAGGTCAGTATGACTACCCAGGGCCTTTAGATCGTCATCACTGGTTGAGTTATGGTACAGCAGACCTCGATATTCAAAATACCTCATTCAATGATTGTGCAATAGGCATTTATTTACCTGGACATAGTTTTGGATCAATACATAACGATCTTCACGTGAATATTTTCAATAATGAGTTCAGCACAATTAATGGCCTCTTGGATTACCGATACAATGTTGATGCACCAATACAGCATCCTTTAGAAAGCACCACATGGTTTGCACCATCCAATGAACTTCAACGAGGTGCTTATGCGCTTTTGGCTAGAAATCGGGGCAATGTTATCTTCAAGGGAAATACCATCGAAAACCTTGAAATGGGTGTTCGAGCCATAGATAGCTATTTTCCAATTTCTGAGTGTGCTTTTAATCAATGCAGATATGGTATTTATGCCAACCAATCTCCGCACACGGGCGTGTTTTATGTTCAAACCCAAAACGCAATCAGCGATTGTAGTTTCACGAACATCTACAACCCGAATTCCATGGAAGAAGACTACTTCTTCACACCCAGCGTGTTTTGTTTAAACCCTTTCAATTGCGATGTGGAATTGCAAGCATACAATACAGCCGCAATTCGGATGGAGAATATTCCAAGAAGTAAGATATTAGGTAATGATTTTGGGCTGTTGGAAGGTATTAGCTCTGAACAAATCGATTTCCAAACCAATGCCGTGTACCTATCGAACTGCGTTGAATCTGAAGTACTGGGAAATCAATTTAAAGCTTGGGAAAACGCATTGATTATTAATGATGCTGATACCTATTTTTGGGGGAAGACGTTGGTAGGAAGCTCTGACGAGACTGATCAAAGTAACTTTATTGACTGCAATAACGATCTACTTACCTTAGGTGATAACAGCACAGTAAGTGTGCGTTGTGCCGAATTTAAGCACCCTGAATACGGCGAATACTTCTGGCAGAACTACGGTGTCCTTGGCCACCAAGGCTACTTTTCAATAGAAGACCCTGCTAGTGGAGCAGGCAATTTCTTTGAACCCATTAATGCCGACCTTCCTGGGCTCAAAAATATCAATAGCATCATTCACTTTTCTGAGGGGAGCATGTTTGAACTTAATTATGAAGATGCCCAAGGCTACTTCAGTTCTGAAATAGGAGATTCCATCCCCCCAAGTTCACCTGCATACATCAATGAAAACGCTTGGAACGAGCTCAGCCTCCATACCATCTATTATCACCACGGAAACGATGATAACGAGAATCCTTTCAAACCGATTCCTGAAGGCTTTTCAGATGTGAACACGGTAGCACTGAATATCAGCTTTGATCCAGATTTGAGTTGTATCAACCCCTACTATTTCTATGACCCCAATTCTGACACTCAAGAGTACGATGTTGACCTTGTTGCTGACAAATTAACAGACGAGATCAATGTTTATCAGGATGTGAAGGGTAAGCTTGATAGCTACCATCAAAATACCACGCTAATGATGGACGCTATTTACGGCGGAATAACAGATGAGCAAGAACTAAAAAACTTTCTAAAAACCAACAGTCCGCTCAGTAAAGAAGTACTTCAAGCATATATGCTGAGATACAACGTTCCTGTGGATTACTTTTACGAAGTTTATACTATGAATTCGGTAATTGATGCCAGTCTTCACGACCTTCTCAAAGACCGTGTGAAATTTTTTCCAGAACTGATTAAGGAAGAAATATTGAGTTCTTTTGTTGATAACCCCCACGCTGAAACATTAGCAAAACAAGCGAGACAAGTTCATCATGTTCAAAAAACCTATCAAGCCCTTTGGTTGGAAAGAATAGAAAGCTATCGTGAAAATGGTCAAATGACAGAAATCATTGCTGAATTAAGCTCCAGCAACTCCGTTTATGACCAACTTCAGCTCATTGATTGTCATATTTTAAATAGCGACACTGCCTTAGCACTAAACATGATGAACAGTTTAGAGCTAGCCCATCCAGAGTTGGCGCCAATTGTTCAATTGAAAAAGTGCCTAGTTGAAAAAAATAGATTAGGTGCAGAAGCCCTTATTTCTTCTTGGTTAAGTGCTCCTGGGCTATATACCAGCGAAACCTCCCACGCCATGATGAACTATCTCCAAACTGTGGGAGAAACGGTGCCCATGCTCATTGGCATTCCAAAAGAAAGACCACAGCCCAGAAATTTTGATTATTTTGAGGTACATACTCCTGTGCAAGTATCGGCTTACCCCAACCCTGCGAACAACTATGTTCGGATAAAGTTAAATCAAGAACTACTCAAGTACGACAACCTCCTAATTGAGGTATATTCCTCCAATCAACAGTTGGTTTGTCAAAAACAAGTGAATGGCTACCAAGAAATCCTCATTGAATTGGATGCTTTTGCTAGTGGTACATATAGCTTTCGGGTCCTAAATCAAGAAGACATGCGTTCACTCGCCAGTGGTAAATTTGTAAAACAGTAAAAGATGAAAAATTGTATTGTTTTTTTAGGGATGTTGTTAATGAGTCTGCAATCGTTTGCGCAACAATGGGGAGATGTGCCTGCTTTTCAGTACACCACCATAATTCAAAAAATGGAAATTATCCGAGGGGATCTTTGTCTTCTGGGAGGTACTTTTATACATCCTGACACGGCGAATTTGATTGTACGAGCAGTAGATGATGAGCTGTTACCTCTTCGTCCAAACGTGTTTAGCACTTCAGGAGGTGGTTATGCTGCAATTGATCTAGATACTTCTATTTGCGTGGTTGGAAATTTCTATGGCCTTGGTGGATTTGGAGGATGGGGTTGGGAAGTATTTCGCGATGTCGCCTTCATCTCCGAAGACGGCAACAACTACCGCCTGCCAAATGTGAGTTTTGGTACGGTGGATGATGTGGAGCTCTTTCAAGACAAGCTGTATTTTGCCGGAGGGGTGAGCTCTTGGTATGGAGATGGGGACTACACGGAAAATATGAACGTAGTAGCAAGTAGAATTGTGGAATATGATGGAGATTCGGTGAGGTTTATAGGAACGCCAATGGGGTACACTTTAATGGACCTCACTATATTCCAAGACGAACTCTATGCTGTAGGTAAACTTGCAGGATATAGTCCTGATAATATCCAGGGAAATGTTGTCCCAGCTAGCAATATCATGCGTTACAACGGTGCTACTTGGAACACCGTGGCTGGTGGAGTTGATGATTACATTCGTTGCAACGTGGTGGATAGCATCAACGATGTGCTCTACATCGCTGGCGATTTCACCACGGCGGGTGGAGGAGCGGTGGACGCCTTCCGTGTGGCCTATTGGGACGGTGAGGCTTACCATCCGGTGGGCGAAGGTTTGTCGGGCGGCCTCATCCATAGCTTGTGCATGTATCGTGGTCAGCTCTACGCTGGTGGAAACAACATTTTGGGCAGCTATGATTTGGCCTATTTCAACGGTGCAGAATGGAAGCCGGTAGATGAAGAAAACTACGGAATTGTCACAGGACAAGTAGAAGAAATGACCGTGTTTGACGATAAACTCTACATCTCAGGCCAATTCGACCTTGTGGGCGATGCGGTTGAAACCAACGGACTGGTGTGGTATTACTTGGATCCTGCAGACATTGATATTGGTCGACCAACGAATGTAGTAGAGTCCACTAGCTCTGACGATATCAAGATCTATCCCAACCCCAATGAAGGTGCATTTACCATGGAACTGAGCAAGGTGCTCATTGGTGAGCACTACCAATTGCTCGACATGCAAGGCAAAGTGGTTTTGGAGGGGAACATCGAATCCACCACCATGCAGCTGGAGGTGTTTGATCTGCCCGCGGGGAATTACGTGCTCAGCGTTGAAGGTTTGGGAGTGAAAAAGGCGGTGGTGCTGCGGTGATGAGCCTTTTTGTGCTTACATTCAACATGTGCGTGGTTTAGCGGCTGGCGCCGGTTGAGCTTGCTTCGCAAGGGTTGAGCGCTGCGCTTTGGGTTTAGGCTGACGCAATGGTTTTTTGGCAATGGTGGAAACCGTGGGCAATGGTTTTTCGGGGATAGCTTCATCGAATGTTCGAAGGTATCATTTGGCCAGAGACCTGATTAAACCGTGGGTAATTGATTGTTGCTTATCACAGCATTCTTAACACAAAAAAGCCCGCTTGTTGAAACACGAGCGGGCTTTTAATATGGCTTATCTTACTACTTAATCGGCAGTTACCGATGCAGCAAGGTAATCTCTGTTCATTCTGGCGATGTTCTCGAGGCTGATGCCTTTTGGACACTCTACTTCGCATGCACCGGTGTTGGTGCAATTTCCGAAGCCTTCGAGGTCCATTTGGTTCACCATGTTCAACACACGCTCGTTTTTCTCTGGCTGACCTTGTGGCAACAAAGAGAGTTGCGACACCTTCGCCGAAACGAAAAGCATGGCCGAAGCGTTTTTACAAGTGGCTACGCAAGCTCCACAACCGATGCATGTAGCAGCATCGAAAGCAGCATCTGCATCTGCTTTAGGAACAGGAATGGCGTTGGCATCTTGGGTGTTTCCTGAGGTGTTCACAGACACATACCCTCCCGCTTGAATGATGCGGTCAAATGCACTTCTGTCCACAGCAAGGTCTTTCACCACTGGGAAAGCTGCTGCTCTCCATGGCTCGATGTAAATGGTTTCACCGTCTTTGAAAGAACGCATGTGGAGCTGACAGGTGGTAATTTGTCTGCCCGGTCCGTGCGCTTCACCATTGATGTACATGCTGCACATTCCGCAAATACCCTCACGGCAATCGTGGTCGAAAGCTACCGGGTCTTTCCCATCGCGGATCAAAGCGTCGTTCAAAACGTCGATCATCTCAAGAAAGGACATGTCCGGAGAAATATCGCTCACCGGGTAGGTTTCCATTCGGCCCTTGTCATTAGGTCCGTTTTGTCTCCAAATTTTAAGTGTAAGATTCATCTTCGATCGTTTTGATACTATTTATAACTTCTCTGCTTGAGTTCTACGTTCTCAAACATCAATTCTTCTTTGTGCAATTGTGCTTTTCCGGGGTCGTTTTCTTTGTATTCCCAAGCCGAAACGAAAGCGAAGTTTTCATCGTCTCTCAAGGCTTCTCCTTCTTCGGTTTGGTATTCTTCTCTGAAGTGACCACCACAAGATTCGTTTCTTGTTAAGGCGTCGATACACATCAACTCACCCAACTCCAAGAAATCGGCCACACGGGCTGCTTTTTCGAGTTCTGGGTTGAATTCATTTAACTTACCAGGAACGCGCACATTGGCGTAGAAGTCTTCACGAATGGCTCTGATTTCCTCAATGGCAGAGCGCAAACCTTGTTCGTTACGCGCCATTCCACATTTGTCCCACATCACTTTTCCTAAGCGGCGGTGGAAATCGTCAACCGGTTTCGTTCCTTTGTTGTTGAGGAAGTGCTCCAATTGATCCTTCACCGCTTTTTCAGCTTCTTCAAATTCTGGAGTATCGGTAGAAATGGCTCCAGTACGAATGTCATCCGCCAAATACTCACCGATGGTGTAAGGGATAACGAAATAACCATCTGCCAAACCTTGCATCAATGCAGAAGCTCCCAAACGGTTAGCTCCGTGGTCGGAGAAGTTGGCCTCTCCGGCTGCATATAAGCCCGGGATGGTGGTCATCAAGTTGTAATCTACCCAAATACCTCCCATGGTGTAGTGCACCGCTGGGTAAATCATCATTGGGGTTTCGTATGGATTGTCGTCGGTAATCTTCTCGTACATCTGGAAGAGGTTGCCGTATTTCGACTTCACCACGTCCTTACCGAGTTTTTGAATGTCTTCTTTGCTTGGGTTGTGTAGTCCTTTTACGTGGGCCTCTGTTTTCCCGTAACGCTCGATGGCGCTGGCAAAGTCGAGGAATACGGCCTGACCCGTAGCATTCACTCCAAATCCTTCATCGCAACGCTCTTTGGCAGCACGAGAAGCAACGTCTCGCGGCACGAGGTTACCGAATGAAGGGTAACGGCGCTCGAGGTAATAATCTCTTCTATCTTCAGGAATCTCTCTTGGCTTCAATTTCCCTTCGCGAATGGCCTTCACATCTTCCATGTGTTTCGGCACCCAAATACGACCATCGTTTCTCAAGGATTCTGACATCAAGGTCAATTTTGACTGATAGTCTCCTGAAACCGGAATGCAGGTTGGGTGAATTTGCGTGAAGCAAGGGTTGGCCATGTAAGCACCTTTTTTGTGTGCTTTCCAAGCTGCAGAAACGTTGGATCCCATGGCGTTGGTGCTGAGGTAGAACACGTTTCCGTATCCACCTGTGCACAAAACAACAGCGTGTGCTCCGTGGCGCTCAATTTCTCCCGT
>CALKGK010000080.1 GCA_938085105.1 uncultured Flavobacteriales bacterium
GGAAAAAAAACAGGAATGAGCTTGATGAATGCTTCTAGACTATGATAGGCCTGAACCCACAATGGTCAATGCTGGCTTATTTTGAAGATGCCCCTCGTTTTCGGACGATAACGACTACCTTCGGCCTTTGAATGATTGGCATTGGAGTTTTTGTGAGATGACGCTCGCCGACCTCAAGCTCCTGAGCAATGCCATTGACGTTCTTTTCATTGAGGTGTTGACATCATCAGGTTTCTCTATGCCCAGCAGCGCGATGAACATTAATTGAAAGCGGATGAAAGATTTGAGTGCTGTTTGTTTGTCTTGTGGACTCTGTTGTGATGGAACCCTGATTGGTTTTGTTCAACTCGATGAGGAGGAGATTTCGAGAGTTCGGGACCTTATGCCCATAGAAGAATCTCATGGACAAGGTTTTTTTGTTCATCCTTGTTCGCAACTTTGTGGGACGAGTTGTCAAGTATACGCCGATCGTCCAAAACAATGTGCCGCATTTCAGTGCGGACTACTGAAGAAAGTAAGCTCAGGTGAGCAAGACAAGACATCAGCTATTTCCAGTATTGAGGCCGTGAAAGTTCTTCGAATGGAATTGAACGCGCTCTTTGATGAATGGGCTCTTCCACTTCAATCCAAATCCTTCTATTTCTCTTTGTTGGAAGTTGAAAAGATCCTTCAGAAAAGAGCATTGGAAGGGGAAAGCACTGCCCAAGAAAAGTTGTTTTTTCAGCGCTTGAAGAAGTTCGAGGCTTTGATATCGGAAGGCTTTGAGTTGGTTTTGTGAGCTGATATTTCACTACCTTTTCTCAATGCTAAAACTTGCTTTATTTCTTCTCACCTTCGCTTCGTCCTTGTTTCTTACAGCGCAAAACATGCCGGTGAGTGGAGGGGGAGATGCCGATAGTGCCGCGGGTAACATCTCTTATTCCATCGGTCAAATCGCTTTTGTTCCCATTCTTGGTGATGAGCTAGCATTGACGCCCGGCAATCAACAGCCGGCGGAGATCTCATTCATTCCTAGCGTAGGCACGAGCATTGAAAAAGGAGGATTTAAGCTCTTTCCCAATCCTTCCCGTGATCATATCATGATAGCAAGTGAAAACATCAATGGAGAGGTGAACCTGGTGATCAGAAATGCTCTCGGACAAGTCGTTTTTAGGGACCTCCTCACCGCGAACAGGCATCAATTGAACATTCGTCAGCTCGCCGCAGGAAGCTACTTTGTCTACATCATTTCCAATCAAGCGCAATTCACTACACTCAAATTCATCAAATTATGAAAGCCCTTCACACTTTTTGCTTGCTGATTTGCTTCGCATCTTCGTCAATCGTTTTCACTCAGGTTCCTCAGTTTATTAGCTATCAGGCGGTGCTGAGAGACAATGAAGGAATCCTCTTGAACAACGAAGATCTCGGAGTGCGCTTGAGCCTTCTTCAAGGTGAGGTAAATGGAGATGCCGTTTTTGTTGAGCTGCACAATGTAAGTACCAACACGAATGGCCTCATGAACTTGCAAATTGGCGCAGGGGAATTGATGGAAGGAAGTCTGATGAATGTGGATTGGTCTCAAGGTCCGTACTTTCTCAAAAGTGAAATCGACCCAGAAGGAGGCAACAGTTATAGTATTGAATCTACTTCCCAGTTTCTAAGCGTTCCCTATGCGCTGTATGCTGAAAATTCAGGCAGCAGTGTTCCCGGCCCTGAAGGTCCACAAGGAGAACAGGGCGAACAAGGTCAGGCGGGCAGTGGGATTGCCAATACCATCGATAATGGCGATGGAACCTTGACTTTTGAGTTTGATGATGGAAGTACTTTCACCAGCCCCAACTTACAAGGTCCACAAGGAGAAACCGGTGCTACTGGCGCTATGGGGCTTCAAGGTCCAGTTGGTGCACCAGGTATGGGAATCAACTCCACCATCGACAACGGTGATGGCACTTTAACCTTTGTTTTCGATGATGAGAGCACATTCACCACACCCAACTTATCAGGGCCACAAGGTCCAGAAGGTCCGCAAGGAGAAACCGGACTGGGGATCGAACAAATCTACATTAATTTGGAAGGAGGTTTGGTCATCGTTCTAACAAATGGAGGAACGCTATCTGGTCCGCCGATGGTGGGAGGTGATGGTCCGGCAGGTCCCCAAGGTGAACCAGGAGAGCAAGGACTCCCCGGCCTACAAGGTCAGGACGGATTAAACGCTCCCGATTTCATTCGAACCTTGGACGGACGAATCGTTCTTTACAACGACGAGGAAGCGCGGGGTTTTGGTTTTGATGATTTTGGAGGAAGCTCTTGGTTTAGTCGGAGTCTGGAAGGTCCGGTTGTGGCTTCTCTCGCTTCAGACAGCAGCATCGTACTCATCACTCCCACCAAAGCATATGGATTTGGATTGGACGATTTCGGAGGAAGTTCTTGGTATGAGCGGACCTTGTCGGCACCCATCACGGGATATGAAGTGTGTACCGGAAGGATTGTGATTTACAATGAAAGCAACGCCTATGGCTTTGGTTTTGATGATTTTGGAGGTGGGGGAAGTTCGTGGTTTAGCCTCACCTTACCCGAAGCTCCAATTTTCACTTTAGCCGCATCCAACCGCATCGTTTTGGTAACCAGTGAGAACGCCTATGGCTTTGGCTTTGACGATTTTAGTGGAAGCTCGTGGTTTTCTACTACCCTGAGCGGTCCTGTTCTTCAAAGTGCCGTAGGTGGCGATCGAGTAGTGCTTGTTACAGCAACAGGGGCCAAAGGATTTGGTTATGATGATTTTGGAGGAAGCTCTTGGTTCACCACAAATTTCACCTTCACGCCCAACGAGATCATCGGAACGCGTTAATCCGAAAAGCAACTTTTCTTTCTGATGTCTGATTGTTTTGGTGAGAAGAAATTCATGGCTTGCTCGCAATTTTGTGTTCTTCGGAGCACTTTTTCAAAAGAAGAATCACTTCAGCAAATTTTTTCTCCTTTCTCCACAAAAACGGACATGTTCTTGAGCTTGTCCACCCTTTGTCCACCCTATTTATAAGGACTTCCGAAGAATAGTGGCTTGATTTGTCCCATGATGTTCAACACCAACTATCGGCCCGGTTTTGTGCTCTTGCTCTTCTTTTTTGTTGCCTTTCAAATGCAAGCTCAGGAAGTTCAAGTGCTCAAACAAAACTTAAATTCCAGCGGAAATTCAGCTCACTTTTCGAGTGGAAAGAAAAGCTATCTCGTTCAACAAGTAGTTGGTCAGGCCAGCATTATTGGTTTTGGTGAAAGTGCTCGTTTGAAGGCCTTTCAAGGATTCTTTTCACCCTATCCAAAACTCAAGGCGCCCAGTGCTCAAAATCAAGAACTGCGTTTGAGTGCTTTTCCCAATCCATTTCAAGATCATTTAAACCTCCGTTTTGAGGAAGATGTGGATCAGCCCGTGAGTTTGGAATTGCGCGATTTGAACGGACGGGTGGTCTTCAAACAAAGTCAAACTCCCGCCGTTAACATGAGTTTTGTCTTACCCAGACACCTTGAGAATGGCGCTTATTTGTTGCTCATCTCTTCCGCCCAAAAAAGCTACACCTCCATCTTTATTAAAACAAGCTCCTCATGAAAAATGTCATTCTTCTCTTTGTGCTCATCACCGGTGCATTCAGCCTTCAAGCACAACAATTTTATGCCTTAACTGGAGGTACGAACAGTCGTTTTGACTACCAAGACTCCCAAGGTGAAGGTTTGCAAGACGAAGTTTCTTTGCGCCAGCTGCATTTGAGTTTTGGTCTTCGGAAACAACTTGGCGAGAGCAAATTTCATTGGAAAGCAGGCATAGTGAATTACCGCTATGGCGTGGCTTCTCAGGACAGCATTTATCAAAAAGATTACCGCTGGGAGCTCAGTTATTTGGGCTTGGAAGCGGGTTTGGACTTTGAAGTGTGGTCCAAGCAGCGTTTGCACTGCCTTCTTCACGCCAATGCATCTCCTCAATTTCTTCTGCAAGGGAGGCAGCACGTGAACAACAGAACTTTTGACCTTCAAGGAGTTGAGCAATTCGATAAGCCCTTCTTTTTCCTTCAAGGAGGAGTGAGTTTGTTGTATTGTGTGGACGATCGGATAGCCGTTATGGGAGGATACACCTATGGCCGAGGAATTGGCATTGGGCAAAACGAGGATCCGGAATCCTTAAAGATCAAGGCCCATCATTTGAGCGTTGGACTCGCGATCAGCATCAACACTTGTGATTACTGTTTTAAAAAACACTTCAAATAGAAACGGCAACTGCAACAAAAGCAAACATCGACTTAAACCAAAGCAATGAAGCAACTTACTTTTATCAAAACCTCGCTCAGCATCGTATTCAGTTTTATTCTGATTTTGATGGCTGAAGCTCAAACGGATGGACTCTCTTATCAGGCCATTATTATTGACAATGAAGCAGATGAAGTTCCTGGAATGGACATTAGCGGGAATTACCTCTCCAACGGAAGCGTTGAATTGCTTTTTACCATTACGGATGGCGAGGGGAACATCTTGTTTCAAGAAATGCAAAGTGTGACCACCGACGACTACGGTTTGGTGAACACCATCATTGGTCAAGGAGACTCCACACCACTGAACACGCCAGAGTTTACCGCCATATCTTGGGACGGAACCGAAAGAAACTTGCTCGTGGGCATTCGTTATGGCGCAGGTGGTTTTAAAGATTTGAGCGAGCAAAAACTACTTTTTGTGCCCTATGCTTTTCATCGAAACATTACAGCAACGGGAACTTTGAACGTGGATGAGGAGAGCTTTCTAGGGGGAGATTTGATCGTGGGGAACACATCCAATACCCATCTAACGGGGGACTTGCAAGTGGACGGCACAAGCAACCTGCAGGGAGATTTGAATTTGAGCGGCAATGCTTTGCTGGAAAACGATTTCACAGTAAACGGACTATCTACCTTCAACGGCGACGCCACTTTTAATGGGAGTACGAATTTCAGCAGTATCTCTGTGGACGAGGAGAGCTATCTGAACGGAGACGTTTTCATTGGCGGAACCACAATGATGGAGGGAGTCTTGGAAGTGAACAATACGGCTATTTTGGACGGATTGATCGTGAATGAAAACAGCACATTTGGTGGGAATGCCTCGTTCAATACCATCAGTGTTTTTGGTGAAGCATCGATGAACAACCGTGTACACATCAACGCGAATTTGAGCGGAGGATCCACCGATGCAGTAAACTATCCTTTGTGCATCGAAGGAGCTCAACAGGGAGTATACATTGAAGTGGATGGCTATGGAACCAATGCAAACAATTACCTCTCTTTTGCAGATGAAAACGGCATTCAAGGAGCCATTGAAGGACAAACCTTCACCGATTTGTTTGAAAGCTTTGAGTATGATTGGGAGTTTACCCTGTACTACATCGACATCGCCTTTATGACGCTGGAGGGAATTGCCTGTTCCGCTCAATTTGATTTCGGTGAAGCAGGAATCATTGCTACAAACCTGTTGATTTATGGAGATCATCACCAAGAATTGGCAGATTATTATGCAGATTCTCGCGGAGTGTATTTTCGTTCTGGAGGTGCGGATTATGCGGAGTATCTCCCCAAAATGAACCATCTAGAGGAATTCAAAAAAGGCGACCTTGTTGGTGTTGTTGGAGGAAAAATAACGAAAGACACCAGGAACGCAGATCAAATTATGGCCATTTCAAGCAACCCAATTGTTCTTGGAAACGCAAATGGAGATACCAGAAACATGGAAATGGTTGCATTCATCGGTCAGGTTCCCGTGTGGACCGTTGGAGAGGTCGAAATCGGTGATTACATCTTAGCGAGTGGAGCCAATGATGGTACGGCAACCGCCAAGTCGAAAGACGAAATGCAACTCTCCGACTATTCAAAGATTTTGGGAATAGCTTGGGAAGAGCGCAAGGGGAGAAGCATGTCCATGGTGAACGTAGCTGTTGGTTTGAATCAGAATGATCTCGCTCACCAACTCGAAAAACAACAAGAACAAATCGACGCACTTCAAGTGCAAATGGATGAACTTACGGCACTTCTCAAAGGTGAGGAAGCAGTGACGCATACCAAATCTCCGGCTGACGCTTTAGTGAACCGTCCGGAGAAATCTTTGGAAACTGCTTTTTACGATCAAGGGAAGTTCGACATGAGCGAAGCCAATTTTCAGGCGTGGTTGGACGAGAATGTTTACGTTTTTGAGCATTACATGAAGCTATTGAAAGACGACTTTACCCGCAGAGGGATTGGCTATCAAAAGCATGAGAGCATTGCATTGTGGGTGGAGAATCCGCGAGAAGCACTCACCCAAATTTATCAGCAAAGGAGCAAGGAGTCTTTGTTCTCAAATTTCCTTGAACGCTACCCCAATGCATTTGATGCCAAGTAAGCTCGTGAGCTCAGCTCATTTTCATTAAACTGAAAAGGCCCGAGAGTCGATGCGTAGAATAAATTCGTCCAAACTTTCATTGGTTTGAAGGTCGAGTTTCTTGCGCAATCGATAACGGGCTTTTTTCACTCCATCGTCAGAAATGTTCAGCATGTTGGCGATATCCTTGTTACCCAAATTCATTTTGATCAGCGCGCACAATCGCAATTCGTTTTTGGTTAGTCCTTCGTATTGCTCATTCAAGACTCGGAAAAAGCTGGGGTTGGTTTCGGTGAAGGTTTGTGTGAACTGATCCCAATGATCGCTCATTTTCTGATCGAAATTTAAGGTCCGAATGACTTGGTCAACTTCCGTATTATCACTCTTCCGTTCATTTTGATGTTGTTGGAGTCTTTCTTGTATTTCGTGGAGCATTTCGTTCTTTTGAGCGATGTGCAATGCTTTCGAAACAAGCTCTCGATTCTTGAACTCCAGCTCGTTTTGCAGTTTTTCTTGTTCCAGACGAGCTCTTTTGATCTCTGATTCGTGCAATTCTTGTGCTTTTTTTCTTCGTTTCGTTTCTCGGTTGATGATGGCAAAAGCCCCAAGGGAAACGAAAATGAGACCGAGTAGCAGGGTAAACTGAGTTTGTTCTTTCAACTGTGCATCTGCTTCCAGAATGGCAATTTGTCGTTCACTTTTGGCCGTTTCATATTTTGCTTGAAGGTCGAGGACTTGTTTTGATTTTTCCGACTCAAAAATACTGTCCTTCACCGCCGCGTAGCGTTTATATTCTTCCAAGGCAAGACGATGATTTCCTTGTGCAGAGTGGATTTCACTCAAGGTAAGTGCGTTGGCCATCTCTTTTTCTAGTGAGAAATTGTTTTCAGCCAAAAGCGCTGCTTTCTCGGCCCAAATCATGGCAGAATCCAAGATATTCAGTTGGAGGTAGGCTTTGGCGATTTCATTGCTGATATCGCAGGCGCTTTCTACTTGAGAGTTGTTTACAGCAATGCTTTCTCCTTTTTTTCCTTCATTGATGGCCCTTCTATATTCTCCAAGAAAGTTGCTGCAAATGGCCATGTTAATGCAACAAGACATCACCCCAAGATCAAAACCCTCTTCGGTATACAGATCAACAAGAGGAGGGTAGATCGAATACGCCCGTTCATATTGCCCCATGGATTTGTACACCATGGCCAAATTCCCTTCAGAGGCAGTTTTTCCGAAGATATCGCCGGAAGCTTCTTGTAAGTCGATGGCTTGCAAAAACAGTGCTTCGGCCTTTTCCAGATTGTTTTGTTTTTTCTGAACAATGGCCATCCCGTTCAAGGCATTGGCCCAATCCATTGTGTCGTTGAGCTCACGAGCATACCCCTCAGCAATGAGATAGTCTTCCATCGCTAAGTCGTGTTTGTCGGCCATGTTATTCGTCCAAGCCTTCTTGATATAAATGAAAACGAGATTATCCGTGTCGTTTAAACTTTCGCGAATTTTAATGCTTTCATCAAATTCCGCACAAGCCTCTTCGTAGCGACTCATTTCAGATAATATCGAACCAAGAGAAACAGCAGTGTGAGCAAGTTCGTTCAAGTCATCGTTCGCCTTTGAAAATACTTTGGCTTTTTCATACCAATACAAAGCGCTATCGATGTGTGGACTGTAGTAATACGACTCTCCCGTGATTTGCAAGGCGTTGATTCGAGCGATGTACGAACCATTCTTTTCATAAATGGCATTCAATTCATCGGCCAAAGCACGCGCTTTTTCGGGTTCTAAGCCGTAATCGAGATAAGACCAAGCGGAGTCAACTTTTTGTAGAATTTGTTTGTCAGACAACTGTCCGAAAGCTACAATTGGAAAAAGCAGTATGAGGCCGAGGTAGTATTTCAATTTCATGGTCAGACAAGGTAGCCAAAAAGAAGTAGAACTTGTTTTGAACCTTTGGCATGAAGTTTTGCGTCATCATCGAAATTAACCGTCATTTTCTAATGTCGCTTCAATTGGATTGGGATTTCAAGAATGTTTAACCTTCAGGTTTTACAAGAAATTTTGCTTGTGCTTTGTCAGTATTACTAAACATAACTATCTGCTGGATCCGAAGAACTGTAAACGACACCTTTAACAGGAAAGTGCAAATCACACAATAAGGGAACCTAGCATGGAGTGTGCGAATACTTTTTTTATCTTGCGAACCTCAGTTTTGGAGTAACTCTCAATGATTTAGTGCGGCGAGCCATCAAATATACTATTGGCCCGCACCAATGATTTGGACTGTTTGATTTGACTAAAAAGAACCATTCATGCGCTATTCTTTGCCATCTGCTGAAGAGCACATCGACCGGAGCGGAAAACATTTAACCATTCGCCCTGCAAATCCAGACGATGCGGCTGCTTTGATTGCAATCAAGAAGCAATACATTGAAGGCAGTGATACGATTCCCCTGTTGGTTACTGAATACAAGAATAGTCTAGAAGAAGAAATGGCGCTCATTGAACGGCTCAATACTTCTGAAAACAGCATTCTTTTGTTGGCGGAGCAAGATGGAAAGATCATCGGGAATATCGATCTCATGGGCTCAAATCGATCAAGAACCAAACATACTGCAATGCTCGGAATCGGTCTTGTGTTGGAATCAAGAAATCGAGGTATTGGAAGCATCATGATGAAGGTGGCTGTTGATTGGGCAAAGCAAAACCCCGTATTGGAGTTACTTTGGTTGGACACCTATAGCAGTAACTTAATGGGCATCACCTTGTACCAAAAAATGGGTTTCAAAGCTGCGGGTGTAATCCCGAACTTTTTTAAGCAGAAGGACCAAGCTCACACCAAAGTCCAAATGTTCCTTGAGGTTTAAGGAATTCGTTGTTCTGTCTTTATCTACAAGTCATCAAAAATAGTTGAACAGGTTCTCCGAGATTATTTTGGGCATGAAAATTGACTTGCTTTAAACCACTCCAATTCAAAATCGTCTTAGGAGTACCGAAAAAAAAAATGCCATGAATTCAACACTCACTAAATTTACCATTTGCCTTTCTATTCTTGCCATTGGTCTTAGCTCATGCCGACGCGATAAAACCGTCGATGTAAGCGATGAACAAGTAGTGGACATGCTTAGTGCCTCCATTTCAGATAAGGGAGAAGATGTTCAGGAAGAAACGAAATCCATGCACAATTCAGTAGCCTTAGGGCAATTTGCGCAATGCGACAATGAAGTAACATATGCTTTCGATTGGAGCCGTACTTGGGGCTCGCGTTTCTATGAAAGAAATGTTCAAGGAGTTCGAACCACCTTGTGTGCAGACGATGAACTTACAGGTTTCTTGTTTGAGTCCAATTTCACCACTGCATACGCTGGACCTCGCTGGGAGTCAGATGCTAGTGGAAGCAAAACAGGAACATTGACAGGTTTTAACTCCCAGGATGATTTTTACACTTGGAGTGATTCCAGCAGTAAGTCTGGAACGGGAGTCATTGTTCAAAATGAAGAGCAGGTTGAAACATCATTTAGCTTCAACTCGCTTATTTATATTGATAAAGAAGACCATATTATCACGGGCGGTTCAAGTGATTTTACCTTCACGGGAACAGGGGAAAACATAGAAGATATCAATCGTTCAGGAACAATTGATTTTCTGGGAAACCGACAAGCCAACATTCACTTGAATGGAAACACGTACAGCGTGAGTTGGTAAGCGCTCGTTGATCAAGCAAAATTGATTAAAATTAAGGATGAAGGAGGTCATTAGCGCCTCCTTTTACATTGGATCAACTTCGGAAAACGCATAGGCGCCAACAACCCCGAGTCCGCTTTCTACATTGGTGAAAATCTGGACCGGTTGTGCAAAGAAATCGCCAGAGGTTTGCTGGTATTTGATTACGCTTTTCTGATACAAATAAAATTCTCTGGAGCAACGAATCACTTGAATCTTGACATCTCCCGAACCGCTATAGTACTCGATTTCAAATTCAGCTCGGTCTCCCTCGAAAAGCTCGTCGCTAAAAAATCCGTCATTGTTGTAATACCATTCACTTTCTCCAAATCCATCATCATCCTGAAAAATTGGATTGGTGCTGGAAAAGCCAATAGGATAAGGGGAAGAGAAAGGTGAATCTTCGTAAACCAGGAGTTGGTAATAATCTGCTCCTGAGGGATCGTCAAAACTCAGACTGGCCCGATACGCTCCGCTAAATTCGTCGTCAACAATTTCCAATTCGGTCAATTCAAAATTACTCGGAGGGGCGGGCACGGTGGTTATTGCTGCAACGGATTCATAGCCGTTTTGCGAGGCCTCGATGCTGAAGACATCACCCACGAGCACATCCACTTCCAGCTCATACCAACCATCGCCCATAGAAACAGCATCGCCAACAACAATTCCGTTCTTTTTTATTTGAACATTGGCATTGGTGAAATAGACGATGTCATCATCGTTTAAAATGGAAGCGGTGCTGCTCAAAGAACAGCGCACTTTGCTGTCGCCAGCTTCGATGTAGCTCACTAGAACAAGCTGCTTATCAACATCATCACCCAAGTAAGGGATTTCCTTTTCGCAGGAATGAAGGACACCCATCAGGCAGATACAGATCAAGATTTTGAAAGAATTTTTCATGCTTAAAACTCAAAGTTATAGGTGAATGCTGGGATCACTGGAAAGAGGGAAATCTGGTACAATCCGCGATTTCCAAAACCTTCATTTTTAAAATAGAGGAAGAAGGGGTTTTGTCGATTATAGGCATTGTACAAGCCAAAACTCCAAGTCCTTTGTCCGTATTTCGTTTCTTTATGCAGGTTGACACCGAGATCTAATCGGTGGTATGCTGGCATGCGGTAGCCGTTGCGTTCGTTAATGTATTCCGCACCATTGTAGAATCCGCCCAAGGATTGATCTCCAATGGATGGGTTGAACAAATTGGGTTCAAAACGGGCCACAGGCAAGGAAACGGCGTTTCCAGTTCCATACACCCAAACGAGTCCGAAATCAATTTTATCATTGGGTTTGTAGGTGATGGCTATTCCAATATCGTGTCGCCGATCATAGCGATAAGGAAAGCGATTCCCGAAGTTAAGGTCTTCAAATTCTCGCCAACTCCAGCTCAAGGTATATCCTGCCCAACCCGTGAATTTCCCGAGGTTTTTCATGAGTAGGATTTCGGCTCCATAAGCTTCTCCATCACCAATGGCTACTTTGTTTTCCCAATTTTCACCGCTGCCTTGAAAAGAGGCTCCATCACGGTATTCGATGACGTTTTGCATGGTTTTGTAATATGCTTCAATGCTCAAAGAATAGGAGTCATTGAAAGAAGTGGCATAGCCCAGAGAAACTTGATCACTGATCTGCTGCGGAACGCGATTCGTAACGGGCAACCACAAGTCAATGGGCAGTCCAATGCTGCTATTTGTGAGCAGGTGGAGGTACTGCACCATTCTCGAATAGGAGGCTTTGATGGATGCATTTTCTCCCAAAGCCCATCGCTTGGGTAACAGGTAGCGAGCGGCTAGTCGTGGTTGGGGATTAAAATAGAATTCATCTCGAACACTGAACCCACTCAAATGCATGCCGGCGTTCACTTTCAACTTTTCAGTGATGCTCCAATCGTCTTCAAAGTAAAGAGCAAATTCGTGGGCATAAACATCGTTGGAACCAAAGGTAGTGTCTTGCACTTCTTCAGTGCTCTCAAACTCAAAAACATTGATGCCTGGCGTGAAGGTGTGATAGGTATACACGGCGCCTGTTTTTACCGTATGATTGGCATTGGGGAGGTAGTCCAAATCGAATTTAAGCCCAACATCATCAATCCCCGAATCGTATCGGAACAGCGAACGTTCTTCAAAATCGTTGCTTGTGTATTCAAATTCGTAGTCGTTCAGAAAGCGGTACTGACTGTAAGTTGCCGTGAGGTTGAAGAAGGTTTTTGTGTTCAAAATGCGGTTCCAACGGGCAGAAAGGATGGTGTTTCCCCAAGTAATCCGCGCGTCGAGTTTTTCGCTTTGATTGTTCCCAAAGCTATCGTCATATCGGGCAAAGGCTTGATCTCTCCCAAAATAGGCACTCAGATAAACCCGGTTGTCTTGGTTGATGACGTGGTTGATTTTGGTGTTCACGTCGTAAAAGAAATAGCCACCCGTTCCACCGTCTGAATTTGCTGCGATGAACGGACGAGCGAGCAAATCGATGTAGGTTCTTCGTCCGGAAACAATAAAGGAAGTTTTGTCTTTACGAATCGGACCTTCTAAGGTGAGCTTGCTGGCAATGAGTCCGATAGATCCGCTTCCTTTGAACTCCTTCATGTTCCCTTCTTTCATGCGGATGTCAATCACAGAGCTTGCCCGTCCACCATAACGCGCAGGAAAGCCCCCTTTGATGAGTTCAACGTTCTTAATCGCATCTGCATTGAAAACAGAAAAGAAACCGAAGAGGTGAGAAGCATTGTACACGGGCACCCCGTCCAAAAGGATGAGGTTTTGATCGGGGCCACCACCCCTGACATAAATTCCACTGGCACCTTCAGTTCCCGATTGCACTCCGGGAAGCAGTTGTAAGGTTTTCATCAGATCGCGCTCGCCGAGCAGAACAGGCAGCGCATTGACTTTGGACATGTCTAGAGTGATGCTTCCCATTTGAGTGCTCTCTTCGATCCGTTCCTCTTGAGTTCCTAGAATTTCAGCCTCTCCCAAAAGTTCACCTGGAATGAGTGCAACGTCTTTTCTTTCATCCTTATCGAGTATGAACTTGTATTTGATGGGCTGATAACCTACGAAGGAATAAATCAATTCCACGGTGTCACTGGGCAAACTTAAACTGTAAAAACCGTAGATGTTGGCGTTGGTGCCTCGCGATTTTCCGAGCTCATAGATGGTCGCACCGATCAAAGCTTCACCCGAGTTGGCATCGGTAATTGTTCCACTGATGGTGTAAGTGTTTTGTGCTTGAGCATGAACTTGCTGCGAAAGAAAGAGGGCAAAGAGGCAAAGTAAAATAGACCCAAGTGAATTTTTTTTTGAGTGTATTTCTGATGGCCTTGCGAAATGGGGGAATGGCTGCATCGAGTATTTTAAGTCTAGTTCTTAGTGTTTTATGAACGTAGGTTTTGCTCTTGATTGTATGTGCTCGATGGATTTTAAGTTTTACGCAGCTATTCAAGAGAAAAGATTCTGCAAATTAGTTGAAGAATGCCCTACTATTGAACAAATATATTTCTAAATTCTATGACCGAAACCGACATTTAACCAATTCTAATTCATGATCTCGAGTGTTACTGTTTGCTCCTCCATTACTGCCCCAATTTCAGAAGTTTGGGAGTCGTGGACGAACCCGAAACATATAACAAAGTGGAATTTCGCTCACGAGTCGTGGAGGTGCCCTAAAGCCAGTAATAATCTATTTCCAGGTGGAAGTTTTTCTTGGCGCATGGAAGCTTTGGACGGAAGTATGGCGTTCGATTTTGCAGGGAAATACATTGAAATTGAAGATCACTCCTTCATTTTGAAACAACTGAATGACGGGCGAGGAGTGAGCATTTCTTTTGAGGTGGAAGGAGATAGGGTTAAAATCACCGAGGTCTTTGAAATTGAGGAAACTGGTAATGCAGACCTTCAGCGTTTTGGTTGGCAATCCATTCTCGATAATTTCAAGCGGTATACCGAATCTTGGTACAGTTCAAATAATTGATAAAAGGAAGATGAAACTATACATCGCTCAAAGTTTGGATGGGTTTATTGCTGAGGAAGATGGAAGCATTGATTTTTTAGAGAGTATTCCTAATCCTAAGCAATACGACTATGGTTATGGCGATTTTATTGCAGGAATTGATGTGATTTTGATGGGACGAAAAAGCTATGAAAAGATCCTCAGTTTTGGAATCGACTGGCCCTATCCCGAATGCGAAACGGTGGTGCTTTCCTCAAGTCAAAAATTGGAGGTGAGAAGTCCAAACACCAAAGTCATTACTGATTTCGATGAGCAGACCATAAACAATTTGAGAGCTGAATCGAAGAAAGGTATTTGGCTTTTGGGGGGAGGTGAAAGCATTCATTCTTGTTTGGCAAAAGGAGCGATTAAGGAAATGGAACTCGCCATCATGCCCATCCTTCTTGGAAGCGGAATCCCTCTTTTTCCAAAAGGCAAGGTGAGTTCGAAATGGAAACTGCAATCGAGCGAGGCTTTTGATACGGGGGTGGTGATGGTGAGGTATGAATTGGCTCGTTCGTAGACCTGAAAAAGAATCTTTTTTCTCATCCAAATTTGTCTCATTTTTGCATTCACATCCTTTAATGAGAACAAGACATGTCAGACGATAAAAAAGTTATTTTTTCGATGGTGAAGGTGAACAAAACCACACCAACAGGAAAACACATTCTAAAAGATATTTACCTCTCTTTTTTCTACGGAGCGAAGATTGGAATCATTGGTTTGAACGGGTCGGGTAAATCAACGGTGATGAAGATCATTGCTGGTTTGGATGATGCTTATCAAGGTGATGTTGTTTGGAGTGATGGATATTCTGTGGGCTACCTTCCACAGGAGCCGCAGTTGGATGATGAAAAAACGGTTCGTCAGATTGTTGAAGAAGGAACGAAAGAGATTGTTGATACTCTTGCTGAATACGAGGAGATCAACAACAAATTCATGGATGAGGAGATTTTGAACGATCCCACAAAAATGGAAGAGTTGATGGATCGTCAAGCGAAGGTGCAAGATAGAATCGACGCCCTCGGTGCTTGGGAACTGGACACGAAATTGGCCATTGCGATGGATGCACTTCGTTGTCCGCCAGAGGATGCCCTCATCAAAAACCTTTCTGGTGGTGAGCGAAGAAGAGTGGCACTTTGCCGTTTGTTGCTTCAAAACCCGGATGTTCTCTTGCTCGATGAGCCTACCAACCACTTGGATGCAGAATCCATTCACTGGTTGGAGCAGCACCTCCAACAATACGCGGGAACTGTTATTGCAGTAACTCACGACCGTTACTTCTTGGACAACGTGGCCGGTTGGATTCTTGAATTGGACAGGGGAGAAGGCATTCCTTGGAAAGGGAATTACACTTCTTGGTTGGATCAAAAGTCGAAGCGTTTGGCTCAAGAAGAGAAACAAGAGTCGAAACGCAGAAAAGAATTGGAACGCGAGCTGGAGTGGGTGCAGATGAATCCAAAAGGTCGTCATGCGAAAAACAAAGCCCGTCTTCAAAACTACGATGCCATGATGGCACAAGAAGGCAAAGAGAAAGAAGCTCGCTTGCAGATTCCAATACCAAACGGACCCCGTCTCGGAAACAAGGTGATCGAAGGAATGGGCTTGAAGAAAGGCTTCGAAGATCGTCTCTTGTTTGAAAACCTCAACTTCTCACTTCCTCCGGCGGGAATCGTTGGGATCATTGGTCCGAACGGTGCGGGTAAAACCACCCTTTTCCGAATGATCATGGGGGAAGAGAGCAGCGATGATGGTGAAGTGGTGATTGGTGAAACGGTACAAATTGGTTACGTCGACCAACGACATGCCGAGATTGACCCAGAGAAAAGCATTTATGAGGTTGTTTCAGGAGGAAATGAGCACATTGAAATCGGTGGCCAGCTCGTGAATTCTAGAGCCTACGTTTCAAAATTCAACTTCAACGGTTCAGACCAGCAGAAGAAATGTGGTGTGCTTTCGGGTGGGGAGCGAAACCGTCTTCATTTGGCGATGACTTTGAAAACAGAGGCAAATGTTCTCTTGCTCGATGAGCCTACCAACGATATTGATGTAAACACACTTCGGGCACTTGAGGAAGGAATTCAAAGCTTTGCAGGTTGTGCGGTGGTGATTTCTCACGACCGTTGGTTCTTGGACCGAATTTGCACGCACATTATGGCTTTCGAGGGAGATTCTGAGGTGGTATTTTTCGAAGGAACGTATTCGGAGTACGAGGCGAACAAGAAGAAGCGTTTGGGAGATGCTGGACCTACTCGTATTCGATACAAGAAGTTGGTGAAGTAAGTCCTGTTTGGGGTTGAGGTCGCTGCGCTTGGGTTGAGGTCGCTGCGCTCGGGTTGAGGGCGCTTTGCTTGGGTTGAGGTTGGTTCGCTCGATTTATTTCGCTTCGCTTGATTTATTTCGCTTCGCTTGATTTATTTCGCTTCGCTTGATTTATTTCGCTTCGCTTGATTTATTTCGCTTCGCTTG
>CALKGK010000081.1 GCA_938085105.1 uncultured Flavobacteriales bacterium
GATAATCCGGATGTTACAATAATCATTGAACAAATGGCACCTGGACGAACAGATGTAATGACATCTGACTTGACTAGTTATTTTGACCAAATGAAGCAAGAAGTGTTAAATATTGCAACCAATCAAAGCACATCCACATCACAAGTTATTGCTGTTGATATGTTTACTGGGTTTAATGATAGTTTGTTGGCTGATGAGGTACACTACAATGAAACAGGTGCGGAATTTATTGCGACACGATATTATAATGTACTTGAAAATATCTTGGAAGAATAAAAACTACAGAGATCAATGGGTATAAAACATAGGGCGGACAGCGGTTTACGCAAGTTTTCGACTCTTAGTAAGTTCAGTTTAGGTGGACGGTTAAATGCCTTGAAATGCCCTACGTTTCATACCCGAAACCGTTGACGTGCATTAAAAAAACCGAGATTGAAAATTATAACTTGGAACTGTAATATGTCTTTTAGGAAAAAACTGGAAGTAATTCTAGAAGAGAAACCTGACATATTAATAATTCCCGAAAGTGAGAATCCAGAAAAATTCAATTATGAAAAATGGACTAACTATAGTGATCATAAACCAGTTATAGTTGACTTTAAAATAAAATAACGACACGCCAACAATTAAGCTCTAACAAATCGCAGTAAGCCCACGGTTCTTTGGAGCAGGTGTTGCACCCTTCTTACGGTAGCGTCGCACTGCTGCTGGCTATGGGGATTCAAAAATATGATTCTTTGCGAAGAGAGTTAGCGAGAATTTTGAATCCTTCAACACAACAATAAGTAGTGCCTCCACACACTCAACATCAACCGCCCCCTTAGCTGTCCAACATTTGTCCACCAATTTTCAGCACTCATCACAGAATCTCCCATTTTTCGCATCCTTTTCGTGATATTTTCTTTGGAGATTGCCCCCAAATGAAAATCATACTATTCACTTAAATAGCTAAAGATGCTGAAACGGACATTTACACTCGCCCTTTTCTCGCTCATCATTCAAATGAGCTTTGGGCAAATTGTCATCAACGAATTTCTTGTTGATGCGAATACGGTAGAACTCAAAAACCTCGGGACAGAAGACGTTGACGTGAGCGGATACTTCCTCTGCTCCTTCCCCGCTTATAGCCAAATCGGAAACCTCACACTTTTTGGTGACGATTTTGTGCTTCAACCAGGAGAAATCATCGCAGTTGCTGGTCACCCGCTGAGCAATGACGATGAATTAGGACTATATACCCTCCCCCAGTACACCAATTCAGCGGCAATTATCGACTATGTTGAGTGGGGAAGTTCCAATCACCAGAGAGCAATGATTGCACAAAGCGCTGGAATATGGACGGTTGGTCCTTTCCTCCCTACTCCAGAAATCGGACAGTCTTACGCTTATGATGGGGATGGAGATACTGTTGACGATTGGTACCAAGCCAACCCAAGCTTTCAAAGCGAAAACCCCGGCGATTGTGGAAATGATGGCGGAATGATCAGCACTACTGATCCTACCACCATTTGTGCGGGCGATGGACAAGAAGATCCCATCAACGTGAGCCTTATGGGCAACGTAGGAGCAAATTCTGCTTGGTTGATTACGGACGCCAATGGAAACATTCTTGGATTACCCGATGCACCACCGTTCGACCTCGAACCTGCTGGGGAAGGAATCTGCCTGATTTGGCATATCAGTTATGAAGATGATTTTGAAGGACTAGCTCTTGGAAATGGTGTCCCCGATTTTGTTGGTTGTTATGAACTCTCAAACCCAATTACCGTGGTCAGAAACGGCGTAGCAGGTGGAACAATTTCAACTACAGACCCTACCGAAATTTGTGCAGGTGATGGAATAGCTGATCCAATCAACGTAGTACTCTCTGGCAATACAGGAGAAAACAGCGCTTGGGTCATTACAGACGAAGCAGGCAATATTTTAGGACTACCACAAGCTCCACCTTTCGACCTCGAAGGAGCTGGAGAAGGCGTATGCCTGATTTGGCACTTGAGCTTTGCCAACGGTTTAACTGGTGCCGAAGTTGGAATGAATGCCAACGACCTCGAAGGTTGTTTCGATTTATCAAACCCAATTAGCGTTACAAGAACTGGAGTTGACGGTGGAACCATTAGCACCAACGACAACACAGAAATCTGCGCCGGCGACGGAATCGATGATAGCATTGAAGTGATTCTAGGTGGAAACATCGGTCAAAACAGTGCCTGGGTAATTACAGACGAGGCAGGAAACATCCTAGGTTTACCCGAAGGTCCCGTTTTCAACCTTGAAGGTGCCGGCGAAGGTGTTTGCCTCATTTGGCACTTGAGTTTTGAAGATGGACTATCAGGCGCGGAAGTGGGTATGAACGCCAACGATCTTGAAGGTTGTTTTGACCTGTCCAACCCGATTACTGTAACAAGAACTGGTGTCGATGGTGGTATAATTTCTACCAATGACATAACCGATGTGTGCACAGGTGACGGTCAAGAAGCACTCGTCAGCGCTAGCCTCGAAGGTGCTTTAGGACAAAATAGCATTTGGGTATTGACCGATGAAAATGCCACCATTCTTGCGCTTCAAGCTAACGGGAACTTCGATTTCTCGGGAGCACCAAGCGGTGTTTGTTTGATTTGGCATTTGAGCTTCGAAGACGGACTAGAAGGCGCGATGGAAGGAGCTAACGCCAATGATTTGGTGGGCTGTTTCGACCTTTCAAACCCCATTACCGTCAACCGCTCAGAAGTGAGTGGAGGAAGTATTTCTACCAATGATCCATTAGTGATTTGTGCCGATGACGGTATCGACAATCCGATCGACGTTTCGCTCGAAGGCGAGTTGGGTGCCAACAGTGCATGGGTGATTACAGATGAAAACGGAGAAATCCTCGGTTTACCTGCCGCTCCCCCATTCGTGCTCGAAGGCGCTGGAGCTGGAATCTGTTTGATTTGGCACTTGAGCTTTGAAGACGGATTAGTAGGAGCCGAAGTAGGTTTGAACGCCAACGACCTCGAAGGGTGTTTTTCGTTGTCCAATGCCTTAGCTGTAACCCGACTCACAGGTGACGATTGCAATTGCGTGGTTGATGGCGGATTGATTGAAACCAATGATCCTTTGTCCATTTGCGCTGGCGATGGAGAAGCAGACCTCATCAACGTAACTTTAGCCAATGCTACTGGAAGCAATTCAGCATGGGTGATTACCGATGTTCAAGGAAATATCTTGGGCTTGCCGGCCGGTTCTCCTTTCGATCTTGAAGGAGCAGGCGACGGCGTTTGCTTGATCTGGCACTTGAGCTTCGAAGATGGACTCCTGGGAGCCGAAGTAGGCTTGAACGCCAACGACCTCGAAGGCTGCTTCGATCTTTCCAATCCAATTGAAGTGGTAAGAACAGGCGTAATTGGTGGCGTGCTCAGCACTGAAGACGATACCAATATTTGTGTGGGCGATGGTGAAAGTGATGCCATCGACGTGAGCTTAGAAGGAAACTTTGGTAGCAACTCAGCTTGGGTGATTACCGATGAAAACGGTGAAATTGTTGGTTTACCCAACAACCCTCCTTTCGAATTGGAAGGCGCTGGTGGAGGAATTTGCCTGATCTGGCACTTGAGCTTTGAAGATGGATTAACAGGCGCCGAAGTAGGCTTGAACGCCAACGACCTTGAAGGCTGCTACAGCTTGTCCAACCCCATTGAAGTCATCAGAACGGCCATTAACGGAGGTGAAGTGAGTACCACAGACAATGAAACAGAAGTGAGCATTTTTGTGGGCGATGGTTTGGCCGATGTGATTGATTTCCAGGTTGAAAACAACGAAGGCACGAACTACACCTACATCGTAACAGATGGCGATGATCAAATTTTGGCCGTGCTCGATGGAAATTCAAATGATTTTGAAGGCGCTCCAGAAGGACAGTGTCACCTTTGGGGAATGGCACATGAAGGCGACCTTATTGTTCCTGAAGTGGGAAGTGTATTTGATATTAGTGCTGATGGATGTTACGACTTATCAAGCAACTTTGTCATCATCGATCGCTTAACGATTGGCGTGGATGAATTGGCTTCGCGAAGCGTAAACATCTTCCCAAACCCGAGCGAAGGCATCGTGAATATCAGCTTTGAGCAAGTTCAGGATTTTAGAAGCCTGCGTTTAATGAGCGCAAGCGGACAAGTGATTTCGGAGCTTCAACTCACGCAAAGCAACACCCAAAAGCTTGATCTAAGCACTTTGGCTGCCGGGACCTACTTTTTGATTTTTGTTGGTGATGATCGCATTGAACACCATCCTCTCCTAATCAAATAAGCAACTCTTTTTTAAGTGCGGAAGCGCCTCAGGGAAGCAGCAATGTGACTCTGGGGCGTTTTATATTCTAATGATTTTAAAGATAAAAGCCCACGTGCCTCACTCCCGCCCTTCAATCGACCTTTCAACCAAAGTGTTCAATGCAAAAGAGGTTTGTACGTTACCCACATTGTCCATCACCGCTAATTTTTCCATCATAAAGAGCTGATATTCTTGCATATCTCGAACCGCCAATTTCAAAAGATAATCATACACACCTGCGAGGTGGTAGCACTCCAAAACTTCAATGTGTTCGGCAATCTGAGCTTCAAACTTTTTCAATAAGGGTCTTGAGTGTTCTTTCAAATTAACATGACAAAAAGCCATTAGCGGAAAGCCCATCTTCTCTCGATCGAGCTGTGCACGGTAGCCTTGAATGAAGCCCTCCTTTTCTAGTTTACGAATGCGTTCAAAAGTTGGCGTCTTGCTCAATCCGATCATGTCAGATAAGTCTTGAACCGTGTACTTTGCATTTTCCTGAAGCAATTTCAGCAAGTGTTTATCCTGCTTATCTAGTAGGGTATAAGAACGAATTTCCATTGGACTTGGTTTTTACAGCTCTTCAAAACTACAATATTCTAATAATTGCAAGTAATTTAGTCGATTATTCTTATTTAAAAGCTCATAATAGAAATCTTGACACATATTTCGATATTTGACAAAACGATGTTCTCATGATGAAAAATATGCGCCCAGAAAGTTTAATGATGTCCCACGGCTACGATCCCAAGTTGTCCGAAGGCGCCATCAAGTGTCCTATTTTCCAAACTTCCACCTTCGTCTTCAACAGTGCCGAAGAGGGCAAGGCCTTTTTCGAATTGGCTTACGGTTTGCGTGAAAAAGAAGAAGGCGAGCAAATGGGCTTGATCTATTCTCGTTTGAACAACCCCGATCTTCAGATCTTGGAAGAGCGCTTGTGCCTTTGGGATGGAGCTGATGACTGTGCCGTTTTTGAAAGCGGTATGAGTGCCATCTCCACAGCCATTTTGTGTTTCTGCAAGCCGGGCGATCTCTTGGTTTACAGCAACCCTGTCTATGGAGGTACCGACCACTTCATCAACCACGTAATGACCAAGTTTGGCGTGCACGTGATGGGCATCGACCCTACAGATTCTTTGGAAGAACTCAAGGCTGAAATCGGAGCTCACCCCGCAGCAAACAAACTCTCCATGATTCACATCGAGACTCCCGCAAACCCTACCAACAAACTTATCTGCATCAAAGACATGCGCGCTTT
>CALKGK010000082.1 GCA_938085105.1 uncultured Flavobacteriales bacterium
AAGCACACTTCCTTTACTGCTATGGGTTGTGAGTCAGCCGATTTGAACAACGATGGTTTTACTGACCTCACCGTTCTCGACATGCAGGCAGAAGACCATCAGCGATCAAAAACCAACATGCCGTCCATGCAACCCGAAAATTTCTGGAGCTACGTGGTGAAAGGTTACAATTATCAATACATGAGCAACGTCCTCCAAATGAATAACGGTACGGGCTTTTTCTCAGATTTGGCACAGATGGCAGGAATTGCGTCTACCGATTGGAGTTGGGCCGTGCTCGCCAATGATTTTGACCACGACGGTTGGAACGATTTGTATGTGAGTAACGGAATCAATCGTGACATCCGGAACAATGATTTTGCCTTGAGTTTTGAAGAAAAAATGGAGCAAGGCGCACAGGTGAATTTATTCCAAATGGTGGAAGAAGCACCAGTAACGCTCACACCAAATTACCTTTTCCACAACCAAGGCGATATGCACTTCGAAAAGAAGACTGATGATTGGGGACTCGATACTCCCGCTTTCAGTTTTGGTGCAGCTGTGGCCGATTTGGACCTCGACGGTGACTTGGATTTGGTAGTGAACAACAACAACTCAGCTCCATTTATTTATGAGAACGAGGTGTCTGAAGGACATTGGTTACAAGTGGCGGTGAACGCAGGAGCAATGAATCAATACGGAATAGGAGCGAAGGCCGTTGCTTTTGTTGATGGCGGACTAAAATACCAAGAGCTTACGAGCGTTCGGGGTTATCAATCTTCCTCAGAACAGCTGATGCATTTTGGCTTAGGTGAAAACAATCGTTTGGATTCTTTGCTGATTATTTTTCCTGATGGAGCCTCCATTCGAAAATACGATGTGATGGCCGATCAGCGCTTAAGTGTAAAGCGTGCTGATGCGAAGGTGCAAGCCATTGATGTCTACAATTTCAAGCCGGCCCTTTTACGTGATTACTCTTCAGCCATTGCACAAGTGAAAGCGCATGAAGAAAACCCATTCGATGATTTTCAGCGCGAAGTTTTACTTCCCCACAAACAAAGCGAACACGGTCCAGCACTCTGCATTGGCGATATAAATGGTGACGGTTTGCAAGATGCTTTCTTGGGCGGAGCAAGCACTTTTCGTTCACAGTTCCTGATTCAAAATGAGTCTGGAGGATTCGAAGCCATGGATTCCGGACTCAATGACGAGGCGTACGAAGATGTTTCTGCCGCCTTTTTTGACGCCGATGGAGATGGAGATCAAGACCTTGTGGTTGCCAGTGGTGGTTATGAGTTCGAAGCCAAAAACCCCGTCTACAAGGTTCGTTTGTATTTGAATTCAAATGGCCAGTTCTCAGCAGCTGCGGAGTCTTTTTGGCCGGAGGAATTGACCAATGCATCGGTGCTTCAAGTGGCCGATTGGGATGTGGATGGAGACCTCGATGTTTTTGTAGCCGGAGGTGTGCTCCCGGGTCAGTATCCTCAAATCGATGCATCCTACCTTTTTCAAAATGAAGGAGGAAAAGGTTTTGAGGTGACGGATTTAAGTTCCCTTTTCGGACAAAATGGTGTCATTACAGATGCGAAGTGGGTAAACCTCGAAGGAGACGATCGTTTGGAACTTTTGACCGTGGGAGAATGGATGAGTCCGCAAATATTCACTTTCCAAAATGGCGCTTGGGCGACTTCTCCCTTGAGTGAATCGCTCAGTGCTTTGAGAGGGTGGTGGTGGAGCATTGATCTGGCCGATATGAATGGCGATGGTGAGCTCGATTTACTCCTTGGAAACATGGGGGAGAATACAAAGTACCATGTGAGTGAGAAGAAAGTACTTCGTGTGTATGCCAGCGATTTTGACAACAATGGAAGCAACGATATTGTGCTTTCAAAACCCTATAAGGACGAGTATGTTCCTGTTCGAGGAAGGGAGTGTTCATCGGAGCAAATGCCTTTTGTGAAAGAAAAGTTTACCGACTACAAAAGCTTCAGCGAAGCCAGCATTCAGGATGTGTTGGGTGAAGGGATGGACGAGGCCCTTTTTCTTGAAGTGAATGAGTTTCGATCAGGGATTGCTTATCGCACGGCCGATGGATGGGATTTTCAAGCCTTGCCTGCTTTGGCACAAATATCAGCCACAAAAAGAATATTGGCCAAAGACCTGAATGCCGACGGAAAACAAGACCTCATTCTCGCAGGAAACCACTTTGGGGCGGAAGTAGAAACGGTGCGCCACGATGCTTCGAACGGACTCGTTTTGATCCAGTTGTCCGATGGAACTTTTGAGGAACGCAGGGTGCTGGATAGCGGCTTTTATGCTCCTGGGAATGTGGTTGGTATGGAAACTGTTTTCGTTCCAGCTTTTGGGAGAGAAGTGCTTTTGGTGGCTTCAAACAACAGTAGATTGGCCGCATTTGTTATTGCAGGAAAATAGATCGTAAGGGGATTGGTGAAAACTGCTTCGCGGGATAATTGGAACAGCGAAGGCAGAGCACTATCTTTACGCCCTCATGAACAAAATCAGAAAACAACAGGCCCTTGATTATCACGCTCAAGGAAGAAAAGGGAAATTGGAAGTCATCCCAACCAAACCCTACAGTTCACAGCGCGATTTGTCACTTGCTTATTCTCCAGGTGTTGCTGAGCCTTGCTTGGCCATCGCAGAAAAGCCAGAAGATGTTTACGAGTATACCACCAAAGGAAACTTGGTGGCCGTAATTTCCAATGGAACCGCAGTCCTCGGATTAGGAGATATCGGTCCGGAAGCCAGTAAACCTGTGATGGAAGGGAAAGGACTTCTTTTCAAGATTTTTGCTGACATTGATGTTTTTGACATTGAAGTGGATGCAAGTAATGTTGATCTCTTTGTTCAAACCGTGAAAGCCATTGCACCCACTTTTGGAGGGATCAACCTAGAAGATATTAAAGCCCCTGAGGCATTTGAGATCGAAGAGCGTTTGAAGGCAGAGCTGAACATTCCCATCATGCATGATGATCAGCACGGAACCGCCATCATTTCCTCATCTGCTTTGCTCAATGCCCTCGAATTGGCAGAGAAGAAGATCGAAGATGTGCGCATCGTGATCAGTGGAGCTGGAGCAGCAGCCATGTCTTGTGTCGATTTGTACTTGAAACTCGGCGCGAAATTGGAAAACCTGGTGATGTTCGATTCCAAAGGAGCCATTTCGAAAACGAGAACGGATCTCGACAAGCGCAAGCAGCGTTTTGCGGGTGATCACGATTTCAAAAGCCTAGCTGATGCCATGAAGGACTGTGACGTTTTTCTCGGCTTGAGTAAAGGCGGCGTTGTGGATGAAGCGATGGTGGCGAGCATGGCGAAAAACCCCATTGTTTTTGCATTGGCCAATCCCGACCCAGAGATTGCTTACGATTTAGCCAGAAGCGTTCGTGAAGACATTATCATGGCCACGGGACGATCAGACAATCCTAACCAAGTGAACAACGTACTTGGTTTCCCTTATATCTTCCGAGGTGCTTTGGACGTACGTGCAACCTGCATCAATGATGAAATGAAACTCGCAGCGGTGAAAGCCATTGCAGAACTCGCTAAAGAGAATGTGCCGGAAGAGGTGAACGAGGCGTATGACCTAAAAAACATGTCTTTTGGTAGAGATTTGATCATTCCAAAACCCATGGATCCGCGATTGATCACTACGGTGAGTATGGCAGTTGCCCGTGGGGCGATGGAGTCTGGTGTTGCGCAAAAACCCATTGCTGATTGGGATGCCTATGCTCGTGAATTGAGAAAAAGACTAGGTCAAGACAATAAGCTCATTCGAAACATTTCAGAAAGAGCCAAAAAGCGTCCGAAGAAAGTGGTATTTGCTGAAGCAGACAATTACAAGATTTTGAAAGCTGCTGAACAAGCAGTGGACGAAGGCATTGCAGAGCCCATTTTGTTAGGAGATATCGAGTTGATCAAGAACATGATTCAAGAAAACAACTTGGAGCTCGATGGCGTGGAAATCATCGATGCACGTGCCGCAAGTGAACGTGCTCGAAGAGATTATTTCGGAAGTCTTTTGTTCGAAAAAAGAAAGCGTAAGGGGCTCACCTTATTTGAGGCCGTGCGTTCCATGAGGGATCGGAATTACTTCGGAGCCATGTTGGTGGAAACCGGCTATGCAGATGCCTTGATCTCTGGAATTGCCCGAAATTATCGAAACGTCATTCGTCCTGCACTCCAAATCATCGGTATGGAGGAAGATGCCAAGCAAGTAGCCGGAATGTACATCGTAGAGTCGAAAAAAGGACCCGTGTTCTTTGCAGATACTACAGTTAATCTGAACCCAACTGCCGAGGAGATTGTGGACATCACGCTCTTGGTGAACAAGACCATTCAGAAGTTGCGCATCACCCCGAAAATCGCTTTGCTCTCGTATTCCAATTTCGGATCAGCAGAAGGAGAAGATGCGCATAAAATGATGCGTGCAACAGAAATGCTTCACCGCGACCATCCACAATTGATTGTTGATGGAGAAATCCAAGCCAATTTTGCATTGAACAACGAAATGGCTGCAGAGCTTTTTCCGTTTTCACAACTGAAAAATAAAACAACAAATACCCTCATTTTCCCCAACCTTGCCTCGGGTAACATCGCTTACAAATTGATGCAAGAAATGGGAGAGAAAGAAGTTATTGGGCCAATCCTCCTCGGTATGAAGAAGTCATTCCATATTCTCCAAATGGGCTGCAGTGTCCGCGAGATTGTGAACATGGTTCGAATTGCCGTTGTAGATGCCCAAACGAAATAAATTATGATACATCACCTCAACGGTCGATTGATCGAGAAGTCCCCCACACACGCTGTCATTGAATGCGGTGGCGTAGGTTATTTTGTCAACATCAGTCTGCATACTTTTTCTGCTCTTGGAGAAGATGAGAATGTGCGCTTGCTCACTCATTTGGTGGTGAGAGAAGATGCCCACACCCTTTACGGATTCCACCAAGAAGATGAGCGAACGGTGTTTTTGAAACTCATTTCTGTTTCAGGAGTTGGCGCTTCTACAGGGCGCATGATCATTAGCTCCATGAGTCCAGATGAGGTGAAAACAGCCATTCTTGGGGGCGACGTGAAAGCCATCCAAAGTGTGAAGGGAATTGGGGCCAAAACGGCGCAACGAATTATTGTAGATTTGCAGGACAAAATCGGAGCAGTTACTGGCGGAACAGAAATTATTCCGCTCGGAGGCAATACGGCTAAGCTTGAAGCGTTATCTGCATTGTCGTCGCTCGGCTTCGACAAAACCAAGGCGAATAAAACTCTCGAGACGATCTTGAAACAACACGGCTCCGACCAATCGGTAGAAGCGTTGATTAAGATGGCGCTCAAATTGATGTAATACGTGATCTTGAGCTCTAAAAAATGGATGAAGTACTCATTGGCTATTGGCCTTCTGAGTATCGTATGGATTGGTTTCTCCAACAATGTGGAGGAAGCATTCGTGAATCCACTGCACCCGAAAATTCGTCGAAACGAAGCGGTTCAATTGAACGCAGATACCGGAGATGTGGTGCTCCCATTACCGCACGGGGAAGATGAAAATAACCCCGTTGAAAATACTGGAGGTGTTTCCCTCGAATGGCCAGACAATATCCAATACTCCGTAGAGTATGATCCCGAAACAGGAGATTACGTGGTGTATCAAACCATCGGCGATTCCCTGCGCTTCAGAATGCCCACCACCTATACTTTAGAAGAATACCTCGAAACGAGCATTGACGACAATGTTTCTGAGTACTGGACCCGTTTGCAAGAGGAGGAAGATGAAGAAGATCGTGCCTTCGAGCCAAAATTGACCGTGGGAGGAGAAGGTTTTGACCGAATTTTTGGAGGGAATGAGATTTCCATCAAACCCCAAGGATCTGCAGAGCTTACCTTCGGAGTGAATGTGAGTAAAACAGACAACCCTAGGATTCCGGAGCGACAAAGAACCATCACCACTTTCGATTTCCGCCAGCGAATCCAACTGAACGTTGTGGGAAGCATTGGTGAGAAAATGCAACTCACCACCCAGTACAATACGGAGGCTACTTTCGACTTCGAGAACCAAATGAAGTTGGAGTATACCGGAGATGAAGACGAAATCATCAAGAAAATTGAGGCGGGTAACGTGAGCTTACCTTTGAGAGGAACCTTGATTTCGGGAAGTTCGAGCCTCTTTGGTTTGAAGATGGAAACTCAGTTTGGTCGATTGAGAAACACCACGGTTTTCTCCCAACAAAAAGGAGAACGTAAAGAAATTGAAGTAGAAGGAGGAGCTCAAACGCAGCTCTTTGATATTCGGGCAGACAACTATGAAGCCAACAAGCACTACTTCCTCTCAAATTGGTTTAGAGATCAATACGATCAAGCGCTTCAAAGTTTACCGGTAGTGAATTCGGGTGTGAACATCACCCGTATTGAGGTGTGGGTAGTGAACCAGCAGGCCAATACACAAGACGTGAGAAACGTGATTGGATTCGCTGATCTTGGGGAGAACCAAGCCTACATGTCCAGCAACATCAACGTGGGCGCATTGGTTGATGACCCCAACTTGGCCATCACCCCAAATCCATCGAACCTCAACAATGAAATTTTTAATCGAGTTACTCAGAATCCCGACATCATGGGTTTCAGTGGAGCAAATGCTGCCATTGCGAGTGAGTTTCCTGAATTCCAACAAGGTATTCACTACGAAAGAGTAGGTAACGCACGTAAATTGAGTGTTTCTGAATACTCTTACAACGCCCGTCTCGGTTTCATCTCTTTGCGTCAAGCGCTCAACAACGCTGAGGTTTTGGCGGTATCTTATGAGTACACCTTGAATGGAGAAACCTTCCAAGTAGGTACACTCAGCCAAGATGGATATACCGCTCCAAGTGCACTCGCTTTGAAGATGTTGAAGAGTTCCATCACCCAAGTGAGTTTGGACAATGGCGACCCTGCTCCGATGTGGGATTTGATGATGAAAAACGTCTACAGCATCGGTGCCTTTGGTGTTAATCGAGACAATTTCCGTTTGGATGTTTGGTACAACGATCCATCCACGGGTGTTGACCTGAACTACATTCCTCGTCAGCCCCTCGATGGAGAGCTGCTCATCCAGGTCTTGAACATGGACCAATTGGACGTGAATGGGATGGACAACCCCGATGGTGTGTTCGATTTTGTGGATCAAGCGGCTACGCAGGGTGGTTTGATTCAAAGCGATAACGGTAGGATCTTCTTCCCCGTTGTGGAACCTTTTGGTGAACACCTCGCCGATGAAATCCGGAACCGATTGCCCGCAGAACCCGCACAGGCCGAAGCAGTGATCAACACCGTGGTATTCCAACCGCTTTACGATAGTACGAAAACAGCCGCCCAGCAAATTCCATCCTTGAACCGATTCCGACTTCGAGGACAGTACCAAAGTTCTTCTTCCTCCGAGATTCCTTTGAACGCATTTAACGTACCTCAGGGTTCGGTTACCGTTACCGCAGGTGGGGTGCGCTTGGTGGAGAATCAGGATTATACGGTGGATTATAAACTAGGTAGAGTGCGGATTTTGAATGAAGGCCTCCTCGATTCTGGTCAGCCAATCAAAGTCTCTCTCGAAAGTAACTCCCTCTTCAACATTCAGACAAAAACCATGATCGGAACCCGTTTCGATTATGAAGTGAGCGACAACTTCAATGTGGGTGCAACGATGTTGAACCTTAGGGAGCGACCACTGACCCAAAAGGTGAACATTGGAGATGAACCGGTGAACAACACAATTCTTGGAACCGATCTTGCCTACCAAACAGAGTCAGGATTCTTGACCAAAATGGTAGACAAAATTCCTTTCATCGAAACGAAAGAGAAGTCCAGCATTGATTTCTCAGCAGAGGCCGCCTACCTTATTCCGGGTCACTCAAGAGCCATCGGTAAAGACGGGAATGCCTATCTCGATGATTTTGAAGGAAGCCAGAGTACCATCGATATTCGTTCCATCAATCAGTGGTTCTTGGCTAGTACACCGAAATTGCAGCAAGACCTCTTCCCTGAAGGAGATATTGAAGACAATCTGCAGTACAATTACAACCGTGCGAAGTTGAGCTGGTACATCATCGATCCGCAATTCTTTCGTGGAAACGGTTTGGATGATGGTCAGGTTGACGATCAAATTCGAAGCGATCACAGAATGAGAGAGGTATTGGAGAATGAAGTGTTCCCTAACCGAGAACTTCCAGCAGGTACACCTCCAAACATCGCTACCCTCGATTTAACTTATTACCCACGAGAGCGTGGACCTTACAACTATGTTCCCGCAGGGGGAGATCAATTTGCAGACGGGCTCAACCCTGATGGTACTTTAGCTAGTCCGGAAGAAAGCTGGGGAGGGATTCAACGAGCATTGACCACTACTGACTTCGAGGCCTCCAACATTGAGTTCATCCAGTTCTGGCTCATGGATCCTTTCAACGACGATTCTGAAAACCAAAGTGGTGGAGATTTGTATTTCAACCTTGGAAACGTATCGGAAGACGTATTGAATGATAGCCAATTGAGCTATGAAAACGGATTGCCAAGTCAGAATCAAGAACTTCCAACCCTGATCGGAACTTGGGGGCTCTATCCTGATCCATCCACATTTAACGTGGTGAATGCCTTCGACAACTCGGTTGGGAATTACACCCAGCAAGACATTGGTTTGGATGGATTGAACAGCGATTCAGAGCAAGACTTTTTTGCCGATTGGCTCGCAGATTTGCAGGCTTTCTTAACACCAGAAGCTTATGAGCGCTATGTGAATGACCCTTCTGCCGATGATTTCACCTATTTCAGAACCCCCGAAGCGCAGGCCGATAATGCCACCATCTTGGAGCGATACAAGAACTTCAACGGCTATGAAGGGAACTCGAATACCGGGAGTCCGAACGGCTACCCCATTACAGCGACCACCATTCCCAACACGGAGGACATCAACGGCGATATCACCTTGGGAACCATTGAGAGTTACTATCAATACAAAGTAAGTCTGCGCCAAGCCGATCTCGGTGAGCAGAACATTGGAAACAACTACATCTTTGATAGTTTCGAGCAGAGTGTGAATACTCCGGAGGGAGACCGAACCGTTCGTTGGTACCAGTTCCGTGTTCCGGTGCGTGAATTTCAAAAAAGAGTAGGAAGCATTTCGGATTTCAGAAGTATCCGATTCATGAGAATGTTCATGAAAGGCTGGAGTGAAGAAGTGACCTTGCGTTTCGCCCGATTGGAGCTCATTCGTGGAGAGTGGAGACAATTCCTTGGCTCTTTGGAAGGTGCACAAGAGGTTGAACCCGATGATCCAGACCCAACGACCTTCAACATCAATGCAGTAAACATTGAAGAAAACGGAAATAGAGACCCCATTCCTTATGTAACTCCTCCAGGAATTCAGAGAGAAATCGATGTTGCCACTGCCAACCAACGTCAGTTGAATGAGCAGTCCATCGCCTTGAATGTCTGCAACCTTGAAGATGGAGATGCACGAGCGGCTTACCGGAATGTGAATTTCGACATGAGGATGTACGAAAAGCTGAAAATGTTTGTCCATGCAGAAGCTGGTCGAGACGATGAGGTGCTCGCTAATGGGGATGTGACCTGCTTTATACGACTGGGAAGTGATTTTGACGATAACTACTACGAGTATGAATTGCCCATGAAAGTCACGCCGTGGTTTACCGGCGACCCCGATGCCATTTGGCCCGAGGAGAACGACTTTGAAATTGAGTTCAAGAAACTCCAAACGCTTAAGGTGGAACGACCGAGTGGGTTCTCGGTCCAGCAAGTCTTTGAGCAAAGGGATGGGGACGCCCTCATCAAGATCAAAGGAAATCCGAACCTCGCCAACGTGATTGTCGTTATGATTGGTGTGAGAAATCCAGATAAGGATGATGGGAATTTCTCAGGTGATGATGGCTTGTCGAAATGCGCAACCATTTGGGCAAATGAGCTTCGATTGACCGATTTCAATGAAGAAGGTGGATGGGCAGCTGTGGCACGAATGAATGCTACTTTGGCCGACTTTGGTAACATCTCCATTGCTGGTAACATCTCCAAGCCGGGCTGGGGAACCTTGGAACAGCGTGTTCAGGAACGTCAGCGAGAAACCGTGATTGGTGTAGATGCCAACTCGACCCTTCAATTGGGTAAATTCTTCCCTGAAGAGTACGGTGTTCAATTGCCGCTGTATCTCGGGTATTCGGAAAGCGTAACCACACCTCAATTTGACCCGCTGCGGCCAGATATTGAGATCGATGAAGTGCAGCTCACTCGTCCGCAAAGAAAACGAGCCCAGCAAATTGTTCGAAGGAGGAGCATCAACGTAACCAACTTCAGAATTGCCCCAACTGGAAACCGTCCGACCGACGCAGGAAAAGACAACAAGAAAGGCGGAAAAGGAGATGATCCGAAAAAAGGAGGCAAAGGAGGAAAAAGCGGTGGAAATTCAGACCCACGTTTCTATGATATTGCAAACTTCAGTTTGTCCTATGGGTATAACGAAACCTATCGTCGCGACATCAACATGGAGTTCCTCATGAACAAGCAGTACCGCGGTGGATTGAACTACAGTTTCAACAATAAACCCACCGAGGTGAAGCCCTTCAATAAATTGATTGGGAATGCAGCTTATTTGAAATGGCTCAAGGATTTTAACTTCTATACCGGAATCAAGCAGTTCTCTTTCAGTACCATGATGGACCGAACGTATGAGACAAGCAGGTTGAGAAACAATACTGCAGCGCTTTTTGGAGTAGAGTCGGACGTCCTCATTCAAACACAAGTATTGAAGCAGTGGAATTGGAAAAGGGATTACAACCTTCAGTACGACATCACCAAGAGTTTGAAGTTTGACTTTAGTGCCAACAACCTCGCCTTGGTAGGTGAGCCAACAGGGGTGATTGATCGAGAAGCGGAAGGCTACAGTGCCTATCGCGATACCGTTTGGAACAACATACAGGGGTTCGGTGAAACCACGAGTTACAACCACACCTCCTCGCTTTCGTACAAGTTGCCTTTTGATAAAATTCCAGCTTTGGACTTCATCAGTTCCGATGCTCGTTATCAATCGGCTTATCGCTGGGATCGAGCTCCCTTCGCTCAAGATACCTTGGGGAACACCATCCAAAATAGCCGAAACTTGACCTTGAATGCACAGGCAAATTTGGTCAACTGGTACAATAAGGTAGACTTCCTCAAAGAAATCAACAATGCCAAGCCGAGCAGATCGAACAACCGAAGAAGCTCAGACAATACACGTAAAAATGGTTTTGGAGAAGATGAAGACGAAGAAGAGGAAGAAAAGGAGAAAATCAACCCGCTGCGCGGCGTTGCACGCCTCTTGATGATGGTAAGGAATGTTTCTGGGGCGTATACTCGAAATGAGGGAATCTTGCTTCCAGGTTACAATCGAGGAACGCAGTTTGTGGGGATGGATCAGAACTTTGAAGGTCCGGGAGTAGGCTTTATTTTAGGTCAGCAAAACACCGACATCTTCGGCAATGAAATCGACAATTACGCCCTGCAAGCAGCGAGAAACGGATGGTTGGTTCAACAGCCTTTCCTTAACCAGCAGTACAGCGAAACCTTTTCTGAAAACTGGAATGTTCGTGCCAATTTAGAGCCCATTAAATACTTCAAAATTGAGCTCACCGCGAACAGAACAACCTCAACCAACAAACAGAGTTTCTTCCGTTATGATGAGGATTTGGATTCGTACAACTTTGAGTCGCCCATGGAAACGGGTAACCTGTCTGCATCCATCATCACCTGGCCTACTGCGTTTTCAAAAGACGATGAAGACTTCGATTCTGAGGTGTTTGATGCCTTCTTGCTGAACCGATTGACCATCTCTGACCGACTCAATCAGGAGTCTTACCAGTTGGCCAATACGGAAGATAACGGGTATTATGAAGGATGGGGACCAACATCTCAAGACGTTACCATTCCAGCCTTCATTGCCGCTTATACAGGAAAAGACCCATCGCAAGTGCCTTTGGACGTATTTAAAACAAAAGCACAACCCAACTGGAGGGTAACCTATGACGGTTTGACCAAGTTGCCATCGGTGAAAAAGCACTTCAAGCAGTTCAACATCAGTCACACCTATCGTTCTACCATGACCACCTCTTACGTCACCAATTTGAGTTACGAAGAGAATGGGGATGGATTGCCAAGTGCCTTGGATCAAAGTGATTTCCCGAATTACATTGCTCAAAGACAAATCAACACCGTGAGCATCAGTGAGCAGCTCGCTCCATTGATTGGTTTTGACATGACTTTGAAGACCAAAGGAAAGAACGATCCGCAAGTTCGGGTGGAGTTGAAGCGAGATCGAACGGTAACGCTAGGTTTAAGTAACTTCCAAATTACGGAAACGAAAAGCAACTCTTTGGTGATTGGACTAGGGTATAAGCTGACAGAAATTCCGAATCCATTCTTGAGAACCAAAGGAAGATTGCCAGTTCAGATGTTGGAGAAAACACAATTGAGCATTCGAGCGGATTTAACCATTCGAGATAACGTTACCCTCATTCGTAAGATGGTTGAACGCCAGAATCAGGTAACTGCCGGACAAAAAATCATCTCGATTAAAACCAGTGCAGACCTAGAAATGTCGAAGAAATTAACCCTTCGATTCTTCTATGATCATCAGCTCACAAGACCGAAGATCTCGACCTCCTTCCCAACCTCGAACATCAGTTCTGGGATCACCTTGAGGTTTACTTTGAATTAAGGTATTTGATAGCTCGTGAAAAGAACTATTTTTGCCCAAAACTGGATAAAATGAATATCCCCGCAGAACTAAAGTACACAAAAGACCACGAGTGGATTCGCTTAGAAGGCGACACCGCTGTTATTGGCATCACTGATTACGCTCAAGATCAATTGGGCGACATCGTATACGTTGAAATCGAAACCGAAGGGGAAACCTTGGACAGTGAAGAGGTATTCGGAACGGTGGAAGCAGTGAAAACCGTTTCAGACCTCTTTATGCCTATTGGTGGTGAAGTGGTTGAGTTCAACGCTGAATTGGAAGAAAATCCAGCATTGGTGAATGAAGATCCTTACGGCAAAGGTTGGATGATCAAAGTGAAAATCGAAGACGCGAGCGTTCTTGATGCCTTGATGAGTGCTGATGCTTACGGTGAACTCATCGGGTAGTGGATTTCCTCCGTCACATGATTTGGTCCATCTCATGGGCAATGGTTGTGGCGATGTTGTATGCCATACCGGGAGGTGATTTGCCCGTAGTGGAAGTTTGGGATCTACTCAGCTTCGATAAATTCGCCCATTTTGGCGTGTTTGCGCTACTCGCACTATTCCTTAGTGTTGGCTTGAAGCGACAAGTGAGCTTTCCTATTTTGAACCGACGAGCGCTGAGAAGTTCGGCACTCTTTTGTTTGATTTATGGAGGTTTGCTCGAAGCACTTCAGGGAATTTTATTTGAAGATCGCGTATCCGACTGGTTCGATTTTGCCGCCAATGCCCTAGGGGTTTTGTTTGGACTTGTTATTTTTCGCCTACTTTATGGGAAAGAAGCAATATAAAGGCGCGATTTTTGTTAATTTTAGAGCAGATAAATAAATCATGGAAAAACGTAAGACTCCAGAAGCAGATATCGAACGCAAGCGTGTAGCTTGGCGTGTTCTTGGATTTATGGCAGTATTTGCCTTCATCCTGAGCGCCTTAGCTTGGACTTCGTACGAAATCAAAGAAACGAGCGATTTGGCATTTGACCAATTGGACATGCTCGAAGACGAGATCATTCCTGTGGCCACTACACCGCCACCACCGCCACCGCCACCACCACCGGCAACTACGGTAATCGAAATCGTTGAAGATGAAGAAGAAATTGAGGAAGAGTTGGTTGTTGAAGATCTTGATCTTGACGAAAACACCGAAATTGTAGAAATCGAATACGAAGAGGAAGAAGTAGTGGACGATACCCCATTTATGGTGGTTGAGAACATGCCAGCCCTCGGAGATTGTAAAGAGTTGAGAGGTGACGAAAGAAACCAATGTACTCAGCTTGAGATCATTAAATTCATCCAGAAAACAACCAAATACCCACCAATCGCGAAAGATGCTGGGATACAAGGAACAGTTTTCGTATATTTCGTTGTAGACAGAGACGGAAAAGTGAAGGACGCCAAAGTTCTTCGCCCCGTGGATAGTCGACTTGACAAGGAAGCATTGCGCGTAGTGAACAGCCTTCCAACTTTCGAGCCCGGAAAGCAACGCGGTAAATCGGTGAACGTACAGTACACCATCCCTGTGAAGTTTGTAATACGATAAAACGAGCTTTCACTTGTAGGTGAAAACAATTAAACAATCGGAAAAAGCTGCTCTGCATAGAGTGGCTTTTTTTCTGCCCTAAAGTTGGAGTTTGCCTTGGACTTGGAGTTGGGCTTTCCCTTCAGCTTATCCTCGCGACAGATGCTCCAAAACTGCTTTCAAACGCTTGTCCAAAGGTCCGTCCACCACCATGAACTGGGCGTCATCAAGTTCCAAACGTTCGTGATATCGTTGAAATAAACGATCGCGGTCAAAAGGGTTCTCGCGAAGGGGGTCTTCTTCCCAAGGGATGTCTGGACTGCATAATACTTGCAAATCGATTCCCCATTCCGCTTTATTAGTCTCCCAATTTGAAGGAAGACGATTGAATTTCTCCTGAAACCAGATTTCCAAAACCACGTGATCGCTGTCCAAGACGATGTAGTTGGGGGTAGAACCACCCTTGGCCCGCTGCACTGCTTCCAATTGCAATTTTGCAATGTGCTGAACATCCTCAAACGAATAATTACCGTGATCTTTCAAATAGAAGCGAGCAATTTCTGGAACGTAAGCACAGCCCAATTCTTGAGCAAGGGCAATGGCCAAACTCGTTTTCCCTGAACTCTCGGGTCCGCTGATGGAGATGATGGTTTTAGACATTGAAGTAGCCGTAAATAGCGAGGAAAAAATAGATGAGGAACAGCAGCGCTCCGAAGTACAATGTACGCCGGTAGTACAAGACCGCAGAAACCGCATTGATGATGATCCAATACAACCAATTCTCGTGAATGAAACTGACCATCAACCAGGTAGCCACCAAACTGTAAATGGTGGTGAATGCGTCCAAGAAGGGAGAGGCAGCATCGGAAAAACGTTTTAGAATAAAGCCAAGCAGTGCCGTTCCCGCAGCTCCAGCAAGAACAAAAGGTAGGCTTTGCTCCAAGGAATGATGAAGAATGAGCCATTCATCTTGGGCAGATAAATAGCCATAGATCGCAAAAAGTACATAGAAGAACTGAAGAGCACTTTCGGCATAAATTCGTTTGATCCAGCAGAGCAATACAAAACCCAAGGCACCGAGTCCGCCAAAAAGAAAGCACCACGACTGGCCCTGAATATACGCCAAGGTGTACACCAAGCTAAAAACCGTCGAGATGATCTCAATGGTCAATAGCGTTTTCGGACTATTTTTGATGGTCGTGCTCGTAGCTGTGGACATCTCCCAAGAGGAATTTCATAACAAAAACGGATTGATTGCCGTCAGACCAAGAGGATTTCATCCCATCTTGAACAGCAGGCATGAGGGTGTCGAGAGGTCCAAATACTTGCGTGCTCATTCCGTTGGTTTGGATATGCACTCCTTCGAGGCGTTCCAATTGGGCAATGAAGTTTAAGACAGCTTCTTCATAATCCTTATGCAAAGGATACATGCTGATTTCGAGAGATACGATGGGATTTTTCATTCGTCATCAAAGGTACAAACACAAGGCGGAGATAGAATGATTTTCACATCGGGAAGTAAAAACTGAAGCATTTCCTGCTCACTTGCATTCATGTCGTTGTGAAGAAGATCAAGTTTTTCGAGTTGATCGAGCCGACTCAAACTTTGGGCAAAATAACTCACAACATTGCTCCAAAGAAGGAGTTCACGGAGTTGCTTCAATTGATAGATGTCGTCCGGAATGTTGTCAATATAATTATCACCCAAAGAGATGATGCGCAAGGATTTGCACTTCAACAAACCTTCGGGGAAGGTCTCGATGTTGTTGTGGTCTGCGCGAAAGATTTGAAGATTTTTGAGTTGAGACACCGTTGCAGGAATGGAATCGAGTTTGTTTCGGTCCAGAATCAACTCATTCAAATACACCAGTTGTGAAAGCTCTTCGGGGTAGGATTTGAGTCGTTGCCTTGTGAGGTCGAGACGGTATACCGGCACATCGGACTGCAAAGCCTCTTCGATGGAGGTGAACACCCTTGCGGTATCGATTTGTTCGAAGTCAATCAGTCCATCTTGAGCCTGAGTGCTCAAACTAATGAAAAAGAGGGATATACAGAGCAAATAGTTTTTCATGCAAGTGCTTTCAAGGCGGCAGCTTGGTCTTTGCGAAGTTGAGCTTTCAAGTCGTCAAAGGAATGAAAGCGCTCTTCATTGCGGATCCTTTCCATCAAATGTAAGGTGATTTTTTCACCGTAGATGTTTTGCTCAAAATCAAATAAATGCGCTTCAATACGCAGTTCACCTTCCTCATTTACGGTAGGTCGGTGACCAATGTTCAGCATTCCTTTGAGCCATTTCCCATTCACTTCAGCCCGAATAGCATAAACACCATTCCCTGGAAGGAGCTTCAGGGTATCGCTCACCTGCACATTTGCCGTAGCGAAACCAAGTTTGTTACCAATGCCGTCTCCTTCAATAACGATGCCATGGAGCGGATAGTTGTATCCGAGGTAATGATTTGCGGTAGAAATATCTCCAGAAGAGACTGCGTTTCTGATTTTGGTTGAACTCACATTGATCTCTTCCAGCATTTGCGCCGGGATTTCTTCAACCAGAAAATCAAACATCTCCCCGTATTCGATCAAATTTTGGAAACTCCCTTCGCGGTTTTTCCCAAAACGATGATCGTAGCCCACCACCATCTTGTAGGGTTGTATTCCTTCCACCAAAAGCTCACGCACATATTCTAGGGCTGATTTTTTTGAGAATGCTTTCGTGAAGGGTTGAATCACCAAGTGTTGTAGGCCAGCAGCTTCTAGTTGTTCGAGTTTTTCATCGCTTGTATTGAGGAGCTTCAAACCATGATCGTCTGGGAAAATGACCATTCTGGGGTGAGGGGAAAAAGTGAGCATGACCGACTCTCCGCCCACCTCTTTTGCGATGCTGTTGATTCGTTTGATGATGCTTCGATGACCGATGTGGACGCCATCAAATGTACCCGTGGTTAAAACGGGTTTATTAACATTTTTGAACGATTGTACGCCGTGATAGATCTTCAAAGTAAAGTGGCTTTCTTGCTTGATACGGCACAAATATAGCGGATTTGGGACCTTTGCTCAGAATTCTCAACAGCTTTGCGTGCATTTTTATCCACATCTTTTGTTTAAGAGCATCAATCGACGTACTTTTGCAGCGATTTTTAAGGTATAGACAAAAACCTTTGGTATGTCCCAAAACATTGGAAAAATTGCACAGGTAATCGGACCGGTCGTTGACGTAAGCTTCGAACCAGGAACAGAATTGCCGAATATATTAGACGCACTTGTAATCAAGGGCGCAAACGGAGAAGACTTAATTCTCGAAACCCAACGCCACATTGGTGAAGACACCGTGAGAACCATTTCGATGGACTCTACGGAAGGTTTGAGCCGTGGAATGGAGGTGAGATCAACAGGAAAGGCGATTACCGTTCCTGTTGGAGATAAGATCAAAGGTCGCTTGTTTAACGTGGTAGGAACTGCTATCGATGGAATCAATGAGGTTTCCAACGAAGGCGGATTACCAATCCACCGTGAAGCACCAAAATTTGAAGATCTATCTACCGCAACCGAAGTTCTTTACACCGGTATTAAGGTGATCGATTTGATCGAGCCTTATGCAAAAGGGGGTAAGATTGGATTGTTCGGTGGAGCAGGGGTTGGTAAAACCGTTTTGATTCAGGAGTTGATCAACAACATTGCAAAAGGATACGACGGGTATTCTGTATTTGCAGGTGTTGGTGAGCGTACACGTGAGGGTAATGACCTTCTTCGTGAGATGCTTGAAGCAAACGTAATTAAGTATGGTGACAAGTTCCTTCATTCTATGGAAGAAGGTGGTTGGGACCTTTCAACAGTTGATAAAGCTGCATTAGTTGATTCACAAGCAACGCTTGTATTCGGTCAGATGAATGAGCCTCCAGGTGCACGTGCACGTGTAGCACTTTCAGGACTAACTATTGCAGAGTACTACCGTGATGGTGATCTTTCTGATCCAAATGGTGGTCGTGATATCCTATTCTTTATTGATAACATCTTCCGTTTCACACAGGCAGGTTCAGAGGTGTCAGCACTTCTAGGTCGTATGCCTTCAGCGGTAGGTTACCAGCCTACACTTGCAACGGAGATGGGTCTTAT
>CALKGK010000083.1 GCA_938085105.1 uncultured Flavobacteriales bacterium
GTTAAGTGTGCTGAGTGAAATCCCAGAATAGGTGTTCAAGACCAGAAAACCATCGGGGGCCAAAATTTTGGAGGTGCTTTCCAACAGTTCATCCAATTTGGTTTCGAGTTTCCAACGTTCTCCTTTAGGTCCTCTTCCCCAAGCAGGAGGATCCATGATAAGGCCTTGGTAACGGTTTCCCCTACGCGCTTCTCGTTGAGCAAATTTGAGCGCATCATCCAAAAGCCAGCGAACACCTTCAATTTCACTGATCTCGATGTTTCTTTGGGTCCATTGAAGCACTTGTTTGATGGAATCCACGTGGGTTACTTCGGCACCAGCCTTTGCCGCCGCCAAACTCGCGCCTCCCGTGTATGCAAAGAGATTGAGCACTTTAGGTTGGCTTCCTTCTGCAGTGAAACTGGAACACGCCTTTTGAATGAAATCCCAATTGCTCGCTTGTTCGGGAAAAATGCCCACGTGTTTGAACTGGGTGAGTTGAAGCTCAAAAGAGAAGTTCCCTTTCAGCGAAGGATATTCCAGTTCCCAAACGGTGGGGTGTTTTTGAAGGCTTTTCCATTTGCCAGAAGTTGCACCAGACTGTTCGAATCGGGCGTGCGCTCGGTCTTTCCATTGCTTGGGTGAAAGTGATTTATCCCATTTAGCAAGGGGTTCTGGGCGAATAAGCGTAACTTCGCCAAAACGCTCCAGTTTTTCACCGTCACCAGAATCAAGCAATTCGTATTCTTTCCAACGTGTCGGACACCATCTTTCCCATTTCATGGGACAAAGAAACGAAATCGGCTTTCAGTATTTTGATGAATTCATCATTAAATCCGCAAAGTGAGGAGCGAAGAACTAAAAACATTCATCATATTTATCCCATGTCGAAAAGAAAAAAACATAAAGGCAAGTTCAATGCACAAAAGTTCAAACGCAATCTGCGGAAGGAGCTTTTCAGCGTTTTTGAACTTCAGCCCAAGAAACCACTCAACTACAAACAAATTGCCGGATTTATGGGCATCGACGATCCGGGAATTCGGAAGCTCATTCAGGCGATGATTGAAGAAGAAATCGAGAAGGAGAACTTGAAGGAGATTGATCGTGGTAAATACATCCTGACTGAAATTCCTCAAACAGCCATTGAAGGAACCATCCAGATTACCCGCTTCGGTAGAGGGTTTGTGATGGTGGAAGGCAGGGAGAACGATATTCAGGTTCCGCGCGGATACACCGGCACTGCATTGTGGGGAGACACCGTGCGCATCAGCATGAATAAGAATGCCCGAAAACCGAGCGGTAAGGTTGTTGAAGTACTTCAAAGAGCTCGAGAGGAATTTGTTGGTATCATCGAAATCAATAAAAACTTGGCCTTTTGCATCCCTTCAGACCAGAAAATCCACATTGACTTTTTCATCCCAATGGACGAATTGAACGGAGCGAAAAACGGGGATAAGGTGATCGTTGAAATGCTGGCTTGGAACAACCCGAAAGACAGTCCGGTTGGAAGTGTAAGCAAGGTGCTCGGAAAACCTGGGGATAACGATGTTGAAATGCACGCCATTATGGTGGAATACGGTCTGCCTTACGAATTTCCTGAACACATTGAGGCCGTTGCCAAGCAAATTCCAACCGAGATCACAAAAGAAGAAATTGCTCAACGTCGCGACATGAGGAAGGCATCCACTTTCACCATTGATCCGCACGATGCAAAGGATTTTGATGATGCACTCTCCATTGAGAAATTGGAAAATGGCAACTGGGAAGTTGGTGTTCATATTGCCGATGTATCGCATTATTTGAAGGAAGGATCTGAATTGGACAAAGAAGCTGTGAAACGGGCAACCTCGGTTTACTTGGTTGATCGAACCGTACCGATGCTTCCGGAAGTGCTTTCCAATCAACTGTGTTCTCTTCGGCCGAAAGAAGACAAGCTCTGTTTTTCTGCTGTTTTTGAATTGACGGAAAAAGGGGAAATGAAAAAAGAGTGGTTTGGGAGAACAGTGATTCATTCCGATCATCGATTTACCTACGAAGAAGCACAAGAAATCATTGAAGGTGGCGACGGTCCGTTCAAGGCGGAGATTTTGATGATGGATAAGATGGCCAAGTCCATGCGCGCTGTTCGTGCGAAAAAAGGAGCTTTTGACTTCAGTACAGAGGAAGTGAAGTTTGAATTGGACGAAGACGGCAGACCTATTGGGGTTTACTTGAAGGTGATGAAAGACTCCAACAAGTTGATTGAGGACTTCATGCTTTTGGCGAACACACGCGTTGCGGAGTTTATTGGGAATCCAAAATCGGAGAAGCCCAAGACCTTTGTTTACCGTGTTCACGATGAGCCAGATCCAGAAAAGATTTTCCAATTGCATGAATTTGCGCTCCGTTTCGGACACAAGCTTCCCAAGCCGAGCGGTGAGAATACGGACAAGATTATTCGTCAGCTTCTAAAGGACTCTGAAGGAAAGCAAGAAGAAGATTTGATTAAGGTGATGGCGATACGGAGCATGGCGAAAGCGGAATACTCTACTCACAACATTGGTCATTACGGTCTTGGATTTCCTTTCTATTCTCATTTTACTTCTCCCATTCGGAGGTACCCTGATGTGATGGCGCATCGCTTGTTGCAGTTTTATCTGGACAAAGGAAGTTCGGTGAACCCTGGTCCGGTAGAGCAATTGTGCAAGCACAGTTCCATTCAAGAGAAGAAGGCATCGGAAGCAGAGCGTGCGAGCATCAAGTACAAGCAAGTGGAGTTTTTGTTGGCCAAAGTGGGTGAGAATTTTTCGGGAATCATCAGTGGGATGAACGCTCGGGGCTTGTATGTTGAGTTGGACGGAAACAAATGTGAGGGTAGAGTTGCCATTGAGAGCATGAGGGATGATCATTACACCTTTGATGAAAAACGATTTGAGCTTCAAGGGAGAAAAACCGGGCAGAGTTATCAGCTGGGAGATCAGGTGAATGTGAAAGTGATTGGAGCCGATTTAATCAAGCGACATTTGGACTTTGAAATTGTGGAGATGATGAAGTTTTGAGTTAGAAGTCTTGAGAGGGGGTGATGTGCCTTTTAAAGGTATTATATTGGGTTAAATGTACCTTGAAAAGGCGTACATAAAGAATATAAAATTTATTCCGAATTTGACATAGCCCTCGCGGTCCCTCCCTCCCCCGCCTCCTCCGCAAATCGAATTTAGGGGATTTTTGATGTCCTTTTTAAGGAACTTTGTGAATGACCCCACTAAATTTGCAGCCGGACGAAAAGCAAGCCCTTCACCACTCAAAACCGCTTCAATTCGCTCATTCAAGAAGAAAGTCCACAACCTCTCTTCCCAAATGCTTACCCATTTGACGTGTCAAATCAATCCGAATCTAAATCAATTTACCGCACAAAGGATATTAAGTTTGTAGCTGTAGCTGCTTTCTTTACGAAACAAAAAGCCCGAACATGATGATGCATGTTCGGGCTTGATTTCTTTCAGGTGCCAGATCTTCTGCTTCTAGTTCTCGTCGATGAATGGAACAGGTGATGTTCCTTCTCCAACATATTTGGGTACTTGAGAACCACCTGCTCTCCAAGCATCAATGGCCAGTTTTCGTAGGATGTTGTCATTCAACTGGCGCGTTTCCAAACGATAGGCCTCTGCTCTACCCGCTGCTTGGATCACTTGTGACGCTGAATCACCCCTCGCAGTTTGAATTTTTGCGTTCGCTAAGTAGGTTTGTTCCAGCTCCTTTTTCTGAGCGAGTTGGTTCTTTTGATCCTGCTCTTGCTTTCCTTCGATCGCTTTCTTAATTACATCCGGTAAGTCAACATCAGCAATTTCAATGAAGGTGACGTTTACCCGGTAAGTATTGAGTCGGGTAGAAATGAGTTCTTCAATTTCCACCTCCATTTGATCTCGTTGAGTAGAGTAAAGCTCTTCCGCGTCGTATTTACCTGCAACATCTTTGATTGCACCGAGGGCAGTGGTGTTGACGATATTGTCTTCCCAAGAAGCCCCTTTTTCGCCATACATCCAACCACCAGCACCTTTTTGAAGGTGGTAGTTGACAGAACAATCGATGCGCACTTCCAATCCGTTTTTGTCTAACACTTCTGAGGCAAATGCTCTTGATTTTTCTTGAATGCTCATCACAATGAGGTCGTTCCAAGGCATGATGAAATGCCGACCCGCTCCATAGGCGATGTCTTCATTGATCCCTTTGTTTCCGCCATATTGAATGAATTCAAACCCTTCATGTCCGGCGGGTACCTTCTCAAAAGAGGAGATGACCACCAAAAGCGAGATGACTACAAAAGCTGCCAATCCAATTAATCCAATTTTTCCTTTTTCCATATTTATTCAGCTATACGTTTTTTACTTTTTTTTTCGAAGCGCCCTAATGATCTCGAAAATAGCGTAGCCCGCTCCCAAAGAGGAGAGGAGAGCAAAAATCCGAATCGGACCACCGGAGCGAAGGGCGAGAATAATGCACGCCGTAAAGATGAGCCCTGCGATAATGAGCGACAAAATCGACCAAGCAAGTTTTCTGTCTTTTTCTACCTTCATGTTATTGTGTAACAAGTATTCAGGCTGAAAGTTAATAATGATTCCTAGAATTAAGGGTTTATTGTGATGAATGGAAAGAGGATTTTGGGAATGGTATTTTTCTTTTTCGGGTTGATGAAAGGAGAGATTATTCCAGTGCTTTTTCCATGATTCAAGAAATAGCCGTAATTTTGCCGCGGTTTTAAACCAATGCGCCTATAGCTCAGTTGGTTAGAGCACCTGACTCATAATCAGGTGGTCCCTGGTTCGAGCCCAGGTGGGCGCACGGAGAAAAAAGCATCTTTTAAGAGGGTGCTTTTTTTTGTTTGCTGAATTTTGAATTGAGCTTTTCTTCGTGTTCCAGCAAGCTCAACCGGCGCAGCCCTAAACCTTTTCCATCGTTGGTCAGTATGTCTTGTTCATCAATCAAAAAGAGACTATCGAACATCGATTAACGAATGCCGATTTTAGAGGTTTTTGACTTCATTACCATACAAACATGAACCATCAAGCGTTATTCCCATTCATCGATGAAATGAAGCGATTTGTCGAAAAAAAATCCAAACTCGAGTACACGCTTTGTATATTCGCGGCACAACAAACCTAACGATATGTTCAAACAAACATTCTTTTTTAACAAGCTCACACTCATTCTTTCCTTGTGTGTTCTTGCATTTTTGCCGTTTACAGGGCAATCACAGAATTTAATCGGACCAAATTTCCAGTGGACCTTCCCAAGCTATGAGCCTGCTCTTGGAATGAATGAGTTTTATGGCTCTGCTTCAGGTGCCATTATCTATCCTTGTGACATTAATGGTGATGGTTTTACCGATTTCGCGAGGGGGTACAACACAGAAAACCCGGGTATTGGTTTTTGGATCAATGACGGAGGAGCCGTGCCTTCTTTCACCTATTCAGGTGATAACCCTTATGGTATAGTCACTTCAGGAATTGGAGTTAGGGTACATGTAAGTATTGTTGATTATAACAATGACGGCTTGCAAGACATCCTCTTGTCAAGCCAGTCAGGTGGTATTCGCGTGTACGTTAATACGGGTACAAGCACTGCTCCGGACTTTTCTAGTGGAGTGGTTAACCTCGCAGACGTGATGACCACCTTTGGCGCACATTCGCTTGATCTCAGCTTGTTCACTACACTTGAAGCTGCAGATTACAATGGTGATGG
>CALKGK010000084.1 GCA_938085105.1 uncultured Flavobacteriales bacterium
GAAGCCGCGTTGATTGAGCCCGCTCTTTTTGAACAACTCGCAGCACCTCACTTTGAATTGCTGACCGACATTGCCCTTCCTGCCGACACGCATCAGGACTTGATCGATCTTCTCGGCAAGAAGTTCATTGGAATGCAGGAACTCAAAGCACAAGCCGACGTGAACATTGCGCAACGCGGGCAAGAACTGGAGTCTTGTTTGGAAATCATTCAAGAAGGTCTTCACCAAGTGAACCAAGAAATTCAGCAACGTCGTTTGGAGATTGCCATGCGCGAGATCCCTCAGACCATCAAAGACATTCGCTCTACCGCTATCGGTGAAGTATTTGCGAAAGATCTTGAAAACCTCGATTCTAACTCCAAAGAAGTGCTCGAAAAGATCCTTCTTTATATGGAGAAAAAATACATCAGTCTTCCAATGAAAATGGCCAGAGAGGTCATCTTGGAAAACGTCACCAAAAACTAGTTCCCCCTTGTACACCATTGGCAGCAGAGGCAGCGACTTGGCCTTATGGCAGGCGCATCACGTTCAAGACCGGCTCAAAGCAGCGGGCATTGACACGGAAATTAAAATCATCAAAACCCAAGGCGACAAAATCCAACACCTGTCTTTCGACAAGATGGAAGGTAAGGGCTTCTTTACCAAAGAAATTGAGTCGGCCCTTTTAGACAAAAGCATTGACATTGCTGTTCATTCCCACAAAGACCTTGAAACCACCATGCCGGAAGGTTTGGAAATTGTTGCCGTGGGAGAACGGGCAGCACCTCAGGATGCCTTGCTCATCTTAAAAAGTGCTTACCAAGCCGATGAAAAACTAGGATTAAGGCCTGACGCCGTAGTTGGCACCTCTTCTGCGCGTCGAAGTGAACAAATGAAAGCCGCCTTGCCTCAGGTGAAAATCGAGATGCTGCGCGGAAATGTTCCCACCAGGGTGAACAAGCTTCGGGACGGAAATTACGATGCCATTTTGCTTGCCAAAGCCGGATTGGACCGCTTGGAGTTGGACCTGAGCGACCTTGTTGTCATGGATCTCGACCCAAGAGACTTTGTGAGTGCGCCAGCCCAAGGCGCTCTTGCTATTCAGATGCGTTCTGGAGAAGATACCCAAGCGATTACAAAAGTGCTTCACCATGAGGCCACTGCAAACAACATCAACATCGAACGCTCCATTTTGCGAGGAATTGATGGGGGTTGTCAAGTACCTTTTGGCGCATATTGCGAATGGAACAGCAAAGAAGATGTGCACGAATTGCACGTCTTCAGCATGATTGATGACAAGCCGTGGTTTGCTCAGTTCAGTTCAGAAAATAGAGAGCAGCTGGTAAAGTGGTGCTTAAAGCAAATGGGGCATTGAAACCCTCGGTATTTTATAGTGCCAATTTGAGTGCAGACTCACCACTTGTACTGGCTTTGCGTAAAACCGACATCCAACTTCACGCAGAAAGCCTCATTGAACATCACCAATTGGAATTCGAGTGTCCGGAAAACCGCTCCAATACCTGGCTTTTCTTCACCTCACCCCGAGCTGTAGCGTTTTATCAGCAAAGCTGTTCTTTGGATCATTTTAAAATTGCCTGCCTCGGAAAAGGAACCTTGAAGGCGCTTGAAAAAACCCATAGTCCCGCTTTTGTGGGCGAAGGAGAAGTGGAAGAAGTGGGGCTACAATTTCTAAAAATTTTGGGCAAGGACGAGGTCATTTTTCCCTGTTCACAACAGAGTTTACTTCGTATTCCATCGGTACTTCCACAAAACCAAGTTCAAATCATCCACATCTACAGCACTCAGGCCAAGAGCAGCTTCCACATTCCCGATGCGCACCTGTACTTCTTCACCAGTCCGAGCAACGTTCACGCCTTTTTCGCGAAGCAGGTTCCACCTAAAAACAGTTCCATCCTCGCCATGGGCGCAAGCACCCAAGAAGCATTGCTCTCGTACGGACACCCATCCGTCACCCCAAAAAACTACCTCCCTGAGTCTCAACTCGAAGCAATAAAGCATAGTTTGGGGCGTTAATAGCACACCAAAAACATCGATTTGAACACTTCAAAACTTCTCCTTCTTCTCGCTCTTGCCCTGTTTTTAGGCGCTTGCAAAGACCAATGCTCCTTCAACATTGACCGCTATGAACTGCTCACCGGTGTTGATATTCCCAAAACGAAGAAAGCCGATTGCCGGTGCGATGATTATGCGAACATTAGCTATTTCCTTATTGATATTGACGATTTGAAGAATACCTCTTACCAAGATTTGGAGGGATATGCGTCGAAGTTCCAATTTGAAGCAAGAAAAAACCTTTCGATGATGGGGGAGAATGAGGGCGATGCTCATTTTGACAGCAATCGTATGCTGGTGAAGGAAAATAGGGAAGAGGCTTGGCAATTGCTTTTGAATATGGAGAATGGAGAAATGCGCGCTTATCGGGAGTTGGACTCAGAATGAAGCCCCTCACCATGAAAACTTTTTACCCAAAAAGCCATTTATACACACATTATCCGCATTTTTGAATTGGAAACAATCCAGATGAAAAAACAACAGCTCCTTCTTTTACTTCTTTTCGTGTTCAGCGCGCAGCTCCTTTTTGCTCAAGAAAACGAAGAGCGAGACAATACTCCGAAGTATGTGAATGACTTTCTTTCCATTGGGGTTGGCGCAAGAGCCATGGCCATGGGAAATGTTGGAGTTGCTTCTGTGAGTGACATTACTGCGGGCTATTGGAATCCGGCCGGTTTGCTCGACATTGAAGCCGATCTTCAGTTGGCGGGGTTGCATGCCAATCGTTTTGCCAACATCAATAAATACGACTACGGCGCATTGGGAAAAGCCATTGATTCTACCAGCGCCATCGGGTTTAGTGTGATTCGTTCTGGGGTGGATGACATCCCCAACACCTTGGAGCTTGTGGATGCCGATGGGAATTTCAATTACGACCGCATTTCCCTGTTCTCTGCCGTGGATTACGCCTTTGTGGCCTCCTATGCTCGAAAACTCAACAAAATTCCGGGATTGCGATTGGGAGTGAATGCCAAGGTGATTTACCGGAGTGTTGGAGACTTCGCCAGCGCCTGGGGCTTTGGTTTGGATGCAGGCTTGATGTACGACGTTAAAAAATGGCAGTTTGGTTTGATGGCACGCGATGTGTCAACCACCTTCAATGCCTGGGATTTTACCTTGAGTCCGGAAGAACAGGCCGTCCTCATTGCCACAGGAAATGAAATTCCGGAAAACTCTTTGGAGATTACCCTTCCACGGTTCATTCTTGGTGCTGCCAGACAATGGGACATCAAGGAACAATTGAGTTTACTGGCTGAAGTCAATTTGGACGTCACCACAGACGGTCAGCGAAACACGCTCATCTCGGCCAACCCGATTTCTGTAGATCCGCGCATTGGATTAGAAGCGGGATATAAAAACACCATCTTTTTGAGGGGCGGAACTTCGTTTCAGCGCTTTGGAGGAATTGAAGGTGAAGAGAGCATTGTTCCTCAACCCAGTTTTGGTGTTGGGCTTCGTATTCGTCAGCTCTACCTCGATTACGCACTTACCATTGCGGGGGACGATTCGTCCAGTAACGGAGGTGCTTTGAACAGCAATGTTTTTTCCCTCAAGTTGAATATCTTCAAACAGGGGAAATAGAACTTGACCTTCAAATCTTGGAGCATTCCTGAATTGAAAAATCAGGTTCACAATACCATTTCGATATAAATATACGACCCCGCTGGGGTCAGGAAAATCAGGATTGTTTTAAAGGGAATTGGAGGCGGTAAAGCTTGGATTGAAAAACATGTTTGGACGATTTTATCAGAAATACCCAAATCCGATTGCTTGCTCATTGACCCCAGCGGCGTCGCATATTTATAACTTACTAAGCCATCCCAAAACGCACTACCCCAGAGGGGTCGCATATGTATTTCATATTGATAGATAAGATCTTTTTCAAATGAGACCAATGCCATTCTACAAAAACGGTCATCAGTCCATCACGCCTTCTTCATCCTCAACAAACGTTCAAAAACAACCGCTAACAATAGAATGGACCCCAATAGATGCAGAGGTTGAAGGAAAGCTGGAAAATTACCGTAGGCCATCCAAACACCAACTCCGATTTGAAAGAGCACAAACGGAATCAGTCTTTGAGTTAAACCAGCGCTGTAAGTCTCCTTTCGGTCAAAAAACACAGCGATGCCCGTGATGATCAACACAATCCAAGAAAAGCTACGGTGAACAATGAAAATGCCCGGCAACATCTCCAACCACGCCGATCGATCGAGGTAACCTTCGTGCACCAAATGATCAATCGCCTCTCTCACTTGGGTTCCCAGCAGCAATTGGATGAGGGCAATGAGTCCGAAAACGGCCAATGTATTTTTGGTTTTGCTCGAAGTGGTAATGCGCCTTGCTTGAGTTCGAACAATCAAGATGAGCAACAGCGCTACAATAAGAATTGCGCCGAGCATGTGAATGGTGATGCTTCCTGGAATTAGGTTACCGTCTACAACCAACTTGCCCAACCACGCCTCGAAGCCCATCATGAACAGTGTTGCAAAAGCTGTGAGGAAGACCCACCATTTCCGCTCTTGTTTGGCAGCAAAGAAGGCGAAAATGAGGGTGATTAAAATCGGTATTCCGGTGAGGGCACCAATCAATCGGTTAATGAATTCCACCCAAGTGTGGAAGGCATTAAAAATAGCGTAATCGTGTTTGGTGTAACGTTCCCAATTGTTGATATCAATACGATCTCCGGAGACAAAATCTTGCTTTGCAGACCACAAGCTTTCTTCGTGGACGATCATCTCCTTCTTTTTGAAATCGGTTTTCGGTTGCCAGAGCACCTCTGCCTCTGAAGTTGGTGGGATTGCTTGTCCGAAGCACCTTGGCCAATCGGGACATCCCATTCCGCTACCCGTCATTCTCACCACGCTTCCAGCAAGAACAATCAAGAACACACCCACCAGTGAAACGCGGGCTGCTCTGCGCATGTATTTCATCCAATTCATCGTAAACAAAGGTACGACCTAGCGCAGAAATAAGGAGTCTAAATAAGGGAGAACTTGGGTGCCGAGAGGCAGGAGAAATCGAATTTACGGCATGAAACTCTTGAGCAATTCCAAGATCCCTGGGATTCGAAACCCAACGCTCATATTCGCATCGTCGGAAGCACTGGTGTTACTTCCATTGCTCATCACAGGAGTGAATTGAGTCACTTCCATTTTTGGAACAGCGTAAAGTTCTCCATCTGCAATGCTCGTAATGCTTGCAATCAAGTCGCTTTCGCTCAAAACCTCAGGATCGTATTCTACCACAGCAAAATCGGCCTCGTCACCATCGTGGTAAGCGATTTCAGCTTTACTCACTCCTTCCAATGCATACAGCTCTTTCTTGATTTTTCCACCACAAGCAATTTCGCACATCATCCCTTCGATTTGGATATTGGCGCTTGTTTTTGCTTTGGGTCCGCTAGCCGTAAGGTGAACAATTTCTGTTGTTTGATCAGCAGCGCTCGGCTTTGGTGCATCGTTGCAGGCCAGTAGTAATGTGGCAAAAAAGAGTGTGAATAGGGCGTTTTTCATGGTAATGGATCATCAATTCCAGTTTCACTTACGAAGGTAAGAACAAACTTGAAGAGAACTGAATAAAGAACGTTAATTTTGCTGCCGCATGAAAGAAGACACATCACCCCAAGGAGTACATTACTTTTCGCTCCTCGCCTTGGCCTTTGTTTGGGGCAGTTCCTTTATACTGATGCGCATTGGTCTAAGGGGATTTGAGGGAGCACCTGTATTTGATTCCTTTCAAGTAGCCGCGCTTCGCATGTTCCTCGCCGGAATGTTTCTATTGCCCATTGCCATCAAGCACTTCAAGAAACTATCGAAAAGACAACTTTTGTGGTGTGCTGTGGTTGGCAGTTTTGGGAACTTGATACCCGCCTTCTTATTCACCTCTGCTCAAACCGATCTCGACAGCAGCATCGCCGGAATATTGAACTCGCTCACTCCTGTTTTTGCACTCATCTTGGCCATGATCGTGTTCAAAGTGAAGTTCCGCAACATTCAGCTCATCGGACTAGCACTCGGTTTGCTAGGGGCGATTGGCTTGATCTCTTTGAAAGACGGGGCGGGCGACTTTCTCTTTTGGCCAAGTGCAAAAGTGGTCTTTGCCACCCTCTGTTATGCCATCTCTTTAAATGTGATCCGAAACATGCTCAGCGAGGTACATCCCGTGCACATTGCCGCCATATCTTTGGGAATGATTTCTATCCCTTGTGGTGTGCTGCTTCTGGGAATGGACCTCGAGAGTGTTTTTTTGCAAAGTGAAGAAGCACTGAGTTCCTTTATTGCCATTGTTGTTCTCGCCATCGTGGGCACCGCATTGGCTGTGATCCTGTTCAATCGTTTGGTAGCGAACACCTCCGTTATCTTTGCGAGTTCTGTGACCTACATCATCCCCATCTTTGCCGCCATGTGGGGACTTTTTTTTGGTGAATCATTGGTATGGATGCACCTCGTTTATGGCCTCATTATCTTATTTGGTGTTTACTTGATCAATCGAAAACGCCCGATTGTTGGTAAAGCGTAAAATTCTTTTTACATTTGCAGCCCTCAAATTGAGGATTAAAGCTCATTATTATGTACGCAATTGTAGAAATAGCAGGGCACCAGTACAAAGTACAGAAAGACCAATTGATCTTTGTCAATCGTTTGCAAGACGACGAAGGAGCGAAAGTTTCCTTTGATAACGTGTTGTTGATCGATAACGACGGCAAAGTAAACATTGGCGCCCCAGCTATCAGCGGTGCACAGATCACTGCAAAGGTTGAAAGACACCTCAAAGGAGATAAAGTGATTATCTTCAAGAAAAAACGTAGAAAAGGTTACCGTAAGAAGAATGGTTTCCGTGCCTCTCTCACTGAGTTGCGCATTGAAGGCATTACTCAAAGCGGTGCAAAACCTGCAGCGAAAAAAGAAGCGGCACCTGCAAAGGAAGAAGCTCCTAAAGCAGCAGCAAAAGCCACCAACGAAGGTGACCTTTCAAGCAAGACAGTAGCCGAACTGAAAGAAATGGCGAAAAAAGCTGGTCTTTCTGGTTATACATCTATGAAAAAAGCGGAGTTGATCGAAGCTCTTTCAAAATAAAAACACCTTAAAACACAGAAACCATGGCACACAAAAAAGGAGTCGGTAGTTCTAAGAACGGTCGTGAATCAGAATCGAAACGACTTGGTGTTAAAATCTTCGGTGGTCAAGCTTGTATCGCTGGAAACATCATTGTTCGTCAAAGAGGAACACAACATCACCCAGGTGTAAATGTTGGGATCGGAAAAGATCACACTTTGTACGCACTCGTTGATGGTGTAGTAACTTTCCAAAAGAAAAGAAACAACCGTTCATTCGTATCGGTTGACCCGTTCGAAGTAAACTAAGTTTCGCAACGTTATAGATCTTTAAAACTCCCGTTCGAACAGACGGGAGTTTTTTTATTTTTACGCCTTCCTATTAAAGCACACAATCATGCTCACCATAGCAACCATTCGCCAAGAACGAGATCAACTCGTTGAAGATTACAAAAGACGCAACCTCGATGTAAGCGAACTTCTGGATCAAATCGTAGCCCTCGATGAAAGTCGTCGTGCCACACAAAAAGATCTCGATGCACTCCTCGCAAAGTCGAACGAAATCTCAAAGAAAATTGGCGAACTGTTCAAAAGTGGAAAGCATGAAGAAGGAAACGCTCTGCGTCAAGAAAGCGCTAGCGATAAAGACATCATTGCTGCACTCAAAGAACAAATGAACGCCAATGAGAATTCCATCACTCAACTCCTCTACCAAATCCCTAATCGTCCGCACAGCAGTGTACCCCAAGGAAAAAGCGATGAAGACAATGTGGAAATGGACCGCTTCGGAACAATTCCCGAACTGCACGAAGGAGCCCAAGCCCATTGGGACCTGGCAAGTAAATACCAGCTCATCGACTTTGAGCTTGGCGTAAAAATCACCGGAGCAGGATTTCCGCTCTATCGTGGGAAAGGAGCCCGATTGCAACGTGCATTGATCAACTTCTTTTTGGACGAAGCCCGAGATGCCGGATATGAAGAATTCATTCCTCCGCACCTTGTGAATGAAGCCTCAGGAATTGGCACCGGACAATTGCCCGATAAAGAAGGCCAAATGTACCACTCTGCTGCAGATGACCTCTACCTCATCCCAACAGCAGAAGTACCCTTGACCAACATCTTTCGCGATGTGATTGTGCGCAAGGAAGACTTCCCGATCAAACTTTGTGGTTACACCCCTTGTTTCCGAAGAGAAGCTGGATCTTATGGTAAAGACGTTCGCGGATTGAACCGTTTGCACCAGTTTGACAAAGTGGAAATTGTTCAAATTCAGCACCCTGAAATGTCTTACAGCACCCTCGACCAGATGGTTGCTCATGTGCAAGGACTTTTGAAGAAGCTTGAACTCCCTTACCGAACACTTCGTCTATGTGGAGGTGACCTCGGCTTTGCCGCAGCACTTACAATCGATCTCGAAGTCTACAGCGCAGCACAAGAACGTTGGTTGGAGGTATCTTCCATTTCCAACTTCGAGAGCTATCAAGCCAACCGATTGAAGTGCCGCTTCAAGAACAAAGAAGGAAAATCAGAACTCGTTCACTCATTGAACGGTAGTGCACTTGCCCTTCCTCGAATTCTTGCTGCACTTTTGGAGAACAATCAATTCGACGGTGGAATTCGCATTCCCGAAGTTTTGGTTCCTTATTGCGGCTTTGACACCATCGAAGAATAAGCATCTTCCAATTTTTTAGCAGAACTCAGGCCAAAAGCCAGAGCGCAAAAGCGTATCTTTAGGTTCGTAAAATAATCCTATGATGCGTTACTTTTATGTGCTCCTATTTTCGGCACTTCTTCTTACCCTCACGGCGTGTAATTCCAAAGTTAACCGCGAAGCAGATGTGAAGACCTTGGAGAAATACCTTCTACGAGTAGATTCCGCAGAGAGCGTGTATCTCGCTATTCCCGACAGTACGTACTCCCTCATGCTGAATGAAACCAAATCCAACCTTCGCAAACTCAAAATGGGCTACAAGGGTGAATTGGATAAAGACCAGGCGCGCATCATCAGTGATTACAACAATATTAAACGCCTCATCAAAGACTTTCCTAGACAGCATAAAAGGATCGGCAGTGAATTGATTCGGACCAAAGAACAACTGAAAGGATTGGTAGAAGTGATGAAAAGCGGAGCAGATATTGATGGTTCTGGAAACGAAATTACCGACCCTTATCTCGACAAGCAGATGATGATAGAATCAAAAGTGGCCGAAAGTTTGATTGAAGAAATCTCGGAACTCGACGAACGACTAATGCGCACGAAGGAGCAACATGACCAAGCCAAAGGGCCCATGCTCGAACTTTTGAATCAACTAATTTCTCAATCAGAGTAATATGAAATGCCTTCTTAGTAGCTTCTTTTTTCTTTTTCTCGGGTCGATGGTCCTTGCCCAAAGCGATCTGGAATTGGCCGAATACTACTTCAACAACGGAGACTTTGAAGAAGCCAAGCTGTACTATGAGCAAATTTATAAGTCGAACAGGTCCAATGCCGTTTACGAAAATTACCTCGCTACATTGGTGGCTCTAGAAGAGTTGGACGAAGCAGAAAAGATTGTCAAGAAGAAACTCAAATCATCCAAAGTAAAAGCCAACGCCTACGTTGACCTTGGTGCGCTTTACAAGCAATTTGGTGAGGAGGAAAAAGCGAAAAAAGAGTTCGACAATGCCATCAAAGATCTGCAAGCGGGAAGGAGTCCCGCCATCCGCCTTGGGAATGCATTCATCAAATTGAACGAGTACGACTATGCGCTTCAGACCTATGAAAAAGCACAGCGAATTTCTACCGACGGCTATCCCTTTCACTATGAAATTGCCAACCTCCAGGGGATGATGGGCAAACACGAGGAAATGATCGAGTCCTTCATGGACCTACTCATGGTGAGCCCAAATTACATTCAAACCGTTCAAAATTCATTGAACCGAACGCTGAACATCCAGGAAAATGAGGAGAAGTCAGACCTCCTTCGATCTCGACTCTTGCAAAGGGTGCAGCGCTATCCCAATGAACTGATTTTTGCAGAGTTGCTCATTTGGTACTTCAACCAGAAAAAAGACTTTGCCTCTTCTTCCATTCAAGCACAAAGTTTGGATCGAAGACTCCAAGAAAACGGATATCGCCTTATCCAAATTGCGCAAATGGCCACGAAAAATGGCGATTATGACACCGCTGTCGAGGCTTACCAGTATGTTGCGTCAAAAGGAAGTTCGTCTCCTTATTTTGTCACCGCAAAAACGGAAGCCCTTCAAACCCGCCTTGCCCAATTGAATTCCGGACTCGTTCAAGCTCAGCGATCGGAAATGGAAGATTTGGCAAGCGCCTACGAAAGCACGTTGAACGAATTGGGTCGCTCAGCAGACACGGCTGTTTTGATGAAAGAACTCGCCCACATTAAGGCTTTTCACCTTCAAGATAGTAGCGGAGCCATTACGCTTCTTGAGGAATGCATTGATCTTCCTGGCTTGTACGGACCCATTGCTGCCATGTGTAAATTGGAACTTGGCGACATTCTCCTTTTGGAAGGGAATATTTGGGAAGCGAGCTTGCTGTTTAGTCAGGTAGAACTCGATTTCAAAGAAGACCGTTTGGGCCATGAAGCCAAATTTCGAAACGCTCGGATTTCCTATTACACAGGTGATTTTGAATGGGCACAAGCTCAGTTGGATGTTCTTAAAGCCAGCACCAGCAAGCTCATCAGTAATGACGCCATTGACCTCTCCTTGCTGATTACCGACAACTTCAACATGGACACCGTAGTGACCCCCATGTTGCAATTTGCCCAAGCTGAACTCCTTTATTACCAAAACCGAAATGCTGAGGCCATTGAGAAGATGGACAGCATCATGACGGTATACCCTGGGCACACTTTGGGAGATGAAATTCTTTGGTTGAAGTCAGAAATTGCCTTCAAAGAAGGAGATTACCCCAAAACCCAAACGCTGCTCGAAGAAATCCTCAGCCTTCATTTTAACGACATCTTGGCCGACGACGCCCTGTTTCGATTAGCAGAAATGCACGAAGTGGTTTATGGTGACCTCGTTCAGGCTGCTGCTTTGTATGAACAGATCATTCTAGAATACCCTGGAAGTCTGTTTGTGATAGAAGCTCGGAAGCGTTTTCGACGACTACGTGGCGACGATTTGGGCTAAAACCGCACCGAACAATTCATTTCACTCGTTTTTTGGGCGCTGATTTACCTCATCCACAAAAGATCGGTAGTCGTACACAAAGTCGTTCATTTTCATGCTCGTTCATTCAAAGTGAGTTACTAACTTTCAATGAATTAAACGAGAAACCATGAAAACAAAAACGATTTTATGCCTAGCTTTTTTGTTCCTATTCGGTGCTTGTAAAAAAGAAGCCGATGTCCCTGGTTCTATCCGTATTAAGGTGCAAGACACCCATGGAGAAGGCGTAGCAAATGCTGAAGTGTTGGTATACCGCTTCACGGGTACCATGTTGAACCCAGAATATGAAGTCTCGGAACGTCAAATCACCAATGCCGCGGGAGAATGCACCTTATGCAATGATCCCGAAGCGACAACCGTGATCGCAAATGCAGAAGGCTTTTATGAGAATACCTTTAAGCTCGGTAGCAGCAATTTTCCTGCTGACGTAACGACTTACCAGTATACATTATTGGCCCATGCTACCATGGAGTTTATTCTCCCCAACGACTTGTTGCAACCCGGTCAATACATAGAAATAGAAACCTTGCCTGCTGATGTGGAATACGAGCACCTTGTAACTGAAGCATTTTCCACCTCAGGAATTGCCTGGGGCGTGCGCAGCCCACTTCGAATACGCTACCTTATTGGAGAAGGAGCAGAAGTCATCGCTGAAATTGATTCAGTAGTTCAGGTTGAACCCTACGAACATTTTGTTTACCATTTCAGCTACTAACGATGGCATAAATACCTACTGACCATAGGGACCAATTGAAAATAGCATCCGGGTTTTAAAAATTCGATAACCCAAATGCTATGATTAAAAATCAACTATTGCTGTGGAGTGTACTGTTGAGCTTCACTGCTTTGGCTCAGAACCGAGCTGCCTTTAACACACTCGATCTGCCTTCAGATGCGTGTTTTCTGCCTTTGGCTACTTTAAACACGACGATTGCAGATGGAATTAAACTTCAAAACGCCAAAATCCCTGAGGAACTCGACACATGGGTTTTTGCACTCGAACAGTCTGAACTGCCGGAGGGAGCGGTCATTGGACTGACCAAGCGGCGTTTGGACATGAACACACGTAAAGCCGAAGATGGCATTGAACGCATCGGTCTTTTTTGTTCCGAATATTTCGATTGGAAGGATCAAAAACCCCTTTTGAGAGACAGTACGGGACGATATATTCAAGAAGGCACCTTCATCGATTACGCCCAAAAGGAAGTCGCTTTTTTCGCCTTTTCGAACTTAAGCGAACTCCCAAAAAATGGAGTACAGGTTGTGCTCGAGAGCGACTTCGTGCTGGGCAATGCTCAAATGAACGACCTCAGTATTGACTTTGGTAATGGACTTGGTTTTCAGCCCTTAACACTTAACCAAGTGCTGGAGGTCCAATATCCCATCGGCCAAAACTTCGCAGAAATAACAGTGCAAGGGAAATTGAACGGTGTAGCCCGAAGCTTCAAGTTTCATTGGGGGGAAGTTGAACAACAATCTGGGGCGAAAAACGCAGTCAACCCTCCAGACCCGAGTCCGTGGCCCATCGTGCACCCCAATTTACCTTGGTACCAACAGGTGGAATATAACGGACAAGTGGTTGCTGGGAATGTCTACCCCTATTTGAGTGAGGACGGTATCTTTGATGAACCTTTCATTTTTATTGAAGGCATCGATTTTGGCATAGGAATCTCAGAGTTGAGCTGTGGGGAGTTTGGCTGGGAAACCTTTGCCAGTGGAGGAGCAAACAATGCCAATTACGCCTTTCTGCAAAACGCTCCTGTACTCATTGATGACCTTCGCGCTTTGGGCAAAGACATCATACTTATTGATTTTGCCAACGGTGCAGGAGATATTTTAGCCAATGCTGAATTCGTGAAGCACGCCATTCGTCTTTGTAATCAATACAAAGAGGGTCAAAAGGGGAACGTTTTGGTAGGAACCAGCATGGGAGGTGTCTTGGGACGAATCGCCCTTGCTCAAATGGAAGGTGTTGAATTGGAAAACCATTGTACAGAACTGTTTATTAGTCATGATGCTCCCCATTCTGGCGCCAATATTCCTCTAGCCATTCAAGCCATCATCGCTCAACTTTCTACATTCAGACCCGAAGCTCAAGCATTTGTTGACGGATTCCTTTTGCGTGCTGCGAGTAAATCAATGTTGGTGCTGCAATACTATCAACAATACGAAGCAAATTCTGACGGATTCTATTCCTACCTCAATGATTTGGGTTTTCCTGAGGAATGTAGAAATGTGGCCATTGTGAACGGCAGCACCCGTGCGGAATGGGGAGAATGTACTTCAGGGGCACCCATCATTGATTTTGACTGTCATAGTCAGCTCCTTGGATCTGTGTTGCGCTTTCATGGAATAGCTGCTCCAGGAGATGGAGACCACGATGCGGCATTCGAAAATAACAGGGTCTTGGCCGATGTGGTTTACACTCAATTGGGCAATAACATCTTCGACATGGACATTCATCACATCCCTCCCTATACGCGAAACCTCAATGGTGAACCTTATTGGGACGCTCTTCCTGGAGGAAGCAGAGCCAGTTTGGTGCAATTGGTAGAAGCGATTAACACGGCTATCAATGGTGTGACAGAGTACCCCGATGGGTGCACGGAAGTAGAACCCTGGCACTACATTTCAAATCACTCCTTCATTCCCACCTTTTCTGCCCTTGGTATGGACCGCGAATACGCCACTACTTTTATCGACGATGAAATTGAAGATGCCACAGAAGTATGTCCTTTCGACGCTTACATCTCTCCAGAAAGTGGAAATCAACAACACAGTTTTATTTCGGAAGAAGCGATTGATTTTGTACTCAACGAACTCTATTATTTGAGTCCGCTCATTCCCCAAGACTTCACCTCAAACCAGCCCAACAACGGGGTATTCAACTTTGCTAAACCCACGTATACCAACTTATCCAATGTTCATCTACACGATGGCGGAAGCATCTTCATCAATGCCTTTCTACCCACTCATTATGCTCAAGCCAACGACTACATTCCCAATGGGGATTTCGTAGAAGTTAAAAGCGCAGCATGCGGAAGTAGCATTATTGTTGGAAATGGCGGGCATTTGGTCTTGGGTGATGAAAACACAAACTATCCCGCACGATTGGTCTTGCGCAGCGGCAGCACTTTAGAAGTGAGGGAAGGAGGAACTTTACACGTGAATCCCAATTGCGAAATTCTGGTTGAAAGGGGAGCAAAGATCATTGTGCAGTCGGGGGCATTTGTGGGCATCGCGGATGAAAGTAGTATCATCATCAAAGAAGGTGCACAGCTGGAAGCACATGGGCAGGGGATCCATCTTCTGGGCCAAAATGCACTCCTTCATGTGAGCGGAGAGTTGGTGATTCCAGCGGAACAGACCCTCGAACTTTTACCTACGGAAAACCACATGGGATATTTGAGACTATCCAACTCAGGGATTCGACTTTGGGGAAGCAGCGCTCAGCTCATTCTAGAAGGAGTTGATCAAACACAAAAATTGCTTGAAATCGAAGACGATGTTGCTTTGAGTGAAGATTTTCGCCGATTGAAAGTAAGAATTGGCGCTGTAGTGATGCACGGCAATTCCTTCCTTGTTCCGAGCAAGATCAGTGCAATCGATTGTTCGTTCATCAACCAAGAAGCACCTCAGATTGCCGAACTCCTGGTTTTCAATCAAAATAGTTTCCGCTCTTGCTGGTTTCAAAGTGTGAAAGTTAGTGCTCACCTGGTCAATAATGACGGCTTCAAATTGATGGCTCAGGATTGTGTTTTTGAAGGAAGCTACTGCGGTGCCGAAGTGTATGGCAAAGGGTATAAATTCAAGAATTGCACCTTCGGCTTGGATGCACTGATCCACTCTTTTGATCTCTCCTTGCCCAGCGTGGTGGACGGCTGCACCTTCCAGGGTGGACTTTACGGCATAGTGGATGAAAGCCCGGCACACCTGCGCATTATGAACAGTCAATTTGCTAATTATGGACTGGTGGCCATTAGTAAGGACTTTGGTTTACTCTCACTCAAATGCAATCACATCACCGAAACCAATGTGGGGGTGAAACTAAGATTAAGCGCTTTGAACATGTCCAACCTTGCGCAAGCGGGAAACAATTTTATAGAGTGTTACAACGAAGTCATTAACGCCTATGCCTGCGATGCCATTCTATTGAAAGATGGATTCAATCACCTTATTTCTTACGGAACCACTCAATTGATCTTGTCCTTAAGCAATGCTTGTGGTGTGGATTGCCAAGCATCTTTTGAATTCAATTTGCGCAATAACGAATGGTCGGCAATGCAAGGAGAACCCACTCCACCCTCCCTTCTTTTCAGCAGTTACAACAATTGTCCTCTGGGTACTTGTGAAACCAACTTCGTTTTTGAACCCTACAATTCTGAATTGGATTGCGGACTTCAGGATAACCCAAGAATACCCATTGGAGTTGTAGGTGGATTGAATCAAAACCACGGGGTAATAGCTGAACTTACGGAGTATGAAGTGGATTTTGCTAAAGCCATATTAAAAATGAGCGATTTCCATCCCAACGAAGATGCAAACGACTGGAATCTGCAAGCTTTCGAGGCTTTTGAAGAGCGATTGAACAGCTCGTTCAAATGGAAAGAATTCGATTTGGATCAAAGAATGTGGTATGCTCTTGCCAAAAAGATGCAGCAAGGCCTATTTGAAGAGCTTGCACTTTCATCCATCGATCAAAACCAAGAACATCCCTTGGAAGCTACATTCTTGGACATCTTGGCCCGATTTGATGATCCATCGAGCAGCAAAACCCTGCCCATGGAGCGCTTCATACATGAAATGCAGAAAGCCAACTTCCTTCAGGCACGCGGACAAAAGCCCATTTTCAGAAATCTACTTCAAAAGATCGTTGAATGTGGAATGAATGAAGAAGGAATGGAACTTATTCAAGCTGCTCTGCACCGGAATGAAACTTATGTACAAGAGGAAATGTTCGGTGTTCATTTCTTCCTAAGCGACACCGAAGCAGTGACGGAAACACTGGACGCACCAGCGTGGGAAAGTACTTCCGTTAAAAACAGTTTACTCATTGATCGGAATAATGTTGAGTTTCCATTCTGTGGAAGTTCAAAAAGGAATCTGGAAGAAAGCGACTTGGACTTCATCCTTTACCCGAATCCAAGTTCAGGGCGATTTACCTTGGATCTTTCATCCATCAAAGAGAAGGAAGCATTGCAAATCTTCAATGCGCTTGGGGTTCTTGTTTACGAAAACGAAATTGAATCCGACGAAGCGCTGCTTGAGCTGGATTTGTCACTTGCCCAAGGAGTGTACATCGTGCATGTTTTTTCTGAAGACGATACCTACAGTGCTCGCTGCGTGATTCAATAAAACGTCAAGATAGATGATTTGAAAAGGGGCTTGATGATATCGGGCTCCTTTTTTACTTTCTAGAAACCTTCGCCACAGGGGCATTGGCTTCTTCCCAAGAAAAATGTTCAAGAATTCCAAACACGATGAGCCCTTGAGCTAGGGCATAGGTGCTCATGATGAGGAAAGAGGCAAAGGGAATGGGATTTTGAAAACGATCGAAAGCAATGATGCTGTCTGAGAACATAAAAAACAATGCACCGAGGAACACCCAGCGAAAGCTTTTTGGACTGGTTCTTCCGTAACGGTTCAAGGCAAAAATAGCCATTCCCAAAATAGCGAGAATATAAAGGAATACCGGCAATGCAAAATCTCTCAAATGAGGAGCTAAGGCATAAAAAATCGCACCAGCAATGGCCGCTAAACCGATGCCAAGTAATGGATACTTCTTGATGATAACCACTTCTAACAGTCGTTTCGATGAGCGAATGAATAAGACCATATAGGCAATATGCGCCAAAAGAAATGAGGACAAGCCCAAGAGAAAACAAGCGTCATCAAGCAGGAGTGCATCTCCCAAGAAAGAAAAAACGATGCCCAGTATCAAGAAAAGAAAAAGCTTGGTCTTTGTCTCCTTTGCTCGTATCAGAGCAAAAAAGAGCAAAGTGAGCATCAAGGAGGATTTCACCAAACCAAAAAACCAAGGATGATCCAACAGGTATTCATCACTTCCAACAAAAAAAGAATCGGGTCCCTTCAAGTGAGCGAAGACCACCACCAAAATTGAAACGATGGCATAGATGCCTATTTGACTTTTATTGGACGACATGTGTGGATTGGATAGGTGTGATTCGACTCCACCAAGCTAAACTTAGCAGAAACCAAATAAAAAGGACTGTTCCTCCAAAGATTTGCCCCAAAAAGAAGACCAATAATGCTGAAAACAGCAGTTTACTGAACAAACGCAAGAACTCAATCTTCTTTCGCTTTTTCTCCCCGTCAAAATACATCCCCAAGGTGAGTAGCTGCAAGAAGAGAAAGGCCAGATAAATGCCTTTTTCAAAACCTGAAAAGCGGTCCAAAGAGAACAGAAATGCTGCGCCAATGACCACCACAACGATGTATTGGGCGAGGAGGTAAATGTTCTCCCCCATGCTCAGTTGACGTTCAAACTTCGGCCGCTCTCGAAGCTCCTCGGGCATTCTTCGTCCCCCCAAGGCTTCGGGGTACCAGCCCGGTGAGTTGAATAGGAGTTTAATCTGATCAGCAAAGGTGGGCATTTGGCGCAACTCTGCCCATAAACGTTGAAAGGGTTGGGTATGCGCATAAATGGGATTGAAGGTTTGGCTTGGGGTAGTAATGCCATAGGTTGGTCGCTCTTCTTCTGCTTGAAAAGTGCCGAACAATTTGTCCCAGATGATGAATACTCCCGCATGGTTTTTATCCAAGTACTTGGGGTCACTTCCGTGATGAACACGGTGGTGAGAAGGTGTATTGAGCACCTTTTCTAGAAAACCCATTTGTTGAACATATTCCGTATGAATCCAGAACTGATACAGCAAATTGATGGCTTTGATTGTTAGGAACCACTCTGGAGAAATGCCGAGAATTGCTAATGGCAAATACACCCAAAACATGAAAATCTTTTGAAATGCACCTTGGCGAAGAGCTACACTGAGGTTATAATCTTCACTTTGATGGTGCACAACGTGTCCCAACCAAAAGAGATTCACGCCGTGGCTCCAGCGGTGCGACCAGTAGTAGGCAAAATCAACCAGAAAAAAAGCGATGATCCACATCCACCATGTTTGGGGAAGTACCCAAGAACGCAAACCTTCGAAGGCGTTGAAAGCTAGGACATACATTCCAATGGTGAACAACTGAGCAAAAACACCCGTGCTTTGGTCCACAATGCCACAGCTAATGTTCGCAAAAGCATCGTTCAAACGGTATTTCCTCTCCGCGCCCTTTCGCCCCTTGAAGTAATCAAAGGCAAGTTCCATACCTATGAGCAGAAAGAACACCGGAATCGAATAGACAATCACATCCATAAAGTAAAGATAAGCATTTGCTCTGTGGATTGACTTGTTTTAGCTAAGCTTGAATTGAAGAGAAGGAATGCAAGCATGGTGAAGTTTGACTTCCCAATTCAAGGCAGACTACCTACCTTTGCTTCATGATTTTATACAATGTAACAGTGAACATCGATGACGCGGTTCACGATGATTGGATGCAATGGATGCGAGAAATTCACATTCCTGAAGTGATGGCTTGTGGACTCTTTCTCGAGAACCGTTTCTGCAAAATTGACGCCTTTGAGCAAGGCGGAAAGTCCTATTCCATTCAATATTTGGCAAAATCGCGAGCAGACTATGACCGTTATCAAAACGAGTTCTCCCCTGCCCTTCAAGCCAAGCACAACGAGCGCTACAATGGAAAATTTGCGGCATTCAGAACCCTTCTGGAGGTGATTGATATCCAAAAAGCCTAAGGTCGGACCCCATGAAAGTAAATCCGAAAAAAGCCCTTGGCCAGCATTTCCTCACCGACCCTAGCATTTGCTACGACATTGCTCATGCACTTCGCACTTTGGATCAGGTAGAACACATCGTGGAAGTTGGTCCTGGAACCGGCGCCCTTACCAAAGAATTGATTCCTCTGGGAAAGAAGCTTCAATTGTTTGAAGTTGATTTGGAATCGGTGGCCTACCTGAACGAATTTTTCCCCGAAGATGCATTTACGGTGCATACCAAGGACTTTTTGAAGGTGAAATTGGAAGAGTACATCGATGGCCCTTTCGCCCTCATTGGAAACTACCCGTACAACATCTCTTCTCAAATTTTATTCAAAGCTTTTGACTACAAGGACAGCATTCCCGAGGTGGTGGGCATGTTCCAGAAAGAAGTAGCCGAACGCGTGGCAAGCGGACCAGGTTCCAAGAAGTATGGAATCCTCTCCGTGTTGTTGCAGGCCTTTTACAACATTGAGTACTTGTTTACGGTTGGTCCGGAAAAATTCGACCCACCTCCAAAGGTCGATTCAGGAGTGATTCGCATGTTACGCAACGACGTGAAAGAACTCCCTTGTTCACTGGCTTTTTTCACGCGCACCGTAAAGTTGGCCTTCAACCAGAGAAGAAAAACCCTGCGAAACTCCCTCAAATCTTTGGAAGGAGAAGTCCCCGAAGTTTTTTCCCAGCGAAGGCCGGAACAAATGAGTGTGGGCGATTTCATTGAATTGGCCTGTCATTTTGAGCAAGCCAACACCGGTCAATAAGCTTGAACTGGACTTGATCACACTCACCGTTCCGTACCAAAGGAAAGCCCTATCTTTGAAACGGAGAAACGACCCTCATGAGTAAAATTACAACCCTCAGCGAATTTATTATTGAACGGCAAGCCGACTTCCCCTACGCTTCGGGAGACCTTTCTCGCTTGTTGAGCGACATCGGAATTGCCTCTAAGATTGTCAACCAGCAAGTCAACAAGGCGGGCTTGGGAGATATTTTAGGAGCTCAGGGGTCGACCAATGTTCAAGGCGAAGATCAGCAGAAGTTGGACGTGTATGCCGATGAAACATTCATTCGTGCATTTCGCAATGGGGGCATGGTTTGCGGCATTGGTTCGGAAGAAAATGATAAATACGTCGCCTTCGAAAAACCCATGTGTAAGAAAGGAAAATACGTGGTGCTTTTCGATCCTTTGGATGGAAGTTCCAACATCGACGTGAACGTTTCCATCGGTACCATCTTCTCCATTTTTAGAAGAACCTCTAGCGTGGGCGATCGTGCCGATGTGAACGATTTTCTTCAGAAGGGAATCAAACAAGTGGCCGCAGGGTACGTGATTTACGGATCTTCCACCATGCTGGTTTACACCACAGGCTATGGAGTGAATGGTTTTACCCTAGAGCCTTCCATTGGTGAATTTTGCTTGAGTCATCCTTCCATGAAAATACCTGAAGACGGAAACGTGTATTCCATCAATGAAGGTCACCTCAACAGCATGGGAGAAGGCGTGCGCGCTTATGTGGATTACTGCAAAGCCAAAGACAGCAAAACTCAACGTCCCTACACCGCCCGTTACATTGGTTCGCTGGTAGCAGATTTCCACCGCAACCTCATCAAAGGCGGTATTTACATCTATCCAGCAACAAAAAAAGCACCGGATGGTAAACTTCGCTTGCTTTATGAGTGTTCTCCTCTTGCATTCATAGTAGAACAAGCCGGTGGAAAGGCCAGTGATGGTTTTGATCGAATCATGGACATTCAGCCAACAGAACTTCACCAGCGCGTTCCTTACTTCATTGGCTCCACCAAAATGGTGGAAAAAGCAGAAGCCTTCATGCGCAAGTTTGAGATGGTAGCCGCAGAAGAGAAGTAGGCAGTAAAACACGTAGAAAGTGACCGTAGAAGAAATTAAGAACCTGTATCTCAGAGACCCTAGAACACAGGCCATCATTGATGCTATCAATAGCGATAAAGCCAAGGTTGGACTCCGAGGTTTGGTGGGCTCCGGGGCGTCTTTTGTTGCAGCAAGTGTTATCAACGGATCGGGAGGAAACCACCTGTTCGTTTTGGAAGACAAAGAAGAAGCGGCCTACTTTTTGAACGATCTTGAAGCCTTACTTCCCAATCATAAGGTACTCTTTTATCCCCGTTCTGCGCGTGTTCCCTACCAAGTAGAAACCACCGAGAATGCCAACATCGCCATGCGTGCGGAAGTGCTCAATCACATCAATAAGCACCGGAAAGAATTGGTTGTTGTGACCTTTCCCGAAGCCATTGCAGAAAAGGTAGTGACCAAGAAGCACCTCGAAAAAAACACCTTTGACATTGGCATTGGTCAGTCTTTTTCCATGGATTTCATTGATGAGATCATGATGGAGTATGATTTCGAGAAAGTGGATTATGTGCATGAAGCAGGAGAGTACAGTGTGCGTGGAGGAATTGTCGATATTTTCAGTTACTCCTTCGATCACCCCTACCGCATTGAGTTTTTTGGGGATGAGGTGGACAGCATTCGGAAATTCGATCCTGTGACACAGCTATCGGTCAATAAAATGACCAAGGCCACCATCGTTCCCAACATTTCTGAAAAACTCTTAGAAGAACATCGCGACACCTTCTTTGCCTTCATTCCGGAAGACTCATGTGTTTGGATGAAAAGTGCTGGAGCCGCCCGCGCTCACCTCACGAAGCAGTTTGGGATTGCCGAAGATCGTTACGCAAAGCTTGGAAAGCAGTTGAAGCACCTTGGTCCGGAAGAGCTGTACATCGACGGCATCGACCTTCTGCCCGCCATTCAAGATTTTCGGGTAGTGGAATTTGGGAGCGAAAACAGTTTTGCTGAGAACAGCATCTTCAAATTTGAGCAGCAAGCGCAGCCCAGTTTCAACAAGAATTTTGAGCTCCTTGGTGAAAACCTGAGAAACAATGACAAGGCCCAATACATCAACCTGATTGCCGCTTCTCAAGCCAAGCAGATTGAGCGAATAGAAAGCATCTTTGCTGATCGACAAGAAGAAGCGCCGTTCAAACCCGTGAATTTGGGTTTGTACCAAGGGTTCATTGACCCCAAGCTGAAGCTCCTGTTGTATACCGACCACCAGATTTTTGAGCGATATCATCGTTTCCGACTGAAGGAAGGGTACAAAAAGAGCAAAGAAGCCATCACAATTAAGGAGTTGAACAGCCTTGAACCCGGAGATTATGTGGTGCACATTGATCATGGAATTGGAGAGTTCTCAGGCTTGCAGAAAATTGATGTGAATGGTAAAGAACAGGAAGCCATTCGCCTAACCTACAAAGGCGGAGACATCCTTTATGTGAGCATCCATTCCTTGCACCGCATTTCAAAATACACCGGAAAAGAAGGCACCTTGCCCAAGGTCAATCGCCTGGGAACAAATGCTTGGCAAAGCGTTAAGAACAAGACCAAAACAAGGGTAAAGGAACTGGCATACGACCTTTTGAAATTGTACGCCAAAAGAAAGGCAGCCAAAGGTTTTGCCTATCAGCCCGACACCTACCTACAGAACGAGTTGGAAGCAAGTTTCATGTATGAAGACACTCCCGACCAGCTCAAAGCAACGCAAGCAGTGAAAGAAGACATGGAGGCTGAATCTCCGATGGACCGACTCGTTTGTGGTGACGTAGGTTTTGGAAAGACGGAAATTGCCATTCGTGCAGCATTCAAAGCCGTTACCGACGGAAAGCAAGTGGCCGTTTTGGTACCCACCACCATTCTTTCCCTTCAGCACTATAAAAGCTTCAAAGAAAGGCTTAAAGAATTCCCTTGTAGGGTAGATTATCTCAACCGATTCAAAAGTGGAAAGAAATTAAAAAGCACTCTGGACGACCTCGAAGCAGGAAAGATTGACATTGTGATTGGAACGCACAAGCTCGTTGGAAAAAGTGTGAAGTTCAAGGACTTGGGCCTGATGATCATTGATGAGGAACAGAAATTTGGTGTTGCGGTGAAGGACAAACTTAAGACCCTAAAAGCCAATATTGACACCCTGACGCTCACGGCCACTCCCATACCAAGAACACTTCAGTTTTCGATGATGGGTGCCCGCGATTTGAGCATCATCTCCACTCCCCCACCCAACCGATATCCTGTGGAGACGGAAATTCGTCCCTTCAATGAAGAAGTGATCCGGGATGCGATTTCTTACGAGATTTCTCGTGGTGGACAAGCTTACTTTGTGCACAATAAGGTGGGGAACATCAAAGAAGTAGCGGGCATGATATCTCGCTTGGTGCCCGATTGTAGAGTGGGAATTGGACATGGACAAATGACTGGTGAAAAACTGGAAGAAGTGATGAGTGATTTCATTGAAGGGGCCTTCGACGTGCTGGTGGCCACCACCATTATTGAATCTGGGATCGACATCTCCAATGCCAATACCATCATCATCAACAACGCGCAGAACTTTGGTTTGAGCGACTTGCACCAGTTGCGAGGAAGGGTGGGACGATCGAACAAGCGGGCATTTTGTTACCTCCTCGCTCCGCCAATGCACATGGTATCCAGCGAATCGAGAAAGCGACTTCAAGCCTTGGAAACCTTCAGTGATTTGGGAAGCGGCCTAAACATTGCCATGCGCGACTTGGACATTCGTGGTGCCGGAAACATGCTCGGAGGCGAACAAAGTGGCTTCATTTCAGACATTGGTTTTGAGATGTATCAGAAGATCTTGAATGAAGCCATGCAAGAATTGAAAGAAGATGAATTCAAGGACTTGTATGATGAAGAACAACTCAAGTCCCAAGAGTTTGTGAGCGATACCGTTCTTGAAACCGATTTCGAAATCCTCATTCCCGATGAATACGTGGATAGCATTAGCGAGCGAATTCAATTGTACCGCGAGTTGGACGACATCAATACGAAAAGTGAACTCAGCGCCTACCGAGAACGCATGGAGGATCGTTTTGGCGAACTTCCCAAAGAAACCGAAGACCTCCTTGAAACCATCGAACTGCGCTGGATGGCGAAGGACATTGGCTTTGAGAAGGTCATTTTAAAAAGTGAAAAGATGATCTGTTCTTTCGTCTCTCGGCAAGATTCCCCCTACTATCAGAGTCCGAAATTCTCAAGAGTACTCGAATTCATCAAGCACAACACCAAAACGGGGAAGATGTACGAAAAGAACGGAAGCTTGCGAATGAGTTTCGTTCAAGTAGACAGCATTCAAAAAGCCATTGATTTGTTTGAGAAGATCCTTTCTTATGGGTGAGATGTCGTTTGAGGGGGAGTTGCCTTCGACTCCGCTCAGGCAACAGCCTTGGCTTTAGGTTCAACTCCGCTCAAGCAACAGCCTTGGCTATCATCCAGCTGCCTGAGCGAAGTCGAAGGCAGTAGATGACAGTCGAAGGCAGCAAAAACTACTTTACAATCAAAGCCCAACCCGCTGCCTGAGCGAAGTCGAAGGCAGCAGATGACAGTAGATAACAGTAGAAGGCAGTAGAAATTAGAATTTCACCTTAGCAAACTGCTTCTGCTTCTTCTTTACCAAAAGCACCAACAATTCCTCATCGTTCAATTGACGATAGATCTTTGGACGGAGGAAAAGCTGCATTTTTTCTCCAATGAGGACTTCTCTTGAAGTTAAACCATCAGAAAACACGGTTCCCAAGGTAATGCATCCATTTTTCCCAAAACGATAGGAGCGCATTTCACCTGATCGGGTTTTCTCTTGATTATCGATATGGTCGTTGTAGAGAAAGTGGATCTTGTCTCCGTCAACAAACATGGAATAGCTGGAATAATAGCCGCCATCGTTGGATGTCACTTGGTTTTTAGGCACTCGGGTTACCCACATGATTTCTCCTTGGGCATTGACTGAACAAGTGATGATATCACCATAGTAATAATAAGTTGTTGTTCGGCGATTTCCATTGGAGTCCGTTGTTGTCACCGTGCGGGTATAATAACGTTCTCCCACCATGGTAACTCCACCGCCTTCATTCAGAATCAGGTGATCGAGATCGTAATTGTACATCTGGATTTCTCGGTCCTTTTTCTCTGCTTTCTTTTTAATCTTTGCTTGCTGCTTGTCTGAATAGTTTGAAAGCATAAAATCTTCGGAGAACTGTTCCTTGGTTGTGGTACTCACTTTTTTTGTGTCTCCATCAATCTGCAAATAGAAGATACCTTGAACTCCACTAGAGGTGTTGTGAGAATAGAAGCCGGCAATCATGATGTTGCCTTCATCGTCGACAATGAACCTGTGGTCTGAAATAATATCATCGCCCAAATCATAGTCGTAATCCATCACCTCATTGGTTTCAAGATCAATGCTAAAGAAGTGGCGCTTGTATTCTCTATCTTTTCGCTTACCGCTTTCGCCTTCAATCCACTCCCCGCCTTGGATATAAAGCTTTTTCTTCAGGAGCATTCGGTAAATAGAAAACCCTTCTTCACTATAGGGCAATTCGATGTTGTATTCTTTCGGGAGGTCATCTCCTTCTTCGAAAATCATGAATTTCAACGTTTCTTTGCTCCCCTCCACAAAAGGCAAATGAATGAAGGCCATAAGGTGAGTGCTGTCTTTACGAATATCAATGCCTCCTGATCTTCTCTTTTTGCTCGCAACCTCCTTCGAAATCAAATTCATATCGCCTTTCAAGCGCATGGATTTTTTATCGAGCTGACCAAAATAATAGGCCTTCTCATCTGATTTTTTGTCGTAGGTTGACGTAAATACAAACACCTTTTCTCGAAAAATCTTCACCGACTCAAGGTCATGTTTTTCACCGAGGTATTCGATTTCAATTTCCTTGACTTCGATGTTCATATTATCATCGAGAAGGGCCACCATATCGTCATTGCCCCGTCCCGGAGTGTAGGCATTCACGTAAGAGGTGCCATCGATCTCACCCATGTAGTAAGAAAAAGACTCTTTACCTTTAAAGATGGCGCCATACTCGAGGTCTTGTGCAAGTACTTCGTTCACGCAAAATACTGTGAGCAAAGCACAAAAAAGTATTTTAAAGCGATTCATAGTTAATTTGTTTCGAGGGGATGTTGTGTTGTTTCTTATTCGCCTTCTTCTTCAAAAATCACATTGTAACGTTCCCCAAAGGAGCGTTGTTCTGCCGTAAAGTTTTGATGGAGCTGTTTCATCTGTGAAAAGATTTCGGTTTGCAAAGCGTAGGCACGCTGTTGAACTTCTGGGGTGAAACTGCTATCGTCTGCCGACAAGATGTTGATCAACTCGCCATATTCTTCTTCCATGAGCTCATCATAACCCTGAAACAAAGCTTTTGATGCCTTTAGGAGATCTTCATCGTCTTGAAATTTCCCTAAAGAATCGAGCATTTGAATCGACTCTTTCACTCGTCCGCGCAAGATGAGATAATCTGCAGACATCTCTTCCTCGTTCAAATCGGTCATGGCCGCATCGAGTTGGTCAAAAGCGAGAATCACCGCTGTTTGTTTTTCGATGATGCTGTCGTTGTAAGCCGCCGCTTTGTCTGAACGGGAGGTGCAGGAG
>CALKGK010000085.1 GCA_938085105.1 uncultured Flavobacteriales bacterium
TGCCAATCATTCAAAGGCCGAAGGTAGTCGTTATCGTCCGAAAACGAGGGGCATCTTCAAAATAAGCCAGCATTGACCATTGTGGGTTCAGGCCTATCATAGTCTAGAAGCATTCATCAAGCTCATTCCTGTTTTTTTTCCAAGCAGTTCAAGCACACTACTTCTTTGGGTAAAAAAGCACCTAAAAGAGCGGCACTTTCAGAACGAAAATCTCAAATTTTTAGTGATTTCTTATTTAAAATCAAAATAAATAAGCTTAAAAAATCATTTATTTTTTTACCCCATTTTACATACTGAATATCAGCATTTAAAGGCCTTTCATGAATAAAAATGATCTTTCAAAAAGACTGCTTTGTTTAATTATTTCCCGATTTAGTTAAACAAAAAGAATCCAAGAAATGTTATTTCGAAAATCCTTAAACCAATTAATCATGATGTTATTAGACGTCCTCACCATCCCAAAAGATGACGCTGTTGCGTTCACTTTTTTTACTGGCTACATGGCCATGCTTGCTGCATCTATTTTCTTCTTCTTTGAGAGGGGAAGTGTAGATGGAAAGTGGAAACTTTCACTCTTGATTTCGGCACTGATCACCTTCATTGCGGCCGTGCACTATTATTACATGCGCGACTACTACTTGGCAACAGGTGAAAATCCTACGGCACTGCGTTACATCGATTGGACTTTGACCGTTCCATTGATGTGTGTTGAGTTTTACTTGTTGACGAAAGCTGCAGGCGCTAAAATCGGATTGATGTGGAAACTCATCATCGCTGCAGTATGGATGCTCGTGTTTGGATACATCGGTGAAGCCTTTGTTCCTGTAAATCCTGATGGATCTGCTGCCGATGGCGCTGCTATGCACAGTGTGATCTATGGTGTGCTTTCTACCTTAGGATACATCTACATTCTCTACACAGCATGGTTTGGAGAAGTGAAGCAATTGGCCGAAAAAACCAAAGATCCCGTGATCCTCAACGGCATCAGAACCTTGGCTTGGTTCGTTTTGGTAGGATGGGCGATCTATCCTATTGGATACATGTGCATGCCTGGGGGTTGGCTGAACACCGGTTTGGGCTGGGACAGCTCAAGCGTGGATTTGTTCTACAACATTGCTGATGCCATCAACAAAATTGGCTTTGGTCTTGTGGTGTACAACATCGCTATCAACGCTGGAAAAACGGTAAAAGCAGCTTAAAAAACTCATCAAAGCCCCTGCATTCAGTTGCGGGGGCTTTTGTTTTCTTCCCCTCTCATGAATAAAATCGGTTTCTTCTTCGTAGCGAGTTTCCTGCTTCTTTTGCCGCTTGTATTATCGAATGGGGAAATGTCTGCATCCAATCAGCTCGCACTTTGTGTTCCGTTTATTTTGCTTTTGGGCATTCCGCATGGAGCCATCGACAACCGTCTTTTTCTTAGGGATAAAAAAATCAAGAACGCTCACTTTATCGCCCTTTATGTAGCGGTGATTTTCTTGAATATCGGACTCTGGTTACTTTTCCCTCTTTTGGCCTACGGTCTTTTTTTGATCATTTCGGCATATCACTTTGGCCAATCCCAATTTGCACAGTATTTCAAAAAGCCACGCTTTCTCCATCATACCATGGCGATGTCTTGGGGTATTTGCGTTCTTTCAGGCCTAATTTTCTTTAATATGGCGGAAGTTCATGACATCATGTCCATCGATGAAAACTTCAATGCTTTTAACGTCTTACATCAAAAAACCATCACGCAGATCGTATTTGGTTTATCGAGTGGTCTTACGTTGCTCATCTTGTTCTTCTTTCTTTTCTCGAAAAAGATTTCACTCAACACAGTACTCAAAGAGACCTTCATCCTCTTTCTCATTTTATTCAGCTTCAAAGTGTTGCCTTTTCTAATTGGCTTTACGCTGTATTTCGTCATCCTTCACTCCATCAAGGTGCTTCAAGAAGAATTCACGTTTTTGATGCTGAAGAAGGAGATCTATTCTTGGAAGCATTTCATCGCTCTTCTAGCTCCGCTCACGATCTTGTCTTTGCTGGGAATCGCTTTCGTTTTCATTTCATGCCATTTTGAGATCATCTCTCTTTCCTATGGCTACTGCCTGATGATGATTATTTCGTCAATCACCCTTCCCCATGTTTTTGTGATGGATCGGTTTTACTCCCTCTTCTCTTCTTCCATTAGCGTATAAGAGCCTCATTGTTTCTTTTTCCCAATCCCCACCTTATAATCATCCAAGGTTCCGCTGATGCGAACGTTCAAGTACTTTACTTTCTTTTTGGGGTCGATTTCAACAATTTCATCCTCGTCTTCCTCTTCCCTTTCCTTGGTACCGAAGATTTTGTTCTTAGCGGCTCCCTTCACCAAACTCCAAGGTATTCTGGCGAAATACTCCATGCTGTCGTTCATGCTTTGGGTACCGGAGATGTCCATGTGACCGAGCGTCGATTCAATGGTCATGTTGGGGATGGTAATTTGCCCGTTTTGAATGTCCATGTGGTTCTGAAGGGTGTCGAACTTGATGCTGCTGAGGTCTTTGTCGCCAAAATAATCCGAGAGCATCAAAACAGGATCGTAATTCTCCAAACTTCCGTCCAAAACTTGAGCGTCCAAATGCACTTCCGATTGATCCAAATCTGGAACAAAATCGGGGTAAACACGGACATTCCCGGTGATCATGGCATTCAACTTGCCGTGTAAGTTTTCAGAAACGATGGCATCCTGACCAAAGTTCTCAAACTTGAACAAGAGCTGGTCCAAGTCCACTTCTTTCAGTTGCATGTTGGGCTTGAAATAGATGTGTTCTGGATCGCTGCCGTTGAAGTATCCACTCATGGCAATTTGTCCGCCAGCAGCATTCAAATGAAGGGTGTCCAAGTAAATGTAATGATCCTTGGTGGCTCTCAATTCCCCTTTCACTTGCTGAAGATCAAGCCGATGGTACATAAAATGCTCCAGGTCCACATCAAATCGCATGTCGCTAAATGGAAGCTCGTAAATGTTGAAGGCTTCTGCGTGTTCCGCGAGGTCTTCTTGACTGGGCTCTTTGTTCTCCTCCGTGCTGGTCTCGGCTTGTTTTAGCTCGTAGTTTGATAGCGCATCAAAATCCATGAAGTCCGACTTCAAACGGAAGGCATTGTCGCGCAGTTTGATGGCTTCATCTTCTCCCAAGTAGTAGTTCAAGTCGATGTCGAAATTGCTTCGTCCCATTTTTCCTTCAAAGTTCTTCACGATCAAATGCTCATCCCGAAAGTCAAAAACTCCTTTGAAATTTTCAAAACGCAGGGGATGCACGTGCATTTTCCCTCCAAATTCGTCCAACTGAAGTTCAAGGCCTTGAAAACGATTTTCTTTGAAATCGAGTTTACTGAGGAGGTGGATACTGAGGTTTTCAATTTCTTCATGACGATACTCCTTCGGCACATAGTTCTCCCCTCCATAAGAAAAGAGGTCTTCAAAGCGCAAGAGCTTGGCGTTCAAATTCATGTCAATGGCCACTTCCCCATTCAATTCTTCGGCCATCCAAGCGCTGTAATCGTGAATGAGTCCGTTAAAATGAAAGTCTGAATCGTCAATAAAACCTGTAAAATCAATGATGCTGAGGTCTTCATCGTTGATCAAGACGTCGGCATGAAAATCGTGCAAGGTGTGGGGATAGTGCTCCAAATCAGCATACAGGTTCTCAATAAAAAACTCGCCCCTTGGCAAATGTTTGAACTCGGTAAAGGCATTGGCCAAAGCTTCAAATGAGAAGTCCAAACGAAGGTCCTGAATGCGTTCGTTCACCCCGGTGCTGTCTTTTTCAGAATAGCTCGTCAACTCTTTCAGGTCAAGGTTTTTAGAGGCGATGTGCAATTCGGCTTCCACCGGAATGGAGGCGTGATGGACGATAGCGGGCAGGTCTGACAAGGAGCCTTTGATGTCGATGTCCGACTCCCCCAATTTCATTCGAAGTGTGCGAAGCTCTGCCTGCTTTCCGTTCATTTCCAAGTCAACGTCCAAATTGCTGAGTGCTGCGGGAAGAGATGCCGATTCAAAGGCGAGGTTTTCTACTTTAAGTGCGGCGTAATAGGCTTGATTCAATTCCTGCAGGGTAGCCTCGGGTTGGTCGATGTCGATGATGTCGTGAAACTTCATGTCCAAAGCCACCCTTCCCTGCACATCGTCCACGTCTTCCAAATTCAAGAATCCCACGAGAAAGGGGATGTCAAAGTCGGCCTGAAGATCCATTTCAATTTCGGGCTGTTCGAAGTTCTTTACGCGAAGATTCCCCAAAAACTGACCTTCTTCCAAATTCGCACGTATTCCGGTCATGGTGAATTCCATGCTTTCCAAATTCCGTTGTTCGCCGTTGGTGAAGGTCCCAGAGAAGCCCATGTCATCCATTTTTTTCTGGGCGATGGAATTCTCCAAGTAGGCTTCATCAGCACCAAATTCGGCATTGATGGCGGGTTGCCTACCTTCGGTGCTCGGACCTTCAATACTGGCGTTGAGGTAGATTTTTCCGGCATTGTTGTAGCGCTCCAAAACGGGAATCAACTCGTGAGGAGCGAAGGCGAAAAAGAGGTCGAAGCTGGGTTTGGTTCCTTGTACTTGAAGGTCCATGTACATTTCTTCCTTCGTTTGAATGCTCCCTTCAACCAGAAAATCGCCGTGCTCCATGGTGATGCCCGAGGGCTCAAAAGCAAGCAATCCGCTTTCGTGGTTGAAATTGAAATCGGTGTGGAATTCAAAATGCTTGTGCTTAAAGTAGCCGGTGTCTCCTGCCTGAATGATGTTCAACTCAAAATCACTGTCCACATGAGCTGCAGTAATGCGTTCGTTGGTGCTGAATCCGCCTTCAGCCGATAAGATCTTGGTTTCGATGTTGCTTTGCTTGGCTTCCTCAAAATAGTGAATGGCGAGATTGTTCAGGACGATGCTTTTCAGGTGGATGTCCAAAGGGCTCTCTTCCGATGCGTCCTCCCCTGTGTCCAAAGCTCGCTCCAAATTGGTCGTGCCGTCTTCATGCATCACCAAGTCAAAAAACCCTTCCTCCAGCTTCAAACTTTGAACATCAAACTTACCTCGAACGAGGTCCCAAAACTGGAAACCCACATAGATGTCTGCCAAATCCAAAATCACTGCTCCTTGCTCCCCTTTTGTTTCCTTCATGCGAACACTGTCCACTTTCAAAGAGATGTAGGGGAAATTCTCGAAGGGAGCCAAGTGCACGTCACCCACGCTCATCTCTCCTTTGTAAGTGCTGTTCAATGAAGCAATTTGCCCTTGTACAATCTGGTCTTGTTTGAAATAGACCAAAGCGATGAGCAAAACAAAGCCGACAACGGTAATGCTTGCGGCATAAAGAAGGACTTTTTTGAGCGACTTCAGTTTCATGAATGGGAGAGCTTATTCAGCCTTTGAAATTACACAATTTTCATGCTTTCAATGGGCAGCGCGCAGATGCTTTTGCGCCAAGGCTTGAGGCCAAAATCATTAGAACCGGTAGGCAATGCTCCCTTTGGCAAAAAAGGGCGTTCCCGGGGTGAAGTGGATTTCTTCTACTGGCTCCAGCTCATCTTGTAAGCGCGACGCTGTGGCGAATTGGGTTTCGTTCCATTCGGTGTCGAAGAGGTTTTGAATTTGCAAGCCAAAGGCCAGGTGCTTCCACTGGTATCCGGCGTTCAAATCCACCACGGTGTAGCCTTCAGCGATGATGCTGTTGTTCTCGTTGGCCGGACGATCGTCCATGTACCTCACGTTCAACCCAACAAACCATCCTTTGGGGTCAATCCACTTCAAACTTCCCACTGCCGTGAGGTCTGGCGCGAGTGGAATGAAATTATCTCCTTCAGGATCGGCTGCTGATCGGGCGAAGGTGTAATTGACATCGGCACTCATCAACAAATGATCAAACAACTCATATCGCATGGAGAACTCTGCTCCTTGTCGCTCGGTTTTCCCACTCGGTTCAACGATTCCCGCATCGCCCACATAAACGAACTCCTGATCGAGGTACAGCGTCCAAATGGCGGCGTTCACGAAGAGTTTCGGCCTTGGCTTCCAAATCACCCCAAAATCACCACCATAAGCGGCGGGGAGGATGTCTCGCGCTTCATCAAAAAGCACCACGCGGGTGTCGTTGGAATGAAAGCCCTTCCCTCCTTTGAGGTACCATTGCATTTGACGGCTGGGGTTGAAAAGGATGTTGAGTTTCGGACTCCAGATGTCTTTTGATTGCTGATCTCGCTGATAGTTGATGAGCAGCTCGTCTTGGTATTCAAACTCGAAACGATCGTAGCGCAAGGCGGGAACAAAAACGAATTTCCCTACGTTCAAATTCAGGCTGGTAAAAGCGCCGAGGTTGTTTTCGCGCACATTTCCGCGTTGGATGTAGTCTTGAATTTCTCTTCGATTGATGGTGTTGGCGAGGTAATTGTCCTTGCTTTCATCACCCCGAAAAGAAAAGCCCACATTCCAGTTCCCACTGAGTTTATCGTGGCTGAAGTTCTTCTGATATTCGCTCTGAATGCCATACAGCACACGGTTTTCCTTTTGCTTGATTTGATCGCCATTGGCACTGTCTTCCAAAAAGAAGGTGAAGTTGGAATACAGCTCAAAGTCGTACTGACTCACAAACACTTGGCTGGTGATGAACTCATTTTCAGAAACGTAGTGCTTGTGCTGAAGCTGGATGTTGTTGCGTCCAGTAGCCCCGCCTTCAGTATCGTCGATGGCTCCAAAGCGCGAAATCAAGCCCTGATCTACGGCCCTTTGCGGAATTTGTCCGGAGGCGTCCCACGAACTTTCGAAATGACTCATGCTTAAGGTGAAGGAATCAAAATCGCTGGGCTGAAAGGTGTAACTGGCGCTGAGGTTTCTTCGGCGAAAAAATTGCGAACTCTCGAACGGACCGTCGGTTCCAAGAAATTCTGTGGCGATGTAGGCCTTGTGCTTGGTGTCGTTCAGAATATTGAACAAGCCCAAGAAACGCTGGGTGTTGAACTGCCCCACTTCCAACTGAATGCTGCTTTGATCCAAGGACTTTTTGGTCTGAAAATCAACGTAGCCGGCGGTATTGAAATTTCCCTGATCGGCATAGTAAGGTCCTTTTCCAAAATCGATGCGCTCCACAATTTCTGGGATGAGGAAGTGAAGATCGGCATAACCTTGTCCGTGAGCGTGAGACACCATGTTGACCGGTATTCCGTCCACAGTGATCTTGATGTCGGTTCCATGATCGATGTCAAAACCGCGCAAGAAAATCTGTTCTGCCTTCCCTCCTCCCGCGTGCTGACCAATGAACAAGCCCGGCACCTGACGAAGGATGTCTTGCGACGAGTTGATGGAGTTGCTTTTGAGGTCGATGTCGGCAATCAAATTCAAGGCATTGATCTCCGGTTCAATCACTACGGCGTCAATGGAAATGGTGTTCTGTTCCAATTCGAGTACCAGTTGCTCCGTGAGGGAATTCAGCACCACGTATTCGTTGCGAAAGCCCACATGCGAGAAAAGCAGGCTGTCTTTCAAGCTCACCCCGCTCAAGACAAAGTTGCCCAAGCGATCGGTATGGGTATGATTTCCCGTGTGGACATTCAAAACATGCACGTTGTTGATGGGGCGTGCAAAATGATCGAGCACCTTTCCGTTCAAGGTTTGGGCCTGAATTTGGAGGAAAGCAAAGCTCATGGAGAGGAGCGTAAATAAGGTTTTCACTTTGTTCGTTTGAGTTTCAATGCAAAAGAAACATAATGTGGGGAGAAAAGTGGGGTTGATCGAGGAGAATACGTCAGATCAACAGGTTAAAACGAAAACAAGAACCTTTTTTCGTGCTCAATCAACATTTCAAAGCACTTTGCCCCTTTTTTGTTTTTGATGGGGAGGAGACTATTTGGAAATGATCAGGCGGTGAGAGATTTGCTTCTGCTCTTGATAAAGCACGAGTGTGTAAATGCCATTTTCAAGAAAAGAGAGATCGATGCGAGACTTCTTGACTGCACTCACCTCAGCTTCATGAACAAACTTTCCTACTTGATCAAAAACGAGCAACTCATACTTCACGGGATCACCGTCCATAGCAATGGTAAACTCGCCCGATAAAGAAGGATTTGGATGAATTTGAACACGTTGTTTTTCCTCAGAAAGCTGATTTATCGATGTTGCTTGTTCGTGGCTGGTGTTCATGACATCAATGACCTCATCTTGACTCAAGGCACGGGAGTAAATGAATAAATCATCCAGCGTTCCATTCAAGGATTGAAAAGTCTCAAATCCGCCGGTGAGCACATCCTGATCCTGCCCAAAAATCAGTCCTTCATCATGCACAAAAATGTTTTGAGATGGCACTTGAACCGGAACCCCTCCGTTCTGTTCTTCACCATCGATATATAGGCGCAATTCATTACCACTTTTTGAAAAAGCAAGGTGATATGCTTGTCCAGTCTCAAGGAAAATATTGTTGAAGTAGTACAAGTTACCATACTGTGCCCAATAAAAGCAATTGCTTAAGTCAAACTGACCACCCGGAAGTTGGTCTTTCACATAGACCAAGTTACCCACGTTGGTTACCCATTGATTTTGGGCGCAGGAAAAAATGCATGTGCCGGCAGACATATGATTCGTATAGAAGCCATCGAATTTAATTGCCATCGCAACAGTAAAATCCTCTAAACCATTCAAAACAGCACCTGGAACCTTGAAGGCATCTTCGTCGTTGAAGCCCACATTCAAAACATTGCTCTCCAAATGCGCGTTGCCCATCAGCTCTCCTTGGTTATTTCCAATAGGATCTTCCAAGTTTCCTTCGAAACTATAACAAGCAACAAGCCCATCCATAGGAATTTGTGCTTGAGCGAAAACGTGTAAAAAGAGAACACTAAGGCCAAGGGTTATTCGTCTGATCATGAGCATAATAAGTAGTGAAGTAGAAAGATAGTTATTTCTGTTGTGAGTTGATCCTTCCGCAAGACTTTTTTCTCGGCGGCTTCCTTTTTTATAGCCGCGATCATTATTTTTGCGCTTTCATTGCTAGACGCCGGGAGAAAAGTGTGGAGGTGAGTGCGATTCTTTTGGGGGAGATTAGGGGGAGGTTGGTTGGATAGTGTGAGGGGGTTAAATAAACATCATTCTTAATATTGGGAAGCTACACTTCTTGCATGAAGTCTTCGCAAAATGCCTTAGCAAAGAAAAACTTTATTGAATCCCCATAGTTAGCAGCAATGCTACGCTGCCGTAAACAGGGTGCATCACCTGCTCCGAAGAACCGCGGCCTTACTGCGTTTTGTTAGAGCTTAATTGTTGGGGCTAGTTTTTATTTAATTTTATAATGAACTCATTCTCGGCAAACTCAAAACCCATCTTCTTTTCTGAAATTTCTCCAAAATTTGGTTCAAAAATTCCACCATTCAATTCTACCATTTGATTTATTCTCCAAAGTCCTATTCCATCCCCTGAAGCTCCCATTTTCTTGGCGTTTTCGCCTGATACACCTTCTTTTAATACTTCATTCTTTTCTTCTGGCTTTACATAGACACTTGTCATTGAAAACTTAAGATTTATCCATTTATCATCTTCATAGGCGATTATCTCAACCCTGGAATGTGGTAGTGTGTATTTGGAAGAATTCTCAATTAAATGGTAAAAGGCGACTTGCATTGTGGAATAATCAAATTTGACCTGATAAAAGAAATCTTCAACGTTTACATAAACCCCCCTTTTGTTGAAATCTCCGAAAAATGTATGCAACGTATTGAGCAATACATTTTTCAGATTATGCTCCTTAATTAAAAGCTCAATGTTGTCATCTCTTTCTATTTTTCTATAAATTGAAAATTCGGATTTCATATGAGTATTATGCTTCGCAATTCTAAGAAACATCGAAGCTGCTTTATCAGGATCTTTAGCTATTTCTTCTTTGATGAATTTAATTTGCGACTTCCAATTCTTTGCTAGTACTTCTTGAGGAACCAAGTCATAAATCTCTTGTATATTATGTCCATTTATAGATTCCAAATTATGCACCAATCGATTAACCTTTTTCTGTTCTTCTGCTCTAATCTCATTGATAGGTATTTGAAGTTCAGGATATGAATAAGAGAGTGCCTCTAGTTTTGATTTAAACAGTTTTGTTGTTTTTGTCTCAGAACAGCATAAGAAGCAAGTGCTAGCGTTGGTCTTACGAATGCCGTTTCTTCTTTTATCCCCATATTCAGGGCAAGGGACTTGATTTCCATTTGATTGACAAGAATTGAAACACTCGAGACAATTTTGGGTCAAGTTGTCTGCAATCTGTTTGCCTTCGCTATTTATTATTCTGAAATGCTTCACTTGTTGCAGTATTGCTCTATCATGCTAATGAATTCATATGGGTCGGCATTTTTAGGTAATGAATCATCTACCTTTTTGAGCTTGACATTAAATCTGTCTCCTTCTGGGTCTGAAGAGTATAGAATAATCGCCTTTTTTTGGTATCTGTCCTTTAAGGCAGCAGCGAGCCCGAGCCCTTGGTCTTCAAAAAGTTGTGTTCCAACACCATTAATATCAACAAAAATTAGGTCAGCTTCTTTGACTTTTGGGTCATCTAGATCAACTACATCTTTAACTGCCTTTGTGTTTATCCAACCTGATTTTTTTAGTTGAGAAACCATTTTAAATTCACGGTGCTTATCGTCAATAAAGAGGATTCGATAATTCGTTTTATCACATTTCGATTTTTCCAATTTGCCGGTCTCATTTGAATCGGATTGACGTACAGTGTTGTTA
>CALKGK010000086.1 GCA_938085105.1 uncultured Flavobacteriales bacterium
TCCAAACTCGTGTGGTCGTTGATATAGAGTCCGCCCGATTGATTTCCATCATTTCCAATAAATTGGCTGTCCTCGATCACCAGTTGAGCATAATCATCGGCATAAAAAGCTCCTCCTTGTGAATTGCAGGAGTTTCCTTTCCAGAGGGTGTTTGCAAACTTTGCTCTTACTTCAACGAAATAGAGGGCTCCTCCATCGCTGTTGGACGTGTTGTTCTCAAATCGATTGTTGTTGAATTGGATTTCTCCCGCAAGCACGTACCCTGCCCATATGGCACCTCCATCGTAAAAAGCACTGTTCCCAATGAATTCATTTCCCTCGATGAGTGGAACACAGTTGCTATGAATCACCATCGCACCTCCAGAAGCTGCTTCATTGTTTTCAAATCGATTGTTGATGATTTGGGGTTGTGTAGGAGAATTGCTCCTGTAAATGGTAATCGCCCCTCCACTGTAGGTTGCAGAATTATTGATGAAGGTATTGTTCTGAATCAAAGGAGAGGCATCCCAGATATACATGGCTCCACCTTCCGATTGTGAGCCGGTGTTGTTGTTTTCAAAGTGGCAATTTTTGATGACGGGATTGCCCAGTGCCATATAGACTGCGCCAATGTACAAGCCTTGGTTGTCTTGAATGGTGCAATGATCCATGCGCACGCGATCGTCGAGAATAAATATTCCTTGCTGAAACATTTTCTCAATGGTACAATGCTCGAAACGGGCAGAATCTGATGTGCTGGCCAAAGAATCCAGACGTACACCTCGCCAAACATTTGCGCCAGTGTTGGAAGTGAAGGTAACGGGATTCCCTTCTTCGCCCTGTGCGTGAAAATCGCCCAAAATGCTCAATTTATAGCCTCCATCAAAGCGAATTTCTACCCCTGGCTCAATGAGCAAGCTCTCGTTTTCAGCCACTCGGATATCCCCTTGGATGATGTATGGGTTATTCTCTGATGTCCACACGCCAGAAATGTTCCCGCCTGGGATGTCTGTGGCGCGAATCAAGGAAATAGAGCATATCGTCAAACAAATAAAAACATGGAATCTAAGCATGCTCAAAGATAACTTAAATGCCCCTAGTGAGGTGTTTCAAGAACTTGCAAATGTGGGATTCTCTGCGTTCAGGTGCTCCACAAGCGTTCTTTCACCTTCGAAAGATAGGCCGTGAGTATGATCATGCCCTCGTCACCTTAAAATGGTAATTTCTCCTTGAAGGTCGATGAGATTAGGAACAAGCAAGGTGAAAAAATAGGTGCCGTCTGAAATTCCTTCTGCTTTCCAGTTATTCTTATACGAATCACTTTCGTAAACAACTTGCCCCCAACGGTTATAAATGCGTAAACTCGCTCCGTTAAAATACTGAAGGTTGGTGAATTCCAGATAATCATTCACCCCATCGTTGTTGGGTGTAAATACGTTTGGAACAACGATATCACAAGGCACCACTTCAATGGTTACACTTTGCTCATCTCCACACAAACCGTCTACATTATAGGTGATGAGGTATTCTCCAATGCTTAAATTTTCAACTATCAATTGCTGATTTTCTTGGTCAATACAATCGGCACAAGAGGCCGACCAATTTCCTCCTGAGTTTGCCGCATTTAGTTCCAAATATTCCGTTCCGAGGCAAATGAAATCGGGCAGAAACATTTCAGCTGTGGTTTGTTCCAAAACTTCAACGAAAACCTCATCTTCATCAGAACAAATCCCTTCAATTTCATAGGAAATCGTATAAACTCCAGGACCCACTTCACTTGGAAAAAACGATCCGTTTTCATCCACACAGGTGCCACAATCTGCACTCCAAATTCCTCCATTATCTTGTGCTTGGAGTAGGTAAAGTTCACTGGTTTCACATAGGGGAGGCAGGTCTGAAATGCTCGCGTTTACGCTGGGCAAGACCTCAATCGTGGCGCTCGCATCTTGGGCACATCCGCTGTCAAAAGCATAGGTGATGGAAAATGTTCCCGGTCCGGAATTCGTTCCATCGAACAAGCCCGTTGTTTCATTCACGCAATTGCCGCAATCAGCCATCCAAAAGCCTTCATCTCCCGTTGCTTCCAAAATAACTGAAGCGCTTTCGCAAATGGGGTTTGGCTGGGCAATTTGAGCCGTGAGCTCGTCGAGAACGAGTATTGTTAACTGATCGCTGTCTGCGCAAGTTCCTTCGATGTTGTACTCGATGCTGACCTCAGGGGCATCAACCAAGTTTGGTGTTAACACGCCTTCTTGACTCAAGCAATTCTCACAGTCTGAGGTCCAAAAACCTCCATCATTCGCGGCGCTTAATACAATGGGTTCGTCACTTTCACACACCTCGAGTGGTCCAAAAATTTCTGCATTTACATCTGCGACAAGAAGCAAGCTATCTGAACTGGTCACCGGACACTGTCCTTCTGGCGTGAAGTTGAGTTGCACCAGCCCGGCCCCGTTGCTCAAGCCCAAAAAAGTACTTTCATCTTCATTCAAGCATTCCAAGCAAGAACTCGTCCAAGAGCCCGGTGTTCCATTGGATTCTAGCACTAAATCGCTGCTCACACACCATTCTGAAGGAAGCGAGATTGTGGCGACATCCATCTCCAAGACCTCAATGATGGTGCTATCCGTGCTCAAACAGTTTTCGCCTGCAGTGTATTGCAATTGATAAGTTCCCACACCCGCGCTGGGTTCAAAAGTGGAATTCTCTTCGTTCAAACATGCTTCGCAATCACTGAACCATGTACCTCCTGGCAAGTCATTCGTTAAATTCACAACTTCGCTTTCAAGGCAAACAAACTCGGGCAAGTTGAGCTCAATATCGGGTGCAAGTTCAATGTTAATGGATGCAATTTGCTCAATTGGTCCGCAAACGCTTTCCAAGGTGTACACAACGTCGTAAGCACCCTCCGTTAGGTTGCTTGGGTCGAATTGATCATTTTCGATGCAATCAAGGCAGTTTGAGCTCCAGTTGCCACCAGGTTCATTCGCAAAGAGTGTAATGGGTGCATCTTCTCCGCACAAAATTTCGGGAAGAATGATTCCTTCGTCTATTTGTGGGAGGTTGAGCTCTACAAAAATGCTGTCCGTAGCCCAGAGGGGTGGCCCCTCCTCTTCTTCGTCAACGGGTACATATTCATCCAAGCAAAAGCTCGAACTCCCTTGAGTACCATCGCTAATGGTTCCGCTTCCTTGATTTTGGCCTTCGAACGAAATGTTCCAAACTGCACCGTTCCATCCATCTCCCCAACTGTCGAGCATGTCGAGGGTATAGCAACCATTGGGCAAACAAACGTTTTGATTGAATGGCGCCCCCCCTGAAAGAACAGCGGTTCCATCTTGGTTGATCAAGTTCCAAGAGACCTCTTCTGGCCAAGTTCCTGCACTTACCGTCACTTGATAATTTTCGCATTCTCCAGTAGCCAGACTAGAACATGATCCGTATCGCAATTCTGCGTGATAGTACTTTGATGAATCTGGACACACCTCAACGCTAACATCATTGCTGATTTCAATGCCGTTTTCGAACCATGCAACACTGCCCAATGCATCGCCATTGGGATTGAATTGCCACGCTTCGTTGCTCGCACTCCACGGACCGGTATTTCTTCCTGGAGGTGTGAAACCCACTGTGCCAGCAGCATTTTGAATTCCAATTAAACCGTTACCATCGTTCCAGCCGAGGCACGGTGCCTTATTGATCACAAATACCTGGATGGCGTTGCTTCCTTCACTCAAAACCACTTGAGAAGAAGACTGTAGAGTGGTGCAACTGAACAAACATACTTCATCATAACTCACCACGAACTTTCTGCACGGTGCTTCTCCATAGACCTGATAGCGAACGGTACCACACACGGAGGGGTCAATGTCGTGATAGGGCATGAAGATGGAATTTACCGGAAGTTGATTGCTTGGACAAGTTGCATCAAAGTTCCATTCATTAAAGCCTCCAGCATTGGCGAGGTTGAAGGTTAAAATTCCGTTTGAACCAAGAACAATGGAGGTATAGGTTTGGTCGAAAAAGCAAAATTCAAACCCGATCGGGATGATTTCTGACCAAGTATCGTCAATTCCTACACCAACAGGATTGCCAACATTTAAAGGGTAGAGCGGCGTTGGATCTATTGCGCTTACGTTGTACGTATTGGTTTGATAAATCTGAGTGAATGGCGCTTCCAAAGTGAGGCATGCTCCACAATCGGTGTTGAGGGTGTCTGCTAAATCAAAAGACAAGCATGTTTCTTGAGCGAGAAGTTGATGCGCACCCAGCACTAGAAGCAAGGCGATGAGCTTAGGTATAGTAAGTTGCATAGTAAAAGATAGGTGCCCTAAAATAAGAAAATTTTGCTGGTTTCTGCCACCTATCCTTGCCCATAAAAAAAGCACCCACAGAGAACCGTGGGTGCTTCCTAAATGTAAATTGGCCGCATCAATTTGCGCTCAGCACTGCGGCTTCAGCATCGATAATGCCCCAACCGAATTGACCATCCCTAGAAGGATAGTTGGATGCTGCAGATTTTAGGTGGTTCATCACTTGACCTCGGCTCATGCTCGGGTTCTCTGCCCAAACCAAAGCCGCAATTCCAGCAGTAGTTGCCGTAGCGATGGACGAACCTCCCGTATAACTTGGTTGGTTTCCACTATCGGCAAGTGTAATGGCGGTTCTGTTAGTATTGTTGCGGTCTTGCATCACCACCACAAAATCAACTTGTGACCCGGAGTGACACTCAACACAACGCTGCATTGGACTGCCCGTACGAATACCCGTTACTGCTGATGTCTGACTCATGTTCGCAGGGAAAATAACCCCCCACCACGAGGTCCAACTCAAAGAAGTACCCGCAGCGCAAAAGATCAGTTTTCCTCGGTTGTAGGCGTAATAAACACCATCAGCAACCTGGCTGCTCCAGAACACATCGCCCAAAGACATGGAGATGATTTTCACGTCGTTGCGATTACCCAAGTAGTAGAACGAATCCGTAACACCATCCTTCTCCTTGCTTCCGTTGATGATCACATCATCCGTACCTCGGCAACTTACGAGATTGGCATTGTAAGCAACACCAACGGTATTTCCAGTATTGGTGCGCGGAGCGGCAATGGTTCCCGCCATCGATGTCCCGTGTCCGCAATCGTCCCAAACCCCATCGTTCGAGCACCACCACCACCAGCACGACTCGTGAAAGCCTTGCTTGTTGATGAATCGACCTGTAGATTGTCCTGAAGAATAGGCGCTGTTCAAGTTGGCTTGTCCAGAACTCACCCCAGTATCAATCAACCCGATGGTAATCCCGTCTCCTGTACTGCTATTCCAAGCATTTTGAATGTTGCTGTATTGGTAGTTCCAGCTCACTTTTGCATTGGGGGCAATGGTGGTATAATCGCTGGTTGGAATACCCCAATCCGGACCGTTTCCACCGCAACCCGCATCGCTTCGTTGTTCATCTTGAGTTCCATAACCCATCGGCTCCGCATAACGCACGTAGTCCATTCTTCTGAGCTGAGCCAAGATTTCAAAGTTCCACACCTTCACATTGAAGTAGGGCAGTTCTTTATCGCCAAAAGCAAAAAGATCCTCCTTTTCCAAACGCATGTTCGGATTAAGCCTTTGGGCCTCTTTCAAAATGTGATCTTGAAGGGCCGTTTTTACCGCTTTCCATTGCTCGGTATTCACATCAATCAAGTGGATGTTGTTCTCAATATCGGTATGTCCCTTGCTACGATACCCCACAGAAAGGAGTGAATCGCTTTGCAACAGGGCACTCCATACCGTGGCATCATCCATCTTCTCCCACTTCACCAAACCTTCACTTTGAAGCATCTCAAGGGCCGCTTGGTTGATTTCAGCAACACTTAGAACTTCTTGAGGGTGAGCGGGAATGGGCGAATTCAGGCGTAAGTCAACCTGCACACTGGAGCCAGATTCATTTTCAATCGTTTCTTTTTTACATGCACTGAGGAAGATCATCAGCACTGCGAATAGGGTGTAAATTTTATTCATTTTGTGAAATGGTTTTAATCGAATGACCGAAAAGTTCTAAAAAAGGTGGTTTTCCTTAATACATGGCGAAGGTAATTCCACCGATGAGCATGAAAGTAATGAGCCAATACCCGAGGTTGATAAAGGTATAAGCAGGGCTATTTCGATTGTACAAAGCATTGATAGAGATCACCGGTAAGGCAAAGAGCCCGAAGCTCAATAAGGCGTGAAAAGCTCCGTGTTTGAAGGTTTGTTCTTCGGGTTCGTGATAGCCGGCATACATTCCCAAACCAAAGGCCAAGACCATGGCTAAAATGAAACTTAAACCAAAGATGAGCAGACCGTTTTTCTTGAGTTCCTCGTCTTTCAATCCTAAGGCCTTTTGCCAAGCAGGACCAAATAAAAACTTGCTGTACCAAATGAAGCCAACGAAAAGGGAAGCTACGCCAGAGACGAGCAGAGCAGGGTAATTGCATTCCATGAGTAAGATGTTTTTAGCCAACCCAAAGCATTATGGGTCAGAGTTTAGAATTAAAAAGGTAGCTATTTTTTTCAATGTGCGTTCTGATGGAACGAAGAGGATATGAACACCTAAGGTGTTGGGAAACTTCAAAATGGAGTGAGCACAAAAAAATGGATAGCTTTCACAAATTACTTTTCATCGCTTCCATACCGAAAGCAAGTTTTTCTTAAAATTACCTCATGCTTCACGATTTGAATTTAGAGAATGTGCTGTTTCTGGATATAGAAACGGTACCCGCAGAAGGTCGCTTTTCCGACCTCGATGATACTTGGCAAAAACTGTGGGAAGACAAAACGCGATTTATTCGAGAGCGCGACGGCTTAGAGTTGGAAGAGAGCTACGAAAAGGCCGGAATTTATGCCGAATTCGGAAAGATTGTTTGTATTTCCGTCGGCTACTTGCGTCAAAAAATGGGGGAGCGTCAACTCCGCCTCACTTCTTTCTTCAGTAAAGATGAAGCCGAGCTTTTGCATGGATTTGCCAATTTGGTGAACTCCCATTTCTCTGCGCCATATCACTTGTTGTGCGGACACAATGCCAAGGAATTTGATTTTCCTTTTATCGCCCGTAGAATGCTCATCAATGGAATCCAGCTTCCTGGGAGTCTTGACATTGCAGGAAAAAAGCCTTGGGAGATCAAACATTTGGACACCATGGAGCTTTGGAAATTTGGCGACTACAAGAACTACACTTCACTCAAACTCCTAGCCAAGGTTTTTGGGATACCCACCCCAAAAGACGACATTGACGGAAGCCAAGTGGCCAGCGTTTTTTATGAGGAAGATGACCTCGAGCGCATTGAACGCTACTGTAGAAAAGATGTGGTTGCATTGGTTCAGCTCATGCTCAAATACAAGGGTGAAGCACTTCTGGAGCCTGACAACATCATCGAAGTTTGAGTAAAAAAAGCCGGCTGCAATGAGCCGGCTCTTCAATTTAAAATTCGAGAAAAATTATTCGTTGAAGGGAACCACTTGAAGTCCTACCGTCAATGGATACACTTCCGGTCCTTTTCCATCTTCAAACAAGGGTGTTAAACCGTAGTTCGCAAAGAGGGTGAAGTTTCGGTATCCCAAACGCACGCTGGCATCCAAGGTGAAAGGCGAGATGTTGTAATCTCCTTTGTTGCGTGTTTTCACATCGTTTCCATCCTCTTCGTACTTCACCTTATTGATGGTTCCCATGTTCCATCCTCCAATCACGCCTGCAGCTACGTGGAAAGTACGTTCTGGATCGAGGCTGGTGTTGAACTCCAACATCAAGGGAATTCGAAGGTACGATGCTCGCAACTTGTTTTTAGTGTAAGGGGCGCCCAAACTGTCTGGATTGTCTATAGGAGCCATGAAGGCATAAGTGGAATCGTTGTTGGCCATCAAACGCACATTTTCTTTGAGTCCGTAGCTGTTATAAGTGAAACCCAAACCGGTTACTACCCCAACATAGTCTTTCGCCAAACGGATTTTAGCTTCTAAAAGGTTAAAACTCCAAGACATGGACCTGCTGTAATCCAAATCAAGCCATTCGTGCTCGTCGGTAAAGTCAGTAGAATTGTTTTTGTCGAGAAGGATGTTCACTCCTGCATCAACACCACCCCAAAAAGTGAGTGCTTGTTTGAGTTCTTGATCAGTCATTACATCATCCTCGTCGTCAGAGTTTCCAATGGACGCACCCAACTTGTCTTCATTCACCATCACCAGTTTCAAATCGCCAACGGCAATTTTCGTGGTGTCCTTTTTCTCTGGTTCCAACTCTTGTGCCCATGTCATTTGACTTGAAAGTAGCACTGCAAATAATATCAATATCTTTTTCATCGTGTGGATTATCTCGTGTTCAAAGGTAGGACGTGGTGAAGTTTTGATTAGTTACAAATCGTCAAAAAAAACATCTCAAGCTCTTCATTTTAAAGGCACTGACATCATTCACAAACTTATTGCGAGCACTCACAAATTACTTCTGTGTCGCAAATGTATTCCCCCTAATTTCCTTCAAGAGCACTGAAAACCGTTCTCGAAACTTGATTTAACCCTACTAATACCGATACAATGAACTTCAAACTCACTTGTCTCATTGTTGATGATGAACCTTTGTCTCGCCAGATTCTCATTGATTACATCCATCAACATTGTCCCTATCTGAGCGTTCAAGCTCAAGCAGAAAACACCACTGAAGCCATGCAGATGATTGACCAATTGGCACCCGATTTGGTTTTTCTCGACATCCAACTTCCCAATGAATCCGGATTGGAGATGCTTCAACGACTTCGAGAGCGGGATTTTATGACGGTTATTTATTCCTATTATTCTGATTTTGCACTCGAAGCCATCAAGCTGCACACGGAAGATTACCTGCTCAAACCGCTTTGTCCGCAAGAGCTGATGCATACCGCGAAACGCTTGTATAATCAGGCACTCGAAACCAACAAAGACCCGTATTACTTTAAAAAGCTGGAACTCTTTACCTCGGGCAGACGTTATTTCATTCGACACAAAGACATCACCCACGTGAGTGCGGCGGGCAGTTATGCCGAGCTTCATTTCAAAGGCAGCGAAAAACTGGTCATCTCCAGAAATTTGAAGCGTTTGGAAGAAATGATCAACGACCCTTCCTTTTGCCGAATTCATAATTCCGTGCTCATCAACATGCACTATTTAGAGAGTGTCAGCCTCAGGAGAAACCGCTGTACTCTACTTACAGGAGTTGAATTGCCCGTGAGCGCACGGAAAAAAGATGCACTTCGCGAGCAGCTTTATGGGCAAAAAGAAACAACCACTCAACGAGACTCATCAACCGCTCGTGGAAATGAACAGCAGAAATCGAGGTATAAGGTGTAACTTTGAGCGACTAAAAGCGTCTTACTCACAAGCTTGGCCATCATGAAGCAACTGAACTTCGTATTTCTGTTTTTGGCGATGAGTGCCTCCTTGGTGTT
>CALKGK010000087.1 GCA_938085105.1 uncultured Flavobacteriales bacterium
TGGGCAGGACTGCATCCCTTCATTCCTGTTGAGCAAGCACAAGGATATCAGACCATGCTCAAAACCTTGGCGGAAGACCTTGCGGAAGTAACCGGGTTTGCAGGAGTTTCATTGCAACCAAACTCAGGCGCGCAAGGCGAATACACCGGCTTGATGGTCATTCGTGCTTACCATGACGCTAGGGGAGATCACCACAGAAACATCTGCTTGATCCCGTCTTCTGCCCACGGAACTAATCCTGCCTCTGCTGTGATGGCGGGAATGAAAGTGGTCGTGGTTGCTTGTGATGAAGAAGGAAATGTGGATGTGAACGACCTTAAAGCGAAGGCAGATTTGCATAAAGACAACTTGGGAGCATTGATGGTGACCTATCCATCAACCCACGGGGTTTTTGAAGAAGCCATTGTGGAGATCAATGAATATGTGCATGCCTGTGGCGGACAAGTTTACATGGACGGCGCGAACATGAATGCACAGGTTGGTTTGACCAGTCCAGGGCACATTGGTGCTGACGTTTGTCACCTCAACCTTCATAAAACCTTTGCTATTCCTCACGGTGGTGGTGGACCGGGGATGGGCCCGATTGGAGTTGCGGCACACTTGATCCCCTTCTTACCAGGAAATCCAGTTATTAAAACTGGAGGAGAGCATGCGGTAACAGGAGTAAGCGCTGCACCTTGGGGGTCAGCACTTATTTTGTTGATCAGTTATGCATACAACAAGATGTTGGGTGCAAGAGGCTTGCAGTCGAGCACCGAGTGGGCCATATTGAATGCCAACTACATTCGTGCTCGTCTGGAAGACAGTTACCCCATTCTCTACAAAGGAAAGAACGGAACGGTTGCTCACGAAATGATCATTGATTGTCGAGGGTTTAAGAACAGCGTTGGAATTGAAGTAGCTGACATTGCGAAGCGTTTGATGGATTATGGTTTCCACGCACCAACAGTATCTTTCCCCGTTGCTGGAACCTTGATGATTGAGCCAACAGAGAGCGAGTCGAAAGAGGAATTGGATCGTTTTTGTGATGCAATGATTCAAATTCGAGAAGAAATTCGCGAAATCGAGCAAGGGATTTACAGCTTGGAAGATAATGTATTGAAAATGGCACCTCACACCGCGGAAGAAGTGTGTTCTAGCGAATGGAACCATACCTATTCTAGAGAAAAGGCAGCCTTCCCAATGCCTTATGTTCGAAGCAATAAATTCTGGGTGGCCGTTTCAAGAATCGATAATGCCTTTGGTGATCGAAACCTGATTTGTACTTGTCCGCCAATGGAAGAGTACGAAGCGATGGTTTAAGTCATCCCAAGTCGATTGTTCGGCGCTTGATAAGAAGCTTTCTGAATAAGGGTATTAGGGTATTCTTATGATGAATTGTATTAAAGATGTGCCAAATGGAGAAATCTTAGCAGCCTCTGGACTTGATTGGATACTGTAAAGATTGTTATATTTGGCGCTCAACAAATGAATTGTTCCCAATTTAACTAGAATTAAATATCAAATGATTATGAAGAAAATTTACGCTTTGCTACTAGGAGTTGCGGTTTCAGGAAGTGCGTTAGCGCAGTTCGCTGTTGGAGCGCAGCCCATGGTGAAAGAAAAAACTACCAACTTCAGAACAGGAGCTCCTGCGATGGTTCAAGGAGGAGAACGTGAAGTTTTTTACACCAACGACTTTAGTGACTGTTCTGAGTGGACAATCAGCAATGCTTTTGCAGATGGTTTTACTCAATTCTATGAAGACTTGAACTTCCAATGTGGTACTGGTTTGGCACCATCAGGAGCTGCTCCGATTCCTGCTTTGGAATCTACAACTGCTGACAACGGTTTCATGATGGTTGATTCAGATGGAGCGGCGAATGAAGCAGAAATTGAAAACTGCTACTTCCAAATGGTTGATCCAGTGGATTGTTCAGAACACCCATTCGTGTCAATTTCATTCGAAACACAGTACTACATGTGGGACGGTGGATCTAGCGATGGAAATGAGTTCTGCTGGGTAGAGGTTTCTACTGATGGAACTACATGGCCAGACCAAACGACTACTGATGATGTTGCAGGTCGTTACGAATTGTGGCCAGAAATGGGTACACAAGACCAAGTAGATAACCCTACTCTTTTCACCTTTGACATTACCGAAGCTGCTGGCGGTGCTGAGCAAGTTTGGTTGCGTTTCCGTTGGAGAGGAACTTTCGGATATGCTTGGATGGTTGATGACCTTTCTTTCTTCGATACTCCTGCTAACGATATCCGTGTTGATGGTTATGTGTCTTACACTGACCAAGCTACTGCAACTGTTGCTACAGGACTTGGATTCTACGAGTACGGTGCGATCCCAACTTCTCAGTTGACTGAATTGGTTTTTGCTGGACGTGTGCGTAACATCGGTTCTAACCCACAGGCAAACACTCAAATGGAAGTTACTGTAAACGGTGACGTAGTTGGTACATCAGCTCCAGATTTCACTTTGGAGTACGGTGCGTTCGATACTTTGAGAGTTCAAGGATACACTCCTCCTGCTACTGTAGGTACTTACGATGTTGAGTACAACTTTACTTCTGACGAAATGGATGAGGACATGACCAACAACAGCGCTTCTCAGTCTTTCGAAGTGACTGACGGTTCTTACGGTCGTGATGATTCTAACATTTCTGGTCTCTATCCTGCTGATGGTACTGTTGATTACACTGCTGCTACTCCTTTCCAATTCTTTGGAGATGCGACGATCTACGGTGTTGAAGTTGCGATCATGGATAACTCTGAAGCAGGTACAGATTTGATCTGCCACTTGTTGGATTTCGAAAACTTGGAAATTCAGGAGTCTACTGAAGAGTTGGTTCTTTTGAACCCAAGCATCAACGGTAACGATGGAGCTGAAGGAAGCGAAATCAACTGGTACTACTTCCCATTCGAAGATCCAATTGATGTTACTGCTGGTGAAGGCTGGGTTGCAGCATTCGAACACTACGGTGGAAACGAAGTACAGATTGGTGAGTCTAAGTATACTCCAGACCAAACGGCATTTGTTTACGGACCATTCGGTGCGAACCAAGCTTATGACTGGTACTTTACAAACGAAGTTCCAATGGTACGTTTCAGCCTTGTTGAGCGTGAAGTAGCTGTAGAAGAAGTAACAGGTGTTAACTTCTCATTGGCTCAGAACATGCCTAACCCTGCGAACGGTATCACTCGTATCAATTACGAATTGAACAGCGCTGATGCAGTTACTTTCGAAGTACGCGATATCACAGGTAAATTGGTTCAAACAATGAACTTGGGAACTCAAGCTGCTGGTAAAAACACCATCGAATTGAACGTTGAGCAATTCGAAGCTGGTATCTACACATACACATTGACTGTAGGTGGAGAGCGTTTGACCAACAGAATGATTGTTAAGTAAGCAATTACACAACATGATATATTAAAAGGAGCACGGGAGTGCTCCTTTTTTTTGCTCTAAACTGAAGTGCTACTCGTTGCCTGTTGGTCTTGTGATCTTCAACGGAGCAAGAAGAATTCATTGTTTTTTATTGTGAATCCTATAATCCGAAGGAATAGAGGTTTGATGATATGAATAATTCCCTAAATTGAAGGTTCTAAAGAAAAAACCAAAGTATGAAGAAAGTATACCTATTTGCTATTGCTTTGATCTTTGTTGCCACCGTAAACGCACAGAGCATCAAACCTAATCGGACATTTGAGGCGAAACAGAATTTCCCAAGTAATGAGATCTCCATTGTGGAAAGAGCCCCTGCCGGACCAACATTCCTCGAACGAGGTGGTGGAGGTGTATTGTTCACTGAAGATTTCGCCAATGGATTGGACGGAAATAATGGATTCGGTGAATGGACAACTGATGATACTGCAGACGGAACCATCTGGATGGTAGCTGATGATGCTAGCCCAGCTGGAGAGTGGTCTACCACCACAGGTGCATTGGAGTCAACCACTGCTGATAACGGTTGGATGATTTTTGACTGTGACCGATACAACACTCAATTTGCCGGTTCTACCGAAGGTGAGATCGACGGTGGAGAAGCCTATGTTGATGTTGAAGGAACATTGACCAGTCCTATGTTGGATTTTTCAGGCATCAATGCTGTTGTTGTAGAGTGGGAACACTACTATCGTTTCTGCTGTAGTGATGAGCACCCATTAACCTTGGAAGTATCGAACGATGGGGGTGAAACATTTACCCGTTTCAACGCGGCGGGAGTGAATCCGAGCGCAACCAATAGCTTCTCAGGAACCGTTACACAATCTGTAGACATTAGCTGTGTAGCAGCGAACAGCTCTGACGTTGTGATCCAGTGGGCTTGGAGACAACCTGAAGGTGGAGGAGACTCACACTATGTATGGGGTATTGATGATATTTCCATCTTCGAAAACCAAACAGGAAACGATATTACCATTGGAAACTATGCTTCGTACACAGACTACGAAACAACAGGGACTTACGAATATGGTGTGTGGCCTTTCTCTCAGTTAGTAGAGCTTCAAGCTGCTGCCAACTACCAAGTTTTGGGTACTGTTTCTCAGCCAAATGCAACACTTACTGTAACGGCTGGTGATTATTCTGAATCTACTGATCCTCAAGAATTGTTCTATCCAACTTGTGTAGATGATACATTGCGTGTGTTTGGATATACTCCTGAAGCAGTTGAGGGAATGTATGATGTAACTTTTGAAATTGCGTCAGATTCTACGGATGCTACTCCAGATGATAACGTGCGTGTTCAGTCTTTCGAGGTGAGTGAATTCATCTATGCTCAAGATAACGGCGAAATTTCAGGTGTGTTCCCCGCAGATGGTGAAGATGAGTTTATCGCAGCTTCAGGATTCCAAATTTTCAATGATGTTACTGTTTACGGTATCGATGTAGCATTGATGAACGGTTCTGATGCAGGAACAGACATCGTAGCTTACATTCTTGATGCAGACTTGGAAGTAATCGAAGCAACAGAAGAAATTGAGCTTAACCCAGAATTCTTGAACTCAACGAACGCTACTGATATTGTTTGGACAACGTTCTTGTTTGATGATCCAGTTGATGTAAGTGGAGATACCTTCGTTTGTGCAGCTTTCAACCACTATGGTGGAAATGAAGTACAGGTAGGTGAATCTAAAACGGTGCCACCACAGTCTTGTTTCGTAAATGGAGATTTCGGAACGGCTGGTTTCGACTGGTACTTTACTACAGAGGCTCCAATGGTACGTTTGAACTTGAACCCGAATGCAGTTCAAACTCCGAATGATGTGAGCAATTTGAAAGACAAAGAAGGTAACCGTTTGTTCCAAAACAACCCGAACCCAAGCAACGGAATCACCAAAATTCGTTTTGAGTTGATGAATGCTGGTGAAGTTGTTCTTGAGATCAGAGACATGACCGGTAGAATTGTGGAAACTAGAGATCTTGGTACCCTTGGTACTGGAGTTCATGCTGAGCGTGTTGACACCAACAGCATGGAGTCAGGATTGTATACGTATAGTGTAATTATCGATGGATCACGCCTCACCAAAACAATGGTGGTTGCTGGAAACTAATCGCTTAATTGCTAAACATTAAAAGAAAGGGTGGTTCAATGAACTGCCCTTTTTTTGTATCCCATCGATTTTCTTAGGCCTTGGATATTAACAGGATAGTGTAGGAAAGTTCTTATCTTTTTATCAGTTAAACGCTGTCAGACAATGTACCATTGTAATCTAAATTCGCATCAAGCAATTTAAAAAATGCCACACCCATGAAATACATCTTTTCAATCTCGATTTTTTTGCTTTTCACTATTTGTTCAGTGAACAAAGCAAATGCCCAAAGTTCAACAGAAATTACGGAAGCTCCCGGCAGATACCTGTTGGCTCCGTCTGATGACCTTGGTCTAGAAGGATTTCAACGAGCTAGCACCATCTGGTCTGAAGATTTTGCTAACGGAATTCCAGCAGATTGGGAAAATGAAGCCAGCCCAAGTCCAGCAACTTGGGAGTACAGAGGAGTGGCGACCAACCCTTCAAACCAATTGGGAACCATTGGCTCATGTTTGTCCGATGGTGTAGTTGGAGGTGACCCCATTGCGTCACCCAGCGCAGATAATGGCTTTGTGATCTTCGATTCGAACTATTGGGACGACTCTGAAGGTCCTTGTGGAAGTTTTGGTACTGGTTTGGCACCTGGCCCTCATCTAGCCTCACTAACGACTTCCAGTTTTGATTTGAGTGCTTACCCCAACGTAGGCATTGAGTTTTATCAATATCACAAGAATTATCAAGCGGCTACAAAAGTGCAAGCCAGTGTAGATGGAGGAGACTGGGAAGATGTTTTTGTGAATACCACTCCGCAAAACAACGGAGCCACGCCGCTCAATGATTATCAGCGAAAGAACATTTCCTCTTTCATTGGAGGTCAATCAGACGTGCGCTTAAGGTTTCTGTTTGATGGGAATTATTATTTCTGGATGATCGATGATATCGCCATCTTTGAACTGAGCGAGAACAACCTCGTACTGCAAGAATCCTCTTACGGTGATTTCAACCCAGATAACCCCGATTACATTACTGGTTATGAATTCATGGAATACAGCCAGTACCCCGTAGCAATGAGTCCGCTGCTCAAATTGTCGGGAAGAGTAGCGAACTATGGCTATGCACCACAAAACAATGCTACTTTAAATGCCAAAGTATTTGACAACGACGGTAGCACCATTCTTTTTGAGGCCAACGATGATACGGAAACCATGGAGCCCGAAGCTGAAGGTGTTTTTCGTCCGGGTACCTTTCAAATGCCAAGCGAAGAAGGAAGTTATCCAGTCCAATTTTCTGCTATTCAAGATGAAGAGGAGGATGAGCCTGCCGACAATGTAATTGATGCTGAAATTGAAATCACGGAGTACGTGTACTCTCGAGACCGATTGGAAACCAACGCAATTTATTTCCCACCGGCCATTTTTGACAATGTGAGCTATGAAGTAGGAAACATGTTCCTCATTACCGCAGAAGCACAAGCTTGTCACTCTGTATCTGTGGGAGTGAGTGTTGGTAGCACCGTAGGGTCGCCATTGCAAGCATCCATTTATAAATTAGATGTCGAAGGTGGTTTGACCACTGAGGTAGTTGCTGAAAGCGATCTTGTCCCCCTCGATGCAAATGCATACAACACGATTGGGACCAATCATGTCCAGGTGATTCCGTTCAATTCTCCCGTTCAATTGGACAAAGACAGTGTATACCTCGTGATGGTAGAAGCAGAAGAGGGTCCGTCCAACGTGCTTTTCCCTTTGAGCGGAACCAGTCCTAACCTGACGTCTTTTGTGCGTTATGCTCCAAATACCTGGTTTTACTTGGTGCGGACACCGCTCATTCGAATGAATTTTGGCGAGGTAACCTCAATAGAAGAAGAAACTGCACTTGTATCGGAATTAAAAGTATATCCAAATCCGGCTCAGGAAACAGTGAACATTGAGCTTCCAGAAAGTACAGAACGTTCGGAACTATGGGTTTATAATCAACTAGGACAAGTGCTCAGGCACCTTATTTTAATGCCAAGCGACTCCCAAGTGAAAACCCTACAAACAGGCGAGCTCGAAAGTGGAGCTTATCAGGTGCTCTGGAAAAGTCAGAGCCAAGAATTACGCACTACATTGATGGTTCGATAATGCGGACGTAAAGCTTTGCTCAGCTCACGTCTTTTCTCGTAACTTTCGGCCCTATGGGAATCAAATCATCGCTCAGTAAGCCCTTTGCAAGTTGGTCCATAAAGTCGCTTAAAAAGGCTGTTCAAAATCCAATTGAAAGTCAGGAGAAAGTGCGGCTTGATCTTTTGAAGAAAGCGAGCAATACTGCCTTCGGTAAAGACCATGGTTTTTCAAAGATTTCGAATTACGAGGAGTTTAAAAATGCCGTTCCTGTTCGAGATTATGAAGAGTTATCTCCCTATGTAAAAAGGGCGGTGGCTGGTGAAAAGGACGTGCTTTGGCCTGGGGTGCCAAAATATTTCTGTAAAACAAGCGGCACAACCAGTGGTGTGAAATACATCCCCATTAGTCACGAGAGCATGCCAGAACACATCAATGCAGCTCGAAATGCGCTCCTTTCCTACATTCATGAAGAGCAAGAGGCAAGCTTTGTTGACGGTAAAATGATTTTCCTCCAAGGCAGTCCCGAAATGCACAACTTGGAAAGTGGAATTCCATACGGGAGACTTTCCGGCATTGTGGCACACCACGTTCCTGGCTACCTTCAAAAAAACCGACTGCCTTCATATGAAACGAATTGCATCGAAGATTGGGAAGAGAAGGTAGCCGCTGTTGTTCGCGAGACGGCTCAGGAGAACATGACCCTGATATCAGGTATCCCTTCATGGGTGCAGATGTATTATGAGAAATTACTCGAGTACACAGGAAAGAAAACCGTGGCAGAAGTATTTCCAAATTTATCCTTGTTCGTTTATGGAGGAGTGAACTTTGAGCCATATCGTAAGAAGTTCAATGAGCTCGTAGGAAAGGATCTGCCTTCCATTGAAACATATCCAGCATCTGAAGGATTCATCGCTTTCCAAGATCAACAAGATGAAGATGGTTTGCTCTTGAATGTTAAAGGTGGGATCTTTTTTGAGTTCATTCAGGCAGACACATTTGGGCAAGAGAACGAAAAACGGATCGCTTTAAATGATGTTGAACTGGGGGTGAATTACGCACTCATTTTGAATACCAATGCTGGTCTTTGGGGGTATTCCATTGGAGATACCGTTAAATTCACATCACTCCAACCTTACCGTGTAAAGGTGACGGGGAGAATTAAGCACTTCACATCGGCTTTTGGAGAACACGTCATCGCAGAAGAAATTGAAGCAGCAATGAGTGAAGCTTGCTCAAAAAGTGATGCCATCGTCAGTGAATTTCACTTGGCCCCCCAAGTACAACCTGAAACGGGATTGCCTTATCACGAGTGGTTTTTAGAGTTTGATCAGCTTCCGCGAGAAATGGAAGGATTTGCTCTAGCTTTGGACGGAGCATTGAGGAGAAGGAATGCGTATTATGACGACCTTATCACAGGAAATATTCTTCGAACTGCAGTTGTGACACCCCTTAAAAAGGGTAGTTTTCATGCCTTTATGGAGAGCCAAGGAAGGCTTGGCGGACAAAATAAAGTACAACGCTTGAGCAATGATCGCAGCACAGCGAGTGCGTTGTTGAAATGCTCCAGTGGGCTTTAAATCAAAGCAGATGAAAGGGCTTCTATCGTCAAAGGCTTATTGATGAATCCAGAAAAGTAGATTTTCTCAGTTAAAATCGTTTTCTCCATGTCTTCCTGGGCAGATAAGGCGAAAATCTTTCCCTTGAATCCACTTTTTACAAGCTTCTCAGCTGCATCAAATCCATTCATTCCTGGCATGTAAATGTCCATCAAAACCAAGTCAAATTTTTCAGTTTGACAAAGATCAATGGCTTCTTCTCCACTTGTTACCAAGCTGAAATTAGTAGTGCCAAGATTTTCTAGCATTTTGCTCACCACCATTCTATTCAGTTCATTGTCGTCAACCACTAAAATACGTTGCTGTAATAAGGAGTTTTGATTTTGTTGATCTTTTTTGTTCTTGTTTGAAAGCTCCTCCATCGATTGTAAAAACGTTCCAAGGTGAACGCTTTTCGCAGGAGTATTTCCAGAACTGCCATCGCTGAAAAAGAGCAATTCTTGGCCCTCAGCTCTTTCCTTATCTACTTGTAGAATGAGCGTGTTCTCGCTGACCTTATCGCGGTCTTTAATTGATTGACATTCAAATTTGTCCAACCAAAGACAAAAGCGAGTAAGCTCGGGGCTTGACTTTGGAACAAAGTAAGAATCAAAGCCGAAGGGATGACGATACATTTCGCGAATGCTTTGAGAGGTAGACTGGAGTGGAACTTTAAGCGTAAAGGTGCTACCGCTGTTTAACTCAGACCTAACACTCAATTCACCACCCATGATTTCTGCATTCTTCTTGCAAACAGCCAATCCCAATCCCGCACCATCGAAATTTCTACTCAAAGAGCTATCGACTTGCTCAAACGGTTCAAAGATTCGCTGCAGATGATCTTGAGGAATACCAATCCCTGAATCTTCTACTTCAAATAAAAGATGGTCATTTTGCCCCCTTTTTACGGTTACTTTGATCAAACCGCTATCGGTAAACTTGATGGAATTACTCATCAAATTATTGAGGATTTGAAGGAATCGAGGTCGATCAATGTACACCCTTGCAGGAAGGCTGAGGTCAAAAACAATATTGATGTCCAGATTTTTTTCATTCAATCTTGGGGAGTGCAGATTACAGGCTTGAGTAACGGTTGAGATGATATCACATTCTTCTAGATTCACATCGTTAATACTCTTTTGCAAACGTGAATAATCGAGAACCTGATTCATCAGCTCAAGCAATTGCTCTCCGCCATTTAGAATGTGTTGGTTCAGCTCTTTTTGTTCTTTGGTTAAACCGGTTTTGTCCAAGAGCTGGCTGAAGCCCAATACTGCATTAAGGGGTGTTCGAACTTCATGGGACATCACCGATAGAAAATCCTCTCTTGTCTTAAGTGCAGCTAGTGTTTGGGTATGTGCTTCTTCGAGTTCCTCCGTTATGGAGTCGTTTTCCTCCCTTTCCTTGGCCATCCACTTTATCCCAGAAAAAGAAAAATAAGTGGTGATGGCCATTAAACTAATGATCGCAATAATGTTGTCAATGTGACGTGTTTCTTTATTCACATAATTTGTTACCATTGACGGGAAAAAATACTCTAAAGCGTAAAGAGTAGCAACAAAGAGCGGAATAGCAATGGCAAACCAGTAGTTTTGTATTCTGCTTGTAAGGAGAAATCCGGACTGAATTAAAGTAAGAAGGACGACGGGAATTGGTCCGTCAATTCCTCCATTGTCAAAATAGATGGCACCAAGAGCTAGAGTTGTGTAAACGAGGTAGAAGTGCACAAAAAAGGAGTATCTTTTTCTTGTTTTTTCAACCGAAATTCGAAGCAAAAAGTAAACCACGAAGGAGATGAGCTGAACGAGTATTTCGAAGAAGGGTTGTCCCGCAAACCAAGAAGTTACCGTGCCGATAGCCACAATAGCAACGCTTCCGTTTAACACAGTTTTAAAGAAGCGTTGATCTGTTTTTAAGGCAACTTGATTAGGCATAAGAATACACTAGTGTGGTACGTCGTTTGTATTTAGGAGTAACAAAGTTAAGATTTAAACCATGATTCGAGCAATCTTCCTCGCCATCTTTTTGATATTCAGTGTGCTGACAAGTGCCCAGTTGTCGCCACCGCAAAGCAGTCACCGCTTCGGTGTTGTCGATCAAGGTAGCCAGCGCATTGTAGAAATGGAATTCGTGAATAAAGGAGATCGAGAAACCAGACTCCTAACCAGCAATTTCCCTCGAGAGTACGACGTGGTTTTTTCCACCAAGACCATTTTACCTGGTGAAACGCTTGTCATAAGGGTAAAACTAAACCCAGTGAGAAAAGGGAATGTGAAAGACGAAGTGCTGCTGTATTTTACCGATCAACTTGACCCAGTTCGTTTGCGTTTTGAGGGGAAAGTGAATCATGTGGATCCGAGTTCAAACACCCCTTGCCCGAAATTCAACGAGGAACAAGACTGCTGTGATGACTGGCAGTTTCAAGTTGAATTGCGTGATGCCCAAACTTTGGAGGTGCTTCCCAAATCGCGTTTCAGAATCATTCAGCAAGGCATCGTTCAACGCGATGTCCTCACTAATAAAAAAGGACAGTACGCCGAAGAGGTGCCCATCTCCTACTACTACCTCATTGGAAGTGAGGAGGGATATTTCTCTGCAGACACTGCCATGTACATCAACCGAAGAAACAGCAACCTGACGCTCTACCTCGAACCCAAGGAAATGGAAGAGGTGGAGGAGGAACTACTCGCTGTTGAGGAAAATGAAGAGCAAGAAAATCCCGCTGTGGAAGAGGATGTTCGGGAGGAAAAAACCAACGACGATTGGAGCATTACCATTGATCAAAACGAAGCAGCGGAACAGCCCACGGCAGTCGGAAACGAAGAAACTGAAATTTCCCAATTGGAAGAACAAGTAGAGGATGCAGAGGATGTGTTTGAGGGAGAATTACCCTTGGCTTTGTACCGCACAAACAACATTGTTTTTCTCATTGATGTGAGTCAAAGCATGGCCCAAGGAGGAAAATTAGAAATACTGAAGGCATCCATGTACCGGTTGATTGAAGCCCTTCGCCCGGGCGATAGGGTGAGCATCATGAGCTATGCTGGAGAAACAAAAGTGTTGCTGGAGTCCTGCTCTGGGGCGGATAAGGAGAAAATGATCGAGGTGATCAAGGCTCTGAGCGCTGGGGGCATGACCGCTGGAGCAAAAGGATTTCGCTCGGCCTATGCAAAATTGAGAACTTCTTGGCTGGCTGAAGGAAACAATCAGGTCATCGTAGTGAGTGATGGTGCATTTCGAAAGGCAGACAATGAGATCATCAAAAAAACGGTTCGAAAAGAACAACGCCGCGGTGCAATTACAACACTAGTAGCCGTGAAAAGCACGGATTACGCCGAAAAAACACTTCGAGTTATCGCCGATGAAGGAAAGGGGTCTTTGGTTGAACTGGAGGAATATGACCGAGATACCGAAGCCTTGTTGAATGAAATTAAAAAACAAAGCTTGAGGAGATGAACGGAGAAACTATCTTTGCAGGGTGAAGGATAATAGAGCATACATCATTGGAATCGCCGGAGGAAGCGCATCGGGAAAAACAACCTTCCTGAAAGAACTCTGTGCGCACTTTCGTCCTGAAGACCTCGCCTTGGTTTCGCAAGACAACTATTACAAGCAGCGAAATGAGCAAAGCATTGACGAGAATGGCGAGATTAATTTTGACCTCCCAACAGCCATTGATCTCGACCATTTCTATCAAGATCTTAAGGAATTGAGCGAGGGGAGAAGCATCAAAAAGAAAGAATACACCTTCAACAACGATGAAAAAACAGCCAAAGAGATCATTATTGCTCCTGCTCGTGTGATCATTACCGAAGGTTTGTTTGTCTTCCATTACAAAGAAATTGCTGCTTTGATGAACCACAAGGTTTATTTCCACGCAGATGAAGCCCTGCGTTTGGATCGAAGAATTCAGCGCGACGGTGTCGAAAGAGGATATCCAGAAAGCGATGTTCGCTACCGCTGGGAACATCATGTTCGTCCGGCAGACCAGCAGTTTCTCGAACCACACCGGGAGGATTGTGACCGTGTAATCGTAAATAACATCTCATTCCAAGAAGAATTGAAGGAGCTTGAACGCTTCATTCGAAAACAAATTGAACGATGAAGAAAGTATATCATTTGGGAACTTGCAGCACTTGCATTCGAATCATCAAAGACCTTCAACTGGAAAGCAAAGGGTTTGAATTTCAAGACATCAAAACAACTTCCATTACCCCAGAGCAGATTGACGCAATGAAAGAAAAGGCAGGTTCCTACGAGGCACTTTTCTCTAAGCGAGCAATGAAATACCGTTCCATGGGATTGAATGAGATGGAATTAGGGGAAGACGACTACAGAAAGTACATTTTGGAAGAATACACTTTCCTCAAAAGACCGGTGATCGTTGTTGGAGATCAACAGTTTGTTGGGAATGCAAAAAGTACTGTTGAAGCTTTGAGAGATGTCATCGCTTAGCAGCAAACAACGCTTATCAGCCCATGCTGCCCTCCTTGCCGTAGCCTTTATTTACGGAGCAAATTACCTTATTGCCAAAGGTTTAATGCCCGAGTTGATTCCGCCTTCGGGCTTTATCGTTTTGAGAGTTGTAGGGGCTTTGGTCTTGTTTGGCCTACTCTTTATGTTCAAGTACGAACCCATCGATAAACGGGATTTGCTTCGTTTTTTCTTTTGTGGACTCACAGGTGTTGCCATCAACCAATTGTTCTTCTTCAATGGATTGAGCCTCACTTCTCCTTTGAACGCATCCATCATCATGACGAGCAATCCAATTTTGGTGATGGTGATGAGTGCCATCATCCTGAAAACCCGAATCACCTCTAGAAAAATTGCAGGTATCGTGCTCGGTGCGAGTGGTGCCATTTCCTTGTTGATGTTGAGTGCAACTACGCAATCCGTGTTTGCAAGTGCCAAAGGAGATGTTCTCATCCTGATCAATGCGGCAAGCTATGGCGTGTACTTGGTCATTGTAAAGCCCTTGATGAGCAAATACAAACCGACAACGGTAATCTTCTATGCCTTTCTGATGGGAGCTTTGGTGGTGATTCCTGCAGGAGGATATCAGTTGTCAGAAGTGCGTTGGGTAGCGTTTACGCCTTCCGATTATTCAGCACTGTTCTATGTTATTCTAGGAACAACATTCTTGGCTTATTTACTCAATATTTTTGCTTTAAAACGGGTTTTGCCCACGGTGGTCAGTGTTTATATTTACTTGCAACCGCTCATGGCCGGACTCTGTGCTTTGCTTTTCGCGTTTTTAGGACTAACCGATTATACAGGAGATTTCTCTTGGAAAACCTTGGTGTGTGCCTTACTGATATTTGCAGGAGTGTACTTGGTAAGTTTCAGCCCGAAAAAAACAGATTAATACTACCTTTAAAGAAAAAACATCATGGCTATTCGCAGACCTTTTAACCTGAATCAGTGGATTGAAGATAATCGTCATCTCCTCAAACCTCCCGTGGGGAACAAAAACATGTACGTGGAAAGTGAAGATTACATTGTGATGATTGTTGCGGGACCGAATGCCAGAAAAGACTACCACTACAACGAAACCGAAGAGCTCTTCTACCAATTGGAAGGAGAAATCAACGTGCGAATTCAAGAGGATGGGAAAGCAGTGGATGTGCCTTTGAAAGCGGGAGACATGTACCTCCACCCAGCAAAGGTGCCGCACAATCCTAGTCGGTCAGAAGGAAGCATTGGCTTGGTAATTGAAAGAAAACGCACCGATCCCAACATGAAAGACGGTTTGCTTTGGTTCTGCGACAACTGCAATACCAAGCTCCACGAAACCTATTTTCCCCTAGACAATATTGAGAAAGACTTCCTACCTCGATTCAAGGAGTTTTACCATTCCGAAGATCTAAGAACCTGTAAGAATTGTGGCGAGGTAATGCCTGTAGATCCGCGTTTTACGGCAGATTGATGGTGGTTTAATTGAAAGTTTGTTTGGAGTTTTGTTCCTAGGTACGCGCAACCTATTCCTCGATTGGATTGTCTTATGGGCAACAACAATTATACTAAGCTATCCTATGAATCTACATTCCCCCAGCAAAATAAAGGCGCTAGTCTTTGCCCTTTTTACGATCCTTTTCCCATCCCTACTCTTCGCTCAAGACTGCACGGAAGGAAACATCCTTTTTGAATCCAATTACGACCTTGGTGGTCCGGCTCAAATTTCGTACGCCCTGATCAATGCAGACACCGAAGAACTTATCCTTAATGGAGGTTTGGGTTTTGTGGCAGACCCGAGTGAATCGGTGGACATTTGTCTTCCCGTAGGCTGTTATGCGCTCACGGTTCAAGGAAACCCAGAGCAGTTATCATCGGATTTTTTCTATACGGGAATCATACTTGGAGGAGAGAGTATTGAGATGGACATCAATTTCACGGATGGAAGCATGCTTTATGAATTTTGCCTGTTCGAACCGTTCAACTGCCCGAGCGAGATCGAGGTAAATCAATCACCCAATCCTTGTGGGAGCTTCGTTTTTACCATTCCTGGTTACGAAGATTATAGTGGAATTCAATGGTTCACTCCAGATGGAGTGGTGAACAATGGATCTGGTATTTTCGAATACACTCCTGTGTATCCTGGAATTCAAGAGGTCTGCGCCTTTTTGGAAACGCCGGAATGTCCAATCGGAGTAGAATTGTGTGCTGTTTTTGAATCCAATTGCGATCAAAGCTGTGAGGTGTTCTTGTCCTACGATTTAACAGATAATGGAGGTGTAACGGTATATGCAGAACAGATTTTCGGCGGTGTTTTCCCAGAAACATACTACGAGTGGATCGTGGATGGAGAGTTTACTAACAACATCGGCTTTGTCTTCGAAACGTCTTTCGACGATTGTGAGGACCATCAGATTTGTGTGCTTGCTTGGAACTCCTTTTGCGAATCAGAAGCTTGCATCACCATTCAAACCGATGGTTGTGAAGACAATTGCCCGAACGAAATGTGGGTGGGAATCAACGATTGTACTTATTCCTTCGAAGTTGGCTCTTTTCAAGAGGGCGAGACTGCTACTTGGTACATTGGCGACCAAGTGTTCGAAGGAGGGCATTTCATCCAGCATGAATTTTTAGAGTCCGGAATTTATGATGTATGTGTCGATTTTTCGAGCGATTCATGCCCAGGAACTGAAATTTGTACCACCATTGAAGTGGAGGCCTGCAACAATTGTGATGCGACGTTCTTTTGTGATGTAGTGGAAGACCAATTGTTTCTAAGCCCGATCAACGCTAATGAAGATTTGGTTTACACTTGGTTTATCAATGACGAATTTTACACCAATGAAATTTTTGGCGTGTATCCATTGACGGAATGCGGAGCTTACCAAGTTTGTTTGAATGTGTCTGATCCTCAGGGTGACTGTGATGAGTGGTTTTGCGATGTGATGGTTTATAATGGTTGTGAAAATGATTGTCCAGAAAGTATTGATTACGGAAACGATGGATGCAACTATTGGTTTGAGGTGGGCAGTGCTTGGGAAGATGAAAGTGTTACCTGGTTTATTGGGGGAATGGTGTTCGAAGGTGGACATTATCTCGAGGTAGACAATATCGGTTTAACAGGTCCACAAACAGTGAGTGCTCAGCTGAATAACGGAGCCTGTGAAGGTGTACAGCTAACAACAATCATTGAATTTAGCGGAGATTGTGGATGTTCTTCTGATTTCGAATGGGGTATTTCTGAAAACGGAATCTTTTATGCTAGTCCGAACGAAATTCTTAATCAAGATATTTACTATTCATGGGTAATTGATGGTGATTGGCTTGCTGGCTCACAGTACGCAATCGAAGTGCCATTAGAATGCGGGCCGCATGAAGTTTGTCTTTATATGGAAAGTGGTTTCTGTCTATCAAATTCTTGCGAAGAGATATTTGTTGAATGCTCCAACTGTGAACTTGAGCTCACTGCTGATATGGACAACTGTTCTGGATACTTCACCATAGAGAACCCAGAGGCGAGCGAAATTTCTTGGTCAACAGAAAACGGCGAGGTATATACAGGGAACAACATCATGATCGATTTTGAGAGCGACGGTTTGCAATTGGTTTGTGTTAACGCTGTGCTTCCAGGCTGCGGTGTTGTGGATGCTTGCATTACCGTAGAAACTGAGTTCTGCGAGGCGGCTTGTACGCTAGTGACTTTTGCTATGGACAGTTATGTGAATGACGGCGGACCAGAGGCAGCGTACATGAACATCATCCACGAATCGGGCGAATCATGGTTCCTCAATGCTGAATTTGGTCCAAATGTCTTCTACTATGATGGAGAATTATGTTTGCCTAATGGATGCTACGATGTAATCATCGATACACCCAATGGAACCGACAATCCCGACTCTTTTTTCTCTTCAGCGTTTCTCAACGGACAAAATTTGGGCTACACATACGGACCAACTTGGAACGGGGTACTCTATGAATATGGTTTTGCACTGAATAGCGACTGTGAGCAAGATGAGTGCAATTTGAATGTATCTGTGGAGCAACAGGAGGGAAGTTGGTACTTGTTCAATGCCATTACCGATGTATGGGAGCAAAATGTGAGCTGGTTCATCAACGATGAATTCATTGCCTCTGGCCAAACCTTTGCTTATGATTTTCCTGTGGGGAACCATGAACTTTGTGCCATGATTGAAACCCCTGACTGCCCGGAAGGCGTGTGGTCTTGCATGGATATCGTTGTGGGTGAGGAGGAATTCTGTACACCAATTGCCATCCAAATTGTAGCTGGCGATGTTTTGCTGGAGGACCTCTGGATTGACTATTCAATTGAGAGTATTTTCGGTGAAATTGGAGGAGAAG
>CALKGK010000088.1 GCA_938085105.1 uncultured Flavobacteriales bacterium
AAAACAAAAACCTTCATCGTCATTCCCAGGGGTGTGATCCTCAAAGGGAGCTACCACAGTGCTCAAATCTCCAGGCTCCGAGAAACTTCCTACAGGCAAAGCATTGTCCCACTCCCCTGTTGTTGCAAGATCTCCGGGCAAACCTTCCTGCCAATCACCAAAATCTTCATTTTCATCAGCATCGTGCACTTGATATGGCGTATAGTTCACCAACACATAATAAGGTAGGTTGGGATAAACTTCTACATCTGCCCCAATAGGAAGCACTCCACTTACACCTCCGTAGATGTCTGAAATGCTCAAGTAGTAAGCAATGATGGTTCCTTCTGGCTGACCATCAATGTTGGCACTAAAGGTTCCATCACCATTATCTACCATCGTTTCTTCCAACCACTCGTTGCTTGGTAACATTCTGTAGTGGGCGGTGATGGAATCAAAGTACAAGGTGGCTGGAAATACGATGTCTGCTTCTGCTACAATCTCAATGACCGTTTCAGCAGGGGCTTCCTGAAGGTCTGCATGATCCATGTCCACATAACTCAAGAGTGTAATTCCATGGATTTCGAATCCTTCTACAATGGCAGCATCATTGGGTGTTCCGTTGGTGAGGTCACCATCATCATCATCTGCTTGGAGCGCGTCCAAAAGTACATCGCTGTATGCAACGCCTTCATTTCCGTTGAAGGTTGCCGCTTGCGCTCCGCTGTATGCATCAATAAACAGGTCCATGCTCACGTCCCAATCTCCGCCTAAAAGCAAATGTGTATCGTACCACGCGCCGCAGATGATTTCACCGTCGTTATGTACTTGTCCAATGAGATTGTCTGGATACACCTTCGGGTCAATATCATACCTTCTCAATGGGTCTTGATTATCATCGTAGAAACCAACTGCGAGCAAACCGTTGTTCTGGCTCAAACTCATGGCCCAGAAATCGGCATAACCTTCATTCATTGCACCATTTTGGAAGAAAGTTCCGAGCGATTGGTAGAAGAAATCATTGATACCGTGTCCATATTCATGAAAAACCACATCGGCAATGAGTGCTGTTGAATTGCAACCTCCACCAGCATCGTAAAAGTTCACACTGTTTCCATCATAGAACGCATTGCACTCTCCTTCAACATCGATGTTGGTAGTGAGTGAGAAATCCAAACCGGTAAAATTCGGAAGGTGGGTTTTCATGTGATCGTGGATCAAGTTCACACCTCGGTAGGCCGAACGCTCTTTCAGGTTGGTCCAAGAATCGACATCGATTGAATTATAGCCATCCATCAACGTACCGGTGGTGCTTGGCACTACTCCATTGTTGACAATTCGCGACCAGTTTCCTTGCAAGGACATGCTGTAATTGGAAGGACCGTCAATGTTACTTACAAAATCAGCATCTGCATCCAAATCCAGCGCAACCCCGTCGATGGTCAGGTCAATGTAAGGCATTGCCTCTACCACCTCTGGACTGTATGGATTATCAGGAATTACTGACCCAATCACCTCACCACTGATGGTCACAGGCATCCCCATTTTAAGGATAGTTTTTTCTTCTTTCGGGCTGATGTGATACACCTGATTTTCACGAGTAATGAGCTCACCCGTCAATTCATCTACCAAGCATCTGTAGCGTTTAGGGATGGTGTTTTGGTAGCCGAAGACTTCGATAATTTTCACCTGACGAAATTCATTTTCCACTCCATTGGATTGCGGCAACAATGCGCGATCGCCTACAGTAACTTGAAGATTGTTCAGGTTTAAGTTGGCCATTGCTGAAGCCATCAAAGCATCCTCACTCAAGAGAGCTCCTGTGGGAACCACTGCATCGGTGTAGTAATCCATTTGGATCATCACCAATTTCTGGTCGATGAACTTCAGTTGAATCTGAGAACGCAGCACCTCCATTCCATCGAGTTTCTGAGAATAAAATACCCGAGTGTGCTTCTTACCTTCAACCACACGTGGACTTGATAGTTGCTCACTTCGGATTCCGAAAATATTGAGTTCATTTTGAATGAAGGCATCTGCTTGATCCAGCACCGATGCACCTGAGACCACTATTCCTGGTCCGAAAGCGCGGTGGGGCAAACGGTGATGCTCATCAAACTGCACTTGCCACCTTGGATGGTTAGCCACAAAATTTTGCCAGTTGGGAAGTGCTCTTAGCGCTTGCTGGTTTACTTGTACTTGGCTCTCTTTGAACCTGATTTCCTTATCATCGAAGGAAAAATCAGGCGTGCTTTGAGCAAAAAGTAGGCTCGACAGTCCGCAAAAGACGCCTAGAAGTAGGAAGTTTCTCATGATTGTTTTGGTTTTCGCGTCAGAAGGTACGAATTGAAATGAATTCCTTGAGAAGAAAAAGAACAGAAGTTTGTAATCTAAATCACCAAGTGCTTCCCTTTCGTCATAAGCTGTAAAGACCATCATCTGAGCTTCGGAGAAATTGTATCTTCGAGCAAAAAAAAGTGAAGTATCAAGAAGCCATAGACTTGCTCGAGCAGCACAAAGATGAACGAGGAATTGCCCACTTTGAAAAATCACCAATTGCAGGACTAAAGAGTTTTGGGATGGGCCTCACCGTGATTAAAAAACTGGCCAAGGGAATGGGCAAAGACAATGAACTTGCTCAAAAATTGTGGAACTCAGAATACCTAGAAGCCAAACACCTCGCTTGTTTGCTTTCTGACCCTAAAAAGTATGAGCAGGAAGAGCTTCAAGCAATGGCTTTGAATGCCGGACACTGGATGCTGACCCACAGTTTTCTTCAGAACGTCATGGCCAAAGCAAAAAACCAAGTGAGCATATCGGACGAATGGAGAAGCAGTGAAATCGACCAATTGCGTTCTTGTGGTTTTGGAATGCTCTATTATATGGTGAAGGATAAAAAAATCTCAGACGAATATTTTATGCCTTTAGTAGCTCAGATTCAAAGTCAGCTCCAAGGTGAAAGCAACTTTGTAAAAGACCAAATGAACACCGCTCTTTTTGCCATAGGAAAACGCAGCGCCGATCTTCATAAAGTTTCTCTTCAGGCGGCCAAGCAAATTGGCAAAGTAGAAGTGGACTATGGCGACAACTCCTGTCAAGCCATGGATGTGGTGAAGCATTTGAGTTCGGATCGTTTGGTGGAAAAATTTAAGTGATTGATTCAGGCCTCTAACCATTTTCAAATTTTACTTCTGACGCACTAACTATGCTTTTCAACACCATTGATTTCGCAATCTTTTTACCTATAGTTTTTGGACTCTACTGGTTACTAAAAACAACCGGTATTAGATCTCAGAACTTTCTTTTGTTGTTGAGCAGCTACTTCTTTTATGGATGGTGGGATTGGCGTTTTTTAGGACTCATATTATTTAGCACTATTGTAGATTTCACTATTGGTATCTACTTGGAGAAAACAAGCGCGAAACGTCATCGTCTTGCTCTACTCATCACAAGTTTATCGATCAATTTAGGCTTGTTGTTCTTTTTCAAATATTTCAATTTCTTCTTAGACAACCTCAACAGTGCGTTTGAATTCTTTGGGGAACCGATTGGAATACGAGCAGCACAAATCGTTCTACCTGTGGGAATAAGTTTTTACACTTTTCAAACATTAAGCTATACCATTGACATTTACCGTAAGAAGATAAATGCGAGTAAGGACCTCATTGTTTTTGCCTCATTTGTTTCGTTCTTTCCACAATTGGTTGCTGGTCCAATTGAACGAGCAAGTCACCTACTCCCTCAATTTGAAAGGGAAAGGAAATTTGACTATGTGTCGGCAATAAGTGGGCTTAGGCAAATTCTATGGGGCTTGTTCAAAAAAGTGGTTATCGCAGATAATTGCGCTCGTGTGGTTAACAGTATATTCTCCAATCACGCCGAATTGGACGGAAGTCATCTCTTTATCGGGGCACTTTTTTTTACTTTCCAGATTTATGGTGACTTTTCTGGGTATTCTGATATCGCAATAGGTACATCTCGTTTGTTTGGATTTGATCTAATGAAAAACTTTTCCTTTCCTTATTTCTCACGAGATATTGCTGAATTTTGGCGTAGGTGGCACATTTCCCTCTCAACATGGTTCAGAGATTACCTTTACATACCGCTTGGTGGAAGTCGAGGGTCTCTTGCAAAGAAAATAAGAAACACCTTCATCATATTTATTGTGAGTGGCTTTTGGCATGGGGCCAACTGGACCTTTATAGTTTGGGGCGCTCTTAATGCCTTGTATTTTCTTCCGCTTCTTCTCAGTGAAAAGAACAGGATCAATATGCATATTGTTGCTCATGACAGGAAGTACCCTACACCTAAGGAACTAGGATCCATGCTCTTGACTTTCTCTCTCACAATTTTCACGTGGATTTTTTTCCGATCTGAAAACTTGGGTGAAGCCTTAGCTTACATTTCTGGTTTATTCCGAAATCCACATTCATACATTGAACTTGGCATTTACTTGAAGCATTATCAGCTATTTCTCCTTCTGTTCTTTTTTCTTGTGGTTGAATGGATGGGGAGAAAAGGTGAATTTGCATTGGATCGATTGTTTAGCGGCAGAAGCCACTATGCATTTCGTTTTTCCTTCTACCAACTCATTGTACTGCTGATCTATTGGTTCAATGCAGAACAGCAAACATTTATTTATTTTCAGTTCTAGCAATGAAATCATTTCTTTTCAAAACCGCTTCTTTCCTAGCACTATCCTTCCTTCTGATAGCCCTGATTTTTTTCTTGTTTGTTAGGTCGTCTAAAAAAATTAGCAAGGAATATACCTTCTCTAATGAGCATAAGGTTTTATTCATAGGCGATTCTCATATTCAAAACGCTATTATAGATAGCCTCTGCCCAGGATTTTTGAATATGGGCAAAAACTCCGAGACCTATTACTACTCTTACCACAAACTAAAAGCGATTTTAGCCACTGAAAACAAAATAGAACGTGTCCTTTTATCTTTCGACTATCACAATCTTTCTAATTATAGCGATGCCTTTTTTCTTGGAGAAAAGTCACCTGTCATATCGAGTGAATACTTCCACTTGCTACCAAAAAAGTACCAAATCCAATTACTGGTTAGTAACTGGGATAAGCTACCAACTTTTACCAGACAAATTATCAAAGAAAGCACAAGAATCGCAGATAGATCAAACAGACCATTTCCTGGAAAATTCAGAAATGATTTCTTTCGAACTCAAGCCGAAGACTCATCAATTCAAAAGCGGATTCAAACTCAGTTTTATAGCAAAAAAGGTCTCAATGATTTTTCCCAGTTCAACCTCAATTATTTAGACAGTATTCGCTTGCTTTGCCAGAAAAAGGAAATTTATTTCAATTTGATTCAAGCTCCCGTATATTCAGATTATCTGGATTTAATACCAGAAGAATACATAGAAAAATATCGAAGCACTACCTATAAATTTTCCAAAGAGACATTGGTTGTACCATTCGACTCAACAACAAAAAGCTATTTTCTTCCAGATGGTGATCACCTTTCGTATGAAGGTGCAGAAGTATTTACAGAACAAGTACTGAATTTGGATGTTTTTAACTGTCCTAAGAATATTTCAACGAATAAAAACTTACAATGACCTGGAAAGAAATAATTCATTATTGCAATCACGGAAATGAACCCGCGCCGCGTCGTGTGGAGAAAAGTGCGGAAGAATGGGCGAAGGAATTGGATCCTGAAACGTTTCGAATTACCCGACTCAAAGGCACTGAGCGCGCCTTTTCCGGTGAGCATTGTTCGAGCTATGAGGAAGGAAAGTACGCCTGTAGCTGCTGCGACGAACCGCTTTTTGACTCCAGCATCAAGTTCGACTCCAAGTCGGGGTGGCCGAGCTTTACGGTACCGCTCAAACCAGAAGTCATCAAATATGAAAAAGACAACAGCTTTGGAATGGTAAGGGTTGAGGTGATGTGCAACGTGTGTGATGCCCATTTAGGACATGTTTTCCCTGATGGTCCCGCACCTTCCGGACTCCGTTACTGCATCAACTCGCTTTCTTTAAAAATGATAAGCAAAGCCTAACGATTGCAATCTTGGGCAACCACTTTCATTTGGCCAACAGGAAAGCCAGCGCTCTCCGCCTTCTTTTTGAGAGCTGACACTATCGTTTGATCCAATTGGGGAGTTCGGGACAAGACCCAAAGGAATTCTCTGGACGGAGCACCTACCAAAACATACTGATAGTTCTTGTCCAAGTCCATAATAAAGTAATCGCCGTAAAAGGGTCTGAAAAAGCTCACCTTTAATTCTCCAGGAGCGTCCTCATTTGCACTTTTGGCAATTCCCGTGCTCGATTGGCGTTCACCGCTTTCCTCATCAATACCACTATTGAGCACCTCGATTTTTCCATCTTCCAGCAGGGTGTATTCTGCCGTTACGCATTTCAAGCCTTCCTCAAAAGTGTTGGGCAGCCGTTCAATCTCATACCATTTGCCCATGTATTTCTCCACATCCAGTTGATTGACCGTATCCAAAGGACGCTCATTCTTTCCGCAAGCGCCAAACATGAGAAGCAAGATGAAGAGTTGTGGGTATTTTTTCAACATGAAATAATGGTTTGAGGTGAATTGACCAAGGGTCTGCCTCAAAGGTAGTGATCTATCCAGTCTTCAGTAATCCCCTCCTACTTAATCACGCGCAAGGTCGATTGGCTCCCGTTTTCAAGGTCGGTCAGATTCAACAAATACAAACCTGCGTTCAAGAAACGAAGATCGAGATGAACCTTAGTTTCATTGGAGACCTCAGAGTATACAGTGCGTCCTTGAGCGTCACTGAGCACAATCTTCACTAATCCGGAAACACTTCTTTCTAAAATCAGGACCTCATCAAAAGGGTTGGGGTAAGCCTTGAATTGTTCCACCTTAAACTCGGCAACTTGGTTTGGACATTCGCCAGGTACCCATTCGGTAATTCCGTTGAGGTAGAATGCGTAACACGAATTGCCATAGGTCACATTATCACAACCACAAACAGGATCGTAGATATCGAAGCAAGCAAATTCATCGGAAGGAATGTTGGGGTCGAAACAAGAACAAGGTCCGGCTTCAAAACTCGTCACCCCACTAAAGTTCGCTGCAAGGCAGGAATTCCAATAGGTTCTTCCATCACATCCACAAACGGGATCGTATTCCGAATCGCAATCCAAAGTACCGATGAGCGTTTCATCAATACAAGAGAGGCAAGCGTTTTCACAATCTTCCACAGAACTGTAGAATTGATTGGTGTAGTCCACCTCATTCACAATGTAACCACAACCGCTCAAATTCGTGCAAGAACCGTTCGCTAGGGCGATACCAAGAAACTGATCGCAAGGGCCAAAATCAATCACCCCCAAATCCAAACAAGCTCCAGAACAAGCAGTGCAGTCTTCCATGGATGTGAAAAAATCATTGGTATAATCCACGTTGTTGACCACATATCCGCAGCCTGAAATGGCCTGACAAACATTATCAATCAAAGCGATTCCCAATGGCATGGCGCAGGCTCCAAAGTCCACTCCGCCAAGATCGTTGCAGTTGCCTTCTTCACACGCTTGGCAATCGTCCAGAGATTCAAAGAAGAAAGGGGAATAATCTACCTCATCCACAATGTATCCACAACCGCTCAAGCTGGTACAAGACCCATTCACCAAAGCTACTCCTAGAACCAAGGCACACTCACCGAAGTCCACTCCGCCAAGATCATTGCAATTGGTCTCTACGCAAGCTTCACAATCGTCAAATGAATCAAAAAAAGCCGAGGAGTAATCAACCTCATTGACCACATAGCCGCAACCTGAAACTGTGGTACACGAGCCATTGACCAAAGCAACTCCCAGCACCATATCGCACAAACCAAAAGAAACATTGCCGAGATCGGTGCACGGAGGAATAGCGGTGGTGCACTCTCCGGGAGACCACTCCAGGAGCCCGTTCGCTTCTGCAATGCACTCATTTCCGTAGGTTACATCATCGCATCCACAAACGGGATCGTACACTGCGGGACAAATTGCATCGGGATTGATGAGCGATTCATCAATACAATCTTGGGAAAAAGTGCTCGTACTGATCAAAAAGAGCGCAAAAAAGGCGTAAAAGTAACGCATGGGGGGATGGTGTTTAGTGTTCTTTTAGATGATGCGATATTGGTGGAAAAAGTTGCCCAAGTAAAGCTATAAGTTTCGCTTCGCCCCATGAAAAATCACAAATCTCTCTTCTTCATCATCCACATGGAAAGGACAATAAAAAGCCCAATATAGCCGACAGAAATGGCCAAATCTTCCCACGCCACGTAGGTTTGAACCGGTTGCAAGACGTACTTGTACATGGGCGTGTGGATCATCCCTTTGGTGGCAGTGTTGGGAAGGAGTTTTGCTACCAAATCCCAGCCCAAAGCATGCTTAATGACCAAATGGGCAAAAGATTCTAACCAAGCGTAAAAGAGGTAAACCACCACCGCAATTCCCGGTCTACGAACCAACATGGCAATGAACATGGCAAAAAGCATGTCCTGCACCAAATGCAGGTAGTAGGCACCTAGAAAGTGCACGTTTTCAAACATGAGAGAAGTACCCACACTTGGTGAAAACAAAGCGCCAAATAACAATGCCAACAAGGCCACAAAAAGAGTAATCAAAGCGGCAATGAAAGCAATGAACAGTACCTTACTCCACACAAATTCTGATTTGCTCAAGCCATCGATGATGTTTTGTCGGGCAGTTTTCAAGCTGAATTCTCGCGCTACATGGATGATGATGAGTGTACCCAAGAACACCGAGAAATACTGAAAAACGAAGGTGAAATTCTGCCAAATGTCCTGAAAGTCATAGAACAGGTTCACATTGTCTAGTCCGAGGTTTTCGGGTAGAAAATTTCTGATGATCCAATCGCTCAAACCTTGAACGGAAATGGGCACAGAAATCAACAATGCCATATATAGCATCAATAGTATCCAAAAGAATCGGGCCGGCTTGGCCTTCAACCATTCCAATTGTATGAGTCTGATCATGATTGCTTTACGATTTCAAGGAATTGTTCCTCCAATGTTTTCTTCACTGTTTTGAGATGACTCACCACCATTCCTCGATCTTGGAGGTATTTATTTAAGGTGAAGGAGTCTTGCTGGGCGTCGAGAGTAACAAGAAAACCAGACGCGTCTTTTTCGATGGCATTCACAAAGGGAATTTCTTTCAAAGCCTCTTGGAGTTGCTCTCGATTTGGAGCATCAATTTCTACGCGCTTCATCCCTCCCATATCTGCACTCACAGCGCCTTGAAAAACGAGTTCTCCCTTTCGAAGAATGATGCACGACGAGCACACTTTTTGAACTTCATCCAAAAGGTGACTGGCCAAAATGATGGATTTCCCCATGCCCGCGATGTCCAAGATAATTTGACGAATTTGAGCAATCCCTTCGGGGTCGAGTCCGTTTGTTGGTTCATCAAGTATGAGTGCTTTCGGATCGCACAGCATGGCCGCAGCAATGGCCAAACGTTGTTTCATCCCTAAAGAGTACGCTCCAAATTGATCGTTTCTTCGATCATACAAATTCACCAGCCCTAGAACATGATCCATGTTCTTCAAGTCGATGCCTTTGATTTTGGCCACGATCTTCAGGTTTTCAACGGCCGTGTAGCCCGGAAAGAAAATGGGTCGCTCTAAAATAGCCCCGATTTTTTTTCGGGTTTCCGGACCGCTTTCACCCCCAAACCACGAAAAGTTACCCGAGGTTTTTTCCGTCACCCCGAGCAGCATTCCCAAGGTGGTGGTTTTTCCACTACCGTTTGGACCGAGCATGCCAAACACTTGTCCTTCCTCAATTTCGATACTCAATGCATTCACAGCAGTGAGTTTCCCGTAACGCTTCGTGAGCGCCTCTGTTTTCAAAAGCTGTTTCATTTAATCGATGGAAAAGTTGAGTTGATCTAGGAGTTCCAATTGTTGAAAAAGACTGTCTTCATTCGAAATGAGTTGCATCACTACCTGAGGGTCTACCAATCCCTCATAATCGATAAGCATCAGTTTTTCACCTCCGATGAAAGCGAAAAGCACAAAGGCTTCTAAGAGCTCGCCCTTTTGCTTTGCCATGAAGAGAAGCGTCATTTTACCGCTCATTCTTGCCCATTCTTCGAAGCCCTCTTTTTCGAGCTCAGGAATGAGAATTTGCTCTTCTTGGCGAAAGGTAGTAGCATCTGTCTTTCCTTGCGCGATGAGGAGCATTTTCATTTCAGCACTCAAAGCTTCAAAATCCGGAGCCACGGCACTCAGTGCTCTTCCCACAGAACCATAAATAAAAGTGGTGCTGAGTTTCAAGGAATCCACCTCTTCGGCCACGCGATAATCTTCAATGTTTCGAATGATGAAGCCCGCATCTTTCCCACTCAGCCACTCTTGGGTAGCATCGCTTTGGGCGATGAGGGGCAATTGAGCGAGCAAGAGTACCGAACACAAAGCCTTTTTCAAATAGCTCATCGGTTTTCAATTTTTTCGAGATTTTCCATCCCTTCTATGTTCATGGATCTGCTCAATTTTGAGATTTGATTCAAGTCGATTTCCCCCAGCAAACTGAGCAAAATAAAATTGGACTCACCACCTGCAATCATCACCAACTCGGCAATCCGGCCGTTTTCTTCACGAATGAAGAAGGTCATGTCCTCATCGTTGTCTTCCACTGTAAGCAAGACTTCATATTCTGAACTGGGTCTTGTGATTGCTTCAGCATAGAGACGTTTTCCGTCAGCCATTTCTTCTTTGATCAGAATTTTCATTCCTTTCAACTTAGACACCGTTTCGAGCAGTTCTTTTTCATCGTTGGTCTCTCCATCAATGTGCATAAAAAGTTCAAACATCTTGCTGGAGATGCTCACTTTGGTCACATTCTCATCGGCGTTCATCTCTTGAAAGAAGCGCTGCACCACATCTTGTGAAAAGACACTGATGCTCAAGAACATTGCGAGCGTTATTAGCATTGATTTTTTCATTGTTGTTTCGATTTTATTCGCGTTGTAGCGTTGTGAAATTTGTTCAATTGGTCGGCATGTGAACCCGCGCTGTTCATTTTAGAGCTGATGAGCAACAAAGCTGCTTGGGTTTGATTGAAGGCCGCCTGTAATTCTTCCTCCGTGTAGGTTTCATGATTTTCTTGTTGACTTGGCTCATTGGCCATTACTTCCTGTTTTTCCTCTTGATTCTGGAAGAAGAGCAAGGCAAAAGCCAAGAGCAACACTGCCGCTGCGGCCCAAAACATTCGCGTTCGAGGCAAACGTTTTATTTTGGACTGCTCTTGTGCATCAATTTTTTCTAAGATATTTTCATCAAAACTGGAGTCCAGTCCCAATTCATCAGACATCTCGTTCATCGATTCAAAATAAGCTGCGAGGTCTTCGTATTCTTCGGGCAGTTCGGAGTAAGACACAAGTTCTTTCAAGGTCTTTTCCTCCTCCAAAGTGCTTTCGCCACTCCAGAAACGCTCTGCCAAGCGCCTCAATTCATCGTCCTTGTATTCCATATTCATTTTCTTTGGTCCACGCCTCACGCAATTTTTTTCGTGCTCTGTGGATGGATACTTTTACCAGATTGATGTCCATTTCCAGAACACTGGCAATCTCTTGATAGGTCTTTCCCTGCATTTCTCTCAACTCCAAAACAGCCCTTTGATTTACTGGCAGTTCATTCATGAGTGCTTTCACTTTTAGTAAAGCCTCTTTTTCTTCGAGTTGAATTCCGGGATCATGTGCATTTTTGGGATGTTGGAAATCATGCTCAATCCCAACATTGTTTCGCCCCTTTCGTTTCAATACGTCCAGCGATTTATTTCGAATCATGGTCATGCACCACGCTTCTACATTCAAAATCGCACCGTCTTTATTTCCGTTTTCCCAAACTTTGAGCATCACTTCTTGCACCACATCTTGAGCGTCTTCACGGTTCATTAGGAAGCGAAACGAAAAGCGAAAAAGCTTGTCGCGCATCGGCAAAACGGTATGTTGGAACTCATCTCTGCTCATGTTCATCTCGAAGACGAGCCAAGATAGCATTTGTTACACGAGCCATCAAAAAGAAGCAATTCAACACCGATATTGAATAAGTTCTCCTACATTGTGTCTTCCAAGTCGTATAAATTGGGTATATTTAAACTACAATTCGCAAGATGTTGTCAAACCATAAAACTTACTTCCTGACCATATTGGCGTGTTTGGGCTTTTTGTTCGCTACAGGACAGGTTCAACGCGGCGGTGTTCCCGTGTCTTGGAACTTGGAGGAAACCTTGGTTGATGACTCTCACTCTTTTATTGTTCTCCCTGAGCTTGACCTCAGTGCTTTGTTGGAAGAAGACCTTCAAAATGAAAACAATAAAACCGCTGCCCAGCGTTTCGCCTATCCCCACTCGGTTGAATTGAACCTTGATAATTCTGGTCGATGGATCAACCTCGAAAATGGTGACCGCATTTGGCAATTGGCCATTTATGGTGAAAATGCCTTGTCTTTGGGTTTGACCTTTTCTGATTTTTTCTTGCCGAAGGGATCGGTCCTCTATATGTACACGCCAGACCGAGACCAAGTGATTGGTGCTTTCACTTCTTCCAACAACAAAGAAAACGGTGTTTTTTCAGCCATACCACTTCATGGTGAAGAAATGATTTTGGAATACTATGAACCTTTTGCTCGTAGGAACGACGGTCGTTTAGAAATTCGCACCATTGCCCAAGCGTATCGAGACATGGAAACGATGGCCAGAGATTCCTCACCAGCTACTGCTTGTCATGTGAATGTTCGTTGCGAAGATCAGTCCGACTGGTTTGAAGCATCTTCTTCTACGGTAATGCTCACTGTGGGCGATGGAACTCAATGGGCAAGCGGCATTCTCTTGAACAACACCAGTTATTCTGGCCGACCATTGATCTTGACCAGTTACAAAGCCCTTCGTGGAGATCCTTCTGCATGGGTTTGTACATTCAACCATACCAGTGCTTCGTGCAGTCCTTCCGTTGCTGGAAAGCTGAACATGAGCATTTCTGGAGCGCGATTGTTGGAAAGTGACCTGGCTACCGATCTTGCCTTGATTGAATTGAGCTTGAAACCTTTGGTTGAATGGAGAGTGCAATATGCGGGTTGGGACCGATCTGGTCAAATACCGAAACACGTCACTTCCTTGCATCACCCCGGAGGAGACGTTCAAAAAATAGCTCACTACGGAATGTCTCCTTTTCATGGATCATGGGCAGGCAATCTCACTTGGCAAGTACCTTCTTGGGACATCGGAACCACCGAAACAGGAACCCTGGGTGCTCCACTTTTTGATGAGCACAAGAGAGTTATTGGATGGTTCACAGCCGGCGGAAACAACTGTGAAGATGCAGGAAGTCCGGATCATTTCGCGAAGTTCAACAATGCCTGGAACAAACTGAAAAAATACCTGGACCCTTTCAATCAGGGAATGACCAGCGTGGATGGTTTTTATCCGGGCTATGATCAGGTTGACCAAGAAATCATCAAAAAAGAATTGGGCTTGTTTCCAAATCCGACCCAAGATCGATTGAATGTGATCAATGAAAGTGAGGAAGGCTTTTTAGCTCTTACCATCTATGATTTGCATGGGAAAGTACTACGCAACGAAAATTATAGTGGCGGACCAATTTTCCTTGGAAACCTCACTCCTGGTGCTTACATCTTGCAACTTCAATTGACGGAAAGCATTATCCGCAGAAAAGTCATCGTTCGCCCTTAGAGCACTTTCCTTTTTTATTCAAGAATTCTTCAAAACGGCTTGTTGATCAGAATTGGAACTCAGGTCCTTCCCTTCCAGCTCTTGCATGGCTAGGGTTGCTCCTATTGTACAGTGAATGGGTGCGAAGATGGTCCCTATATACGTTCCGAAGATTGGAATGATCAACCACAAAGTGAAAATGCTTCCATTGGCCAATGCAATTCCTTTTCTTTTTCTGATGAATCGAACACTTTCCGCAACCGACCTTTGGTGCCTTTCGTTGGTGTAATCCATCGTGGAGAAACCGTAATAGTAAGCTCCGATTAAAAAAGTAAGCACCGCAACAATTGGACTCGTGACCACCGCCAAGGGAGGAAAAATGAGACCAATGAGCAAATTGACAATGGCCAAAGCCACGATAAATCCAATTTCCACCACCAAGTTTCTCAGCGCAATCAAAACACCGCGAAGAATATCTTTGAAGAACTGACTCCAAACAAAAGGATAATCTTTGCCCGTGAGCACTTTTTCCGTCTTTTCAGAAACAAAAGCCATGATGGGCGACATGCAAATCAGTACCACATATTTTGATACTTTATAGTAGATGAAAGCCATGCTCACCCAAATGATGAAAGCGCTCAGGTACTTACCAGCATTTTTGAAAAAACTCAAGGTTTGTTCCCACCAACCCTCTCCTGGAATGCTTTCTACACCAAAGAAATCATTCACGTAAGGAGTGATTGCCTCATTCAAAGAGCTAAAACCCAAAGCCGAAACCAAGGCAAAGACCACAATAAAAGCAATGGGGTAGAGATAATATTTCCACATTCCATGCTTCGTGATGAAAGGGAAACTTTGAAAATAAGTTTTCAGACCTAATTTGAAATCCGACAACAAGGTAAACGACGTTTTCACATTGAAAAGATAATGGTGCAATGCGAAGAAAAGCAATTCTTGTGAAAAATCAAGATGACTTGAAGTACAGCAGTTCCCTTTGAAGGGAGTTGTTTACAAGTAGATTGTGATAATCTTTCTTACTGTTGAGAAGGATGTAAGAAAAGAATTGCAACATTCGCAACATGCGCATTCACTTTATAGCCATTGGGGGAGCCGCCATGCACAATTTGGCCATCGCTCTTCATCGAAAAGGAGCTCTTGTGAGCGGATCGGATGATGAAATCTTTGATCCATCGAAATCACGACTAGCCAAGCACGGACTCTTGCCCGAAACCATGGGCTGGCAAACCGAGCGCATCACCAAAGACATCGACGCTGTAATTTTGGGAATGCACGCCCATGCGGACAACCCTGAATTGGCCAAAGCCAAAGAACTGGGCTTGCCCATCTTCAGCTATCCGGAGTACGTGTATGAGCAAACCAAAGACAAGGTCCGCGTAGTGATCGGTGGTTCACATGGAAAGACGACCATCACCAGCATGATTTTGCACGTACTTCAAGAATGTGAAATTGCTTTTGATTATCTCGTTGGTGCTCAACTGGATGGTTTTGATTGCATGGTTGGTTTGAATACCGATACCAAGATTGCCATCATTGAGGGAGACGAGTACCTCAGTTCCCCCATCGATCGCCGACCAAAATTTCACCTCTATCAGCCCAACATTGCTGTGATCAGTGGAATTGCATGGGACCACATGAATGTGTTTCCAACCTTCGAAAACTATGTGGAGCAGTTTGAAATCTTCACCCAAAAAATAAGCGAAGGTGGCCATCTCATCTATTGTGATTTGGACCAGGAAGTGCAAAAAGTAGCGAAAAAAGCGCCCGAAGGAATACAAGTTCACCCTTACGGCATCCATGCGCATCGCATTGAAAATGGACAAACTTTATTGAAATCTGAAGAGCGTGAAGTTCCTATTCATGTTTTCGGAGAGCACAACCTTCAAAACCTCAATGCCGCCAAGGAAGTTTGTTTGCTTTTGGGAGTGAGTGAGGAACAGTTTTATCAGGCCATGGAGAGTTTTGCCGGGGCTGCCCGACGATTAGAGCACCTCAAATCAAGCCCTGAAGGAGTGGTTTACAAAGACTTCGCCCACTCCCCATCAAAACTCAAAGCCACGACGGAAGCCTTAAAAGGACAGTATCCCGAACGCGGACTTCTCGCGGTTATTGAATTGCACACATACAGCAGTTTGAACAAAGCCTTTTTGGATCAATACCAAGGAACCTTGGATGCCGCAGACGAAGCCATGGTCTATTTCTCACCTGAAGTGGTGAAGCACAAGCGGCTTGAAGAAATCTTTCCTTCCGACATTCAAAACGCTTTTCAAGCGGAAGGATTGAGGGTCTTTACCTCCACCGACGAATTGCGCGAAGCCATTTTGGAGCGAAAAGGAAATTTGGAAAATCTTTTATTGATGTCTAGCGGACACTTTGGAGGATGGGATCTTCTTGCTCTGGCTGACGAATGGTTGTCTTAACCCAAACCAACATCGAGGAGCATCATCACCACAAAACCAGCAATGAGCCCGAGTGAAGCAATGTCTGTGAACCGATCTTGTTGCGTTTCAGGCACCACCTCTTCCACTACCACATAAATCATCGCACCTGCGGCAAAAGCCAAAGCGTAAGGCAAAATGGGCTCGATTTGCATCACTGCCAAAGCGCCGAAAACACCAGCAACGGGCTCCACGATAGCGGAAAGTTGTCCGTACCAAAAACTCTTGAATCGGCTTACTCCTTGTCTTCTCAAAGGCATCGAAACCGCGATTCCTTCTGGAAAATTTTGAATACCGATACCGATCGCCAAAGCCACCGCGGCTCCAACACTGGCCCCTTCAATTCCTGCCGCAACACCGCCAAAGAGCACCCCAACCGCCAATCCTTCGGGAATGTTGTGAAGGGTGATTGCCAATACCAATAGCGTGGTTCGTCTCCAATTGGTTTCTGGTCCTTCCGCCTGGTTTCGATCAAAATTGATGTGCAAGTGAGGCACCAGTTTATCCAAACCAAAAAGGAACAGCGCGCCGAGCAGAAAGCCCACCGCCGCGGGCATTGCTTTTTCGAAGCCTTCCCCATCACTCATTTCAATAGCAGGTGCCAGTAAAGACCAGAAGCTTGCAGCAATCATCACTCCGCCCGTAAAACCAAGCATTCCATCGAGCACTGCACGGTTCATGTTTTTGAAGAAGAATACAAGCGAAGCCCCTGCAGCCGTCAGCAACCAAGTAAAAGTAGTTGCTATCAAAGCGCCGAGCACAGGGTCAATGTTTTCGAAAAAATGGAGAATTTGGTCCATCATGGCTTGAATATTTCTAAAGGTTATGCCTCTTTTTGAATGAGTAAGTTTTTAGCAAATTGGTGGGAAACACTGTGGCTTTGCTTGCCCACAATGATTTTCACACTCTTATCGAAATCGATGACCTCCTCTACCAACAAGCTTGTGCCGAGTTTCAATTTGAGATGATCGAGGTATTTAAGGAAAGGCGCCGATGAATCGAGCACGCCCACCACTACTCCACGATCTTTGGTCGCTAAGGTACTGAGTGCTTGTTTCTGACGATCATCTCGAATTCTGCCCTCAGCATCAGGGATGGGATCTCCGTGGGGGTCGAAACGCGGGAAGTCGAGAAAAGCATCCAAACGGTCAGACAATGCCTTTCCTTCAACATGCTCCAACTGCTCTGCCATGTCGTGCACCTCGTCCCACTTAAAATTGAGCTTGTCCACCAAAAACACCTCCCACAGTCGATGTCGGCGAATGATTTCAATGGCTTTCGATCTTCCTTCAGCGGTCAAACTCGCTCCGTGATACTTCTTGTAGTCCACCAAACCGCTTTGCTTTAGCTTCTTCAACATATCACTCACACTGCTGGCTTTTGTTTGAAGGTGCTCTGCAATGGCATTGGTGCTCACGCCTTTCCCATCAAGGTGTTTTTCAATGGCATAAATGCCCTTTAAGTAGTTCTCAACTGTTTCGCTTGCCAAAATCTAAAATTTATATCGAGTAAAACTAAAACATTTTTTGCTTTAAATATATTTTTAGACTAATCTAATTATTAGTTTTGTACCATGAAAAACATCGGGGTATTCCTTGTTTTACTTTTTGCCTTTAGCGCAAGTGCACAAAAAACCATTGCCGTTCGTTTGTGGATTTATTCTGAAGAAATAGGAATCCCCTTTGCCTCAATTGTTCTACCCGATGGTAGTGGATTCAGTGCTGATGAAGATGGTAGGTGCACAATAGAACTCCATGAAAACACCAAGGTGCAGATCAGTGCTATTGCTCACCGAAGCAAGACATTGTTACTGGAACCTCGTAAGCAAAGAGATTATCGCATTGAATTGTCCAAACAAGATTTTGAACTCGACCCTGTTGTCATTACCGGGGTTAGCAATGCCACCCGAAAAAGTGAGAGTCCGGTGGCCACGCAAGTCATCGACGTGAAGCAGCTTCAAAGCATTCCTGGAGCCAACCTTATTCAGAATCTGTCCCAAAACAACGGCATTCAAGAAGTGGTGGCCTGCGGTGTGTGCGGAACCAATGAAATTCGACTCAATGGGATGGAAGGTGCCTCAACGCTCGTTTTAATCGATGGTATTCCTCTTATGGGGGCGCTTGCATCGGTGTACGGGCTGAATGGTATTCCAAGCTCCCTCATCGAACAAGTGGAAGTCATTACGGGTCCGGCAAGCACGCAGTATGGTTCTGAAGCCATGGGTGGGGTAGTCAACATCATCACTAAGAAGTCCGACAAGCACCTTCACGGAGAAATCATGAGTTCATTCAGCACCCATCAAGAACTCAACACCAATTTTAACCTGCGCATTCCTGTTTCAGACCGAAACCGCTTTGTGATTGCAGCGGACTTGACAAGAAATTGGCTGAAGTTGGACGACAACAATGACCAGTTTACAGATATTCCTCTGCTTGATCAACGTTCTGCCTTCGCAAAATGGACCCATAAAAAAGGAGATTTCAAATCGAACATCGCCCTTCGAACGCTCCATGAAGATCGTCAGGCAGGTGAACTTCGCTGGGGAACGCAAGACATTGGTAGTGAAGAAACTTACGGTGAATACATTGAAACCCGAAGAAGCGAACTCCTTGGGAATTTTTGTTGGAAAGATTGGAAGGGTGAAGGATCACTTTCGAGCCATTTTCAGGAAAGCTATTATGGAGAAACTCATTTTAGAGCCAATCAAAATCAAGCCTTTTTCCAGCTCATCCGTAACATGGATTGGAAGAAAACCGATGTTCAATGGGGGCTCTCTCAGCGAATGCAGTGGTATGATGACAATACTTTATTCGAACAACCCAAGTTTCAATACATCCCGGGATCATTCCTTCAAGCACAAAGAAAAATAGGGAAGAATTTGGATGTACTGGCTGGAGTTCGTGCAGATCATCACCAGAGTCACGGCTTGGTATTTTCACCCCGACTCAATCTCAAATACAGCAGTGAAAAAGGACCTACCCTTCGACTTAACGCAGGAACCGGATTCCGGGTGGTGAACCTCTTCACGGAAGATCACGCAGCGCTGAGCGGATCTCGAGTGGTGGAAATTCGAGAGAACCTTCGTCCGGAAGAGTCCTGGCATTTGGGCCTTCATCTCGATCACTATTTCGTCTTTGATCGTTCCTATCTCCGTTTTGAGATGAGCAGCTTTTACACCGAGTTTAGCAACCGGATTGTCCCTAATTTCGACATCGATCCTCAATTGATTGTTTATGAGAACTCCAACACCATGGCGCACAACTACGGTTTGTCTTCGAAGCTTTCTTGGAATTTTGAGGGATTGAAGGTTGACCTCGGCGCAACTTACGCCATCAATACGAGTGGAAACGGTGAAGAACGAGAAGCTCTTTTGTTCTCTCCTCCCTTCACAGCTAATGCTCAAGTGGCTTATGAACGCCCGAAATGGAGTGTACAAGTGCAAAGCAACTTTACTGGAAGCATGCCTTTGCCTGAAATCCCTGCTCCATTTGCTCGCCCGGATGAAAGCGATCCCTTCTTTCAGCACCACGTAAAACTAGCTTGGAAGATGAATGGGGCATGGACCGCCTCCCTTTCCGTTCGCAATCTCAGCAACTACATTCAAGAGAGTCCGCTCATCGCACCTGAAGCTCCCTTCAGCGATGCTTTTGACACCAATTATGCCTACGGACCACTGCAGTCTCGTCGCCTAATATTTGGACTGAATTACCTCATCGACGGAGACAAGAAATAGCTTGAGCTTGCTCATCATCATCTCTCACAACTTCTCAAGGACTATTCACCCAACGCAGGTCTTGAGGAAAAAGGAGGATGAAGTGCTTTAGATCGGGGGTGAATGTTTAAATTGGCTTCATGAAAAGAAAACGATTGCACATTGTTCGGCATGCGAAATCGGATTGGAACCACGAAGGTTTGAGCGACCATGACCGCCCTTTGAACGAACGGGGATTGAGAGATGCTCCACTGGCTGCAAATCGTTTTTACTTCAAGTATGGAACCCCAGAATTGTGGCTGTGCAGCTCGGCTCAACGGGCTCAAACAACGGCAGAGATGTTCAAGGAGCTGCACGAAGGAGCGGAAATCATTACCCGAAAGGAAATTTACCACGCCAGTTTGAACACGCTCATGGGCATATTGAACAGCATTGAAAACGCTCCTCAAGAAGTTGTAATTTTTGGACACAACCCAGGATTGAGTCAGCTTGCCACCTACCTCAGCGGAGAGCGCATCGAAATGCCTACCTGTTGTGTAGTGAGCTTGGACCTTTTTGTAGATGAATGGAGTCATTTGGCCGACAATACCTGCAGTGTTTTGGACATCGACTACCCTAAAAAGCACTTGATTTGACCAGCAATTATAAAACCACCCTTTGGATCATCGGCCTCGCGCTATTGTGCTTCCTTTTGTATTATTTCAGAAGTGTGCTGAGCTACGTCCTCATTAGCGTTGTGATCAGCATTGTTGGGGGGCCGCTCGTCGATCTCTTCAATAAAATCAAGATTGGAAAATACCGCATGCCCGCAAGTCTCTCCGCCGCTTTGACGCTGCTCATCATGATTGGTTTTTTTGTTGGATTGTTCAGCATATTTGGTCCGCTCGTTGCTGAAGAAGCTGAAATCATCTCTTCCATTGACGTTGAAAAAACTGCCGAAACCTTCAATAAACCCTTAGGAGAAACCGAGCGCTTTTTGGAAAAATGGAACCTTTCGGGCGACGAACAAAGCAACAAAGAGTTCTTGGTCTCTAAACTCAAAAGTTTGATCAATTTTGGTCAGTTGGGTGACCTCTTCAACAACGTATTTGGGGTGATTGGTAATTTTTTCATCGCCTTCTTTTCCATTCTTTTCATCGCCTTTTTCTTTTTGAAAGATGGGAATATGGTTGCTCGAATTGCCTTTGTAATCACTCCAGACAAGCATCTTGACAAAATCAAGGAAGTGATGGAGAAAAGCAAGGTCATGCTGCGCCGATACTTCATTGGCCTCATTGTTCAAATCAGCATTATGACTGTTTTGGTGACCGCTGGACTCAGTATTTTGGGCATTAAGAATGCCTTTTTGATTGGCTTTTTGGCGGGCATCATCAACCTCATCCCTTACCTCGGTCCCATTCTTGGTGCCATCATCGCTATGGTCATTACCTTATCGAGTGGATTAGCGACGGGATCGGATATTGATCTCTTGTCTCTGACCTTAAAAGTAGGTGGTGTATTTGCTGTTTGTCAGCTCGTAGATAATTTCATCACCCAGCCATTCATTTTCTCAAACAGTGTAAAAGCGCACCCTTTGGAAATATTCATTGTCATCTCCATTGCCGGCACCTTGGGCGGAGTAAGCGGGATGATCATCGCCATTCCAGCTTACACCTTCATTCGAATCATCGCACAAGAATTTCTCTCTGGTTTTAAGCTGGTTGACTCTTTGACAAGAAACTTATAGGCAAAGTCACCATCCCCTGATTAGATTTATGTACTTTTGTTTCCCGTAATCCAACTCTCCGAATACGGGCAAATGAATCATTCCACAAAGTATATTTTCGTCACCGGCGGCGTTACCTCCAGTTTGGGTAAAGGTATCATCTCTGCCAGCTTAGCAAAACTTCTTCAAGCAAGAGGCTACAAAGCCACCATTCAGAAGCTTGATCCATACATCAATGTGGATCCTGGAACACTGAATCCATACGAACACGGAGAGTGTTTTGTAACCGATGACGGCGCAGAAACCGATTTGGATTTGGGGCATTACGAGCGTTTTTTGAACGTATCTACCTCGCAAGCCAACAACGTTACCACCGGTAGGATTTACCAATCCGTGATCAATAAGGAGCGTAAAGGGGAATACTTGGGGAAAACCGTTCAAATTGTTCCTCACATCACCGACGAGATCAAACGATGTGTGAAGATTCTAGGCTCTCCGAACCATTATGACTTTGTGATTACCGAAATTGGTGGAACCGTTGGTGATATCGAATCTTTGCCCTACATCGAGGCCGTACGTCAGATGAAATGGGAAAAGCCCGAAGACGTTTTGGTGGTTCACCTCACCCTCATCCCCTTCCTATCTGCAGCCGGAGAGCTCAAAACTAAACCTACACAGCACAGCGTCAAGCAACTTCTGGAGTTTGGGGTGCAACCAGACATCTTGGTGTGTAGAACCGAGCACGAATTACCGCCGGCCGTTAGAACCAAAGTGGCCAAGTTTTGCAACGTTGTGCCGCAAGCCGTTATTCAATCCATTGATGCATCTACGATTTACGATGTTCCACTCTTAATGCTTGACGAAGGATTTGACACCGTTGTACTTCAGAAATTGGGAATGAAAAACAAGCGCAAGCCCGATTTGAAAAAGTGGAACCAATTCCTCGATCGCTTCAAAAACCCCAAGGCAGAAGTGAAAATCGGTCTCATCGGGAAGTACGTTGAGCTAAAAGATGCCTACAAATCCATCGCCGAAGCCTTCATTCATGCTGGGGCTGAGAATGAGACAAAGGTGGACATTGAATGGATTCACTCAGAAGACATCAACCACAAAAACAGCGCGAAGAAATTGGGTGATTTGGATGGAATTTTGGTCGCTCCTGGATTCGGTTCTCGAGGAATTGATGGGAAAATCGAAGCCATTCGTTTTGCAAGAGAAAACAAAGTTCCCTTCTTCGGAATCTGCCTAGGAATGCAGTGCGCGGTTATTGAGTATGCTCGAAATGTGTTGAAGATGAAAGACGCGCATTCTACTGAAATGAAGGAATACACCCCCTTCCCTGTGATCAGCCTCATGGCCGAGCAAAAGAGCATCTCCAACCTTGGAGGAACCATGCGTTTGGGGTCTTATCCATGCGAGCTCGTAGAAGGATCAAAAGCCCAGAAAGCCTATAAAACCATCGACATTGAAGAGCGTCATCGCCATCGTTTTGAATTCAACAACGACTATCTGGAACTCTTCGTGGAAAGTGGAATGGTTCCAACCGGACTCAACCCTGAAAGTGGCTTGGTGGAGATCGTTGAAGTACAAGATCACCCTTGGTTTGTAGGAGCTCAATTTCACCCAGAATACAAGAGTACCGTGGCTCAGCCTCACCCTTTGTTTGTAGATTTTGTGAAGGCTGCACGATTGGAGAAAGAGAAAAAAACGAAAAGCTAAAGAAGATTTAGCCGCTGCTTAGCTATTAGCGGGGCAGTGTTCCCCCAGAAAGAAGAAAAGCCCCTGCCTCGTCAAAAAGGTGGGGGTAATTTTTTTGCAGCAAGGTGATGATGAACTCCAGCGGCAAGTCATCGAAAGATCCATAATCCTCCAAATACTCCATAAAACCTCCTTCCTCTCGATCGAAAGCCTGAAAAACACTGTCTTCTTCTCCATTGAATTCCAAAGGCGCCACTCCCAACTTCTCGCACAAAGAACGATTGAAAGCAGGGGTACACTTGAGCCACTTTCCATTGAGGTAAACTTCTGCATAACCGTGAGGAACAAGAACATCGGATTGAATGAGCTTCTCCAACTTTGCCGTGCCCATGTGGTTTTTCACTTTGGCTAAGCCCAATCGAGCAGGAACGCCGATACTTCTGCAAGCACTAATGAAAAAAGCCGCCTTATCGATACAGTGTCCGCGACCGTCCTTCAATAACTGTGTGGCTCTTAGATTTTCTCCTTCGATGCGAATGTTGAAAGGGTCGTACAGAAACCGGTCTCTCACCTCATAGTAGAGCAAAATCGCCTTTTCTAAAGGACTTGAATTCTCAGGGATCTGAAGTTCATCCACAAAAGCTCGTAAGCTCAAATCATCAGCATTAAAAAAATACGTCGCAGCCAAATACGGCTTCATCTCCTCGTTCATGTTCCCACCTTTTTCTTGTTTTTCTGATAGCTTGACGACACAAAGAAGCAAAAGAAGAAGGCCACAAAAACCACCCCGCTTTGAACCTCCCAGAAGCTTTCAAAAAGCATGTTGATGAAGAGCAGGAACATGAAAGCCATGAAAATAAAATCGTTTCTACGAAGCGCACTTCGAACGCCGAGGACAAAAATCATGATTAAGGAAAGGAGTCCGAAATAGCCAAACTCCAGCGTAGATTGAAGAAATTGATTGTGAGCATTGAGCTCGTGCTCCAAATTATAAGTTGCCCCCATTTTTTCGTATTCCACCTTGAGTGCATTCGTTGCATCTGAAGTGCCCACTCCTAAGGGATTTTCCGCAATAATCACCAAAGCCGCTTCCCAAGCCACTAATCGTCCTTGGGTACTCCCTTTGCGCTCATCCTTTTCTGGCACTGGTGTTGGTTTTTTTTCTTTTTCTTCGGGCTGAAGGGGAACTGACTGCTCGCGATCCACAGCTTGGGTGAGTTCTTTAATACGGTCTTGAGATTTGGGGGAAGCCATGATGGTGCTAGCGAGAATAAAAGTTCCAAAAAGAGCATAGGCCAAGGCCATCCCCATTCGTTTTCTTTTCAGCCACAAAACCGCGAGAAAAACCAAGGACATTAAGGCACAGAGGTAGCCCGCTTTGGAAGAAAGTAGGCCAATGAACACCAAAAACAAGCCTTCACACAGATGGTGCAAGCCCTCCTTTCCGAAGAGATGCACCCGCTTGTAAGCGAGCCAAGCCAGCATCAAAAAACCCAGTGCAAAGTAAGTGGCGATATAAGTGGGGTGGAAATAATCGGCCAGCTGATCATAGAAGAAAACTTCCAACTCTGCGCCCTCTTGAAAACGCCACAATGCCCTCGAGAAGCTGAAAAAGAAGTAGAAAAGACAACCATAAACAAAGGCCATCATCACCCGAAAACGCTGCTTGTTTTCAATTTCTGTTTGAAGAAGCCAAATCAGGGGAAAAAGCAGAAAACTCGCCTTCACTTCCAAATGAAATAAGGCCGTTTTCATATCGCTACTTTGCAGAAGACCAATGACGTGTAAGAGGTAAAAAACGATCAGCGCATAGAGCGTTTTCTTTCTCTTTTTTGGTCGGCGATGCACGGAAGACCACAAACCTAAAATGGCCCAAAATGCGATAATGAGCGGGAGTCCTTTCTTGGTGATGGGAAGCAGGAAAGCAATCAACACCGTAAGTGAGTTGAAAATCCCGATGGGAGTTAGGTCTTGCCACCACTGCTTGTTCATCGTGTGAGTTTCAGTTGTGAGGATTTCGGCGCTCTGCCTAAAATCAAAAACTCAAAAATTCCTTCAGCATACCCCCATCCGTAGCTGAAATGGAGAATCCCAAAAACAAAAATAAGCTGCAAAACCTCCTTTGCCTTTTTAGACAAGAGAATGGCCGAAAGCATGGCTCCACAGATATACAAGAGCATTCCAAAGCTCCAAAAAGCAAATAGTTTCGGTGCCCACCAGAGGAGGAGTCCGAGCGCGCTGTACATCACCAATAAAAAGGGGATCAACTGTCGAACCGTAGTGATCTTCCGGTGCTTTTTGTTCACGAAAACTTTCCAATACCCATACTGGCGGTACTGTTTGAAAAGCTTTTTAAAAGAAGCACGAACGTAGTAATCGCTTTGAATCTTTGGGTCGAAATAAATCTTGTGACCAGCATCTGTGATTCGGAAATTCAGTTCATCGTCTTGATTTCGCACCAAGTCTTCATCGAAATGTCCCACCTCATCGAGCACTGATCTTCGATAAGCACCAAAAGCTACCGTATCTACAAAACCGGCTTCACCTCCCGTTCGAAAACGAGCGTTCCCCACACCAAAGGGAGAACTCATGGCTTTTGAAATGATGGCTGCACTCTCGTTTTCGTGAATGTTATTGATGACACCACCAGCACAAGCCACTTGAGGCATCTCTTGGAGAATTTGAGCATTTCGCGAGCAAAAATCCACATGCAATTTCGCGTGAGCTCCCAAAATGATAAGCACGTCTCCTTTTGCTGCTTCGATGCCTAAATTCAGTGCTTTGGGCGTGTGTCGGGCAGGATTGTCCAAGAGTTGAATCTTTCCCTCGCTTCTTTTTTCCCACACCTCAATTTTCTCTCGGGTACGGTCTTCGCTTCTACCATCAACCACAAAGGTTTGAATCAAATCTTGCGGATAATCCTGAGCAAGAATCGACTCCAAACAAGCATCAATGTACTTCTCCTCATTCAAGCAAGGAATTACAATATCGATTTTCAACTCTGGCATCCTTCACAAAGGTAATGAACTCCCTCATGTAGGTGAAAAGCCTTCATCAAAAAGCCTAAAAATCCTACAAACTCTTGTGACTAACACCCACAGACCTCCCTTGGAAGCAAGCGTAAGTAATAACAGCCTAATACAATTTTAAACATGCGACAGTTCACCTATTTACTCGGCATTCTAGTTCTACCACTTACACTTTCAGCCCAAAATTCTCAGCAACTATACGGTTCAAATGGAGCAGACTCCATGAATGGGATGGTGCAATGTGATGACGGTTCGATGATTGTTCTTGGTCATTCCGACGGATTCGAAGGTGGGCAGGATGATCTCCTCCTCTTCAAAACAGACCACTACGGAAATCCACTCGAAGTGAAAGTGTGGGGCGGTGAGGGAACAGACACCTTTGACGAAATCAATCCTGGACCCGAAGACACTTACTACTTCACCGGAAGCAGCAGCTCTTTTTCGGCTGACGGTGATTTTGACACCTTTTATGGACAAATGGACGCCAATGCAAACATCCTTTGGGTGAAACGATTGAATCACAACGGAATGGAGCAAGCTAGAAAAATCATCATGAGCAGTGATGGCGGCTTTTTGCTCACCGGAATAGCCAGCAGTTTTAGTGAAAATGGCGATGTAGACTTCTTTGCTTTAAAAGGAAGTTCGGATGGTGAGACCGAATGGTTTACCGTGCTTGGAGCATCAGAATACGAAGTTGCAGTGAGCTGCGCAGAAGCACCCGACCAAAGCGGTTTCTTCATTTGGGGACATTGTAACGGCGAATTAACGGAACAGTACGACGCCATTTTGACGAAAATTGGGAACGAAGGAGAACTTCTTTGGACCAAAACCTATGCTGCCTCCGCCAATGAGCTCGCATGGGACATTCTCGTTTTAGAAGACGGTGGTGTTCTCCTCTGTGGAGACACGGGTAGTGCTGGAGCCGGGATGACCGACATCTACCTAATGGAAATTGACAGTGAGGGGAATCCGATATGGTCCAGCACCTACGGCGCATACAGCAACGATCATGGAACCAGCATTGTGGAAATGGAGAACGAAATGTTAGCCATTGTTGGTCTGAGTGCAAGTTTTGGAAGTGGCGGTTTGGACATGATGCTGCTCACCTTGGACCAAATGGGAAACATGAAAGTGAATGGCGCCTATGGAGGTGACAATAAAGAAGTATCCTTTGAATCCATCTACACCCAAGACCACGGAATTGCTATGTGCGGATACACGAGAAGTTTTGGTGAAGGGTTCAATACCGGAATGGTTTGCAAGTTGAACATTGATGGACAACTGGGCTGTAACCAACATTTCAGCAACAGCTTTGAACGACAAGATTTCGATCTCGTGGTATCCAATCTTCAACTACAAGAAATCACCAATGAAATCAACACAGTAACTATTGAATTGCCCGAGTTAAGCAGTTCTCCCGCCTTATCAGAAAAAATATGTTCAGACGAAACGCCCTCAGTAGAAGGCCTCACTTCTGAGTTAAATAGTTTTACGGATGTTGCTCAAAACAACCCAAGTACCTTGCCTAACCTACAACAAGATCGCGTTGGCAACATCCTCATTTTCCCCAATCCTGCCAGTGAGATGGTCAAGATTCAATGGCCTGCAATTGAGGCTGAAGTGTTGACAATAGCATTGGTGGGAATGGATGGAAAAACCGTTAAATCCCAAGAGTATCAATTCGAGGAGAGTGGCCTGTTTGTGCCAGAGATTTCGCTTCTCGATGTGGATGCTGGGGTGTACATTCTTGAGCTCAGTTCACAAGATCTTCAGCTCTCGAAACAAGTGTTGGTGCAGTAGTTTGCGGTACTTCACCACTGAATTTAAAATCCACTCATCAAAACGAAAGCGCACATGAATTAAACCACCTCGAGATTGTCCATTCTCAAACAATTAGGACCAAAAAAAAGCAAGGAACCCAACGTATGAACGACGCGTTAGGACCTTGCTTTTCTTGTTGTCTTCTTTTCTTAAAACGCTATTTAAGCATCATGCGTGGCTTTTAAACGTTTCAACTGATGCATGTGATGGTTGATGTGTTCTGTCAGAAATTCAAAGGTTTGTTCCAAATTCATCATTCCTGTGAAGGGGTGACGGAAAATCAAACGATCGTAAAAATTCACATCCAACTGACGGAGGAACTTTTCGAACTGCGAGTGAATCTGGTCCCACTGCTGAATCATTTGAGAAAGACTGGCCTCCCCCTTCGGTTCGGGAAGAAGCTCAGGCGCTTTCCATTTTTCATCGGACGCTAGTTTTTCATTCAGCATCTTGCTCTTTTTAACCTCTTCCTCTCCTACTTTTGCCAAGTCTTCATACCCTGAGGAAGTCTTTTTCATCATGTACGCCAAGCAGCCTTGTTCTGAGGTCATCACATGTTCCAAAACCTGCAAGCCGTTCCATTGCCCTTCTGGTGCTTTCGTTAAGTTTTCGAAGTCCCAGTACTCCAACTCATCGAGCATTCGTTCTTTGGCAAATTCCCAAATGATCCATTGCTTTTTGATCTCTTCCGTTTTCATCCTTTTGTTTTTCTAATCATTGCGATATGGGGAATATCATCTTCCAAATAGCCCTCTCCCACAGCTACAAATCCAAATTTCTCGTAATACTTGATTAAATATTGTTGAGCAGAAATCTTAATGTCCACCTCACCGTAAAGTTTCAAACTAGCCTCCACTCCTTTTTGCATGAGGGCGATTCCCAACCCAGTTCCTCTGGCTGAATTCGACGTCAACACCCTTCCAATCGAAACCTCCTCATAGCTCACTCCGGGATTGACGATGCGCAAATAAGCCAAGACCTCTCCTTGGGAATTGCTCGCCCAGAAGTGATGAGACACCTGATCCTTTCCATCAAAATCTTGATACGGACAATCCTGTTCAACCACAAAAACGGCGATTCTCTCAGCGCTAATGGCATAAAATTCATCCAATGAAAGTTCATCCCAAGATTTCAGTGTCCAATCCAAATGCTCTAACATGCAGCGAAGGTAGCACTATTCTTTGAGCGATTTTAGCGCTTTGGTTAGGAGCAATCAACTCCTCGTACGATATTTGTAGCCATGTCTGCAACCCCCACCAACTATCTCAGTGTGGAATCCATCAGCAAACGCTTTGGAGAACGCCTCATTTTTGAAAACCTCACTTTTGGCATCAGTAAAGGTCAGAAAGTAGCCCTCGTTGCCAAAAATGGCTCAGGGAAATCCACCTTGCTCAAAATTCTGATCGGAGAAGATACCGCAGACGAAGGTCAGGTGATCTTCAACAATGACATCAAAGTAAGCTACCTCGCACAAGACCACGGTTTGGATGAAAACCTAAGCATCTTGGAGAATGTATTTGCTTCTGATAACGACATGGTGCGTGCCATTCGCGCATATGAAGCCGCTTTGGAGCGCGGAGCAACGGGAGATGAATTACAGCGCTGTTATGACGCTATGGATCAAAGTGACGCTTGGAATTATGAAGCCAACGCAAAAAGTATTCTGGGGAAATTGAACCTTCACGACCTAAGCCGGCACGTTGCTACCATGAGCGGAGGTGAGAAGCGCAGAATAGCCCTGGCCCGAGTGCTCATCGAAGAACCCGACCTCTGTTTTTTAGATGAGCCTACCAACCATTTGGATTTGGACATGATTGAATGGTTGGAGCAGTATCTGGAAAAAACCTCCATGACCCTTTTGATGGTGACTCACGACCGCTATTTTCTTGAAGTGGTTTGTGATGAAATCATTGAGATGGAGAACAACGAGCTTTATCGTTACAAGGGTAACTTCTCCTACTATCTCGAGAAGAAAGCCGAGCGTGAAGCCATGGAATACGCCAATCGCGAGAAAGCTCAAAACCTGATGCGAAGAGAATTGGTATGGATTAGAACACAGCCCAAAGCTCGAACCACCAAGTCGAAATACCGCGAAGAACAGTTTGGCGATTTGAAGAAGCGGGCCAACGTTCGTTTGGAGAACGATGAAATGCACATCTCTTTGAACCCATCGAGAATGGGCGGGAAAACCGTGGAGTTTCATAAGGTGAAGAAAGCCTTTGGAGATAAGGTCATTATGGACGGCTTCGAATACAACTTCAAAAGGAAGGAAGCCATGGGTATTGTTGGAAACAACGGCTCGGGAAAAACAACTTTTCTCAACATGCTTGTAGGCAGAGAAGAACCGGATGGAGGAAAAATTGTGGTGGGCGACACCGTTGTGTTTGGCTATTACACTCAAAGTGGAATGAATTTTCGCGACGATCAACGCGTGATTGAAGCCGTGCGAGACATTGCCGATGTGATTCCTTTAGCTGGCGGACAAAAAATAACGGCAGCCCAGCTTTTGGAGCGATTTCTTTTCCCAAGAAGCATGCATTTCAACTACATCTCCAAGTTGAGCGGTGGCGAAAAGAAAAGGTTGCACCTCCTGCGCATCTTGATGAAAAACCCCAACTTTCTGATCCTCGATGAGCCCACGAATGACCTTGATATTTTCACTTTATCTGTTCTGGAAGAATACCTCCAGGACTTCCCCGGAGTGTTGTTGATTGTGAGTCACGACCGCTACTTTATGGACAAGCTCGTGGAACACATCCTAGTTTTTGAAGGTGAAGGTAAGATGAGGGATCTTGGTGGAAATTACACCGCCTATCGCACACGAATCCAGGAAGAAGAACGGGAGCGCAAAAAAATAGAAGCACAAAAACCCAGCAGTTCGAGCGCACCGCAGGAAGTCAAAACCGCACGTTCTCAAAACAAGATGGGCTTCAAAGAGAAGTTTGAATACGATCAACTCACCAAAGACATCGAAGAGTTGGAAGTACTCAAAGCCAAAAAAGAAGCCGAACTCATGCAGCCCAATCTGGACCATGAAGCCATGACCCAAATTTCTCAAGAGCTGGGTGAAATCATCCAAAGTTTGGACGAAAAATCCGACCGCTGGTTGGAGTTGGCGGAATTGGAGTAAGCGAATTGCCGATGCTTGGCTCGAATTCAAATC
>CALKGK010000089.1 GCA_938085105.1 uncultured Flavobacteriales bacterium
CACCACGAACGACGGTTCCGAATTGCGATGGATCATATTGATTGCTTACCTCATGGGACTCTCCATCGGTGTCCACCTCTTGAACTTGTTGGCCATTCCAGCCATTGCCTTCGTTTACTACTTCAAACGATATCAACCCAATGTCAAAGGAATCATCATCACCACCATTATTTCTCTTGTCGCTTTAGGGTTCATTCAATCGGGAATCATTCGCGGATTTGTACTTCTCGCTGCGAAATTTGAGCTCTTCTTCGTGAATTCCATGGGAGCGGGCTTCAACACGGGGGTGATGGTGTATGCCGTTCTCGTCATCGCACTCATCGCTTTTGTCCTTTGGTTCACCCAAAAGAAAGGCTACGCAACGCTCAATACCATCGCCTTGAGCACAACAATGATCCTCATCGGTTATTCTACTTTTGCGCTTATCGTTGTTCGTTCAGCCGCAAACCCCCCAATGGATGAGAACAACCCAGAAAACATTTTCTCTTTGCTGTCTTACCTCAATCGTGAGCAGTATGGAGATCGACCACTCCTCTTTGGCCAGTACTTCAACACCCCAACCATTCCAGATGATCCTTACCAAGATGGTTCAAAAACGTGGGTGAAAAGCTACTCGGTGAGAAAAGAGGCTCGCGGACGAACGTCCACCCTCATTCGTTCATACAGAAGTGAATTTGAAGCAAAAGCATTTGCCGAAGAATTGGGAGCAAAGCACTTTGTGCAGGAGGAATACATTGACTCCGGTGAAAAGCGCGATGCCATTCCAAACTACGACCCCGAGTATAGCGGTTTCTTCCCAAGAATGTATAGCTCATCGGCCAACCATATTGCTGAATACAAGCAGTGGAGTAACTACAAGGGCTGGCAACAAACCCGCGTGTATTTTAGTCCGTTTACCGAACAGAAAATGGACCGTGAATCCTTCGCCATTCATCTCGACCTCGAAGTTTTGGGGAACGGAAAGAGCAAGGCGGAGTTGGAGCGAGACATGAATAAATTGTTCCGCGCTTACAAGCAGAAACCAAGCGATTTCTTCGATGTTGTTTCAGCCAACGAAATTGTTGTGAGGAGCCCAGGTTCTAGTCAGCAACAAAGCGCCGTATTGAACGACGAGCAGGTGCGCTACGCTCTTACTCAATACCTCACCGATGTTTTGAGCGAGAAACTGACGGAAGGTAGAGCTGCGGTTCAAAGCAAAGAGGCATTGAAAAGTGAGTTGGAACGTGCAGTGAATGAACTCATCATGAGAGCAAATCAAAGCCGCTCCGAAGAAGACCGCAACCGAGCTGAATTCTACCAGAAACAATTGGCCGATTTGCAGATGGAACTCCTACCGAGTTATAGTGAAGACTTCCGCTACTTCATGTCTTACCAAGTCAATTGGATGTATTTCCGCTATTTCATGTGGAACTTTGCTGGAAAACAAAACGACCTTCAAGGACACAAAGGCTTTATTGACGGAAACTGGTTGAGTGGCTTGAACTTCATCGACGAAGAACGACTGGGGAACCGCGATGAAATTAGTCAGCAACAAAAAGATAACCGCGGATTTAACCGATTCTACTACCTACCCTTGATTCTCGGTTTAATGGGCTTGATCTTCCAATTGCTCAGAGCTCCAAAGGACTTTACGGTAACCGGACTCCTTTTCTTGCTCACAGGACTCGCCATTGTGGTGTATTTGAATCAGTATCCGCTACAACCTCGAGAGCGAGATTATGCTTACGTAGGGTCATTCTATGCCTTTGCCATTTGGATTGGTTTGGGTGCCTTTGCGCTCTTCGATGCCGTTAATCTGAAATGGAAAGACTTTGGTCCGATGGCATTGCTCACTGTGGGGACAGGCATTGTGCTGCTCACCGTTGAGAACATCGTTGGAGACGATAATGTATGGTCCTTGTCCATCCTCTTCATGAGCGGAATCGCACTTGCGGCTTTGGCGGTGATGAAGCTTCTCGGACAAAACGCAAGCATTCGAATTGCTGCCGCTGCTTTGATTGGTCTGGTAGTGCCCGGTATCATGGCTGCTGAAGGCTGGAACGATCACTCCCGAGCGAAGAGAACAACAGGGGTTGATTTTGCGAAAAACTACTTGGATAGTCTTGAACCCAACGCCATCCTCTTCACCAATGGAGATAATGACACCTTCCCGCTGTGGTATGTTCAAGAAGTGGAAGGATATAGAACCGATGTTCGTGTAGTGAACCTCAGTCTGCTCAACACCGATTGGTATGCCGATCAAATGAAAAGAGCAGCTTACGATTCACCACCCGTACCATTCTCGATACCTGAATATCAGTATCGTCAAGGAACAAGAGATGTTGTGCTTTTGAATCCACCTGCCAATCGCGAAAACCCATTCATGAATTTGGGTGAAGCGATGAAAGTGGCTACCGATGATAATCAACGACGCGACTTTGGAGATGGGAAGTCCTATGCTTACCTCCCTTCTTCGGCGTTAAGAATTCCAGTTGATTCTGCAGCCGTTGTGAATGCCGGTGTTGTTGCTCCTGAAGATGCAGATAAGATCGTAGATGCCATTGAATGGACCATCACCGACGGAAGTGACCGACCAAAAAGTTACCTCCTCAAAAACCACTTCTTGGTGCTTGATTTGTTGAACAACAACGATTGGAGCAGACCAATTTACTTCGCGGTAACAACCGGCCCTGATTCCTACATTGGTTTGAACCAGTATTTCCGTTTGGAAGGATTGGCTTATCGTTTTGTTCCTATTGAATATCCAGAAAACAGGAACCCGAACGTGCTCGGTGGTTTCGCGAGTGATTTGATGTATGAGAAAATCATGAACGACTTCCAGTGGGGAGGAATGGATGATGTTTCGGGTGTTGGAGTTTACATGGACGAGAACAACCGTCGAATGTCTGACAACCTCCGACTTCAATTCTCCAACCTTGCAGAACAGTTGATTGAGGAAAGCAAGAACAAAAAGGCGCTAAATGTTCTCGACAAGATCATTGAAATTACCCCTGAGAAGAATTTGCCTTACGATCGAATCATGCTTCCTATCGTAGAAAGCCTCTATGAGTTGAGCTCAAACGATACACTCAAAACAGGTGCAGCAATGAACAGTGACCTCAGTGAAGAGGATCGCGCTCGTGCAAAGGCTTTGGGAGACCAAGTAGCAGAACGCTTGTTCTCTATTTTTGAAGATGAGACCGATTATTACTTGAGCCTCGATCCCGAATATTACAATGAGGTTGTAGGAGAGGTAAGCTTGATGACGCAAATCAATGAGCGTGTTCAGCAGGTGCTTCAGTTCTACCACCCAGAAGATCCAAAAGCCAAGGAATGGCAAGAACGACTCAAAACCATGTCAAAAAAGATCGAAGCCAAAGAAAAAGGGGTGACGATTTTGGATGATGTTGAATTCTAGATAGAAAGAAGAACAAGCTCAAGAGGCTTGAGGGTTAAAAAAACAGAAGAAAACAAAGAGGGGGATGAAATTGCATCCCCCTCTTTTCAGTTCGTTTTAACCAAAACAATTAACTAAATAAAGTCACTTCTTTGTAGCCACGAGGAAACTTGACGGTCTTGCGGGTGCGTTGATAATACTCGCTCCATAACGGACCGTTGAAATCATAAACGTCGTTCGTCGATTTCTTCTCAGAAAGATGAGGTTTCATTGTCTTCATGTTACATTAAGTTTAGCGTTGTGATAAGAAGACTTCGTTTTGGAGCGAAGGGTTGCACCAAGAAGACTTGTTTCATTCAATTGCGCGGATGAAGTGAGATTTCCTAACTTTCGAACGCTCAGAATTTCACCATGGAAAAGCCATTCAAAATATTTGTTGTTGAAGACGACCCCTTCTACGGGGAGCTCCTAGAGTACATCCTCAATCGGGATCCCGAGATTGAGGTGGAACTCATGACCAGTGGTGCGGAATGCTTGGAAAATATGTACAAGCATCCAGATGTGGTGACCTTGGATTATGGTTTGAACGACATGAACGGTTTGGAAGTGATGGGGCGAATCAAGGCGGCCAATCCCCAGGTGGAGATCATCGTCGTTTCTGGTCAGCAAGACGTAGCAACCGCGGTAAACATTCTGAGAAACGGTGCCTATGATTACCTCGTTAAAGACGAAGAAGCAAAAGATCGTATTTGGAATTCCGTGCAGAAAATTCGCGATAAGAAGCGCTTAGAGTCGGAGCTCAACGTACTTCGAGTGGAAGTTGGAAAGAAATATGAAGTGGCGAATTTTATTGGCCAATCCAAGCCCATTCAGCAAGTGAAAAGCCTTATCGGGAAAGCCATTTCTACCAACATCACCGTGTCCATCACAGGAGAAACGGGAACAGGTAAAGAAGTGGTTGCTAAAGCCATACATTACAATTCCAAGCGGGTTTCGGGCAACTTCATAGCAGTAAACGTAGCGGCCATCCCCAATGAATTGATTGAAAGTGAATTGTTTGGTCATGAAAAAGGAGCCTTCACCGGGGCTAGTGTTTCGCGAAAAGGGAAATTCGAAGAAGCCAACAAGGGAACCCTCTTCTTGGATGAAATTGGTGAGATGAACCTCAACATGCAAAGCAAATTGTTGCGGGTACTTCAAGAACGAGAAGTGACTCGCGTGGGGGGGAACAAAGCTTTTAAACTTGACGTGAGACTCTTGGTTGCAACGCACAAAGATCTAGCGAAAGAAGTAAAAGAAGGACGATTTCGAGAAGACCTTTATTACCGTCTTTTAGGTTTACCCATTTTGCTTCCTCCCTTAAGAGATCGCGGAAACGACATCCTCATCCTCACCCGGTACTTCCTCGATTCTTTCGCCAAAGAGAACAAGATGGATGCGAAGTTGCTATCACCCAAAGCGAAAAATAAGCTCATGACCTATTCCTTTCCTGGAAATGTGAGGGAGTTGAAGGCCATAGTAGAATTGGCCGTTGTGATGAGTGATTCGCAGATCATTGAAGAAGAAGATATTCGCTTGACGCCACTCAATCCTCTTACTGATTTCCTCAGTGTTGAAAGCAGTTTAAAGGAGTATACTCACAAAATTGTTCGTCACTTTTTGGAAAAGTACGATAACAACGTTATCCTGGTTGCAGAAAAGCTCCACATTGGAAAATCCACGGTTTATCGTATGTTGAAGGAAATGGATGAGGCCTGATGGGCTTCCATCATCAATTGCGTTCTTCCACCTTTACCAAGCGCTGCGTTCGAACAACATTTGGAGTAATCAATTGAAGGAAATAGATCCCCTCTTCAAGATCTTTTAAGTCCAAACTTCCTCCAGAAAAACCGGGGAAGCGCTGAATTTCTTGTCCGCGAAGATCTAAAATCACAAGATCAACCACCTGATTCACCTGCAGAACACAGCCTCGTCTCACCGGGTTGGGGGACAGCATAAAAGACAAATCCTCAGGATCATCCTGATAAATACCATCTTTTGGAGGAATAGTAGTGTTTCCATCCGCAACAAAAACGAAGGAAAAGAGTAAGAAGAAGAGGCTGACAAGGGATAAATGAAGGCGCATAGTAGCTTGTACGTTATTGACAAATCAAAGGTTGCAATCAGTAGGGGAAGCTGGGATCACTTTGTACCTTTGCATTCGAAAGAAAATGAAAAAGAAACGCATCATCATATTGGCTTCAGGTGGAGGCAGCAATGCAGCGAAGATCTTGCAACACTTTCAAAACCACGCGAAAGCAGAAGTGGTGATGGTTGGGAGCAATCGAAAAGCAGCTGGAGTGCAGGAACATGCCCATTCGCATCAAGTTCCCATGTTCTTTTTCAATCGTGAAGAATTGAATGAAGGCAAGGTTTTGTCTGTTCTTCAAAAGATGGAAGCAGATCTGATTGTTCTTGCAGGCTTTCTCTTGAAGGTCCCGGAAGAACTCGTGGCTGCTTTTCCCAATGCGATTTTGAACATTCATCCGGCCCTGCTTCCCAAATATGGGGGGAAAGGAATGTATGGAATGAACGTTCACAAAGCCGTTAAAGAAGCTGGAGAGACGGAATCAGGGATCACCATTCACTACGTCAACCAGCATTACGACGAGGGTCAGATTCTCTTTCAGGCCAAAACCAGTTTGGAAGAGTCAGACACACCAGAAATTATAGCGAAGAAGGTATTAGCGCTAGAGCACCTTCATTTTGCACCGCTCATCGAATCAATTTTATAAGCATGAAATTTAATTTAACAGAATTCTTTTCTGCGAGCATGGTCATGTTTGCGGTAATCGACATTATTGGTTCCATTCCTTTGTTGGTGGATATCAAGAAGAAAACTGGCGACATCAACGCTAAGAAAGCCACCATTGTTTCACTCATTATCATGGTGAGTTTTCTTTTTCTGGGTGAAGGACTGATCAAGTTGTTTGGAATTGAAGTCCACTCTTTCGCCGTGGCGGGTTCTTTTGTCTTGTTTTTTCTCTCTTTGGAGATGATTTTGGGAGTTCAATTGTTTAAACCTAGCGAGCACAGCACGAAAACAGCCGCCATTGTTCCTATTGCTTTCCCCATCATTGCAGGAGCGGGAACCATGACTACTTTGATTTCCCTGCGAGCAGAATATCAGCAAGTCAACATCCTTGGAGCCATCTTCGTGAACATGATATTGGTGTACATCGTGTTGAGGTTAACGAAACGAATTGAAAAAGTGCTTGGTGAGGGAGGAATTGCTATTTTGCAAAAAGCCTTTGGTATTATTCTTTTGGCCATAGCCGTAAAATTATTCACCGCTAACGTAAGCAAGCTCTTTTGAAAATAGTAGAAGTATATACCGATGGTGGAGCGAGCGGAAATCCCGGTCCCGGAGGTTATGGGGTTTATTTGCGTTTTGGAAAACACGAGAAGGAATTTTCAGAAGGTTTCCGTTTAACCACCAACAATCGCATGGAGCTCCTGGCGGTGATCAAAGCCCTAGAATGCCTCACCAAACCCGGACAAAATGTGCACGTTTATTCTGATAGCAAGTATGTGGTGGATGCTGTGGTGAAACGTTGGGTTTTCAATTGGGAGAAGAAGAACTTCGAAAAGAAGAAGAACCCCGATCTCTGGAAGCGTTTTTTAAACATCTATCGTCAGCACGAAGTCACCTTCCATTGGGTAAAAGGTCATGCCGGAAATCCACTAAACGAAAAGGTGGATGAATTGGCAGTTGCCGCATACAAAACGGGCAACCTTTTGGTGGATGAAGGGTATGAGGCGTCCATAAATTCGTCGAACCCCTTGTTTTAATCTTTTCTCTCAGTACTCTTGCAGTATGCTCTTGCTGAAAATTAATGAAAAAGCCCAAGCGGTAAAAACTTCTAAAATCGACATTCGTTAATCGATGTTCGATATTCACTTTTCGATTTAAGAACAAGGAATGTCGATTAACGATTGCAGTATGCCCTTGCTGAAATTCCCTCAGCTTTCCACACTCCGAAGCCGTTCCTTTCCTCCTCTGAATCTGACATTCAAGAACATTTCTATCTAATCTTTGGTATTAAACCTTAAATTTGCCCCCGAAAATCACGCATTATGAGAACGGATCTTTATCAAGGACACGACTACT
>CALKGK010000090.1 GCA_938085105.1 uncultured Flavobacteriales bacterium
TTGTCACCGACCTCAATGCACTCAACATTTTGAGAATTATCCTTTGGACGAACTAACGATGCCACCTCCATTTCAAAATGCGACTGATTTTGACCATAGCACAATTAGCATTGCAGATAGACAAGCGATAAGAGATTGGTGTAATACTTTAAACCTTAATTAAAATACTGTGCCCAACAAAATCTATGAGCAATGCTGGCTGAATTGCAAGCCAAAACCTCTGTGCTTGGCACCCGCCAAAGCTTTGCTTTGTCGGTTTGTTCAATAAATTTAAACCCAAAGCAACAGCGTTGGCTAACAGCAGTGCAGGCCGATAAAGCAGTTTTTCAAAACCGCACTGCGCATAGCCAGACCGTTCTGCACAATCAAAGTCATTCACAAAAGAACCATCCCCCATTCATCCTAACTTGAAGTTACGCTGAATCCGAGCTTTGGAAGATCTCCTCAATAGGAAGTTCGAATCATTCGGACCTTTTGAATGCTAATGGCAAACTAGGATCAGATTCACTCTTCTCTAAAGATTAGCTAAACGCTTCAACTAAACTGTCCCACAATTTTAACTTGTGAGAAGAGAAATACTTCCATTCTACCTCAATGAGGGTGAAAAGCTTTCATATGCTTTCTTCCATCTCGATCCATCAACAAAACAACTCCCCTGAAATCAACCGAGACACCCACTACCTCCTAACTCGCTCAAACAAATTCACCGCCAAAACTCAGAACAAAACTGCCCGAAAAACGCTTGTATGTCCATGAAACGGACGCAAATTGACGACTACAAGAAAATTGAAGTGGCACGCGACCTTGAAGAGGTGGTGAACGATAAGCGAAAGACAAAGCGCGCCAATAAGCAAAAGGCGGAACGACGAAACCGACATTACAACAAAAACCTGCTGAAGCACCTCACACAGCATTTAGATCAAGACGATGAATAAAGCATTGAACGTATTGGGCGGTGAACTGCTGAGCTGCAGCACCTCACCAATGACGGGATTTTACCGAGACGGTTGTTGCAATACTGACCTGCAAGATACTGGAACACACACGGTTTGTGCACGCATGAGCGAACGTTTCCTCACCTTCACCCAAACCCGTGGAAACGACCTTTCAACACCACGTCCAGAATTTCAATTTCCAGGTCTGAAACCGGGAGATTTCTGGTGCCTCTGCGTATTGCGCTGGAAAGAAGCCCTTGAAGCTGGAGTTGCGCCGGAAGTCAAGTTGGCTGCAACCCATGCCAAATCGCTCAAGTTCGTTAGCCTTGAAGAACTGCAAAACCACGCCATCGATGCCGCTGCTGACGCCTGAGCTAAGTCTGGATGAAATGCTGAAGTCCATATTGGATGAATTCAGGAAAGGCGCTGTGCTGAAAAAACACCCTTTCCATCAGTTGGTGCTCTCAAGTAGCGGGGGAGAATACGTATCGAGTCGCTGGGTCGTCTTCCGCAAGCTCACACCCGAAAATCAATTCCTCATCTTCACCGATGCCCGAAGCGAAAAAGTAAAGGAACTTCAACAGAACCCAAATGCCTCCCTACTCTTCTACCATCCAAGGCAAGGACTGCAGGTGCGTATCAATGGCAAGGCACAACTTCATCATCACGACCAACTCTGCACCACTTATTGGCCTGGCGTGAAAGGGAGTCCGGGAGTAAAAAGTTACCAGACCGTCCAGGCACCGGGTGAACCCATTTTCAGCGTCAACGAAGGAAATAAAACGAATCCTGAACTTGAGGACAAACATTTCATGATCATCGCAGTAGAAGCACATCACATTGAAGCGCTGCAATTGGACCGTGACGAGCACATCCGTGTCAACTTTGAAAAAGACGTGAATAGGTGGAAGGGGACGTTTTTGGTTCCTTAAGAAAGCAGGTCAACGCTAAGGTATACTCTCATTCCATTCATTCTTTGCATTGTTGCGACAACCACGCAACTTCTCCTCTACTTCAATGCCTCAGCCCTACGCATAAAGGACTTGCTCCCTTTAGATGAATCGACTAATTTTAAGCTAGTTTAAACATGCCCATGAAGGGCTCACACAAGGGGTACCAAACCTTTGGCAAGCACACATCAAATGAAAGCACTACCCTCATGGATCATCATAGCAGGTGGAATTGGTCAGATTTTCACGGCATTGATCTACCCATACATCAGGCACAAGGTTTTTGACTGGTATACTGATGTTCAAAAACTAAAACCATTAAATCAGGAAATAGCAAAAACTTACGGACGCTATATCGTGGGTTTAAACTTTTCATTTGGTTTGATAGCTCTACTTTTTGCTGAAGACCTGAAGAATCAGTCCAACCTTGCCATAGGTATTACTGGTTTAATTGCTGCCTACTGGGTTGGGAAAGTGGCCACCCAATTTGCCTATTATCCGATGTATGACATTCCGAAGAAAGCGATTTTCAAGTTTGGTGGATATGGCATGAACCTGCTTTTTATCTTTTTCGCAATCGTTTACCTGTATCTTTTCATTTACAACCTCTTACCCTTGGTGGGATAAAAATTGCGTTTGCCAACTAAGGCGAAGAATCTACGCTGATTTTATCCAAAATCACACAAAGTTATTCCCCCAACACCTTAGCCTTAGCTGTTTGGAAGGGAAATTTCATCCCTTCATTCCAAAGAAGACCATACAGCTACATTCCCCCGCTCATCTTCCACCACCACTTTCAATTCGTGTTGGTCCGCATCGGTATCGAGGAATTCTTCAAAATCTCCCCACATGTAATTTCTTTTGGGGTCATATTTCATGAGTACCCATTTTCCATTGTAGTAAGCGTTGAACTTTTGAATCCCAGAAAGATCATCGGTTACGCGCAAATTGAATTTCCCTTTTGAGAAAACTTCTTTGGATGAATCCAGCGCTTGAATCTTGGGAGCTGTGGTATCGATGTCGAGATGAAAATACCCGAAGTACTTGTGACGCACACTCACCCAATCCATCTTCTCTTCACCACCAATTGCACGAACCCTTCGCCCTTGCTTGTTGCTGCTGATTACCGTGAGCTTAGAACGAAGACTTGAATCCAATTTCGGAGCTTTGAGTTTGATGAGCACATAATCGTCCAGAGGCACCAATTCACTCCCCACTTTGTAACGACCGCCAAATTCATTGTAAGCACTGTCGGTTTCTTCGATGTTCATCCACGCATCTTCGTACAGTCGGTTTTCAGGCACAAAAAGATTGCAATTGGGAGTACGAAGCGCATTTACTTGGTTGTATTTGAAATGCTTGAGGGTGGAATCGCGCGGAGTTTCCTCCGTTTTTGTTGTCACTTTATCTCCCAAGAGTTCAAAATGGAGGGACGATTCGTTTCCGTGCACGTCTCGAGCAATCATCTCCACTTCCACCCGTTCTCCCTCTTCCACGATCAAACGACCAGCACCTTGAATCGTCTTGTAAATGGGCAAGCGGTTGGCGGGGAGTTGAAGCGCTCTATGGATGGACTTTCGGTCTTGTTTGTAGGCTGAATAGTCGAGGTGGGCATTCATCATCCGCCCCTTAGCGAAGTCGAGCTGATCCATGCGTTGGAGGTAATGAAGGCTATCGTTCATACGCACCTCCATTTCAAAAATACCGCACTTATTGGCGTTGTTGTTGAGAAAATCGAGGGTGTGAATACCCAAACTCACCTCTCCCGCCACTTTAATCGGACCCTCGTATTGGAGTTGGCACTTGCCCGACGTTTTTCTGGTTGAAATACGAAGCGGACCGTAAGCACCTTGCACAGCCGCATGTTCGCCTTCAGGATACACCGAAAGCTCATAAATCAATGGCGCTCGCGTATCGGCCACCTCAAAATTCCACAAAAGCGGATTAACGGGGAATTCCGTATCGGTTTCTCGAATCTCAAAATGGAGATGTGGACCGCCGCTGGACCCGCTATTTCCCGATTGAGCGATGACCTCTCCTTTTTTAACGGGAAGTTGATATTCTCCCGGGTGCAAATCAATCTCAAACGACTCAAATTCATACTGTGCCGCCTTAAGAAAAGCCTCGATTTCGGGTTTGAGAGATTCCAAATGAGCGTATACCGTGGTATATCCATTCGGGTGGGTGATGTACAAAGCGTTGCCGTATCCGTAGGGCGAAATTTTTATTCGGGACACATATCCATCAGCACAAGCAAAAACATCCAAGCCCGTTCGTCCTTGGGTTTTGATGTCGATGCCCGTATGAAAGTGGTTGGAACGAAATTCACCAAAATTTCCCGACAAGTTCAAAGGAATATCCAGTGGAGATCGAAAATCCGTCCGCTCACGTTCGATCACCCTTGCGCCAATCAGTACACAAATCAATATCAGTCCAAGCACCGTTCTTCTCATGGTACGAAGATACAAGTGCAGATGCTCGAACTTTTCTTGGTGAAGTAAAAAATGTCAAGGACAACTTGTCAAGAACATCATTCAACCTTGGAAAATGACAATTTGATTGATGGGCTGCGTCGGTTGAAGTTGCTTGGGCAACGGTTTGAACGCTTTTGAGGGTGTTTAGGGTTGGACTTGACAAGATTCCTCAACTCACAACCTCGCTTATATTTGCACTGCTGGGGGCATTCATTTAAGCAAAAAAGCACCGGCTACAAACCCCTAAAATTCAGCTTGTTGAAACAATTCACCAAAAGCATTGAATAAAAGCTGAAAATCCTTCGTTCATCTTTAAGGAACATTCCTATTTTTGTTTTGGTTTGAAAATAATTTGAAGTGAAAGACCTTATTGCCGACATACAATTGAAATTGGATCTCCTTGTTCAGGACAGGGATGCTTTGCAATCCAAGGTGGAGGCCATGAAGGTGGAAAACGAAAAGCTGAAGGCAGACATTGCTGAACGCGATCGTTCCATTAAAGCTTTGAAGGAGAAAAACAAAACTCAAACCATTGCTAAATCATTGGAAGACTCAGCTGATCGCACCAGTGCGAAGTTGAAAATCAATGAATTGGTTCGTGAGATCGACAAATGCGTAGCATTAATCAATAAATGAGCACAAGCTTAAAATGAGTGATTTATCCATCAAATTGAACATTGCCGGAAGGATGTACCCCTTGACCATTCGAAGAGAAGAAGAGGAGTCCATTCGTTTAGCAGCGCGTAAAATTGAGGAGTCCTTAAAGACTTTTCAAGAGAATTACGCTGTTCGGGATAAACAAGATCTGTTGGCCATGACGGCGCTTCAGTTGGCCACTCAGAACATGAAACAGGGAAAAAAGACCGAAGATGAAGCTACGGAGAAAGCCCTGTTTGCCATTCAAGCTCAATTGAACAAAGCCCTCAACGAACCCAATTCATAGTTTCATTCATCTGAATCTTCCTATTTATAAAATAGAATTATGGAAGAATCATTATTGGTCATCGTCGCCGCCATTGCTGGCTTGGCCGTTGGTGTCATTGTAGGGTATTTTGTACTCAACCGCGTACTCAACAAAAGGGCGGAACGCATCGTTCAGGAGGCAGAAGAAAAAGCTGAAACCATCAAGGAGAAAAAGATGATCCAGGCGAAGGAAAAATTCCTTTCCCTCAAAGAACAACACAACAACGAGGTAAAAGAGAAAAACCGCAACCTCCAATCTGCAGAAGATCGCGTAAAAAACAAAGAGAAGCAGCTCGCCAAGCAATTGGAAACCACCAAGAGAAAAGAAAAGGAGATCGACCAGCAAAAGAGCAACATCGATCAGCAATTGGCGGTGATTGAAAAGCGTAAAATAGATCTTGAAAAAGCCCATTCGAAGTCGGTGAGTTTGCTGGAAGACATCTCCGGTTTGAGCGCTGAAGACGCGAAGAAGAAGTTGATGGAAGAGCTGAAAGAAGACGCTCGCGCCATGGCTTCACAAGTATCAAGAGAGATCTTGGACGAAGCCAAATTGAAGGCCAACCAGGACGCCAAGAAAATTGTGATCCAATCCATTCAACGAGTGGCCACCGAGCACGCCATCGAAAACTCCGTTTCTGTTTTCAACATTGAAAGCGACGAAATCAAAGGACGCATCATTGGTAGAGAAGGACGAAATATTCGCGCCATTGAAGCAGCCACCGGTGTTGAGGTGATTGTTGATGATACTCCAGAAGCCATCATCCTATCGTGTTTTGACCCCGTGAGAAGAGAAATCGCTCGTTTGTCCATGCACCAATTGGTCACTGACGGACGAATTCATCCCGCACGTGTGGAAGAAGTGGTTGCTAAAGTGACCAAGAACATCAACGAAGAGATCATGGAAGTGGGGAAACGCGCTTGCATCGACCTTGGAATTCACAACCTCCACTCCGAATTGGTGCGCATGGTTGGGAGAATGAAGTACCGTTCATCTTACGGACAAAACTTGCTGCAACACTCGAGAGAAGTTGCCAACCTTTGTTCTGTGATGGCCTCTGAACTCGGATTGAATGCGAAAGCCGCCAAACGTGCAGGACTCCTTCACGATATTGGTAAAGTGAGCGATGAAGAAACCGAATTGCCACACGCAATTTTGGGAATGAAGCTCGCCGAGAAGTACGGTGAAAAAGGTGACGTGTGCAACGCCATTGGAGCTCACCACGACGAGATTGAAATGACCTCCCTCCTCTCTCCAATCATCCAAGTCTGTGATGCCGTTTCAGGTGCAAGACCGGGTGCAAGAAGAGAAGTCGTGGAATCATACATCCAACGATTGAAAGACCTCGAAAGTCTAGCCCTCGATTACCCAGGAGTAACCAAGTCCTTCGCTATTCAGGCCGGACGAGAGTTGCGTGTCTTGGTAGAAAGTGAAAAAGTGAGCGATGAAAAAGCAGATCAACTCAGCTTCGACATCTCCCAGAAAATACAAAATGAAATGACTTATCCAGGGCAAATTAAAGTAACGGTGATTCGTGAGAAGCGCGCCGTGAACTACGCTCGATAAGCACTTCCGTGAAGAAAGAACTTCTCACAAGCTTCTTTTTCAAAGCCCTTGGTAAGGAAAACCAAGGGCTTTCTTTTTGCTGGAAAGTTGTGGTGGTGATGAACTTAGCCATGATCGAATAGAAGGAAAGCAAGCACGCATTGAGGAAATTCACCACGCCTAGAGGAAAACATTTTTCTGAGGCTGAAATCTTACTCGAGAAGACCTTACCTTGCGTGGATAAGGAAAGGCATTGAGTTTAAAGAATAAATTTATTTCTGGTTTCAGTTGGCAAGCATTGAACGTGCTTACTCAGGTCGTTCTGCAATTGATTTTCATTGCCCTGCTCGCCCGTTTGATCAGCACCGAAGCCTTTGGGGTGATGGCCATCGCGCTTGTGGTGGTGGGCTTCATCGAAATCTTTTCGCAAATTGGCATTGGTCCGGCACTCATCCAGCGCAAAGACCTCAGCGAAGACCACATCAGTGCAGCATTTTACATCAGCGTTTCGCTCGGAATTACCTTCACTCTGCTCCTCTACCTCCTCGCTCCGTGGATTGCCCAGTTGTACGAGCACGAGCCCCTCACGAAAGTCCTGCGGGTCATCGGACTGAGTTTTTTCATCTCCTCCATAGCCATCGTCCCGAAGTCGCTCATCATCAAAGAAATGGCCTTCAAGAAGCTCTTCATCGCCTCCTTCTCTGCCATGAGCATTGGCAACCTGCTCATTGGTTTGGGCCTCGCTTATGCTGGTTTTGATTTGTGGTCTTACGTCTTCGCCCTACTGGCTCAAAATCTCATCATGACCATCTGGTATTGGATTTTTCATCCCATCAAGCTGCACGCCCGTTTTTCAAAGGTCCATGCCGGGCAAATGATTGCTTACGGAGGCGGAAGTACTCTTTTTAACATCTTCAACTACGCCGCAACGAAAATCGACACCCTCATTGTGGGAATTCACAAGAGTGAAATGCCTTTGGACGGAAGTGAAGCAGCACAATTGGGAGGAGCTTCTCGTTGGGAAAACACCGGATTGTATGACCGTTCCGTGTACCTTATGAGTTTGCCCATTACCGTGCTTGGAAAATTGTCTGACAGCGTCATGTTCTCCGGTTTATCCATGCTTCAAGACGATCGTCCGCGCCTCCATCGAGCCGTACTCAGCGCCATTTACCACATCGCACTTTTGGTGATTCCGGGCAGCGTTTTTCTCATCTTCTTCACCCGTGAATTTGTTGTCTTGTTTCTGGGAGAGCAGTACCAAGACGCTGTGCCTGTGGTCAAAATCCTCTTCATCAGTGTGGCCTTTCGCTCCTTGATTAAAATTGGGGATTCCATCGTTCGCGCCTTGAAAACCAAATATCTCTACATCGCCAGTGCTATCAAAGCCATCTTTTTTGTTTTGGTAGCGGGCGGAACCTACATTGGTTTGAATTTCGGACTTCAGGGTGTCGCTTGGGGCTTGGTGATGGCCGTTTTTATTCAATTTGTGATGATGGGAAAATTCTCGCTCGGCATCTTGAAGCTATCGCCCGGAAGAGCCATCAAAAAATTGGTCCCAGGAATTTTGACCGCCATGCTCATCTGTTTGTTCTCTTGGCCGCTCTTGTTGTTTCTTGAAAAAACCCTGCCCGATCAGCTCCTCGTTCGGCTCATCATCGCCCTTGCATTCAATGCTATTCTTTTGCTGCTCGTGGCCTGGTTTCTCCCCTTCATGTTCAAACAAGGGAAGGACAACGTGCTGCAAACCATCGCCCAAAAACTTCCCCTCCCCGCATTAAAAAATAGATGGTTGAAGAAACCTTGAACCAGCGGCACGAAGGTTGTACCTTTGCATCTCATGAAATCATTCGTTTACGCTTTTCTTTTTCTTTTCATCAGCAGCGTTTCCTTTGCTCAAAACATGGAGGAAACTCAGCTTTCTTTCGGAAAGTTGAGCATTGACTATCCCGACAGCACCGAAGCGAGCTTTATCCTGGATGGGATTGCTTTTGAAAATCGGGAAGAAAATGTAGCCGTGTGGGATTCTGTAAGTACCGGAAACCACCAACTTGAAATCTTGATCGAAGGCGACAGCACCATGGTAGTGAGCACCTCCGTTCTCATCAGCCCGCAACTCACCCTCCAACTGGAACTCATCCAAGAAAATAACAGCTATTCACTCATCTCCAAAGGACTCCAAAGCGACGAAGTGAGTGCAAACAGCGAGAGCGTAGCAACATCCAGCGTTCGGGCCTTGAGCACCGAGCTTTTGATTTCCACGAACAGCAGTTGTGCCCGACCAACCTCTCAGGTCACCATCAACCAAACCTTGGAAATCCTCAAGTCAAAATCCTTCCAAAGAGAACGTTTGAAGTACTTGGAACGCTTCTTTCCAGATGAGTGCATTACCGTCAGTCAATTGCGTCAACTCCTCCGTTTAATTGACGATGAAGATCACCGATTGAACATGTTGATCCAAGCCGAAGACCATCTCTTCGACCTCAACAACCTCCATGAAATTCGAGAAGATTTCATTCTATCCAGAAGCATTGAGCGTTTTGATCAGTGGGAAATGATGGTGAAATAAATTGATCTTGAACAATGTATTCAAGTTGAAGGGCTTCGCCGGTTGAGGTTGCTAGCGCAAGTGTTTAGTCGCTTGCGCGGGTGGGGTTAGGTTTTAGATGAGACTGGAGACCTCTATTCAATGCTTCGTTCTGGAATCACTTCAATAATTAGGACTTGAGGTGATCAAACCTTTGACTGCATTAATACGCTAATACATTTTCTCATTAATTCGGTGAATATTTACCTTAAGTTCATGTCAGACCGAAATAAATTTGGACTTTTGTAAAGGTTCAATAATTCTAAAAAAATGAAGAAACACAACTTCTCAGCAGGTCCCTGCATTTTACCACCAAACGTACTTCAAGAAGCCGCTGATGCTGTTCGCGAATTGGACAATTCCGGCTTATCCTTGATTGAAATTTCTCACCGAAGTAAGCCTTTTGTTGCCGTCATGGATGAGGCCAGAGCATTGGTGAAAGAATTGTTGAACGTGCCTGAGGGTTACGAAGTGCTTTTCCTTCAAGGAGGTGCGAGCCTCGGTTTTTTGACTGCAGCCTACAACTTCCACAAGCAAGGGGAAACGGCCGCTTATGTGAACACCGGTACCTGGTCGAAAAAAGCCATTAAAGAAGCCAAACTTTTGGGAGATGTTGATGTCATTGCAAGTTCTGAATCCAGCAACTTCGATCACATCCCTTCTTTTGGAGCGATCAATCATCCTTCCCTTCACATCACCACCAACAACACCATCTTCGGTACGCAATTCAAAAGTATGCCCAGCCTTGGTGAAGGACAAGTGTTGATGGCTGACATGAGTAGCGACATCTTTAGTCAGGAACTCAACATCGCCGATTTCGATTTGATTTACGCTGGAGCACAAAAGAACATGGGTCCGGCAGGAACCGTAATGTACATTGTAAAAACGGAATCTTTGGGTAAAACAGGACGAGCGATCCCTTCCTACTTGGACCTTGCCGTTCATATCGACAAAGACTCCATGTTCAACACTCCTCCGGTATTTGCCGTTTACACCTCCATGCTCACCTTACGTTGGTTGAAGAATTTGGGTGGAGTAGCTGAAATTCAGAAGCACAACGAAGCGAAAGCCAAATTGATGTACAGCGAAATCGATCGCAACCCGCTCTTCGAAGGGTTTGCACAAGCGGAGAGTCGTTCCAACATGAACGCCACCTTCAAATTGAGCAATGATGAACTCGCCGCCAAATTTGATGAAATGTGGAATGCCGCTGGAATTAACGGACTAAAAGGACACCGTTCCATTGGAGGATATCGCGCATCGATGTACAACGCCTTGCCCTTGGAAAGTGTGCAAGTGTTGGTGGATGTAATGAAAGAATTTGAACGAACTCACGGATAAAAAGATGAAGATTTTAGCAAACGACGGCATCAGTGCCTCAGGAAAAAACAAACTAGAAGCAGCAGGATTTACCGTGGTTACTGATACAGTAGCTCAAGAAAACCTCATTGATGCCATCAACACCGAAAATTACATTGGAGTACTTGTGAGAAGCGCCACCAAAGTGAGAAAAGACGTGGTGGATGCCTGTCCGAACCTCAAATTCATTGGACGAGGTGGAGTTGGAATGGACAACATCGATGTGGCCTACGCTCGTGAAAAAGGAGTGAATGTATTTAATACCCCTGCCTCTTCTTCTCAATCGGTAGCAGAGTTGGTCATGGGACAACTCTTCAGTGCAGCGCGTTTCACATATGACGCTAATGCACTCATGCCGAGCACCGGTGCGAGCGACTTCAAAGTGCTTAAGAAGAAATATGGCAAAGGCATTGAACTTCGAGGAAAAACCCTCGGAATCATTGGTTTTGGTCGAATTGGAAGAGCCTGTGCAGCTTATGCTCTGGGTTGTGGAATGAAGGTCATTGCTTGTGATAATAATGAAATCACCGAGCCAGTGGTACTTCAAATTCCAGGTGCAGGTGATGTTTCTGTGAAGATCAATCAAGCCAACTTGGAAGAACTCATTCGTCAGTCCGACTTCATCTCCATTCACGTTCCTAAGCAAAAGGACGGATCTGCAGTGATTGCGGCAAAAGAGTTGGAAATGATGAAAGACGGAGTGATATTGGCCAATGCTGCGCGCGGCGGGGTAATCAATGAAAGCGATCTGAAAGCGGCCTTAAGTTCTGGTAAAGTTCGCGCTGCTGTATTGGACGTGTTTGACAACGAACCTACTCCCGACGCTGATTTGTTGGCGCATCAAGGAGTGATTAGCACACCACACATCGGAGCCGCCACCTTGGAAGCTCAGGATCGTATTGGTGAAGAATTAGCGGAGAACATCATGAAAATCATGAAAGTACAAGCATAAGTTCTTCAAAGAACATGAATTGAACGGGAGCTGAGAAATCGGCTGCCGTTTTTTTATCTTCACCCAAAATCAAAAAACTGCATGGCCAACGTTCGCCCATTTAAAGCTGTTCGTCCGGTACGAGACAAAGTTCACCTTGTAGCTTCGCGCTCTTACGTGAGTTATCCTTCTGCCCAACTCAAAGCCAAACTCGACGAAAACCCCTTCACCTTCATCCACATCATCAACCCCGATCACGGGTTGCCACATCCTGCTCCCAAAGGTAGTGTGGAGCTCTTTCGGAGAATTGGTCATCGTTTCAATGAATTTTACGACGAAGGTATTTTCATGCGGGAAACCAAACCCTCGATGTACCTCTACAAGCAAGAGCGACTCAACTCGACCTCCTTGGGCATCATCGCAGCCATTGCTGTGGAGGATTACGACTCGGGATGCATCAAGATTCATGAGCAAACCTTGGAGCGCAGAGAAAAACTATTTGCCCAGTATCTCGACACCACCAGTTTCAACGCCGAACCCGTTCTCCTTTGCCACAACAATGACGATGAGCTGGAACGCCTCACCCGTTTGATCATGGTGGAACAACCGGAGTACGATTACAGCACCACTGATCGCGTTCGTCACCAACTTTGGCCCGTGAGCGACACCGAGATTTTGGCTCAACTTGAAAAGGTGTATGATGGAATGGACTCTCTTTACATCGCGGATGGACATCATCGAAGTGCTTCTTCTTCCCTCCTCGCTAAAAACCGAAATGAAGGGAAAGTCAAAGATCCGAACCAAGCGCATAACTATTTTATGGCCTACTTGATTCCCTCTTCATCCTTGAACATTCACGGTTTTCACCGCATGTTGAAAGACCTGAACGGCTTGAGCAAGGACGAATTGCTCGTTCAACTGGCTTTATTAGGAGACCTTCACCAACAAGACCTCCCAGGAGAACACCAGCGAAAAGGAATGTTTGACTTTTACATTGACGGAACGTGGTACCGACTGGATGCCGCCTCCAACATTGAACCGCACACCCCTGACACTCAATGGCTCACCGAAGCCCTGCTTTCTCCCATTTGGAACATCTCTGATTTGAGAACCGACGAGCGAATTCGATTCCGTCCAGGTTCTTCTAGCGCGCATGATCTTGCTTTGGAAGTGGACCAAGGTGCATTCAGTTGCGCAATATACATGCATCCCGTATCTTTTAGTGAACTAAAGCACGTTTCAGATGTTGGAGGAACAATGCCCCCTAAATCAACTTGGATTGAACCCAAGCTCCGCAGCGGGCTCACCATCTTTACCTTTGACGAAGAAGAACGAATCAACGAATGAGCATTTCAGAACAAATCCAAAAGTACCAACGCGCGGTTTCCCCTGCTACCCTGGTGGCCGTCTCGAAAACCAAGCCGAACAGCGCCATTGAGGAAGCCTATGCCGCTGGTCAGCGCATTTTTGGTGAGAACCGTGTTCAGGAATTGGTGGACAAGCACGAAGCGCTACCCAAAGACATCCAATGGCACCTTATTGGTCATTTGCAGCGCAACAAAGTGAAGTACATCGCCCCATTTGTGAGTTTGATTCATGCTGTAGACAGTGTTCGATTGTTGGATGAAATTCAAAAAGAAGCGCTCAAGAACCAAAGGAAGATCTCTGTTCTCCTTCAAATGCACATTGCGCAGGAAAGTGAGAAGTACGGCTTCTCGGAAGAAGAACTACTGTCTTTTTTGGACGAAAAGAACCTCGAAGAAGACTACCCCAACATTGTTTTTCAAGGAATGATGGGAATGGCCACCTTCACCGATGATGAGCACCAAATCAAACAAGAATTTGGATCTTTGAAGTTCTTGTTTGACCGCGTTCGAAGTGGATTTTTTGGAGACGATAGCGCCTTTAAAACATTGAGCATGGGAATGTCGGGAGACTACTCCATCGCCCTTTCTTGTGGCAGCACCATGGTTAGAATTGGGAGTGCGATATTTGGAGCGCGATGAAAGCACTGTTTGAGAATCGGTATTTTAAAATATACTTGGTGCTCTTGCCCTTGGTATGCGGGATCTCTTACTACATCACTCAAAGAGCATTTTTACGCCTTGCACAACTTCGTGCCAATACCATGGACGTAGAAGTGGAAAGTACTAGGGCCATCATTTACGCCAGCATCATTGCTTTGGTATTCTCACTCATTTATTACTTCATCGTTCGTGATTTGGGTCAGGACGAAGACCTCACCGTGGAGAAGCACTGATTTTATTGCGGATCAACATCCAACTGAATTCTCAGGGATTTGTATGCTGGTAAAGCCAAAAACTCATCAATCGTATCCAACGTACTCTGTTTGAACTTTGCTGGTGAAGCCTTTCGCTCGAGTTTCACCATCATCAATTGGATGTATTTGTTGTTGATGCGAGAAACGTAGGGCGCTTCCGGACCAATCACCCTTTCCTTCCCAAACATATTGATCAAAGTTGCGGTAAAATCAATTGCCGCCTGTTGCACCACACGCTGATCTTTGTGCTTCATGGTAATGCGAATCAATCGATAATAAGGAGGGTATTTGAAATTGAAGCGCTCCACCAATTCCTGTTTGTACAAGCCTTCGTAATCACCGGCAATCACCTTGCGAATAACCCAATGATCGGGGTGGTAGGTTTGGATGATCACCTTTCCTCTTTCGTGTTTTCTTCCAGACCTTCCAGATACCTGAGTCATCAATTGGTAGGAACGCTCAAAGCTTCTGAAATCGGGGAAATTCAGCATTTGATCTGCACTTAAAATCCCCACTAGCGAGACATTTTCAAAATCCAGCCCTTTACTCACCATTTGGGTTCCGACCAGGATATCTACCTTCCCCTCATCAAAATCGCTCAAGATGTTTTGGTAGGCATGTTTGGAACGGGTGGTATCCAGGTCCATTCGCGCCACCTTAGCATCGGGGAAGAGGTCTTTGAGTTCTTCTTCAATCATCTCGGTTCCGAAGCCTAAGTTTTTCAAAGTTCGTGATCCGCAAACCGTGCAAGTTGCTGGAGGAGCAGCAGTGTGTCCGCAATAATGACAATTCAAATGATGCTCTCTTTTGTGGTAGGTCAGGCTCACGTCGCATCGAGTGCATTGCGGCACCCATCCACAGGTATTGCACTGCCACAGGGGAGCATATCCTCTTCTATTTTGAAAGAGAATGATCTGTTTTCCGTTCTTCAGCGCATCTTCCATCGCCTCTCTCAGCATGAAAGTGAAGTGCCCCTTCATGGTTTTGCGCTTTTGTTCTTTGGCCACATCTGCACAGAAAATCTCTGGCATCAGAATACCACCAAAACGTTCTTTCATCACCACCAAAGCATATCTGCCTTCTTCTGCGTTCCAAAAGCTCTCTATGGACGGCGTTGCAGACCCCAGCAAGACGTGTGCATTGTATGCTGAACGAAGCACCATCACCGCATCTCTCGCCTGATATCGGGGTGCAGGGTCGTACTGTTTGAAGCTGCTTTCATGCTCTTCATCCACAATGATGAGCCCCAATTGATCAAAGGGCAAGAAAATACTCGAGCGCGCACCAACAATGAGTTTTGGTCCGCCAGCCAAGGTCTTTTGCCACACCTCGGTTCTCTCCTGCGGGTTGAATTTACTGTGATAAACCAAGAGGTATTCACCAAAATACTTCTCCAATCGTTGGATAAGCTGTGTGGTCAAGGCGATCTCCGGAATCAAGAAGAGCACCTGTTCTCCGGCGTCCAGTTTCTCTCGAATGAGGTGCACATACACCTCCGTTTTACCGCTCCCAGTGACGCCTTGCAAAAGCACCACGCCTTTTTCATCGAAGCCTGTTTTGATCTCTCCTAAAGCGCGGTCTTGAAAAGAGGAAAGGGCCTTTTCTTCTGAGTTGGATTCGTCAAATTGAATGCGATCAATCGGCTCTTCTTTAAAGTGAAAGATGCCCTTGTCTAAAAGTGTTTTGGTGATGCTTGAAGAAACCTTGGCTTTCTCTTGCAGTTCTTTCCTTGGTAGACTGAAATTCTTTTGGTGGTTGGCTTCGCGAAGGAAACCCAAAACCGCTTCAAACTGCTTCTCGCTTCTCCCCTTTTCCAATTGGTTCACCAGCTCTTCCAAGGCTTTTTCTTCTTGATACTCCTTTGCGAGCGACACCATGGTTTGGGTCTTGGGCTTATACTTTTGTCGGAGTTCCTCTCGCGTGGTTACCCACCCTTTTTCAATGAGGGATTTCACGTGAGGCAGGACGGTGGCTTGCTGAAGGATTTCCATCAAGTCTTTGATGTCAAGTTCCTTGTGCATTTCAAGCGCTTCAACGATTAAAAACTCCTTATCACTGAGTTCATCAGCGATGCGTTCGTTCGCTCCGTCGTTGAGGACTACCTTGGTTTCGGAAGCGAGTTTTAGGCTGGAAGGGAGTCCGGCAGACATCACCTCACCTAAAGTACATGCATAATAAGCACTCATCCACTCCCAGAATTTCAGGAGCTTTGGTGTTACTAGGGGGAAATCATCCAAAGCCCCTTCGATGTACTTGGCGGTGTAATTGCTTGGAGCATTGTTGTGAATCTTGTGCACGATTCCCGTGTGCAGTTTGGACTTCCCCAATTGAACCACCACTCGCATACCAACACCAACAGTTCCTTCCAAAGCTCGTGGCAGTCGGTAGGTCATTGTTTTTGGGATTGCAATGGGTAGAATAACATCTAAAAAGTAGGTTTTCAACTCTTGCTCCATTGTAGCACGAAATCTACTTCAATCTTCAAGAAGATAAAAGCATTTAACGAAATCCTTAGCGACAAAAAATCCCCAGTTGAAGCTGAGGATTTTTTGATTCTTGTGACTAAATTACTTTAGGATAACCAGATTTAATCTTTTCGCAACTTTTTCTGACTCCAGTACGATATAATATATGCCATTCTTCAAGTCAGATAAATCGAGTTTTAGAAGGTCGTTTTGCTCTGTTGACGAAAATTGTTTCTCCGCTTTCCAAACAATGGTTCCAAGATTATCTAGAACACTCACGGTTACCTTTTCGCCAAAAGGAATATTAGAAATCACTCTTACTTCTCCTTTCGATGGATTGGGATAAAGGAGAACATCTTCATCTGCTTCGAACAAGTCAGGAAATTGGGGTGGATTGATATAATTGACGTTTTGCACTGCCATGACCTGATTTCCGCAGTTATCTATTCCTCGAAATATTCTCATTTGATCTTGGCTGTCTTCACATTCACCGGGCACATCCATTACCGTTACAAAAACATCCACATTAGTATCACACAAATCTTCTGCCAATGGAAGTTCAATTGGTGGAGCTACTTGGCCACACTCTAGCTCAATATCTTCTGGGAAATCTAAGAAAAAAGGTGCGGTAAAATCGCTCACAGATAACACAAGTTCTTGAACCAATTCATTGCCACATTGATCTTCAGTCAACCACGAATGAGTGATTGTAAAGTTGCAAGTATCACCATCCATCACTTCCCCCAAATAGCTCAATTCAGGGTCATCGTCACAATTATCCATTACAACGAGCTCTGGTATTTCGTACGCAGCAAACGCTTCACAGCTCAAATCTTGATTCTTTGGAAAATTGATTATTTGTGGGGCTTGATCATCAAACAAGTGAATAATTTGATCTGCTTGAGTGCTATTTCCGCATCCATCTGAAGCGATGTAAGTGCGATATAATGTACCTGCACAACCACCTGAGAACTGGAGGTCAGTAAAACTAAGCTCTACCTCACCGCAGTTATCATTTGCGCTCACCGAAAGTTGGTCAACTTGATCGCAAGCCAAGTCAATTTCCATCTCAAAAGGATCAAATGTTGGTGCTATGGTGTCTTTTACCTCAATTGTTTGAACAAATATTCCAGAGTTACCACATTCATCGAAAGCTCTAAATACCCTATTGATTGTGTATTCTTGCGGACAATCGCCTAAAACAATTTCTTCATCAAGAGTAATATTTACCGAATCACTGCAATTATCAAAGGCCTCAGGAAAAACTACAGCGGGAACCTCACCAGAGCACGAAATGATGGTATCACTAGGAGTGTTTTCAAAGAACGGTGCTTCTAAGTCAAGCACCTGAATTAGTGTGGTTGCTTCCGTTTGATTTCCACAGGCATCAGTGGCTGTCCAAGTCCATGAAATGTTTTGCGCATTAGTACAGAATCCCGGTGAAGAAGATTGCGAAAACACAAGTGATGGTTCAAGGTCACAATTATCAGTAACCACAGGCTCTGGAACTTCTAGGCTAGCTAGTTCATCGCAACCCAAAGTCATGTTAGCCGGTGCTTGAATGCTGGGTGCAATTTCATCAACAATATGAATAAACTGCTCAGCCAAAACCACATTTCCACAAGCGTCAGCGGCACGATATTCTCTTCTAATAACACCTAAACACCCCTCGTCCAAAAACTCTTCTGTGAACTCTAGTATTACTTCTGAGCAATTATCGGAAACTGTAGGTTCAGGAATGAGCATTTCTTCTTCGCAGGTGAATTCAACATCGCTAATGAAATTTTCAAAAACGGGAGAAGTAAAATCCTGGTTCAAAGTAATCAATTGCACACAAGACAAACTTTCATCACCGCTGGTTACTGCCCATGTTCTCGAAACCACACTTTGACAATCATTTTCACTCAAGATTACATCTGAATAGCTTTGTGTAATTTCTTCTGTCCAACAGTCAGATGCTATCACGTTCGGTTCGCCTGTAATATCAGGGGTAGCCAAACTACCGCAAGCCAGCTCAATATCTACAGGACATTCCATTTCGAGGGTTGGTTCGCAACAATCATCTACTGTTAGCGTAAACTGAACTGTTGTTGAAGCCACCGGATCCCCGTCATCATTGGCGGTTAAGGTGAAGTTATAGATACCAGGGGTGACCGCGTCAAAATTCAAAGTGGTTGAAGAAATAACACCTGGATTATTAATGATTTCAACACCGGAGTTGTCCTCATCTAACACTTCAACGGAAACAATTTGCTCTATTTCTGGTCCAGTAAACTCAAATAAGACGCTTGTACTTTCGTTATCACAGATGCTCAACTCGGTAGGAGCTAGTTGTGCCACGGGGGCTTGATTGACCAGTGTCCCGACATTAAACTCCAAACAAAGATTATCCAACCAGTGTACACCATCATCATTCCCTAAGGGACCGTCATAATCGTCTGTATCTGTTGAGAACAAGCCTACTTGCAAGTAATCTGTACCATTTCCGCTATTGATTCCTACAGCTGACGCTTCACCTCCAAAACCGTTTGTTCCGAATGAAGCATCACCAGTAGTCCAATTCATATCTCCATAGAAAAACCCCACATTATTAAGACCTGCTAAAATATCATCGGTTCCATCTGAAATAACAACCTGAAAAGTATTTCGCAACCATGGATAGGAACCCGACACATAAACCTGGGTTTCGATGTAACTAGCAATAAAATAATTCGGTCCCACGAAGTACCACACCTCTCCATCATCTGCATAACGTGTGTCCACATCACACCACATAGGCGCTATCATTGGGACATTTATTGGTAACCCTTCTGGGATATAATCTGACAGAGGAGTATCAAAAGTGATGTTCCCATTATTGTTTACATATAATCCATTGTACACTGAACCATACATTTCAAATTCAAACGGAAGGGGTATGTATGGGCTGGAGCCATCATCATTTGAAGGCAGCTCAGTCCAAGTCATAGGGTCGTGTTCGATAAAACAAAAATCTCTATCCACTTGCTCATGAAGGAGAACATGCCCATTACTACTTTCACTTGGTATCGCTAAGCTCGTGTTTTGGATTAAACCTTGGTTCTTCAAACTATCATAATCTTCAGGGAGCTCATGAACTTGTGCATTTACATCTGGAAGACTCAGAACAAACACAAATAGCATGAGAATGAAATGCCTTCCCAATGGAGAAACATCCATTCGAGGTGAGTTTATTTTTGGTTGATACATAGCTGTTAGGTTCCGTATTTTGAATGTTGTTAACTTTTACATCCCTGTGGTAATCTACGAACTTAAGAGCCTGAGGTAGACAAAATTACGATGAACGGTAGCTTAACTGCTTTGAACAGTTTTTATTTGACGATTTTAAGCGAAACAACAGAAAAGCCCCCTCACCAAACTGGCGAGGGGGCTTTTATCAATATTTGATCAGTGTCTGGAAGCTTACTTCTGCACTGCTAGTTTCTGGTAGTCTGCACTTGTTGTAGATGCTAGACGAATCGTGTACAAGCCGCTCTCCAAC
>CALKGK010000091.1 GCA_938085105.1 uncultured Flavobacteriales bacterium
AATGGTCTGAACGTACTCAGCTCTGTTTCCACAAAGGTCAGTTGCAGCCCAAGTACGAGTCAAAATAGTTGTACAAGGTTCCACTACGCTTTCTTCACCGAGGTAAACAATCACAACATCACCTTCACAGTTATCGACAGCCTCAACTCCTTCGAATACAGGAACAGCTGGCGCATCACATTCTACTGTCAAGTCCTCAGGAACAACGGTGAATTCTGGAGCGATATCATCGAACACAGTAATTACTTGTGAAGCAATGCTGGCATTTCCGCAATCATCAATTGCTCTCCAGAAGTAAGTTACTTCAGTATTGTTCGGGCAATCTTGCTCGTTGTTTGGAGTACATTCTTTGTCAAGGTTGATATCACCAACACCGTTTACTGCTTCTCCGTTTGAAATACCATAGTACGAGAACCATGTACTCATACCGAAGTTTTCATTTCGGTCGTTAGCCGCAAGTCCACACTGCATTCCAAAATACAAGCTAGAAGGAGCGTGAGTCAAGTAAAGAACAGTACCATCAAGGTCTCCGGTTCCTGTCAAAGTAGAGAATCCAGCAACTGTGATGTAGTACATCCAATCTTCGTAACGGTTGTCAATTGAACCAAATCCGAAATCATCTTTATATCCTGTTGGGAAATCTTGGTTTGACCACTCATCCCAGTTCATTCCGTTCTCATACCAAGTATCGATGATGAATCCTTGTGCAGGATTTTCATCATTCACTACGGTACCAAAGAGGTGTGCCGTTCCATCGTCATATTGCTCGAAAGTCAATGATTCTGCAACAAAAGAATCGGTGTTTGACAAACCGGCTTCTTCGAATTGAGGCAACCAAAGCGCCCATGCTCCGTTAGGACCAACAGCTGTTGTAGCGGTACAAGTAGTGATCACATTTCCAGTTTCTGAAGTAAATGTTTCAACACTTGTGCTTGATGAGCAAGCATCTTCAGCGTCTACTTCTGCTTGAGCAGGTACATCTTCCATACACTGAACAGTAAGGTCTCCAGGAAGGTCGATGAACTCAGGGCCAGTGGTATCATAGAAGTCACAAACGATTGATACTCCATCGCTCATGTTTCCGCATGCATCTTGCGCAAAGAATTCCCAAACGATGGTTGCAACTAGCGGACAATCTACATCTTCTGATGTAAGTGCGCTTTGCTCGTAAAATACAAGAGGCTCATCGTCACACGCATCTTCTGCAGTAGGGAAGAAGAATCCTTGATCTTCAAGTGCTTGGTTGTAAGCAGGAAGTAAGTCTTCGAATTCATCCAAAGAAATTTCTCCAGCAAAAAGCTGATCTACGATGTTTCCATCCGTCACGCTCCACTCGAAGGTATAGTTCAAGTTACTTGGCGCGTTCAATGTAGGAGCGATGTTGTCGGTAAGTGTAATTACTTGTGTGCAGATTTCAGACTCTCCGCCTGATGTTGCCATCCAAGTTCTTGAAATGGTCGTCGAACATTCGTCGCTAGAAAGCGTTTCGTCAGAACTACTAACGATCACTTCTTCAGTCCAACAATCACTAAAATCGATGCTTGGCTGACCAGTAAACATTGGGTCTGTGTTATCACCACATTCCAATTCTACATCTGCAGGACAAGTAATCTCAAGGTTTGGTGAACAAGTATTGCATTGTTCAACATTTACAATCAAATCTCTTGTTGTAGTGGCAACAGGGTCACCATTATCTACAGCAGTAATCGTATAGGTATAACTTCCTGGAGTTAATCCTGAGAAGTTCAACGTTGTTGTTGACGGGCTACCTGCGTTGTTTTCAACGATAGTAAGCCCACCATTACCATTGTCAGCAATGCTTACGGTTACCTCTTGATTCAATTCAGGACCAATAAACTGGAAGGTCAAATCACCTCCGTCTTCTGCGCAAATATCCAATGAGTTTGGTAAGTTTTGTGCCGCAGGTGCTTGGTTAATTTCAGAACCTACATTGAATTGGAAACATTGATTGTCCAACCAGTGCACACCGTCTTCATTACCACCAGGACCGTCATAATTGTCATTATCTTGACTAAAACGTCCTACTTGGAAGAAATCGACACCATTTCCATGGTTCACACCAACAGTTGCAGCAAAACCACCAAAACCGTTAACTCCGTCTGAAGCATCACCAGTAGTCCACCCCATATCTTGGTAAAAGAAACCAACGTTGTTTCCTGCATCCAACATGGTGCTCGAACCGTCAGTAATGATTACCTGAAATGTATTTCTCAATTCAGGGTAATTTCCTGAGTTGTAGACTTGGGTATTGATAAAGCTGGCAATGAAATAATCTGGACCAGCGAAGTACCATACTTCACCTCCATCACCTCTGGTATCAACATCACCCCAAAAAGGAGCAATCATCGGGATGCCGAATGGGAAACCTGATGGGCTATAAGTTGAATAAGGAGAAGTAAATGTGATATTACCGTTGTTGTTCACATAAAGTGAATTGTAGGTGGTACCATACATTTCAAAAGAGAAAGGAATGCTGATGAGCCCAGTTGAGCCATCGTCATTCGAAGGAAGTTGTGTCCAGGTAGCTGGATCATGGGGGATGAAACAGTCATCACGATCAACGGATGCCGCGATGGCATTGTGCATTGATGGATAGGTTCCATTGTAAGGTTGAGGGCTGGTCTCTTGAATTAGAGTACCTGCCGCTTTCTGAGCTTGGTATTCCTCAGAGTCCACCGCCGGCGTTTGAGCCAAAGCTAGGGAACTAGAGATCACCAAAGCTGTCAAAACAGCGAGTCGTCTGACGACCCCGTCTAAAGCAGAGCGCTGCCACATAGAGCGTAGATTTTGGTTCATAATAGATGTTTGTTTTTCATTTAAGCGGATAATTCCACGACAAAAGTATAGTTTTTCCATTCAACGACAAAATATCACCTTTTATAGATCATAATTTGTATAATGTCGAAGTAATTGAACTTTAAGAAATACGAAGTGTTTGTCTAATTATAATTTTGAAGTTATGAGTATGAATACGATAAGCGTAGGGATGAAAGCCCCTCAATTTGAATCTAAAGACCAAAACGGCGAACCTTTGAGTTTGTCTAATTACAAGGGAAAGAAAGTAGCCTTGTACTTTTACCCGCGCGACCTCACCCCTACCTGCACGACCCAAGCCTGCAATTTCCGCGATCATTACACAGAACTAAAGGAAGCAGGTATTGAGGTGATTGGAGTTAGTGACGATAACGAAGCCAAGCATCAGCGCTTCATTAATAAGCACGATTTGCCATTTCCGCTTCTCGCAGATACCGACCATGAAGTTTTAGAAGCGTACGGAGTTTGGGGTCCGAAAAAATTCATGGGTAAAGTATTTGATGGTACTCATCGAAGAACATTCCTTATTGATGAAGAACAAAATGTGGTGGGCATCATCGAAAAAGTGAAAGCAAAAATCCATAGCGACCAAGTTTTAGAGGGTTTTGGTTTGAAATAAAGCACATCTACAAAGTTTTATAAGTCGTTGACAAATTGATTCTGCTTCGTAAATAGATTACGCAGTGAATCATCTACCTTTATCCAAAATAATTACGAATGGCTACGGATATCGCTAAAGAGAAAATGAAAGCGTTGCAATTGACGCTCGATAAAATTGAAAAAACATACGGGAAAGGTACCGTAATGAAGCTCGGAGATGAGGCGGTCGAAAAGATTGACGTCATCCCTACAGGATCATTAACGCTCGACATCGCTTTGGGTGTTGGAGGTTTACCAAAAGGAAGAGTTGTTGAGATCTACGGACCGGAGTCCTCAGGTAAAACAACCCTCGCCATTCACGCCATTGCTGAGGCACAAAAACAAGGAGGCATCTGTGCCATTATTGATGCAGAGCACGCTTTCGACAAGTTTTATGCTTCGAACTTGAAGGTGGACATTGAGAACCTTTTGATTTCTCAGCCTGACAATGGTGAGCAGGCGCTCGAGATTGCAGACAACTTGATTCGTTCAGGAGCTGTTGATCTTTTGGTTGTGGATTCAGTTGCTGCACTTACTCCAAGAGCTGAGATCGAAGGAGAAATGTCTGATTCGCAAGTTGGTTTGCAAGCACGTTTGATGTCAAAAGCACTGCGTAAACTCACTTCAACAATCAGCAAAACAGGTTGCTGCTGTATCTTCATCAACCAATTGCGTGAAAAAATCGGTGTAATGTTCGGTAACCCTGAAACAACTACTGGTGGTAACGCTTTGAAATTCTACTCCTCAGTTCGTTTGGACATCAGAAGAAGTTCGCAAATCAAAGATGGCGACCGTGTAATTGGAAACAGAACGAAGGTGAAGATTGTGAAGAACAAGGTTGCTCCTCCATTTACCAGAGCGGAATTCGACATCATGTACGGAATGGGAATTTCTAAAACTGGTGAAGTGCTCGATCTAGGTGTGGAGCAAGGAATTGTTAAGAAAAGCGGTTCTTGGTTCTCTTATGGGGAAACGAAGCTAGGACAAGGTAGAGATGCCGTAAAACAGCTTTTGGAAGACAATCCTGAACTTCTTGAAGAGTTAGAATTGAAGATTAAAGAAGCACTTGAGCCAGCAAAGGCTTAAGATCGTAATTAAAATGTATTAGTTGTCTAAAAGTCTCACGCTCGTCGTGAGACTTTTCTATTTTTACGTCATGCAAAAGTCACTTTACTTTTTGATCGCTTTGAGTCTTGCCCTCTTCGCTTGTAACGATACTGCGCCTCAAAACGAAGCAAGTCAACAAGAACAATTATCTCCACTTGACTCGCTGAATGACGCCATCGTCGCATCTCCACTTAAAGCCCGCCTCTATTTAGAGCGCGGTACTATTTATTTGGAAGAAGGAAAGCCGGGGAAAGCGCTTTTGGATTTTGACCAAGCCATTGAAATCGATCCCAACTTCGACTTGGCCATCTTCAAGAAAGGCGAACTCCTTTATGCAAACACCCAATACAAGGAAGCCATGCTCGAATACCAACGCTGCCTTGAAGTTAATCCTGAAAACGTAGATTGCCTTTTGAAGAGCGCTGAAATGAACATTCACCTCCAACAATATGGAAAAGCAGTAGACGATATCAATACGGCCTTGCGCATCGATGACCAGCTTCCTTTTGCATATTACATGAAAGGACGGATCTATAAAGAAACGGGCGATTCTTCACTGGCGGTGAGCTCTTATCAAACTGCAGTCGAAGTAGACCCAAGCTATTACGAAGCCTACATTGAGGCCGGACTCCTCTATGCTGCGGCAGGGAGTGATCTTGCATTGGAGTATTTCAACACCGCCATGGATTTGAAACCGAGAAGTGTGGAAGCCAAATATGCCACCGCGTATTATCTTCAAGAATCCTTTGCGAAGGACACCGCTCGTGTTTCCGATGCGAAGGAATTGTACCAGGAAATTCTCGAAATTGATCCGAACAACGCGGCTGCGGCTTTCAACCAAGGCTTTATTGAGTTGGAATACCGAATGAATTACCGCAAGGCTTTGGAGCATTTCTCACTTGCTGTAGACCTCTTTCCGCAATACTATCAAGCTTACTACAACCGAGGGCTATGCCACGAAAGTTTGGACGAAAGAAATCTAGCTCTGGCTGATTATGACAAAGCTCTGTCCATTGAACCGACCTATACCCCTGCCGCGCTCGGCAAAGGACGGATCTTGGATGGTGAGTAAGGTTTTGTTTTCTGCTTGATGTGTACTTATCCAAACGGACGATACGGTACTTTGAAGTCGGTCTCCCCATTTTCATGAAATAAGAAGGGAACAGTCAGCACCACACATTTGAAACGGATCTGATCATTTTCATCCCGCACGGTCATGAACAGCTGTATGGTCACGTTTGGAAAAAATGCATCTGCTTGAACGTCCAATACCGCATATCCTGATGTAGGATCGGTATTCAACAAACGGTTCTCACGCTCTTCTACAATGGCAATTTCATTTCTACCTTCTCGGTCCCACCTGTATCCTTCAGGAAGTTGAATATCAATGGCAATCTCGTTGCGCTCGTTGTATTCGATGGACAACTCTTCGAGGTATTCAAAATGCTTTAAAGAGAATCCATCAGCCCCCATAAATATGAACTTATAATCGCTCAAATTGATGCTTGAGGTTTTGGGCTTCTTGGTATTTACCCGACGGAGCAAACCGTTGAATTGATCCAAAACAATGAGATCGTTGCCCAGCATACACATGTCCACAGGGTTCCAAAATCTCGACTTGTTCTTTTTTCCGTCCTTCGTGCCATGCTCTCCTTCCGTACTTCCAACATAGATGTAAGGATCTTGACCTTCATCTTTTCGAACAATGCAGTCTTTTGCAGCATCGAGATAAAAGGTGCTTCCATTTCTAAGTAAGGTCTGATCAACCTGAAACACTAAAGAAGACAGGTCTTTTGCTAAAGAATCGGTGCTAACCTCTGCTGTTTTTGGGTTGATGATTCGATTCCGTTGTTGATCGGCATTCTGGATAACAATGTTTCCATTGGCATCCAAGTACATGGAGTTCATGGATGAGAAGCTAGCATCATCCCCTATTCCGTCTTTATTTTTGTAATCTCCATTCCCTGCAATGGGAACCGCTCGCTTGGTCAGCAAATCCATTTTCCATACTTGTCGATCTCCCATCATTGCGATATAGAGTTCGTTACCATTCAGGAGCACATCACAGGGTTGGTCGATGGCCAAGGTGGTACCGTCGATTTGTTTTTGCGGGATCAAACTTTTTGACCCAGAACCCAAGATGCTCTTCACTTCACCGGTTTTAAAGTCCACGGCTTTGATCTGATGATTGAGCATATCAGCAACGTAAAGCACATTTTTTTCCTCATCGAATGCCATACCTGCTGGACGATTGAATCGAGCTAGGGCAAATCTCCCGTCCACATTTCCTTTCGCCCCTTGACCAACCGTTTCAATTACTCGTCCATCGTCCGACACCACAATGATCTGCTGCTTTCTGGCGTCCGCAATAAATAATCGGCCTGATTTATTGTCTGCACAAATGCTCACGGGCAAATCAAAAAGTCCGTCGATACGTGGTGTTTCCTTATAAAGCTCGTTCACATTTGGCACGGTAGACAAACCAGTGTTTCGATCCATTTGTGTGATGCTGTCGACTAGAGAAGGAAGCGTACGTTCCTCGTCAAAAATGGATTGTGCTTTAAAAATCTGTCCGTTCTCTGTTATGCAAACATAACTTCCATATTCGTCGAGCACATAGGGTTTCAAGCTCGCCAAATCATCGAGAACCGCAACGGGATGATGGATGTCATGGATTTCAATTAAGCGAGAAACCCATTCAGCATTGTGTGCGTTGGGGAGGTCTCCACGGAGCACAGAAACAACAAAAACCTGTCTTCTTTCTTGAGCCATGGTTTTCACTTCCTCTAAAGCAATGTCGCCTTGCAGGGTAGATGGATCCCAGAAATGGATGATGACTAATTTCTTTCTAATATCGAGCGTATTGAAATTCTGGCGCGAATTGTACCACTCTGCCGATTTGGGAATGAAGACATTCTTCTCTTCACCAATCATTCGAAGTATGTCTTTATCTCTTTGTCCGAAAGTAAAGCTAGGCACAAGGAGGAGTAGGAGGAAAATGTATCTCATGGTATTTTGAATGGCTTGTATGGGGGTTTCTGAACTAGAGTCAAAAACTGTTCCACCGTGAAAATAAAAATTATTGAAACAGTGGAGAAAAAAAAAGACCGGTACATGACCGGTCTTCTTAATATTATTTATCGCAGTGCTTATTTCACTTTATCGACAATGGCTTTGAACGCTTGAGGATGGTTCATGGCCAAATCTGCCAAGACCTTTCTGTTCAATTCAATACCATTTGCGTGAACTGCCCCCATGAATTGAGAGTAAGACATTCCATGTTGTCTTGCACCGGCATTGATTCTTGTGATCCAAAGGCGTCTAAACTGACGTTTTCTTTGTTTTCTACCAACGTAGGCGTATTGCATACCTTTTTCAACGGCATTCTTTGCAACTGTCCATACGTTTTTACGGGCACCGTAGTACCCTTTAGCCATTTTCAGAATTCTTTTTCTTCTGGCTCTTGATGCTACTGCATTATTACTTCTAGGCATCTTTCATTTGTTTTGACGGTAAGTGCTCGCAGAACGAGTCTTCAGACTTACAATCGGGTTAAACTGACCAATTAATTAATTACGCGCAGAGTTGAGTCTTGATGTTTTTCACATCAGCTTTATCTACGGTTCCTGAGTGGGTAAGATTACGCTTTTGCTTCGTGCTCTTCTTCGTCAAGATGTGACTCTTAAAAGCATGCTTGCGCTTGATCTTCCCGGTACCAGTGAACTTGAATCGCTTCTTAGCACTGGATTTTGTTTTCATCTTCGGCATCGCCCTGATTATTTATTGATTATATTTTCTTTTTAGGGTTGATCATCATGGTCATCCGCTTACCTTCCAGTTTCGGCATTTGTTCCACAATTCCAACCTCTTCTAATTCGGTTGCAAATTTAAGCAAGAGAATTTCTCCCCTTTCCTTAAATACAATGGTACGTCCTTTAAAAAACACGTACGCTTTCACTTTAGAGCCTTCTTCCAAAAACTTCTGAGCATGCTTCAATTTAAATTGAAAATCATGATCGTCGGTATTCGGGCCGAAACGGATCTCCTTGATAACAACTTTACTTTGTTTCGCTTTGAGCTCCTTTTGCTTCTTCTTTTGCATGTACAAGAACTTCTTGTAATCAATGATTTTGCAAACAGGGGGATCTGCTTTTGGAGAAATCTCCACCAAATCCAATTCACGCTCTTCAGCCAATTTCAAGGCATCTTCAATGGAGTACACATCACTTTCAACGTTCTCTCCTACTACACGAACGCGTCGTGCAGTGATCTTTCTGTTGATCTTGTGCTCGTCTTCCTTTCGGACCCTTCCTTTAAAGGAAGTTTTTTTTCTTCGTATTGCTATGACTCTAAATTATTAGTTTTACTGCTGTTCTAAGAGTTCTTTGATCTCATTTTGAATGAGTTCAACAAACGCTTTCGGCTCCAAAGACCCAAGATCTCCTTCACCTTGTTTTCTCACAGACACGGTTCCCGATTCGGCTTCCTTCTCCCCTACAATCAACATGTACGGGACTTTTTCCACCTCTGTATCGCGAATCTTCTTGCCAATCTTCTCAGCGCGCTCGTCTACGAGGGCGCGAATATCGTAATTTTCAAGCACTTCTGAAAGCCCCTGAGCATATTCGTGAAATTTCTCACTGATTGGAAGAATTCGAACTTGCTCTGGAGTGAGCCAAATGGGGAACTTTCCTGCGCAATGTTCGATGAGAATGGCTACAAATCGTTCCATACTTCCAAAGGGAGCACGGTGGATCATCACCGGTCGGTGCTTTTCATTGTCAGCCCCCACATAATCAAGCTCAAAACGCTCAGGCAAGTTGTAATCAATTTGAACGGTACCCAATTGCCACTTTCTTCCAATGGCGTCACGCACCATGAAGTCCAACTTTGGTCCGTAAAACGCTGCTTCTCCCAATTCCACCACAGTGTTCAAGCCCTTTTCATTGGCAATTTCAGCAATGGCTTTCTCTGCTTTGTCCCAATTGTCGGTAGAACCGATGTACTTCTTCGGATTTTCAGGATCGCGCAAAGAAACTTGTGCAACGTAATCTTTGAAGTCCAATGTTTTAAAAATGTAGAGCACAAGATCGATCACTTTCCCAACTTCTTCCTTCACTTGATCTACTGTACAGAAGATGTGTGCATCATCCTGAGTAAAACCCCGAACCCTTGTTAAACCGTGGAGCTCTCCACTTTGCTCATAACGATAAACCGTGCCAAATTCAGCGTAGCGAATCGGCAAGTCGCGGTAGGAACGCGGACGAGATTTATAGATTTCACAGTGGTGTGGACAGTTCATGGGTTTCAACAAATAAACCTCCCCTTCGGCAGGAGTTTCAATGGGTTGAAATGAATCTGCTCCGTATTTTTCGTAGTGACCCGATGTCACATAAAGATCTTTGTTCGCAATGTGCGGAGTGATCACCGGTTCGTAGCCTGCTTTGCGTTGGGCTTTCTTCAAGAAATCTTCCAGCCTCGCTCTTAAAGCAGCTCCTTTTGGCAGCCACAATGGCAAACCTTGACCTACTTTTTCAGAGAAGTGAAACAAATCGAGTTCTTTCCCAAGCTTTCGGTGATCGCGTTTCTTTGCTTCTTCCAAGAGTTCCAAATACTCGTTCAGCTGCGCCGCCTTCGGGAAAGTAATTCCATACACCCGAGTCAATTGCTTGTTCTTCTCGTCGCCTTTCCAATACGCTCCCGCAATGCTCATCAATTTGATGGCTTTGATCTTTCCGGTATCTGGGATGTGCGGACCACGACAGAGGTCGGTAAAGGTTCCTTGGGTATAGAAGGAAATGGTTCCATCTTCCAAGTTCGAAAGAAGGTCGAGCTTATATTCATCATTCTTCTCTTCGAAGTATGCAATGGCTTCAGCCTTGGAAATTTCTTTTCGTACGAATGGATTTTTCTGCTTGGCAAGCTCTTTCATCTTCTGCTCCACCTTGGGCAAGTCTTTGTCTGAAAAAGCGATGTCACCAAAATCAACATCGTAGTAAAAACCGTTTTCGATTGGCGGACCCACCCAGAATTTCACTCCTGGATAAAGCAACTCCAAAGCCTCTGCCATGAGGTGGGCTGAAGAGTGCCACATGGTGGACTTACCCTCATCAGAATCAAAGGTGTGTAATTTGAGCGTTGCGTCTTGCTCGATGGGGCGTTGTGGGTCAACCACTTCACCGTTCACCTCGGCGGCAAGTACATTTCGAGCTAGTCCTTCACTGATTGACATCGCGACATCGAGGGAGCTTGCTCCTTGTTCCATTTCGCGAATCGATCCGTCTGGTAGGGTAATTTTTATCATTTCTTTGGCTTTCACAAGGGGCCAAAGATAAGCATTTCAATGGCAAAATGGGGCTTAATCTTTGCCGAGAATAAGTGAAGGAACACGCAGCAACGAAAACTACTAACGTTTGATCGAAAACCAAGGACAGCAGAGCTTTCAAGCAGAATAGCAGTAGCTCAAACTGCGTTTTAAAAGAAAACAATCCCATGAAAAAAATCATTTTAAGCTTCTTTGCTCTTGTGTCCATCACTCCACAATTGAGCGCCCAAGAAAAAGATCTCCGACCTTCATTGGACATCTTTCTTCAACATCTCCAAAATGAAATCAGCACCAAGGAAGAACCTCATCTCCTCGCCTATTTTTCGAATTGTGTGAAAAGCAACTTGAACGGTTCGGAGGTGAATTATGACTCCGAAGTACTTCTGAATTCTGAAGGATTTAATGCCGCAGTTTTGGCAAGATCGCTCCAAGGATTCCAGTTGGCTCCTGATCGCGACGACGGATTGGTTTGTTTTGAAAACACCTTGAACCCATTGCTCAGCGAACATACTTTTTTAATGGTGAATGTCAGTGCACTGAACTTAAGAAGGGCCCCGAGCTTGAATTCCACTGTGCTTGCACGCTTGGATGAAGGGGTTTATGAAGGGCAAATTGATCCCCACTTGCCGAAGTTATTGAACGAGAATAGCGGACAGCTGTGGGTTCCCGTTCGAATTAAGGTGCCGAGTATGGGATGGGTTTCAGCCTACACCGTTCAGGAGTTCATCGAAGCTTTGGGGCCCAGCGCTGGATTAAAAATCAGTGTTGTTTACACGGACCTTGGGTGGAAGATTGTTTCTGTTGAAAATGAAACATTTACTTCGGAGACCGCACTTTCTTCCATTCCTTGATTTGCCAATGGGTCGTGACCGTGCAAATGTGGTTTTCTTCCTGGTCGTGAACTTCAATCTTGCAACTTAGACTGGCTACTCCCTCCTCCTCTAACGCTCGGATCACCGTTGATTCGAGCGTTTCTTTTGTCATCCCAAATCGAGCAAAGGCATCCATTTTTGCTTGATAGAAATACTGAACATCCATGCTCTTCATGATGAGTCGGTACTTCTTCATGCCGAGATGCTGTAACAACACGAGTCCACTGCAATACTCCGCCCCTGTGGCTAACACGCAAGCATGCAATCCATTGAGGTGGTTTTTGTTCTTTCGGATGAAAGGAATGCGTACCCGTGTATCACCGGTTTCCAACTTCACCACTTTTAATCGGTGAGGATGGTTGAAGGGAATCATTCGGTGCAGTAGGAAATTGAGTTTTTTCAGCTGAAAACTCGACTTTCGGGCTTTTTCGAAGAGCGCGGCGGCATCCATCATGACTTCACGGTGCTATTATCGATAACAATTTGGGCCAAATTGGGCTTGAAGTATTGATCGCTCTTGAGAATTTTTCCGTCTTCTCGATAGATGGGCTTACCGTCTTTATCCAGTTTGGACATGTTGCTTCGTTGAATTTCTTCGAACACTTCCACGATTTTGTGCTGCAGTCCGTGTTTTAGAATCGTTCCACAAAGGATGTAGAGCTGATCTCCAAGCGCATCTGCCACTTCAACGAGGTCGCCATTCAGCGCTGCTTCTAAATACTCTTCATTTTCCTCATGCATGAGTCGATGGCGAAGTTCGATTTGTTCTTTTGGGATGTCGGCTTGCGGTTTTTTCCCATTTTCTATTCCGAAGGCATCGTGAAACTGACGCACATGATCAATGATTTCTTCCATCTCTGGTCTGCTTTTGTTTTCCTCCGAAGATCTTGAATTAAGTAGGCTGGAGAAAGACTTTTCAACTCAAGTTATTCAAGTTTTTTCACCAACATCCAACTTGGCTTCTCTTGTCAAGATTCCTCCCAAAATTAGCGCACAAAAAAGCCCTCTCGAACTGCTACCAAGAGGGCTTATTTAACCAAAATTACTAAACTCGTCACTAATTCCATTAGGGTGGTTAAAGCGACATCTATCTATGAAAAAAACCAATTTGTTTTAGGCTTCAAAGCCTGATACAAAGATGGGACTAAACTCGTGTTGAAGCCGTAGTCCACAGCAGGTAAAGGAGCGTAGGAATTGTCTGATGTTCTACAGCACATTCAAACCTTCAGGACAAATGAAAATATGGTCAAAAAAAATCCCTCTTGCTTTTCAACAAGAGGGAAACCTTAACCAAATTAACTTAACTACTACGTTAACACGATCCTCGTTTGGATTCTATGCTTCAAAACTACGGAGGAAGCTTTGATGGAGTTGTGGGACTGAGGCTGAAGGTGCTTGTGGGAAAATGCTGACCCCGATTCGAAGTTTCTCAAGGCTTCGTATAACCAACCACTGGTAGGACAAACAAAAAACCCCTTTGCACATCAGCACAAAGGGATTTTTCATTTCTAAGATGGTGTTGGAAAACTATCTCTTCACCCAAGTCTCTTGCCACGGTGTCACACCTTCTCTTACTTCTCGAATGATGTAGGTTCCCGAAGGCAATTCACTGGTATCCAATTTCACAGTTTTTGAACCCGAGCCGCTTTTCTCCATCACTACGCGACCTTGAAGATCCAAGACCACAATGCTGTGCAAACCGGTTTGCAAACGAATGTTCAGGCTTTCATTTCCTGGATTGGGGTAGATGCTTACTTTCAACTCCTTGCCTGGCTCATTGACATTGGTTGACAAGAGGTCGTACAACACAATATCGTCCAAAGCGGCTTCCACCAAACTTCCACCCTCTAAGTTTGTACCGGGGCGTAAGCTATCACTTGCTATGAAACGCATTTGAAAATCTTCTGTGAGATCCACGTAATCGGCAACGCGGAATACATTTCTTCTCCAAGAGATGTCTTGAGTCAAAGTGTTTTCAAGCGATACCCATGAATTCCCTCCATCGTCAGATACATCTACTTGGAACCAATCACTGCTTGGGTTTGCTCCACCTGCCGGGGCATTTGCATACCATCTCCAATAGGAGAACACAGGGTCGGTATAGTCGCTCAAATCAATGGTTGGCGAAACCAATGTAGTGTGTCCAGCATCTACATCGTTCTCCCCCATTCCGCCGTCAGGGGTAAATGAGTTTCCAGTCACAAAACAAAAACCTTCATCGTCATTCCCAGGGGTGTGATCCTCAAAGGGAGCTACCACAGTGCTCAAATCTCCAGGCTCCGAGAAACTTCCTACAGGCAAAGCATTGTCCCACTCCCCTGTTGTTGCAAGATCTCCGGGCAA
>CALKGK010000092.1 GCA_938085105.1 uncultured Flavobacteriales bacterium
GTTTCCGTAAAAGAGGGTGAAGGTACTTTTGGGCTCTCGCGTGAGGACGGATTTCACGATGGAAAGGATGGGAGTGATTCCCGATCCCGCCGCAAAGCCCACATAGTGCTTTTCGTTGTTGGCATCCAGTTCGGTATAAAATCGTCCCATGGGGGTCATTACTTTCATGGTATCGCCCGCTTTCAGCACCTCGTTGGCGTAAGTTGAAAACACACCGCCCGGCACTTTTTTGATGGCCACACGCACTTCACCGTCGTCAACACCACTTGATATGGAGTAAGACCTGCGCACATCTTCATCATTGATGTTTTGGCGAAGGGTTAAATATTGTCCTTGAATGAACAGGTAGTTCTCCTGAAGTTCCTTTGGGATATCAAAAATCACTGAAACACAGTCCGGTGTTTCTCTTCGTACTTCCTTAACGGTGAGCTCGTGAAATTTGGGCATAATGGATGATTTTGCGCAAAGATAGTTTTTTCGTGAGGAGATGGAACTGACGTAGGTCATGCTTCTACCATAGGCATTGCATACAAGGCCTTGAATGGTCCTTGTCTTACAACCGTCGAATCACCCAATCCTTTGATTCAGGGTTGTGCTTGAGCCAATTCTTTAGCCATTTTATATTGGCTTTTTCTGCGGCGCAAAGCTCTTCCAAGGGCATTGCAATGGGCCTTTCAAAATTGAAAAAGAAGGCCTGACTTTGGGTGGGAACTCCTCCAATGGTGGTAATGTTGAGCATCAATGAATCGCTTGCTTTCACTTTAAAATCATCACACAAGAAAAGCGCTTGCGTGTAATCCCCTAGGGAGTCAGAATATTGATGATAAAGTAGCGGATCTTTGAAGGTTTCGTCACCTTCGCGTTTCAAGCCCAAACCGCTCAGAGATTCGGTGTATTGCTCAAAATAGAAGGCCAGATTTTCGATGGGTTGCTCGTCGATGGGGCGTTCTTCGAACAAGGTCAATGTGAGGAAACAGTATTTGATGCTGTCCAGCCAAAGAACCTCTTCGAATGCCAAATCAATTTTGGAGAAGGTCAGGTTTTGTCCATTTCTACCGGGCCATGGAGCTTGTTGATCATCGAAATCAGATTTGATGTTTAGGTTGACTGATCCTTCCGTGGTGAATTGTCCTTGAGCAGCCAAGGGGCAAACGATGGAGAGAAAGAGCAGAACACAAAGGTGCCTGGTTTTTAGCAGTTGAGTCAAGGAAGTGTTGATAGTATTCATTTTAGAGCGAGTTTATTGTTCTTTGCTTGATGCAGCCAACTCCACACTCACATGAAAAAGGGCGTCTCCTTTGTTGATGATGGGAGAGGTATTGAGCCCGAATACATAACAATCGAAGGGTGCTTTTATGGATTTTTCGAAAAGGCCGTAAGGATCGGAAATCCGACCGATTTTCTCTTTTTTTCTGACAAAACTCCCATTTTCCACCTGCGATTCAAACAATCCTGCGTGTCCAGCCCGAATCCACTTGCTTTTGGTGATGTGTATTGATTTGGTTTTGTCCTTGGCTTCAGCTTGAAACATCCCGAGGTGGCACATGACATTTTGGGCACCTTGAACGCCAATTTTGATCATTTTTTTATCGAGATGCAGTGCTTTTCCACCCTCAAAAACAAGTGTGGGAACCCCAAGCGCATCGAGGGCGTCGCGCAATGATTTTTTGATGTTCTTGGATTCGAGAATGAAAGGTGCATCAAATACCTTAGCCAAGGTTTCATGTATATTATCTCCCGGTGTAAAACGCACATTTGGAAAATTTTCTCGTGCTGCTCCTCCGGTGTGGTAGTCCAAAGCGTAATCTATCTGAGGCGCAATTTCTTGCATAAAACTGTAGGCAAATTGAGCTGCCAAGGAGCCTTTAGGGGATCCGGGAAACATGCGATTGAGGTCCCTGCCATCAGGAAACTTCCGATCTTGATTCAAATACCCAAAGGCATTGAGCACAGGAATGCAGATAACGGTTCCTTTTTCTGGTTTGTTGAGTTTTTTGCGGATGATGTCGCGCACAATCGCGACTCCGTTGGTCTCATCGCCGTGCACCCCGCCAAGAATGAGCATTACCGGACCATCTTTTTTGGCTCTTTCTACAATTACGGGAACGCTAATGTGGTTCCTCGTATGCAGTTTGGCCACCTCCATTTCAAGAAAATGGCTGCTTCCTCGGGTGATTTCTGTCCCGAGGATTTGAATGTTAGTCCTCCACATTTCGCTCGATGTACTTCACGATTTCCTTGGCAATGTCTTTTTGCGTAGCGCGTTCAATGCCTTCAAGCCCGGGAGAAGAATTCACTTCGAGCACCATGGGACCATCTGAAGATTGAAGCATATCAACCCCAGCAACACCCAAGCCCATTGCTTTGGCGGCTTTGATGGCGGTCAACTCTTCTTTGGTGGTGAGTTCAATCAATGAAGCGGTTCCACCCCGGTGCAAGTTTGATCGAAATTCGCCTTCTTTTCCTTGTCGTTTCATGGCTCCTACCACCATTCCATCCACCACAAAAACGCGGATGTCTGCTCCTCCCGATTCGGCCACAAACTGCTGGGCTATCACGCGGGCCTTCAGACCATCAAAAGCTTCCATTACCGATGTGGCAGCATTCCGGGTTTCAGCAAGAACAACTCCCAAACCTTGGGTTCCTTCAAGCAATTTAAGGATCAAAGGAGCACCGCCAACGCTTTCAATGACGTGGTCGGCATGCTTGGAACCATTGGCAAACACGGTCTTGGGCAAACCCACACCCGCTCGGGCCAGGATTTGCAAACTGCGTAATTTGTCTCTGGAGCGAACCAAAGCTTGTGATTCGACGGCAGAGAAAATTTTCATCATTTCGAACTGACGCACCACGGCCGTTCCGTAGAAGGTGACCGAGGCACCAATGCGGGGGATGATGGCATCAACGTCGTCCAAATAAGCTCCTTGATAGAAGATTTTTGGCGATTTTTTCTCCAATTCGATGATGCATTTCAAGGGGTCCACAATGATGGCTTCGTGGTCTCTGGCTTCAATGGCTTCTACCAATCGAATGGTGGAGTAGAGCTTAGGGTTTCTTGAAAGAATGGCAATTTTCATGTCGCAAAGGTGTACGGTTTTTCTTAAGGTTTACTGGGTTATTTTGAGCTGTTTTTCTTTTTCCTTCTGTAGGATTGATTTCTAATCGCGGTGTTTACAAGGAATTTCCCGTTGAGGAATTTTCTTCCCAGCAACACGGGGAATTTCATGTTGGAACGTTCACTTAAGGTAAGCCGGATGTCATGTTCCTCGCCAAAAACGATCACTTTCGTGCGAATAGCATATCGGTCTTCACTTTCGCCAAAGGAGTTTTTTACTGTGCGAAGGCTGAACTGTGTGGTGCGTTTTTTCTTGGGAGCGAAATGGGGATGACTGGGGTCCAACAGTTGAAATTCGAGCACTTTTTCACCGTTTTCCTCAATCACCGCAGCAAAAGAGCAATGTATGGAGGAGGTATATGCTCCCGTATCTGTTTTTACAGACAGGTTTTTCAGCCCGAATTCGGGGAAGTCAATACGGTCGCTTCGGCCAATTATTTCCATGCTCGTTGTCTATTCTCAAAGCGCTCATTACTGATCTTGGGTTCATGGTTTTGGCTTCTTGTATTGGATCAAAACCATCAGCGCTTTTGGAGGTAAATGTATTCAAGTTCCTTAGAATTTAGAACGCTTGATTCGATTCTTCTAGTTGCACTCCATTTTGAAGAGCAATTTTTTTTGATTTTCAACATCCAAGGGCACTGGTTTTGGCTGAAGTTTGGACAAAATAGGAACATACTCAGCCGAGCACAAAAAACGCATCAGTACCCAAGTGACTGAAAACCGATGCGCCAATATTCAAACGTCCGCAAACGTGAAAAAATACGATGAATCTATTTTTTATTGAATCACCAATCTAAGAGTGCTTCCAGAGCGATGACTCTTAAAGATTCGAAGAAAATAGAGTCCAGATGGATAAGTCTCTAAGCCAATTCGATGGGAGCTGCTGGAGAGGTTTGAAGCAGTATACACTATTTCTCCTAAGGAGTTGAGAAGTTCAAGTTCTACGAGTTCCGTCTCGTCCCACATTACCTGAACAAAGTTCTGGGCAGGATTGGGAAAAAGACGAACTTGAGAGATGCTGTTTTCCGCAATGGCATTGGGGTTTTCAAACGCGCTGCAATCTACTTGGTTCGCAATGGAGGCTGCTCGCTCTTCCACGAAGTATTTCAAGCCATAGACATTGCCTCCTCCCGGACCGCCGCCTGTGCTTACATTGGTCGATATGTTGGAGTCAAATTCTGCATTGCTATACATTTTATTGTCGTCAGCATAAACGTAATCTTGAATGAGGACTTTCAGCGTATCGCACTTTGGATCGATGTAATCCGAATTGAAATAATTTTCTGTGAGGTAACATACTTCTGTTAAGTAACGCTCATACAAAACATCGCTCTCAAATATGCGCTCTAAGAGGGGGCGGTCATTATCGTGGTAGTCTACAGACAAGCTTAACATGTTTCCAGCATTGTTGGAATAGGATCCAAAGCCTTCATTTCCGTCCCATTTGATCCATTCCCATTGATCAGTGCTCAGGTTGTGGTAGAGGTAATAGTTTCTTGCCGATCCCGTATAGCTGTCCAAATTACTAAACAGCGCATCAAGTGCCGCCGAGCGCAGAAAACCTTGTACTTCAAGACGCTCATCGAGTTCCGTTTCAAATACTTCATCGCTGGAGTTGTTGATGAAATCGATGAAGGAGATGAGGTCCGACCAGTCGTTTTCTGTTTC
>CALKGK010000093.1 GCA_938085105.1 uncultured Flavobacteriales bacterium
TGATCCAACAGCAAGTTGTGACGATGGTTCTTGCGAGTTCACTTCATGCGCAGGATGTACCAATGCTTCGGCATGTAACTTCGATGCTACGGCAACGATTGACGATGGTTCTTGTATTCTTCCTGATGGATGTACGGATGCCGGAGCATGTAACTATGATCCAACAGCAAGTTGTGACGATGGATCTTGTGAGTTCACTTCATGCGCAGGGTGTACCAACCCACTAGCATGTAACTTTGACCCAACGGCCTCCGTAGATGACGGAACCTGTAACCTTCCTGATGGCTGTACCGATAATACTGCCTGCAACTACGACCCTGCTGCGAGCTGCGATGATGGGACTTGTGAGTTTGATTCTTGCAACTCATGCTTTGCCGATTTCAATAACGATAATAGCGTCAATGCCACTGATCTTTTGTTCATGATTGGTGAGTATGGATGCAACAACGCTTGCGGAACCGATCTTAACGACGATGGTGCCGTGAACGGAGCTGACTTGCTTTTATTATTGGGTGTCTTTGGTACTCAATGCAATTGATAAACGATGATTAAAAACTATTGGAGCTCAATGCTCTTCGTGCTCTTTGCACTTTTCTCGACAATAAATACAAACGGGCAATCTGATGAGCACTGGAGTACCCTAATGAATGACGAAGAAGTCAATTTCTACGATGCCCAATCCTCTTTCGAGAGTTATTGGAGCAGCCATGAAGTTGAGAAAGGCAAAGGCTTCAAGCAGTTTAAGCGCTGGGAATGGTTCATGGAACCGAGGGTCTACCCTTCAGGTGATCGAATCAAAGCAGATGCGACTTGGGAAGCCATGGCCGATGAGCGCAGACTAAGAAGAAACAATGCGGATCGGATGTCTGGAATTTGGTCCTATGATGGAAATACAGATGTCCCTACCAATGGTGGTGGAGCCGGAAGGATCAACAATGTTCGTGTTGATCCCAACGACCCCAATACCTTCTACGCCTGCGCTCCAGGTGGTGGTTTGTGGAAGACAACGAACCAAGGGGTTTCTTGGTCGCTACTAAACACCGACGAGCTCTCTAGCATTGGAGTGAGTGACGTGGCAATTGATCCAAACAACTCCCAGATCCTTTATATGGCGACGGGCGATGGAGATGCAGGCGACACTTACTCTTTAGGGGTCTTGAAGTCAACCGATGGAGGATTAACTTGGAATTCTAGCGGATTGACCTGGGCGGTGAATCAAACACGAAGAACTTCACGAATCATCATTGACCCGAACAACTCCAATACCCTCCTAGCAGCTACAAGCAATGGAGTATATCGAACGACGGATGCCGGAGCAAACTGGTCTCAAATCATCTCAGGGAATTTCAAAGACATCATTTGGAAACCGGGAGACAGTCAGGTGGTCTATGCTGCTGGAAACAATTCTCAGTTTCACAAATCAAGCAACAATGGTGCAAGCTTTACGCAAATCACCAGCGGTTTGCCAACAAGTGGTGTGAGTCGTTTTGCTCTTGCAGCAAGTATCGACGCTCCCAATACGGTGTATGTACTTGCAGGAAGTTCTGCGGATCAAGGGTTTTACGGTATCTACCGTTCCACCGATGAAGGAAACAACTTCACAACGCAAGCCACCTCTCCTAACTTGTTGGGATGGGCGATTGATGGCAATGATTCTGGTGGACAAGCTTGGTATGATCTCACAATCGCTGTTGACCCCAATGATGCCGATGTGGTTTATGTTGGAGGTGTTAACGTATGGAAATCAACGGATGGAGGAAGTAACTGGGCGCTCAATGCGCACTGGTACGGTGGTGGAGGCGCACCTTATGTGCATGCTGACAACCATGGATTTAATTTTATTGGAAACACTTCTACCCTACTCATTGGTGGAGACGGAGGTGTTTTCATGAGCAATGCTAGTGGAAGTACTTATACCGATATCTCTTCCAACCTGGAGATTGCTCAAATCTACCGTTTAGGTGTATCTCAAACCAATACCAATAGAGTCATCAGCGGTTGGCAAGACAACGGAACCAACCTTAAAAACGGACTGAATTGGTCGCGTGTGATTGGTGGTGATGGATTCGAAAGTATTGTGGATCACAGCAATGCGAACATCATGTATGGCGCGCTTTATTACGGTGCCATATCGAAGTCGACCAACGGAGGCGGAAACTTCAGCACCATTGTTAATTCCAACGGAACTGGAGTGAATGAATCTGGTGCTTGGCTCACTCCTTACATCATGGATCCCAACGATCCGCAAGTACTGTTTGTTGGTAAATCTACAGTTTACAAGAGTACAAACGGAGGTGGAACATGGTCTTCAATGGGAGCTATCCCAGGTGGTAACATCAATGGATTGGCTGTGGCACCATCCAACCAGAACGTGCTTTACACCTCAAAAGGTGCTAATTTGTACAAAACGAGTGATGGGAATAACTTCACTGCCTTGAGCGGTTATCCAAATCAATACATCACGTATATCGCAGTACATCCAACAGATCCCGATCGTGTTTGGATTACTCTTTCTGGATACACCAACAATCAAAAAATTTATTCGAGTGATGATGGTGGTACTACTTGGACCAATTATTCCGACGGTTTGCCAAACATCCCTGCGAACTGTGTAGTTTACAACAACGGAAGCAACGACGCCCTCTATGTAGGTACGGATGCTGGTGTTTATTATCGAGATGCAAGCTTCGCGGCTTGGCAACCTTACAAAGATGGAATGCCAAATGTTGTAGTCACAGAGCTCGAGATTCAATATGCTTCGAATTCACTCATTGCCGCTACCTACGGAAGAGGGCAATGGAAAGCTCCATTGTTCTCTTTGCCAAGTGATGACGGTTCAATTGTGAGTGTGAATGCACCAACGGGGACAATTTGCGAAACCTTGGTTAGTCCGAACATCACCATTGGAAACTTTGGTGAGAATAATCTGACTTCTGCGACCATCGAATACAGCGTCTCTGGTGGTAGTACAAATACCTACTCATGGACGGGTAACCTTGCAACAGGAGAAACGGAGGTCATCGCACTTCCGAACTTTGATGAAGGCACTGGTAACTTTACTTTTCAAGCATCGCTCATTGATGTGAACGGACTAGGATTGGATGGAAATGCATTGAATGATGCAGGTTCTAGTGATTATTTTGTCACTGGTGGAACCAACTTCCTCACCTTGAACTTAACCACCGATTGCTGGGCGACAGAAACCTCTTACGATATTGTGGATGATAATGGAGTGGTGGTCTTCTCCGGTTCAGGATATGAAAACTATGTGAGCTATGCGATTCCTGTTTGTTTGGCCGACGGATGTTACACATTGAACATCAACGATAGTTATGGAGACGGAATGTCTGGAAGCGGTTGCACCTCTGAGGGGGACTATTCTCTTGTCGATGAAAATGGTGTTGTGCTTGCAGAAATGATCACCTCGAGCTTCGGAAGCATTGAAAGCACTTCCTTCTGCGTTCCTTTTGTAACGATTGATGGTTGCATGGATCCTTTTGCAGACAACTATGATCCAACAGCGAATAACGACGATGGATCGTGCACCTATAGCTGTGATCAAGTGACTTTCACATTCTCCACCGATTGTTGGGGAGGGGAATCTTCATGGGTATTACGCGATGATCAAGACAACATTTTGGCTGAGGTTGCCACGAATGACCTAAGTTCTCAAACCGTTTACACCAACGATTTCTGTCTTCCTGCGGGATGCTATACAATGACCATCGGAGATAGTTACGGCGACGGACTCAGCGGTATTGCCTCGGGTTGTGCGATTGATGGGAACTACTCCATGGTAGACAACCAAGGAAATGTTCTATTCAGCATGCAAACCGCCAACTTCGGAAATCAAGTGATTGAAAGTTTTTGCGTGGGTGAAGACGTTTCGGGATGTACCGATGCGACTGCTTGCAACTATGATGCTACAGCAACCATCGATGATGGATCTTGTGATCTGACTTCTTGTGCTGGGTGTACTGATGCAAACGCTTGTAACTACGATGCTACGGCGACTATCGATGATGGATCGTGTGATCTGACTTCTTGCGCTGGGTGCACTGATGCAAACGCTTGTAACTACGACGCCACGGCGACTATCGATGATGGATCGTGTGATTTGACTTCTTGTGCTGGATGTACCGATGCTACTGCTTGCAACTACGACGCCACAGCAACCATCAATGATGGATCCTGTGATTTGACATCTTGTGCTGGATGTACCGATGCTACTGCCTGCAACTACGACGCTACGGCAACCATCGATGATGGATCCTGTGATCTGACTTCTTGTGCAGGATGTACCGATGCTACTGCTTGCAACTACGACGCCACAGCAATCATCGATGATGGATCCTGTGATTTGACGTCTTGTGCTGGGTGTACTGATGCTACTGCTTGCAACTATGATGCGACGGCCACAATTGATGATGGATCGTGCGCTTTTGCCTCAACACTTTACTATGTTGACAGCGATGGCGATGGATACGGAGACCCGGACAACAGTGCTCTTCTTTGTGATTTGAGTGCTGGCTACTCAGATAATAATCTGGACTGTGACGATACAAACGCAAGCATGTACCCGGATGCCCCATCAACCCAAGAGGGCATTGACAATGATTGCAACGGCGAAGTAGATGCAGATGAATTGGCTCCTTGTGAAGGAGACATGAACAACGATGGCATGAGAGATGTAAGTGATCTTTTGATGATGCTACAAGATTTCTCCTGCTTTGGTTGTGATAGTCCGGCAGACATGAACGACGATGGTAATGTTGATTCTGGAGACATTCTAATGTTCTTGTCCTTCTTCGGAACAGCCTGCCCTGAATAATTAGGGAGACCTAAGTCAATAAGATTCAAAAGGAAGTTCAATTTATTTGAGCTTCTTTTTTTTATATCCGAACTCCACCGCATTCACAGCCGCGTCCACGCGATTTCTACTCACCAAAAAAGCCTCTATTTGTTTCATCTGCATCCGTAAAAAGTCAATCTTTCACGAATACAAGATAAATAGCTACGCTTCATTAAATCGACCTCTTCATATTTAAAGTAGTTCTATCTTTGAAATTGAATAAACCTACGATCCATGAAACACATTTTCACCCTCACTTCCCTCCTTCTCCTTTTGCTGTTTGCGGGTTGCAAAGAAGAAACACCAAATCTTACTCCCGACATCGAATTTCGAGAGGTGCTCTCTGCTTACACTTCAGGAGTGGTTTCCCGAAGAGACGTAATCACAGTTCGCTTTCAAAAAGACATGGTGGATGCTAAGAAGTTGAATGTGGAACTCGATAATACCCTCCTTACCTTCTCCCCAGAGATCAACGGAAAAATCAAGTGGATCACCACCCAAACCTTGACCTTCACTCCAGAAGAATACCTCAAGGAAAACACAGAATACGTCGCACGTCTAAATTTCAAGGATTTACCCACAGCATCCGAACATGAAGAGTTTGTGTTCTCTTTTCGTACCGTGGAGCAAATGCTTTCTGCTAGCTTCAATGGAATGAATTACTACGAACAAAACAAGCTTGATCTGCTGTACCTGACTGGTAGCATCACGAGTTCGGATGTTTGTGATAACGAGCTTTTGGAAAAATCAGTGAATGCGCGTGTGGGAAATGTGAAATTGAGCTTATCATGGACCCACCAAAACAACGGCACAAGCCACGATTTCACCATCGATAGCATCCCAAGAACGGAGGCTGCACAAGAAGTGGTTTTGAGTTATGACGGTGCTTTGATGAACAGTCGATCCAAAGGTGAACTCACAAAAGAGATTCCTGCTTTGGGCGATTTTAAGATCATTGGGTCCAAGTACGAGAGTTCGCCTGAACCCAAAGTGATCATCAGCTTTTCTGACCCTTTGGATGAACAACAAAACCTCAAAGGTCTTCTTAGAATCAGCACGGGGGCGAGGGCAAAAACGAGTGTTTCTGGAAATGAAATTCATCTTTTTCCAGAACAGCGTTTGAGCGGACAATTGGACATCATCGTGGCGGCCGGAATTAAGAATGTGATGGGCTATAAAATTCAGCAAGAAACCGTTCTACCCTTGCAATTCGATAACATTCCGCCCAATATTGAATTCACGCAGACCGATAAAACCATCCTGCCTTCTTCGGACGGACTGATTGTTCCCTTCCGAGCAGTGAGCCTTTCAGCTGTAGATGTTAAGGTCATCAAGATCTTCGAAGACAACATCCACCAATTCCTCCAAACCAATAACATTGAAGGTCAGCGAGAACTCAAGCGCGTTGGTCGGGTGGTTCGAAAGAAAACGGTTGAATTGGCCGAAAAAGGAAATCTAGACCTCGGAAATTGGAACACCTTCTTTCTCGATATCAGTGATTTGGTCGAAACCGAGCCAGGAGCCATCTATCGTCTAGAACTGAGCTACCGAATGGCCCAAAGTGTATACCAATGCGGTGAAGAAAACCAACTTCCGAGCGATTACATCCCTTGGGACGATCATGGTGAAACTGATACCGAATACGACCGTGTTGAACAGTATTATTACGGCTACTATGAAGATTATGACTACTACGAAGACGATTACTACTACGAGTATGACTACGCAGAAAGACAAAACCCTTGTGACCCCTCTTTTTATCACTACCCTAAAAGAATCAGCCGCAATATTTTGGCATCTGACCTCGGGTTGATTGCAAAAAAAGGAACCGATAATTCTTGGGATTTTGTTGCCAACAACTTGATCTCCACGGCTCCTGAAGAAGGTGTAAAACTTGAACTCTTCAACTACCAAGAGCGCTCGTTGTCGACCCTGAGCACCAACAAACAAGGTTTTGCGAGCATTCCCGAATTGAAAAGCACTCCTTTCCTGCTCATCGCTTCCAAAGGTTCACAACGTGGATACCTCAAACTGAACGATGGAGAAAACCTCAGTCTTTCGCAATTTGATGTGAATGGAGACTTCGTTCGAGAGGGTATCAAAGGAATGATTTACGGAGAACGCGGGGTATGGCGACCAGGAGATACCTTGTTCCTTTCTTTCGTGCTACAAGATGAATACGCCAGTTTGCCTGAGAGTCACCCAATACTTTTTGAACTCTACGATGCTCGTGGCCGAGTGGTTGAGAAGAAAAATACCGTGAAGGGAAAAGACCAACTCTTTACCTTTCCAACCGTAACGAGTCCGGATGCACCAACCGGTAATTGGAGGTGCATTGTACGCATTGGTGGAGCTGTATTCTCCAAAACCTTGAAAGTTGAAACCGTGAAACCCAATCGATTGAAGATTGAACTGGATTTTGACGAAGAAATGACTGCTAGTGATGGATACCTCGAGGGGAAACTGAAGCTGCAGTGGCTTCACGGCGCCATTGCTAAAAATCTACGCGCCAAAATTGAAGTGACAACAAAAGCCATTCGTACCCAATTCGAAGGCTTCGAATCTTACACTTTTGATGACCCTGCTAGAGAATTCAGACAGTCGAGCAACACGGCTTTCGATGGAAATGTGAATGCTGTTGGTGAAGCGCAGATTAGCTACGATATGGAAATGAACAATCCACCACCAGGAATGCTGAAAGCTTATTTCGATACGAAAGCTTTTGAAGCAGGAGGTGAATTTAGCGTGGATCAGTCCAGCATTGAGTTTTCTCCCTACGACTACTACGTGGGTGTAGATGTCCCCTCACCCAAAAGTTCTTACGCGTTGGAAACTGGAGAGGAGCACGAATTCAAGTTCCAGAGTTTGAAGGCCAATGGTCAACCCGCACCGAAACACCGACTCACTTACACCGTGTATAAAGTCGATTGGAAATGGTGGTGGCATTACAACCGCGATAATTTCTCGCGTTTCATCACTCGACAAGGAAATGTACCCATTGCGGAAGGTACGGTAATGACCGATGAAAAAGGTGCTGCTGCTTTCAACTTGAACATTGAGTACCCCAATTATGGAAGGTATTTTGTTCGAGTAGAAGACGAGTACGGACACGCCAGTGGTGAAGCATTTTACATCGATTGGCCGAACACCTACAACCGCTCTAATCGCGAAGGAATGGGTGGAGCTACGATGTTGCTACTCACCAGCGATAAAGAGAATTATCAAGTAGGTGACGAATGTGTGCTCAGTTTCCCAAGTTCTCCTGGCGGACGAGCTTTGTTGACCATCGAAGACGGAGTGAAAGTCATCAAAAAACAATGGATCACGCTAGAAGAAAACAGCACCAAAGCTTTTATCAAGATTGAAGAAGGCATGGCGCCCAACGTCTATGCGCACATCACTTTGCTTCAAGCACACAAGCAAACCGCAAACGATGCTCCTATTCGAATGTACGGCGTGTTGCCCATCATTGTAGAAGACCCTGCAACGGTACTCGAGCCTCAATTGAAGATGGCGGATAAACTCCGCCCTGAAAGCAAATACAGCATCAAAGTGAGTGAAAAGAATGGAAAAGCCATGACTTACACCCTCGCTGTGGTGGATGAAGGTTTGCTTGCCCTCACCAAATTCAAAACCCCGCAAGTGCACGATCATTTTTATGCAAAAGAGGCCCTTGGTGTGAAAACATGGGACATGTATGACGACGTGATTTCTGCTTTTGGAGTTCCTCTTGATCACCTACTTAAAATTGGTGGTGGTGATGAAAATGAAAACAATCCGGGTAAAAACAAAGCCAATCGATTCAAACCCGTGGTACGATTTATTGGTCCGTTTACCCTAGAAGCTGGCAAAGAAACCGAGCATTTTCTTAGCATGCCCAATTATGTCGGTGAGGTTCGCGTGATGCTTGTGGCCGTGAAAGACAACGCCTTTGGTTCTGCTGAAAAAACTGTGAAAGTTAAAGACCCACTGATGGTATTGGCTACCTTACCACGGGTACTTGGCCCGGACGAAGAAGTCATGCTCCCAGTGAATGTGTTTGCCATGGAAGACCACGTTCGGAAGGTAGACATCAATGTAGAAAGTGATGGATTCCTTATTCCGCTCGAAGGAACAAGCAAAAGTATCACCTTCGAAGAAAATGGAGATGAAATCGTACTGTTCCCTTTCAAAGTGGCCAATAAAATTGGTGTGAGCGAACTCAAAGTTCAGTGTAGCTCGGGGAAAGAGAAAGCCAGCTACAGCTTCGAAATTGAAGTGCGCAACCCCAACCCTCCTACTTTGTTCACCAAGGAAACAGCCTTGGCGGCAGGAGACACTTATGAATTGGACTTTGATCTCATCGGAACCAGTGGAACCAACAGCGTTCAAGTGGAAGTATCCGGACTCCCTCCTTTTAACCTCGCAGGAAGAATGCGCTATTTGCTCAGGTATCCTCACGGATGTGTTGAACAAACCACCTCGAAAGCCTTCCCTCAATTATTTTTGGAAGACGTGGTGGAGATGAGCCCTAACGAGCAAAAAACCGCACAACGGAACATTCAGGGAGCCATCCAACGACTGGCCAATTTTCAAAACAGTGCAGGTGGTTTTGCATACTGGCCAGGAAATAACAATGCCAACGATTGGGGAACATCCTATGCCGGACACTTCCTCCTCGAAGCAGAATTGAAAGGCTTTGGGTTCCCAGCCAACATGAAAAACAACTGGTTACGCTATCAAAAGGAAATTGCTCGGAATTGGAGACCGCAAGACAATCCGCACAATTCTGCCTATCTCGATCTGCTACAAGCATACCGTTTGTACACCTTGGCACTAGCAAAGGAAGCAGATCTTTCAGCCATGAACCGACTCAAAGCCAACCCCAATTTGAGCTTACAAGCCTCTTGGAGACTCGCTGCAGCTTATGCCTTGGCCGGACAAAAAGAAGCTGCCCGCTCTATCATAGAAGGAAAAGCAAGCAAGGTTCAAGACTATCGCAGTTTGTATTACTCCTATGGTTCAGGTTTGAGAGATGAAGCCATGATCCTCGAAACACTGATTTTGTTGGACATGAGTAAAGAAGCCTCATCCTTGGCATTGGACATCTCCAAGCGAATGAATGAAGCGAGCTGGAGAAGCACACAAACCACCGCTTATTCGCTCATCGCCTTGAGTAAATTCGGATTGAGGTCAGGAAAAGGCCCCATGGTTGTTGACTTGAACTTTAATGGAGAAAGTCAGAATTACACCATCACCAAGCCCATGATGTTGCGGGACATGAAGGTGACCAAAATTAAAGGCAACCGATTGGAAATCGAAAACAACGGAGAAGGAATAATTTTCGTGAGGATGGTCAATGAAGGTCAGCCACTCATATCCGAAGAATCAGCCCAAGAAGAAAACCTTCAAATTGGAGTGAGTTATTTGGATGAAGAAGGCAATGAAATCGACGTTCGCACCATGGAACAGGGAACTGACTTCATCGCTAGGGTCGACATCTATCACCCGGGTATTAGAGGATCGTACTACGAAATGGCGCTTTCTCAAATCTTCCCATCGGGTTGGGAAATCATTAACGAACGTTTGCTCTCCACGCAGCGCAACGATTTTGTGAGTGATTACGCCGATTACAGGGATTATCGAGATGATCGGGTGTACACTTACTTCAACATACAAAAAAGAAAAAGTCGTACTTATTTCGTCAGACTCAATGCGGCGTATCTCGGAAAATTCTATTTACCGGCCATCGATTGTCAGGCCATGTACGACAACTCCATCCACGCCAATACAGAAGGAATGTGGGTGAATGTAGTCATGAATAAAGAATAACAAACTCAAGATCCAACCAACAGCTTAGGAGTTCTCATTTCGGAGGACTCCAAGCTTCTTACACGCTAAAAAAATGAATGGAAACGAAAACAAAGCGCTGAATACCAGCAATTCAGCAACAGGAAACGCAACAAATGGTCCTTTTGAAAAAGTGAGCAAATGGATGAAGGAATCCATCACTTTGAAGCTATTGAGCATCGGTCTACTCATCTTACTCATGCTCATCCCCGTTGAAATGGTTCAAGACCTCATACGCGATCGGATGTACAACCAGAACAATGTAGAAGCCGAATTGCGCTCTGATTGGGCCAATGCGCAACAATTATCCGGTCCTGTGTTGACCATTCCCTTTGACAGAATCATCAGAAGTACCTCTGGCAAGAGTAAAGGTGAGATTATCGATCGAAAACGATTGGTAGCTCAATTCTTACCTGAAGAGCTGGATTTTGACGTAGAAATTGCGAATAAAGTCCGTCATCGTGGCATTTACAACGTTTCTTTATACAGTGCTGATGCCTTGATTACAGGCTCCTTCGCTCCTGCCGACCTCGATTTTGGCTACGATGAAATTGAAGTCAAATGGGAAGAGAGCATGATCTCTTTGGGAATCTCTGATAGTCGGGGAATTCAAGAGCAGATCAACCTGAGGTGGGACAACAAAGAAATCCCCTTTTCACCAGGAAACGTGAGAACCAAACTTTTCACCAATGGTGTTCAGTGTAAAGTTCCATTGTCTGCTGATGAGCAAGTTCGCTTCCAAATTCCGCTAAGTTTGAACGGCTCCTCCTCATTGAATTTTCTACCTCTGGGAAAAACTACCCGTGCCCACTTACATGGCGATTGGCCCGATCCAAAATACCAAGGAGCTTTTCTTCCAGATGAACACAGCAACAGCGAAGCGGGATTTGATGCTGTTTGGAAGGTGCTTGACCTTAATCGATCCTTTCCACAGCGTTTCATCAATGACCCTGAAAACCTGCATCAAAGTTCTTTTGGAATGGCGCTGTTCATCCCTGTGAATGAATACAAAAAGAACATGCGATCAGCGAAATACGCGGTGCTCTTTATCACGCTTACTTTTGTGTGTTTTTTCTTTATTCAAATGATCAACGGACTCCGAATTCACTTCATTCAATACCTCCTTGTTGGCCTTGCACTTTGTCTGTTCTATGTTGTTTTATTGTCGGTTTCGGAGATTTTAGGTTTTGATAAAGCGTATTTGATTGCAGCGATTTCCATCATTCTTCAGGTGTGTTTGTTCGTGAAGGCAATCACCAAAAGCGCGAAGGTGAGCTGGGGGATGTTTATTGGGATGAGTGTTCTTTATGCATTTGTGTATGGAATTATTCAATTGGAAGAGATGTCCTTGTTGATTGGAAGTATTGGTTTGTTCATCATTCTAGGTGCGATCATGTATCTGAGTAGAAAAATGAACTTGGAGAAGGTGAGTTCGGCTTCTAGAGAGGATGAGCTTTAGTGTGAAGGATGGGATGTTGTGGCTTTCGCTGGCTTGATGCCGCGCTTCCGCACGCTTCGCGTGCGGAAGCACGGGGGCTGGGGTGGCGCAGGAAAAAGGACGGGCGCGGCACGTCCTTTTCGGTGCGCGTACCAGTACGTCGGACTCGGTGCGAGGCACAGCACGTCGGACTCGGTGTGAGGCACTGCTCGTCGGACTCGGTGCGAGGCACAGCTCGTTGGACTCGGTGCGAGGCACAGCACGTCGGACTCGGTG
>CALKGK010000094.1 GCA_938085105.1 uncultured Flavobacteriales bacterium
AAAACTTCGCTTGCGCTTTGTTTTTACTCTGCTTTTTGTACTCGGAGCGGGGGTCGAACCCGCACGGCCATTACTGGCCACAGGATTTTAAGTCCTGCGTGTCTACCAATTCCACCATCCGAGCAGCCATTAAAAAAAAACCTCTCGCCATTGACGAGAGGAAAAAAAGAGCGAGAAACGAGACTCGAACTCGCGACCCCAACCTTGGCAAGGTTGTGCTCTACCAACTGAGCTATTCTCGCATACCGGCTTCCGTAGAAGTGGACGACAAAATTAAACGTTTTTTTAATCGGGTCAAGCCTTGCCCCATATTTTTTTATGCACCACCTATATATGGCTCCAATGAATGCAGAACAGCTGGTGTAGCGCCGGTTTTGGAGTGGACGTAATCGAGGGCGTGTTTTCCACTTTTACTGAGAGCGTTTGGATCTGCTTTCATTCCATTCATCGCTTGGTCAAAGGACTTCTGATCTGTAAAACAAATGCCGGCCTCTACTTCCAAAAGCTCATGGATCTCCAGAAAACGCTCGTAGTTTGGACCAAAAAACACGGGAATACCGTAGGCCGCGGCTTCGAGGGTATTGTGAACTCCTTTACCAAAACCACCTCCAATAACGGCAAGATGAGCGTAGCGGTAAATGCGATTCAACAAGCCTATTTGATCGATGATCAGCACTTCCGCCTCCCGCAAATCCTCCGCCCGGACGTTGGAAAAGCGAACTGATTGTGGGAACAATTTGTCCAATTGCTGTAAATGAGCTTCATGAACTTCGTGGGGAACGATGATCCATCGCTCTCCCTTGTGTTGCTTTAAGCGTTCAGACAAAATCCGCTCTTCCGCCGGCCATGAACTTCCCATCACCCCGAGAAAACCCGCTCCTTCGCAAAACAACTCAATCATCGGAATGGGTTTGGATTCACTCACCACTTCCACTACTCGATCAAATCGGGTATCTCCCTTTACTTCAGCTTTCACACCGATGCTCTTGAGTAATTCCTGACTCTTTTCGTTCTGTACAAACAAAGTACTAAAGCCCTTCAATCCTTTCACAAACCACTTTCCATGAACCTTAAAGAAGTACTGCGAGGGTCGAAAAATCCCCGAAACCAAAAAATGCGGAACATTTGTCTTTCTCAATGCCTTCAAAAAGAAAAACCAAAAATCATATTTCACGAAGATGGCTGCTTTGGGCTGTAGCGTTTCAACAAAAGCCGTGGCATTAGAAGGTACATCAAGAGGCAGGTACATGACAGCGTCGGCCAAGGGATAATCTTTCCTGATTTCGTAACCGCTCGGACTAAAAAATGTGAGTAAAATGGGGAGTTCTGGGTGTTGCTGCTTCAAAGCTTCGATAACTGGCCTTCCTTGTTCAAATTCACCCAAAGAAGAGCAATGCACCCAAATGCAATCCCCTTTGAAGGGCAATTCCTCCAACTTCGCCTTCCAGCCTCGCCTTCCCTTTACCCAAAGTCTAGCCTTTTCCGACCGCAAAGCAGCCAAGCGAACCGCAAGACCATAAAGTACGATGCCAATGTAATAGATGAACTGCATTTAGTCGTAATAGAATTCCGGACCTTGTCTGCGGTAGAAATGAATGATCCAGCCGGCCTTCAGACCTAGAAGCAAATCAAAACGAGGATCATTGTCCACCGTTTGCGTGTCGAAATTGAAGTCTCTTCGTCCTGCTGTAAAGCCCTGATACGCCTCAAAACCCACCATAAAATTCACTAAACGGTTGCTGCTCATGTGGTAATAGCCCACAAATTGATTGAAAAGGAGCCCGTTGGTCAATCGATCGTAGCCTTTCAAGTACTCATCTCTCAAAAAAGGAAGATCGTTGATCTGTTGTTCAATTCGAATTTTGTGCTGGATGTAGCCAATCCCCCCTCGGAGCAGTAGTCCTGAATTCATGTTCGGACCGAAAACAGGAAACAGTTTCCCGACGTTCAAAGTTGCTGTCCAACCCCTTTGTTGGATCAAAAGCTCTGCGGGCTTACCTTCTAAATCAATGATTTCCCCGTTGTCCGTCATCAAATTACTTAAGAGTCCGGGCTCAGTCACACGTGTGCCATACAGAAAGTTAAATTCTCCACCGAAGAAGTAATTTTTTCGGTTTTTGATGTAGAAGTCGGCTCCCACTGCACTATTGTTCCCGAAACGTTTTGCCAAGTCTCCACCAGGGAATTGGTAGGCGTAGTGCACTGTCAAATGTGGCGCAAAAACGATGCTATCATTGAGGTTCCGCTCTTGGGCAGAAGCACCAAACTGGAGCAATACCCCCATTAAAAAAGCGAAAGAAAAAAGAATGGACTTGGTATTCATGCAGCGAAGATAAATGAAAGCAAATGGCTATGAAACGGCCGGGGAGGTAAATTTAGTACATAAATGACAGCCCTTAGGCCAAATCAAGCATCAAAAAGCGCCTAAAAATTTGGTATATTCGCCGCGCTAATTAGTGTCGAAATATGGCCAACATTCAAATGGTTGACCTCAATGGTCAATATGAAAAAATCCGCACAGAAGTAGATCAAGCGATCACCAATGTTGTGCGTTCTTCCGCATTCATCAACGGTCCGGAAGTAAAAGACTTTCAAAAAGAACTCGAAGATTACCTTGGAGTGAAGCATGTCATCCCTTGTGCCAATGGTACGGACGCCCTCCAAATTGCCATGATGGCTTTGGATTTGAAAGAAGGAGATGAGATCATCACCACCAACTTCACGTTCATCGCTACTGTAGAGGTTATTGCGCTTTTGAAACTCAAACCGATCTTGGTAGATGTGGAAGAAGACACCTACAACATCGATCCGCAAAAGATCCGAGAGGCGATTACTCCAAAAACCAAAGCCATTGTTCCCGTTCACCTATTTGGTCAATGTGCCAACATGAACGAAATCCTGAGCATTGCTGAGGAGCACAACTTGTACGTTTTGGAAGATACGGCTCAAGCCATTTCTGCGAAGTATACGCTCGCCGATGGAAGCATTAAAACCGCGGGAACCATGGGGCACTTCGGATGTACAAGCTTCTTCCCATCAAAAAACCTCGGTTGTTATGGCGATGGTGGTGCTTTGTACACCAACGATGATGCGCTTGCAGATAAGGCCAGACAAATTTGCAACCACGGGATGAAGGTACGTTACTACCATGAATTGATTGGTGTAAATTCTCGATTAGACAGTATTCAAGCCGCCATTTTGAGAATCAAATTGCGCAGTTTGGACGATTATTGCGATGCACGAAGATCGGCGGCTGATTTTTATGATGCAGCCTTTGCTGATGTATCTGAAATCCAGACACCAGCGCGTTTTGCAGATTCCACACATACCTTCCACCAATATACGATGAGGGTTCCTGCAGAAGACCGAAATCACCTTCAAAAGCACTTGATGGATCAAGGCATTCCAGCCATGATTTACTACCCCGTCCCCCTTCACGAACAGGAAGCATTTGACCATTTGAAAACGGGAAATGTCGACTATCCTGTGACCGTACAATTGAGCAAGGAAGTGCTTTCTTTGCCCATGCACACTGAACTTAGCAAAGAGCAACTAAAGACCATTACTCAAGAAGTACTTAACTACTTCAAAAATAAATAAGACATGAATATTGCAGTTATCGGCACCGGCTATGTTGGCCTTGTTACAGGAACGTGTTTTGCTGAAACAGGAAACAACGTGGTGTGTGTTGACATCGATAAAGAGAAGGTAGAAAAGATGAGCAACGGAGTAGTTCCCATCTACGAACCGCACCTCGATGTTATTTTTGAACGCAACCTGAAAGCTGGTCGTCTTTCCTTTACCACAAACATCGCGGATGTGGTTGAAGACGCTGATATCATCTTCTTAGCCCTTCCAACACCTCCGGGTGAAGATGGAAGTGCGGACCTCTCCTACGTTTTGGGAGTGGCTGAAGAACTTGGAAAACTCATTACCGACTACAAAGTGATTGTAGACAAAAGCACCGTTCCTGTTGGAACAGCTGAAAAAGTGAGTGCCGCTATCCGTCAACATACCGAAGTAGCATTCGATGTGGTATCCAATCCTGAATTTTTGCGTGAAGGTTTTGCTGTGGACGATTTCATGAAGCCTGATCGTGTGGTTGTAGGAACGGAATCTGACCGTGCAAAGGAGATCATGTCTGAACTCTATGCTCCATTCATCCGTCAAGGGAATCCTTTGATTTTCATGGATGAGGCCAGTGCTGAGCTCACCAAATATGCCGCAAACGCCTTCTTGGCCACCAAGATTACTTTCATGAACGAAATTGCCAACTTCTGCGAAAAAGTTGGAGCCAATGTCGACATGGTTAGAATTGGGATGGGAACCGACACCCGTATTGGAAAACGCTTCTTGTTCCCAGGTATTGGTTACGGTGGGTCTTGCTTTCCAAAAGATGTTCAAGCTTTGGGACTTTCTGGAAAACAGAACGACTACACCTTCAACATCCTCGACGCTGTGATGAGCGTAAACAACGATCAGAAAACAGTCCTTTTTGATCCCATCAAATCCTACTTCAACGGAAACTTGAAGGGTGTTAAAATTGCACTTTGGGGCTTGGCTTTTAAGCCGGACACCGATGATATTCGCGAGGCACCAGCCTTGTACATGATTGAAAAACTTTTGAGTGAAGGGGCAGAGATCGTGGCATTCGATCCTGAAGCGATGGAGAATGTAGAACGACTCTTGGGTCATCGCATTTCTTTTGCTAACGATCGCTACGACGCACTTGACAATGCCGACGCACTTTTGATTTGTACTGAATGGGCTGTTTTCAGAACCCCAGATTTCGAACAAATCGCCGAGCGTTTGAACAACAAAGCCATTTTTGATGGACGTAACCTCTACGACCTTGGGAAGATGAAGCAACTTGGCTTCCACTATAAGAGCATTGGTAGAGAAACGGTTAAAAACTAAGCCATGGAAAGAGTATTGATCACAGGGGCCGCTGGCTTTCTCGGTTCACATTTGTGCGATCGTTTCCTAAAAGAGGGAATGGCCGTTGTTGCCATGGACAACCTCATCACAGGCGACCTAAAAAACATTGAGCACCTTTTTCCAAACGAACACTTTGAATTCCATCACCACGATGTTTCCAAGTTTGTTCACGTTTCTGGGAATGTAGATTATGTGCTTCACTTCGCTTCTCCAGCAAGCCCAATTGATTATCTCAAAATCCCAATTCAAACCTTGAAGGTGGGTTCTTTGGGAATTCATAACTGTTTGGGATTGGCGAAAGCAAAAAATGCCCGCCTCCTCATCGCTTCTACTTCAGAAATCTATGGTGACCCGGTCGTTCATCCACAAACAGAAGATTATTGGGGAAATGTAAACCCTGTTGGTCCGCGCGGTGTTTACGACGAAGCCAAGCGCTTTCAAGAGGCGATTACGATGGCATATCACACCTACCACGGTTTAGAAACCCGCATTGCGAGAATCTTCAATACCTACGGACCAAGAATGCGCCTAAACGATGGGCGTGTATTGCCGGCATTCATCGGGCAAGCGCTGAGAGGAGAAGACCTTACTGTTTTCGGTGATGGAAGTCAAACCCGTTCTTTTTGCTATGTTGACGACCTCGTTGAAGGCATTTTCCGCTTATTGATGTCAGACCACGCTGAACCTGTAAACCTTGGAAATCCAAGTGAAATAACCATTGGTGAGTTTGCAGAAGAAATCATCAAACTTACGGGCACCACACAGAAAGTGATCTACAAAGATCTTCCTGTAGACGACCCGAAACAGCGTCGACCAGACATTTCGAAAGCCAAGTCCATTTTAAACTGGGAGCCGAAAGTAGATCGATCAGAAGGATTGAAGATCACTTACGAGTATTTCAAATCACTTCCAAAAGAAGAACTTTATAAAAAGGATCACAAGAATTTCGACGCATACACCAAGTGATGGAAAAAAATTACTTTGCCCACGAAACCGCTGTGATTGATGAAGGATGCAGCATCGGTGCCGGAACGAAAATCTGGCACTTCTCCCACATCATGCCGAAAAGCGTGATGGGAGAGAATTGCAACATTGGTCAAAATGTGGTGATTTCGCCTGAAGTTGTTTTGGGCCGTAATGTGAAGGTGCAAAACAATGTATCAATTTACACCGGAGTAACCTGTGAAGACGATGTATTCTTAGGGCCATCATGTGTATTTACCAATGTGATCAATCCTAGAAGCGCTGTCAATCGCAAGAACGAATACATGCGGACGACAGTGAAAACAGGAGCATCCATTGGCGCAAATGCGACCATCGTATGCGGACACGATATCGGTAGATTTGCCTTTATTGGTGCTGGAGCTGTGGTAACGAAAACCGTGCCCGATTACGCCCTTCTCGTAGGAAATCCTGCCAAACAAATTGGTTGGATGAGTGAGTTTGGAGAACGACTAGAATTCAACCAAGACGGAATCGCTACCTGCAATGAGAGCGGAGAAAAATATCAATTGAACGATCAAATAGTGGTGAAATTAACCACGAACAACGAATAAGATGTACGAAAAACTAATCAACAAAGAAGCAAAATTAGCTGTAGTAGGACTAGGATATGTTGGTCTTCCAATCGCCTTGGAATTTGCCAAATCCATCAGTGTAATTGGGTTTGACATCAATGCCAAGCGGGTGGACATGATGAACAACAACATCGACCCTTCCAATGAATTGGACGCCAGCGCATTTGAAGGTGCCGACATCACCTTCACTGCCGATCCCGAAGTACTAAAAGAAGCTCGTTTCTTTGTTGTGGCTGTACCTACGCCCATCAACTCAAGCAACCAACCAGACCTCGGCCCTGTATTGGCTGCCAGCCGCACCGTTGGTAATGTCTTGAAAGAAGGAGATTATGTGGTTTATGAATCGACCGTTTATCCGGGTTGTACCGAAGACGATTGTGTGCCGATTCTTGAGCAGCTCTCTGGTTTGAAATACATCGAAAATTTCAAAGTAGGATATAGTCCTGAAAGAATCAATCCGGGCGACAAAAAACACACCGTTCGTACCATCACGAAAGTATCTAGTGGCTGTGATGCTGAAAGTGCTGAAAACATCGCCAAGACATACGAAATCGTAGTAGATGCAGGTGTTCATAGAGCATCGAGCATTAAGGTGGCAGAAGCTTCAAAAGTGATTGAAAACACTCAGCGCGACGTCAACATCGCTTTGATCAACGAGCTTTCCATCATCCTGAACCGTGTTGGAATTAACACCTACGACGTTCTTGAAAGTGCATCAACCAAATGGAACTTTCTTCCGTTTACACCAGGTTTGGTGGGCGGACACTGTATTGGTGTTGACCCTTATTACCTCACATTCAAAGCAAAAAAACTGGGCTACCACGCAAAAGTCATTAACTCTGGACGTTACGTGAACGATTCCATGGGCTTTTATGTAGGAAAGCAAACCGTGAAGCGCATTTTGGACCAAGGCAAGAACATCCTTGACGCGCGCGTTTTGGTGATGGGAATGACCTTTAAGGAAGATGTTTCAGACATCCGCAACTCCAAAGTGATCGACGTGATTCAAGAATTGGAATCGTTCAGCGTAAAAGTGGACGTGATCGATCCGCATGCAGAAGCACAAGAAGTACAAGATCAATATGATCTTCAGTTGAAAGACAAAGCGGAAGAGAATGGCTATGATGCTGTGATCATTGCGGTTAACCACAAAGAATACCAAAACTACACTGAAGACGACTTCAAGGCATTGATGAAGGACGACAAAGGAGTATTGGTTGACATTCGTGGGTCTTACCGAAGAAAAATTCAGGACTTGCACTACTGGAGTTTGTAAGGACTTTTTAGCTGTGCATTCCAAAGTGGAAATCGTACCTTAGCTTCATGTCGAAACGCACCGTTCTTATAACTGGAGGGGCCGGTTTTATCGGTTCCCACCTCGTGAAACGCTTTCTGAAATCGCACGCTCATCGCATCGTAACGCTCGACAAGCTAACGTATGCAGGTCATCTCGGAAACCTTTCCGATGTGCTCGAAAATGAAAACCACCGCTTTGTTAAAGGTGACATCTGCGACGCGTCTTTGTTGGATCGGCTTTTTGCTGAAGAAAACATCAGTGATGTCATTCACCTTGCGGCTGAATCCCACGTGGATCGTTCGATTGAATCTCCTTTGGACTTTGTACAAACGAATGTACTGGGAACGGTTAGCTTGCTCAATGCTGCAAAAAAACATTGGAATGGCGATCGCAATAAGCGTTTCCACCACGTAAGCACCGATGAAGTTTTCGGCTCTTTGGGAGAGGAAGGTGCATTTCACGAGCACACGAACTACGATCCTCGGAGTCCATATTCTGCCTCTAAGGCTTCTTCAGACCACTTTGTTCGCGCCTACGCCCACACTTACGGCATGAACGTGGTGATCTCCAACTGTTCGAACAACTACGGCCCAAATCAATTTCCAGAAAAGCTCATCCCTTTGATGATCAACAACATCGTGAAGCATCACCCCTTGCCCGTATACGGTGAAGGACTAAATGTGCGCGATTGGCTTTGGGTGGAAGACCATGCCGAGGCTTTGGACCTCGTTTTTCATCAAGGAACCGCAGGAGAATCATACAACATCGGAGGGAATGAAGAATGGAAAAACATTGACCTTGTGCACGCTTTGTGTGAACAGATGGATCAGATTTTGGAACGACCCGCTGGAAGCTCAGCTAGCCTCATTACCCATGTGAAAGATCGTGCCGGACACGATCTCAGGTACGCCATTGACGCAAGCAAGATCAAAAAGGAACTCCATTGGGAAGCAAAAATGAGCTTTGAAAATGGTTTGCGTGCCACTGCTCTTTGGTATTTAGAAAACGACCAATGGATGGAAAGTGTGATGGATGGGTCGTACCGCGATTACTACGAACGTCAATACCAAAACAGATAGGATGTCTTTTCTCTCGAAACTCTTCCGGAAAAAACCCGTTTTGGATCCCATTGATTTGTCTTTGGTAGGAACGGACATGCATTCTCACCTCATTCCTGGAATTGATGATGGAGCGCCTAATACCGAAATCAGCATCGACCTCATTCGCAAGCTGATGGGACTGGGCTACAGCAAATTCATCACCACTCCGCACATCATGAGTGATTACTACAGGAACACCAGCGAAGGCATCTTGCGTGGTTTGGACGGGTTGAGAGAAGCGCTTCATAAGGAGAACATTTCGGTGCCCATTGAAGCTGCCGCAGAGTACTTTCTTGACGAGCATTTTGAAAAACTCATTCAGGAAAAAGACATCCTCACCTTTGGAGACAATTATGTGCTGTTTGAACTGTCTTTTATGATTGAGCCTGCCTCATTGAAAAAGGTATTGTTCGAATTACAAATGGCCGGATACAAACCCATTCTCGCGCATCCGGAGCGATATTCTTATTGGCACAAAGACTTTGATAAGTTCCGAGAACTGGTGGACCGCGATGTCTTCCTTCAATTGAACCTCAATTCATTGACTGGAACCTATTCCCCGCAAGTTCAAAAATGTGGAGAACAGCTCATCAAGGAAGGATTGGTGTCCTTTTTGGGAAGCGATTGTCACCACCACGGACACATCCAACTGAGCACTGAAGTTCGGAGCAACGCATCGCTTCACGAACTGATTTATTCTGGCAAGTTGCTCAATCAGAGCTTGTAAAAAAGCGGATTTATTCTCCAACAGGAGCCAAGCGAACCACCAAGCCATCCAAGTCTTGATGCAGTTGAATTTGACAACCCAAACGACTGTTTCCTTCAACAAAGAAAGCCTGATCCAGCATGTCTTCTTCATCATCGGTAGCCTCATGCAATTCATGATCGCTTTCGATGTACATGTGGCAAGAAGCACACATGGCCATGCCTCCACAAGTTCCTTCAACAGGGAGCTCTGCGCTTTTACAGAGCTCCATCATGTTCATGTTCATGTCAGTAGGTGCTTCCAAAGGATGGGAGCTCCCTTCACGGTCAATGACCGTTATGTTGATCGTGTTTTCCAAAACTAGAATCCATTAACACCGTTCACTGTGGTGTATTTCAATACATAATTTTTATCTGGGTAGATGCGCTTGAAGGCTGACTGTACCATCAAAGTTGCCTCATGGAAGCCACAAAGAATGAGTTTCAGCTTTCCTGGGTAGGTATTCACATCTCCAATGGCGTAGATTCCTGGAATGTTGGTCGCATAATCAAAAGTATCCACCACAATGGCGTTCTTTTCGATTTCGAGGCCCCATTCTCCAATCGGACCCAATTTTGGACTCAGTCCGAAAAGAGGCACCCAATGATCGCAAGCTACCTCTTGATTTCCATCTTTTTTCTTGATCACGACCTTCTCTACTTTCCCATCACCTTCAACGCCAACCACCTCAGCATCGGTGATCAAATTGATTTTCCCAGCCTCAGCCAAATCAATTACTTTTTGAACGCTGTCTGGGTGTCCACGGAAAGAAGATCTTCTGTGCACCAAGCTCACTTCTTCCGCAATTCCATCCGCTAGGAAATTGGTCCAATCCAAAGCAGAGTCACCTCCACCAGAAATCACCACCTTTTTTCCACGGTAGAAATTGGGATCTTTAATGATGTACTCCACCCCGTGATCTTCGTAATTGGCCAAATTCTCAACAGGCGGTTTTCTTGGCTCGAAAGAACCTAAACCACCAGCAATGGCAACTACGGGAGCAATGTGCTTGGTACCTCTATTGGTCGTAACAATGAATTTATCGTCTTCGGTTTTTTCAATGGTCTCCGCTCGCTCGCCGAGGGTAAAACCTGGCTTAAAAGGTGCTGCTTGCGCCATCAAATTATCTACCAAATCGCCCGCCAAAACTTCCGGAAAAGCAGGGATATCAAAAATGGGTTTTTTGGGATAGATCTCTGCACATTGTCCGCCAGCTTGTGGCAGTGCATCAATCAAATGGCAGCGTAATTTCAACAAACCCGCTTCAAAAACGGTGAACAAACCGCAAGGACCGGCTCCAATAATGAGGATATCTGTTTCGATCATTCAGAAAAATATTTCGACAAAAGTATTGAATTTCATGCAAGCGGAGGGCATTCCCCCACAGAGAAGTGAAACAAGCCCACAGCTTTCTTGTTCTCATCCAAGAGCAATTCTCCTGTCCCGAATTTTATCTAAATTGTATCGCAAATGAAAATCTCCCATCTTATGAAATCAATTCTCAGTTTTTCCCTCCTTCTTTTAGGTCTAAACAGCGCCTTTGCTCAATGCGAAGAAGGTCGCTTTCTCAATCTCATTTTCCCAGAAATCACCACGGATGAAGACATCGTTTACGGCAGCAACATTGATTTTGAAGGGAACGATACAGAATTGCTTTTGGATGTGTACGAGCCGCTTGGTGATCTGTCTACTGCGCAACGACCATTGATCATTTTTGCTCACGGAGGAAGTTTTGTTGGTGGTTCAAAAGAAGGAGATGATGTCGTTCCCCTTTGTGAAGACTTTGCGCGCATGGGCTACGTTACTGCTTCCATCAATTACCGTTTGGGCATTCCATTACTTGGAGATATCGAAACTACTGCAACAGAAGCTGTTTGTCGAGGATATCATGACATGAAGGCAGCCGTTCGTTTTTTCAGAAAAGACGCTGCAGAAAATGATAACCAATGGAACATTGATCCCAACAAAATCATCATTGCAGGGTCTTCTGCCGGCGGATTTATCACCACCCACATCGCTTTTATGGATGAATTGGATGAGCTACCCCCATTGCTCGATCAATCCTTACCCGGACTCGGTGGTGGTTTGGAAGGCACCTCTGGAAATGAAGGGTATTCAAGCGAAGTGATGGGGATCATCAACATTGCAGGTGCTCTGCTGGATGTTTCTTGGATGACTTCAGAAGATGAGCCCATTTTGAGCTTTCACGGAACAGGAGATACGGTGGTTCCCTTTGGTGAGGCCATGCTTCAACTTTTTGGTTTGGTTGATGTCACTGTGGTTGCTGGGTCAAGCGCAATTCACGAGCAGGCCGATGAAATTGGTTTGACCAACTGCTTCGAGATTTACCAACAAGAAGGTCACGTACCCCACGCGAGCAACGCGGCTTATTACGACACGACTCGTTCGATCATGAGCAATTTTTCCGCGCACCTCGTTTGTCCGAACACCGTTGAATTGGATTGCGAATACCGCGAATTAGAAATTACCACTGTTGGTGTTGATGAGGAACTTACTGAAGATCAACTGAGTCTTTTTCCCAACCCTAGCACAGGAAAAGTAGCCTTTGAGCATCCGCTTAAAGGGGTTTCTCATATGCGCATTTATTCGATTGACGGAGTTTTGCTTCGTGAAGAAAAACGCATCCCTTCACAAATGAATTTGGACTTGAGTGAACTTCCAGCGGGCTTATACATCGTTAAAATTCAAAACAGAAAAGGCAAAATGCTGGAAGAAAAGTTGCTCATCGAATAAGCGCATGAACGACACCATCATTGATCAAGATTTTGTTGATGAACAAAGTCGTTTTCGCCGATCTCAGAAACTAGCAAGCATCTTAAGGGTGTTTTATATTATTTTGATTGCAGCAACTGCGATCGATACCATGATTCAATTGTGGGCCTACTTTGTGGTTGAAAAAGGGATTATGATCCTTCATGAGAGCGATTACACCCGATTAGAAACTGCGGGTATCTTTCAAACCATTATCAACTTGATCAGTCTTCTATTGAGCCTAACGGCTGCGGTTTTGTTCCTTGTTTGGGTCAACCGATGTTATCAAAACTTGGAGCCTTTGGGAAAACCTCCCGCTTTCGGAAAATGGCTTTTTGGTCTTTCGTGGTTCATCCCTCTCGTCGCGTTCATTTTACCCCTTTTCGGAATTCGCGAAATATGGAACACTTACCAAAAAGAAAACGGAGACAATCCTCGTTTATGGCAAGGATTGGAATTCGTATATCTCTGGTGGATTTTGTACGTGCTTTATCGAATTATTTGGTGGGGATTTACGATCCTACCAGCGGTTTACAGCCTTTTGATCGAAGAAGGAGGACTTTATCCCAATCTTAATTTGAACAATGTCATTCTTCTCGGCATCTCCATCCAAATCTTCTTGTTCATCCCAATACTACTCTTGCAGATGTACTTCGTGCAACGCATCAACCATTGGGAGATGAATATCCACGCCAAACGCGAACCCCTTCTCGCGGCGATTATTGATTAAAGATTGACAGCTTCTACCTTCTCAATTTCGGGTGCGGCATTTTTGATGGCTTCCTCTACTCCTGCCCTCATCGTCATTGCACTCATGCTGCAATTAACGCAAGCACCGTGAAGTTCAACCCGGGCGGTCATGTCAGTGGTGATCTCCACCAGCGAAATATCTCCTCCATCGGCCTTCAAGTAAGGTCTTAATTCCTCCAATGCCGTTTCAATGCGCTTTTCTAAAGTTGCTTTTGCCATTATTTCGGGTATTCCATATTCACATCAACAGCTTTTGTTGGAGCTTGTTTCATCCGCTCTTCAAGTGATGCTTCAAACTTCTCAATGATTCCATCAAAGGCATCTTTGATGACACCCTCCTCTTGCAAAACAGCCGGTCTTCCCACGTCGCCAGACTCACGTAGACTCTGCACCAAAGGAAGTTCACCCAAAAATGGCACCCCTTCAGCATCGGCCAAACGCTTGGCCCCATCTTGTCCGAAGAGATAATACTTCTCCTCCGGGTGTGGTGGTGGCGTGAAATAGCTCATGTTTTCTACCATTCCCAAAACTGGGACGTTTACCGATGGGAGACGGAACATGGCCACTCCTTTTCGAGCATCGGCAAGGGCAACTTCTTGTGGCGTACTCACAATAATAACTCCCGTGATGGGCGCAACTTGAACCAAAGACAAGTGAATATCACCAGTGCCCGGTGGTAAGTCAACAATCATGTAGTCAAGCGGACCCCAGTATGCATCGGTGAAGAGTTGGTTGAGGGCTTTGGCTGCCATGGGGCCCCTCCATACGATGGCTTGACTGTTATCAGCAAAAAAGCCAATGGACAAAATCTTCACCCCATACTGTTCGAGGGGTTCAATGAATTGTTTTCCATCCACCTCTTTTACTTGAGGTTTATCTTGAGCAAGATCGAACATCGTGGGTGCAGAAGGACCGTAAATGTCTGCGTCAATCAAGCCTACTTTCTTTCCTTGTTTCGCAAGAGCCGTTGCCAAGTTTACAGAAACAGTTGATTTCCCTACACCTCCCTTACCAGATGCCACGGCTATGATGTGCTTTACCCCAGGCAATACCTTTCTTGTATCGATGGTTTGTTCTTCTTTGGGAAGTGGAATCACATTCACATAGACCTTTGCCGACTTTCCAAAAGCGCGCTCCAGTGCAAAAAGGCAGGCTTCTTCCATCCGTTGTTTGCTGTGCATGGCGGGATTACTCACCTTCACCGAAAAAGACACAGTGTCTCCTTCTATCTTCAACTCATCCACCAAATTCAAAGTGATGATGTCCTTTTTCAAATCTGGTTCTATCACATTGGATAGCGCCTCTAATACCGTTTCTCTTGTCATCTTTCTTTGCTTAACTATTCATTGAACTCATGGATCCATCGAAAGTTCAATGCTTGGATCCCAAAAATACTTCTCAAAGTCCACAATCTGGTCTTTTCGCACGGGAATTCCCTCAGCCTTTAACTTTTCTTCCATTTCATTGGGTTGAGAAAAGTGCATTTTTCCTGTGAGGAGACCTTGTGCATTCACCACTCGATGGGCCGGAATTTCCGGAGAACGACCAAAAGAAGCATTCATTGCCCAACCCACCATTCGTGCGCTTCTTGGAGCTCCCAAGTACCGAGCTATTGCCACATAGGAACACACCCTTCCCTCAGGAATGAGCTCGCAAACAGCGAACACATCTTCAAAAAACGAATGGGTTTTGGCGCTGTATTTCAAACTTTAAATCGAATGTAGTTGATGCTTCTTCCTTTGGCAGACCAAATTTGCTCATAATGGGTACGAACACTCAAAATCTCAGCCAAATCCTCATCCACTTCATGCACCAAACTTCCGTGAACGTCATTGGAATTCATCAACACTTCGTACTTCTCCTTTTCCAAGGCTTCAAGAGTGTATTCGTACAACAAAGGGCTATCGGTTTTCACGTGAATGAGTCCGCCCGGCTTCATGAACTTCTTATACCGTTCGATGAATTTAGGAGAAGTGAGTCGTTTCGTACCCTTTTCATCCTTTGGTTGAGGATCTGAAAAAGTGAGCCAGATTTCATCAATTTCATTCGGGTTGAAGAACTGTGCGATGAATTCGATGCGTGTTCTCAAGAATGCCACATTGCTGAGCCCTTCCTCGTGAGACGTTTTCGCCCCGCGCCAAAAACGGTGTCCTTTAATATCTACACCAATAAAATTTCTTTCGGGGTATTTGCGCGCCAAAGCAACACTATACTCCCCTTTTCCACAACCCAATTCGAGGGTAATCGGACGATCATTGCCGAACACATCTTTGTGCCACTCGCCCTTCATGAATTCCTTGCCGTCGATGATTTCCTGTAAAGATGGCTCATATACGTGGCTGAAAGTCTTATTCTCGTTCCACTTTTTCAATTTCCCTTTTCCCATGGTCTGTAGTTGAAGGATGCAAAATTAGCTATTTTCGTGGCATGGAAGCAGAAGGTAAGGTGCTTGTTTGTGTATTGGACTGGGGATTGGGACATGCGAGCAGGACTTCTGTTTTGCTTCACGACCTCCAAGATCTAGGATACACACCTGTTGTGGCTTCTTTTGGTGCTGCTCTTTTCTGGCTGAAGAAAAACTTTCCTGAGCTGAGATGCATTGAAAAGCCCGGCTATAAGGTAAGCTACAGCACGAAGACACCCTTTTTTCTAGACCTTCTCCTCCAAGGCCCGAAACTCTTTCACAGCATTAGCGCAGAAAAAGAATGGCTGGACCAAGTCATTCGACAAGAACAATTTGATGCGGTGATTTCCGATAATTGCTACGGCTGCTATCATTCAAGCATTCCGTCTTTCATCCTTACTCATCAAGTGAATCTCCCACTGACAGGATTGCCTGGAAAGTTTGCCCAAAACGAGGTGGATAAAGCCCTTCGGAATTTTGATGCCATCCTGGTTCCCGACCATGAGGGAGACCACAATTACTCTGGAAAACTGGGGCAATTGAAGGAAGGACGCGGACATTATATCGGTGCGCTTTCTCGTTTTGAGCATGCAGCTCCCCTTCAGCCCGAGAAAAAAGAAGTGGACATCTGCGCCATTATTAGCGGTCCTGACCCCGACCGTTTGAAATTGGAGAAGACCGTGTATTCGGTGCTCTTAGAGATTCCCGGCAAGCACCTGCTCTTCAGTGGACATGAAAAATGTGATGCACCTTCCACCGAGAACATCACCTGTTTTTCATTAAACGATGAAGCCTTGAGCGCTGGGCACCTGCAGAAAAGTCGATTGATTTTGTCGCGGTCGGGATACAGTTCTTTGATGGACTACGCCTCAATTCAAATTCCTGCATTGCTACTTCCGTGCAAGGGTCAGGTAGAACAAGAATACTTGGCCCAACTTTGGAGTGAGCGTTACGCCTACGCCAAGCTCGATGATTTAAGTCAGCTCAAAAACGGTTTGCTCGAAGTGCTTAAATCCTCGAAAACACCGGTCCTTCTTCCCCAAAACATCTCTATTTCAGAGCGCAGAGGCATCTTGAAGCAACTTTTGGGCTAGTCGGAGGTCTTGCTTACCTTTGTTAGACATCATAAATTCTGCACCTCATGTTAACGCCTCCTAGCGACGAGCATTTTATGAAGATGGCACTTCGCGAAGCACAGATTGCCTTTGAATTGGATGAAGTACCTGTAGGAGCAGTGGTTGTGGCTCAAGGACAAATCATTGGTCGCTCCCACAACCTCACCGAGCGACTGCACGATTTCACCGCTCATGCTGAAATGCAAGCTTTTACCTCCGCCAGTGAATACTTGGGAGGAAAATACCTCGATCAGTGCACCCTTTATGTTACACTGGAACCCTGTCCGATGTGCGCCGGTGCTGCTTTTTGGACGAGAATTGGCAGGATTGTTTACGGAGCTCCCGACCTGAAACGGGGCTATCAACGACTTCAGCATCAGCTCAAACACGACAGCGTTTTGCATCCAAAAACCGAAGTATTGGGTGGGGTCATGGAAGAGGAATGCAGCGATTTGATCAAACGTTTTTTCGCATCTAAGAGGAAGCCAAAACTGCGATAGTTCACTTCCTCCAATTTCCTCGATGAGCTCAAAGTGAATGCTTACCTTTGCTCCATGCTCGAAATCAGCAGAGACTATATCAACAACTTGAAGGATGATATCGCCGAAGGGCGAGACTCCGCCATCATTGCACTATTGGCCGACGTGCACCCCGCAGACATTGCCGATGTTTTCGAGGAACTGAAGTCGGAAGAGAACGCTTATGTATACAAGCTTCTCGACAAAGAGTTGGCTGCTGATGTCATTGTTGAGCTTGACGAAGATGTTCGAGAATTGCTTCTTCAATCGTTTACGAGCAAGGAAATTGCAGAGGAAGTACTGGAGCACATCGATTCTGATGATGCCTCAGACATGATCGCTGAACTTCCAGAAGCCAAGATTGAGGAAATCATCTCTCATATTGAAGACGAGGAGAAAGCCAGCGACATCATTGATCTTTTGGCCTACTCCGAGGGAACTGCTGGATCGCTCATGGCCAAGGAGTTGGTTAAGGTGAATCAGAATTGGACCGTAGCTCATTGCATCCGGGAAATGAGAAAACAAGCCGAAGAGCTCGAAAACGTTTACACCATTTATGTAGTGGACGATCGAGGGGTTTTGTTGGGCCGACTCTCACTCAAGAAACTGCTCTTCTCTGCTTCCACGACGCGCACCATCATCAAAGACATCTACGATCCGCAGTCGATTCAAACGGTGCTCACCGATGAAACCGAAGAAAAGGTAGCCAACATCATGGAGAAATATGATTTGGTGGCACTTCCTGTGGTGAATGAATCGGGGCAACTTTTAGGGAGAATCACCATTGATGACGTTGTAGATGTGATCATGGAGGAAGCCGAACGCGATTATCAAATGGCCAGTGGTATCTCGGAAGATGTGGAATCGAGCGATGGTATTTGGACCCTCACTCGAGCGCGAATTCCCTGGCTTTTGATTGGAATGGCAGGAGGAATTGCCGCGGCTTACGTAATTGGTGTGTTCGACATTGAGAAGAACCCCGAAATGGCCTTGTTCATACCGCTCATCACCGCGATGGCAGGAAATGCAGGTGTACAATCTGCCGCGATTGTGGTTCAAGGTTTGGCCAACAACAGCTTGAGGATGGAAGCCATAACGCGAAAGCTTTTGAAAGAATTGGCCGTTGGATTGGTGAACGGGCTCATTTGTAGTTTGGTACTCCTGCTCTCTAGCATCGTCCTTGATTTCAGCATTAACCTGAGCATTACAGTGAGCGTAGCCTTGTTGTCTGTAATCACCTTTGCGGCGGTATTTGGCACCTTTGTCCCCTTGGTTCTCAACCGCTACAAGGTTGACCCTGCCTTGGCAACAGGTCCTTTTGTGACCACTGCAAATGACATCATCGGACTAATGATCTATTTCATTGTGGGCAACATGCTCATGACCTCCGTTGTTGCTTAAGCCCTTGTTTTATGAATGTGTTGTTTATTGATCGTGTTCACCCCATCTTGGAAGAACGATTGCTCTCCCTAAATCACCGCTGTGATCACAATTACGAATGCAGCTATGAGGAACTGAAAACGCTTTTGCGCGATCAGGAAGGCCTTGTATTGCGCTCGCGTTTGAAGATTGATAGTGACATCTTGCAGGCGGCACCGAAGCTCAAATTCATCGCCCGCAGTGGTGCAGGTTTGGAGAACATCGATTTGAAAGCCTGTGAAAAGTTGGGGATTGAAGTCTTCAATTCACCTGAAGGGAACCAGGATGCTGTGGGAGAACATGCTTTAGGAATGCTACTCATGCTGCTCAACCACCTCTACCGCTGCAATCAAGAAGTTCGGCAAGGCATTTGGCGGAGGGAAGAAAACCGAGGAAAAGAACTGAACGCGATGTGTGTTGGCTTGATCGGCTTTGGACACATGGGGCAACGCTTTGCGCAAAAGCTTCGAGGTATGGGCTGTAAAATCATTGCTTACGATAAATACGCCACGCACCCTGCAGGATTTGATGATGTTGCTCCCGTAAGTTTAGAGGAATTACAAGCGCGGGCAGATGTGATCAGTTTTCACACCCCTCAAACACCGGAAACTCGGCATTATTTCGATGCTCAATTTATTGAGAACTGCAAGAACGACATCTACTTGATCAACACAGCGCGAGGGAATGCTGTGTGTACAGAAAGCTTACTTGCCGGATTGAAAAGCAAAAAAGTATTGGGTGCTTGTTTGGATGTTCTGGAATTCGAAACCTCTTCTTTTGAGCGCATCGAAGCATCGGAGTTCCCTGAAGCCTTCAAAGAGCTGTGTTCTTATGAGCAAGTTCTCCTATCTCCTCATGTTGCTGGTTGGACTCAAGAGAGTTTGGTGAAATTATCTCAATTCTTGGCCGATAAGATTGAAGCTCGATTCAAGGCTTAGCTCCCGAATTCATCAGAAGTGCAAGACAAAAAAAGACCCACAACATCAGTGCGGGTCTTTTAAAAGATATGTAAAGTTCTATTGAATCAGGAGTGCTTAGTTGCTTCCTGTTCTTTCTCTTTCGTTGGTTGAGTAGAGAATCTTCAATGCTGTGGCCTTCCGTAGTTCTTGCTTCACGTCAGTTACCACCTTCATTTTAGTATCCTCATCGACTTTTAACGACACCCACATTTTGGATTGCTCCTCTTCACGCATGGTGTTGCGTTCTTTATCTACCCAATTTTGAACATCTTGTACGGTTGCGAAAACATCATTTAACTGAATTACGGGTTCGCTACCAAATGTTTCCCGGTCTTGTGGTGGCCCGATATTGATGTATCGAATAAGGTGTTTCTTTTCGATTTTTTCAATTTCGGAAGCCTTTGGTTTTACCACCTTCACTTTTTCCTCTTCAGTACGCAAAACGGTTGCTACCATGAAGAAGAACAAAAGCATGAAGACGATATCTGGAAGCGAGGCAGTTGATACTGCTTGCATTTCCTTTTTTCCACCTTTTCTAAATTTTCCCATGGTCAATATTAATTACCGTACATGTTTCCTGTTTCGTTCGGCTCTGCTTCAGAGATACGTTGCGGATAAACCGATCTTACAGCTTCGATTTGCTCTGCCAACTTAACGTCGTCAGGTTTTCTTTCGTAGCGTGTTTTCAATTCATCGTACGTAATTCCGAATTTATCCAAACTCACTTCATCACGCAATTCGTTGACGGCCGCCTGCAACTCATTCTGCACTTGAATGTACATGTCGTAGGTGGTATTGTTATCGTTTTGCATGGAGATGAGCGCAGAAGAAGGCAGCTCGTAGTAATCACCACCTAAGAGGCGGATGGCTGAGGCCTTTTCTTCCCACTTCTTCAACTCCTTTTCGAAAGCTTTCTTCGTATTCTCGTCTGTTGCATCTTCTACCGCTTTGGTATAGTCGGCTACTTTCTGTGCAACATCGGTCTTACTCACTCTTGTTCTGATTGGGAAGTTTTCTACATCCCCTTTGTTCGGGTAACGTAGTCCATCTCCGTTTGCGATCAAGAATTCTTTAGCGCCTTCTTTCAGTTTGCTGATCTTCATTAATTCTCCCTCAACCAAGAGTTGATCCTTTCCGTTCACCAAAACCACGTAGATGTTACGTTGCTTAACGATAGGAGGATTTTCAATGGGAGGTTGCATTGGCGGCAACTGGCGTTGAATTCCTTCATCGGAATCAATGGTAGTTGTCACCAACCAGAAAATCAGCAGGAGGAAGGCGATATCCGCCATGGAACCGGCATTAATTTCAGGTATGGATCGACGACTCATAATTCCTTTTTATTTGAAGATTTTGCTCACTTCTGCCCACAAGATGGTAACAATGGCTACACCACCAAGGATGTACGTCATGATCAAACCTCCTCCAGAGAACTGGGAGATCTTTGGTGTTACTACTTCATCTTGTATTTTCAAAAGTGCTGGGTAGATATCGTCGCTAGCCAATCCGTAGAAGCTCACAAGAGCAATCAAGATAAAGGCAACAAGACCAATCAACATCCCAATTCTTTTTTTAATGTTCATCACAAAGAACACGATACCGAAAATAACGGCGGCCAATACACATAGCACGCCCACTACTAAGGTAACGTTGTACACGAGGTTCAAGTATCCGCCATAGTTGGCCATACCTTCCATCATGCTTTCTTCGGGAACACTCTTTCCGATAATCACGAGACAGCAGATCAATCCAATCAAGATGATGATTGAACGAACAACGCCCATGATAATTTTTAGAACCTTATTTCCCATTTTGATTATCCTTTTTGTGCGACTTCACGCTTGTACAACAAATCGATCAAATCCATAGAAGATTCTTCCATGTCCAAAACGATACTGTCAATTTTAGAGAGGATGTAATTGTAGAATACTTGGAGGATAATTGCAACTACAAGACCCGATACGGTTGTAATCAAGGCCACCTTAATACCACCTGCAACGATGGATGCGTTAATGGTGTTTGCTTCGGCAATTTTATCAAAGGCACCAATCATACCGATTACTGTACCCATGAAACCAAGCATTGGTGCAAGAGCGATAAACAAAGAAATCCAAGAAAGACCTCTTTCCAATTTCGCCATCTCTACACTACCGTAATCTTCGATTGCTTTTGCCACGTCCTGAGTAGAACCTCCAGAACGATCCAAACCTTGATAGAAGATCGAAGCAACTGGTCCGCTTGTATTTCTACAAACATCTTTTGCTGCAGCAACTCCACCGCTTTGCAAAGCGCTTTCGATTTTAGCCAAAAGTTTTGAAGTATTGGTTGTAGCCATGTTCAAGTAGATGATTCTTTCGATAGCAAGTGCCAAACCGAAGATCAAACAGATCAATACAAAGGCCATGAAGTTTGCACCACCTTCGATGAACAAACGCTTCACTTCTTGGTGAAAGCTCAAAACTTCTTTTTCTCCTTCACCCGCTATTTCATTGACAGCTTCAGCAGCAGCAGCATCATCAGCAGCATCATCAGCAGCATCAGCAGCATCGTTTACTACTTCTTGAACATCTTCAGCAGCCGCCATTGTGGAGTCTGCCGCTTCTTGAAGCACTTCTCCAGCATTTTCAGCTGCGTTTTCAATGGCTCCTTGATCACCATCTTGGGCAATCATTGTGTTCTGTAATCCGAGGGTGAGCGCTCCGAATAGGGCGATCATTGCAAGCATTTTTTTCATGACATCAAAATTGATTTGTCCTTGACTTGTGTTTATTGTTGGTTTTAAATTTTAAAATAACAGCGGAGAGACAGGGATTCGAACCCTGGATCCCTTGCGGGAAACACGCTTTCCAGGCGTGCGCCTTAAGCCACTCGGCCACCTCTCCAATCACCTCTGGCTCTAAAATAAAGTAGTCGTTACTACCTTCTCTCCATGGTGCGGGCAAATTACGAAAAAATAAAGCAGACCACCAACCCTGTCTTTACTCAAACTATTGGGCTTTTATACGAGTGAAGAGTAGTTGGTCATCTCCCCTGCCATGGGTTCAACCATTTTCTTCGCTATTTCGCCTTGCTCCTGATAATAAGCTAAAGTGTGCATCAACTTCGTGTAAGCGGCTTCAAAAGTCATGTCTCCTCCTGGGATTACTCCCATCTTACTCAATGCATTACTGGTTTCATAACGTCCTTGCTCCACAAAACCTCGGTCGCACTGCGTCAGGTTCACCACACTCAAACCACTGTCAATGGATTCCTTCAAAAGCGATAAAAACCAAGGGTCCGTCATTGCATTTCCAGACCCATAAGTTTCCAATATCAGGCCTCTTAAGTTCGAAATACCGAGAACTGCCTTCACCATTTCCTTCCTTAAACCCGGAACCACCTTCAGCACTGCGACGCGATCATCCATCATCTCTTTTAAAAGAAAATCTCCTTCCGGTCGGTACAAAGCATTGTAGTCGAAAAAGATATGAATCCCAGCAGCGGCGAGTTTGGCGTGGTTTGGACTCTTGAATGCCTCAAAATCTTCAGTACTGTACTTATAGGTGCGGTTACCTCGATAGAGTTCGGAACCAAAATAAATCGCGACTTCCCTCACTACGGGTGCTCCTTTCACCTTCATGGCCGCCAATTGAATGGAAGAAATGAGGTTTTCTTTGCCATCGGTCCGAATCATCCCAATGGGCAACTGGCTACCTGTAATGATGACCGGCTTGGCGATGTTGGGAAGCATAAAACTCAGGGCTGAAGCCGTGTAGGCCATGGTATCTGTGCCATGTAAAATCACAAAGCCATCAAACTCCTCGTATCGACCATAAATCAAACGTGCAATGCGCTGCCAATGGTCCACTTTCATATCGGAGCTATCCAAGACTTCATCAAAAGCCTCTGCGGAAAGCGCTACGTCAAAACGCTTCAATTCGGGCACTTGATCTTCCAAATGCTGAAAGTCGAAAGGAACCAAGGCGCCGGTCTGATGGTCTTCCATCATACCTATAGTACCGCCAGTGTATATTAAAAGAATTGAAGTCATACAGCTTTGAAACGGGATTGAGTTGTGTCTTATTGAACGAAAATTCTCAACGAATATACATTTCTAAGGAAGTTGAAAAAGCCTTTTTGCATTGCTTGTTGTTTGCTTCGCCGCATCCTCCAAGCTCATTTCGAAGGTATCTGCCATCACTTGGGCCACCAATTTCACGTAGGCACTTTCGTTGCGCTTTCCTCGATGCGGAGTGGGTGCAAGGTAAGGACTATCGGTTTCTAGTAAGAGGCGATCTTTTGGCAAGACGGGAAGCAAAGAACGCAAATGACTTTTCTTGAAAGTAAGCACCCCACCAAAGCCAAGGTAGGTATTTCCATAATCGAGAATTTTCTTCGCCTGGGTCTCATCCCCAGTAAAACAATGAAACACCCCCTTCAACTCATCATCATTCACTTCATCCATCACCTCAAAAATCTCATCAAATGAATCTCTAGCGTGAATCACATAGGGGAGTTCTTTCTCCTTCGCCCAATTGAGTTGGATCTTTAAGGCATCTTGTTGCTCTTGAAGATAGGTTTTATCCCAGTAGAGATCAATGCCAATTTCACCCACAGCAATATGTCCACCTTCATCCAATTTGGATTTGAGTTTGTCCAGTACTTCCTTATAGTCGGCTTCCACGTGGCAGGGGTGCAAGCCCATCATGCTGTAACAGTCGGCATTGTTCTTCACCAATTCCATCATTCCCTCAATGGAATCAAGGTCAATGTTGGGTAAAAGGAAGGCGCTTACTCCTGCTTCCCTTGCTCGGGCGAGCATTTCGGTTCGATCTTCATCAAAAGCTTCTGCGTACAAATGGGTATGCGTGTCAATTAAGTTCATGCTGCAAAAGTAGCACTTTGAAGATTTGAATTAACTTCGCTTTCTAGAAGTGTAGTGCATGGAAAACAAAATCAAAGTTCTTGTGATTCGATTCAGTTCGATTGGTGACATCGTTCTCACGACCCCAGTTTTGCGCGCACTTCAAACCCAGCTCGATGGTGAAGTTGAAATCCACTACCTCACCAAATTGAGCATGAAGGGTATTCTCGAGAACAATCCTAGAATCAGCAAAATCCACTGCATTGAAAAAGCCACAGGCGAGGTGCTTCCTGAATTATTGGACGAAGAATTCGATTACATCATTGACCTTCATCGCAATGTGAGGAGTGCGGTGGTGAAGAGAAAGCTCAAAATGCTTGACTTCACTTTAGAAAAGCGAAATTGGGAAAAGTGGTTGCTCGTGAACTTTGGCATCAATAAACTCGACCCAAAAGAACACATTGTGACCAGATATCTGGATACACTTCGTCCTTTTGGTGTGGTTCCCGATGAATTGGGTTTGGAATACCATCTGCCAGAAAACCTTCAAAGCAAAGCTCCTCCCATCGATAATTACACCGCCTTCGTTCTTGGGGCAACCCACGAAGGAAAACGCCTTTCTGAGGAGCAGTGGAGCGACTTGGTGAAAGGAATTGAGGGGAACATGGTTTTACTCGGTGGACCGAAAGAAGCTGAACTGGGAGAGCGTTTATCTGCCCTCAACCCACTGGCAGTAAATCAGGCCGGAAAGTGCAGTCTGGATGAGTCGGCCCACTTCATTCAACATGCCGACCTTGTTGTCACGGGAGATACTGGTTTGATGCACATTGCAGCGGCATTCAACAAAATCATCGTTAGTGTTTGGGGATGTACATCTCCGGCCCTTCAAATGGCTCCATACCAACCGCACGAATTGAATCGTATAATCGAGCCATTGAACCACCCTAAGCGACCGTGCAGCAAGTTGGGTGATCGATGCAAGTATGGAAAAGGCGATCAACGTTGCATCACTTCCATCTCAAGCGAGGCCATTTTGGAAGCCATTCAGAAGATCAAGAAAAAAGCTTTTTCAGCTCAGTAGCATCAGCGGGCTTCATCTTTCCGGCAAGAATTAAGGACAGTTGACGACGGCGAAGTGCAGAATCGTAGCGCTCGATTTCTTCTTGCGTTTCAGGAATTAATTCAGGGACCTGAATGGGTGACCCCATTTGATCGACGGCTACGAAGGTATAAATGGCCTCGTTGCACTTGGTTCTTTTACCACTACTATGATCTTCAACAAAAACATCCATATACACCTCCATGGAGCTCGAAAACGCTCTTGACACCTTAGATTCAATCGTCACGATATCTCCTAAATTGATCGCTCTATCAAAGCTCACATTGTTCACCGCAGCCGTTACCACTACTCTTCGGCAGTGTCTTTGTGCAGAAATCCCAGCACTAATATCCATCCAGCTCAGGAGCTGCCCTCCCATGAGGTTTCCCAGTGTATTGGTGTCGTTTGGAAGGATGATTTTTGCTGTTTGGCAGTAGGTTTCTTTGGCCGTTTTTGACTTCATGTTAAAAATCTTTGTGCAAAGATAGGTCAAGTTTGATGCATAAGCCCTACTCCTTTGTAATTTTAGCGCATGAATTATGATACTTTAAAAGCATTGCACATCATCTTCATGGTCACATGGTTTGCTGGCTTATTCTATATTGTTCGATTGTTCGTTTACCACAGAGAGAGTGCCGACATGGAATCACCGGCTCGCGAACTCTTCCACAATCAATACAAAATTATGGAGCGACGACTGATGAATGCCATCACCTTACCCAGCGCGGTGCTTACTTTATTGTTTGGGTCTTGGATGCTCTTCTTGAACCCCTCTCTTCTTCATCAAGGCTACTTCCACGTGAAGCTCACTTTTCTTGTTTTGCTTTATGCCTACCAAGTGTATTTGGTTATCATTCAAAGACGTTTTCAAAGCACAGCAATGGTCCTTACCAGCACCAAACTTCGTATTTGGAATGAAATACCCACCGTTATTCTGATTGCGGTCGTTTTCCTCATCATCCTAAAAAACTCGATCAACTGGATTTACGGTGTTTTGGGAATTTTAGGGGTAGCGATCTTACTCACTGTCGCGATCAAGATGTATAAAAGATTCCGAGAGTCATAGTCATTCAACATAGGTTCTCTTTCTCACTCAGAAAAGCGTTATCCATTTACGTCGCCAAAACACCTTTTAATCTCACCACCGACTCAAACCCCTCCCCCCAACTCTTGCTCCCCACTCTTGCTCCCCACTCTTGCTAAAACCTCCGCTCTCCGCTCTTATGCTCACTTTAAACAAGCTATCCACTTAAGTCGCCAAAACACCATTTGATTCCGCCACGACTCAAAAACATCTTCGCTACTCTAGCTCCAACTCTTGCTAACTCCTCACCCCTCTGCTCTCTTCCTCATTCTAAAACAAAAAGCCCCCTCACCAAACTGGCGAGGGGGCTTTTATCAATATTTGATCAGTGTCTGGAAGCTTACTTCTGCACTGCTAGTTTCTGGTAGTCTGCACTTGTTGTAGATGCTAGACGAATCGTGTACAAGCCGCTCTCCAAC
>CALKGK010000095.1 GCA_938085105.1 uncultured Flavobacteriales bacterium
AGCCAGATTCCACTGCCTGTATCCATTTGGATGAAGTTGATGTGGTTGCTCCCAAACCCTCCAGGGATGCTCACGTTCTTGAGACCGCCTTTCTGAAGCACGTCCAAGCCACTTTCTGTGCCAATCCAAGCCCTGCCCGAATCGTCCAATTCCAAACAATAAACGCTGTTGTCTGCCAAACCTTCTTCCTCACCCACATGTTGCAGGGTTCCGTTGTGCTCCAAAATGTAGATTCCGCGATTGCTGGCGGTCCAAGTTCTCCCTTCATCGTCAAAGGCAATGCTTCTTACTTTTACCTTGGGATGGGCTTCTACTTGCACCAATTTTCCACGCTCATCCAAATAACAGAGCCCACGAGCGGTTCCAATGTAGAGCCGACCTTGGTGTTCCTCCAAAGCAAGCACCTGATTGTGGGGTAATCCTTCTTCGGTGGTCCAATACTCAGGGTCATCCGGGTTTTTGAAGAGTCCGCCCGAAGATCCAAAATACACGGTTCCGTCGCTGCTCAAAATGCTGCACCAAATTCTAGAATTCCGCAGTTTGCTTTGTCCTCCAGCATCCCAATAATCCCTCCATCTTCCTTCAGGAGTGCGCATGCTGAGTCCGCTGTCATAGGTGGAAAACCAGGTGTTTCCTTGCGGATCTTTGAGCACGTCCATCACGATGTTTCCAGCCATGCCGTCCTCGGTGGTGAAAGTACTGAAGGCTCTTCCGGTGAATTTTTGAATGCCAGCACCATTGGTTCCAATCCATAGGTTTCCTTCGCGATCTTCTTTCAGTGCTCGCACGTCGTTGGTGGCCAAACCTTCTTTTTCGGTGTAGATGTCCAAATTCCCTTGGTCTTGAAGGTGAAACAGGCCGTCCCTGCTTTTGATCCAGGTACCGTCATCCCCCAAAAACAAACCGGTAAAATTGAAGCCTTCGCCCAAAAGCGGGTGCTCATTGGGGATGATGGCGGCTTGTCTATTTTTTGGTCCGGATTCAAGAAGGAGGTCGAAATCCAGGCTAATCAAGCCTTTTCCGATGCTGGTGAGGAGCAGGCGCTTATTTCCTTGAAACTCAGCATCCATGAGGTTTGCCCCCAGATCTTTGTTGGAAATGAGCTTTTCAATCCCTTTTTCCGTCCACAGAAACAGCCCACTCTTCGCGCACACGAGCATTCCTTGATCGGAGATGAGTATGCGTTTGATGTGCAAGCGTTGTTCTTCCCAGTGATCCAATACGGTCTGGTAATTTTGTCCATCCCAAGAGAGCAAGCCGCGTTCGGTGGCCACCATCAAAAGGCCTTCATGCTCCATGAGGTGGTTCACTTGTGTTGATGCCAGTGCGCTATCAAAGGGTGATCGTGTGAATTTCCGACCGTCAAAAAAGGTGAGTCCTCCAATGCTTCCAAATACGAGATCCCGATTTTCCGCTTGAAAAATGGTGTTGACTTGGTTGTTCAGGAGTCCGTCTTGCTTGGAAAAGTTGGTGAATTTTTGTCCGTCAAAACGACTAACCCCTCCCAAGGTTCCGATCCATAAATACCCCAGGTGGTCTTGTTCAATGGCGCGAACTTGACTTTGGGCCAATCCTTCGGAGGTGGACCAAGAGAGGAAACCAAAACGTTGAGCTTGAAGGGGAATGCAAAGCCAACAAGCAAGAAGAAGGCAGTAGAGTTTTTTCACAATTGCGCAATTCGATCGAGGAAAACGGACAATTTACGTCGTGAAATCGGAATTTCAGTGGCATCACTCATTACGGCGATGTTTCCGTCGGTCCGCTTGAATTCGCTGAGGTGATGTGCAAAGTTGATGATGTGTGAGCGGTGGGTTCTGAAGAAAATGAGTTCGCTCAACTTGTCTTCAAAAAGCTTGATGTTCTTACTGGAAACCAGTCGTTTGTTGTTCACCAAAAAGACGGTGGTGTAGTTGTCAAAGGCTTCGAGGTGAATGATGTCTTCACTTTTTACAATGGCCAATCCGTCGCTGGTGGGAATGGCTGTTTTTTCTGAAGCGATGGAGGAGAGGAGGCGTTCGATGCGATTGTCGCTGCTTTTCGATCCTTTTTTCAGTGCGATAAAGTTAACTGCTTTTTTCACCGCTGCTTGCAAATCATCGATGTTGATGGGTTTTTCGAGGTAGTCGATGGCCTGTACCTTCAAAGCCTTCATGGCGTGCTCCCCGTGGGCGGTGGTGAAAATGACGGCAAAGTTGCGATCGTCGAAGTCTTCAAGAAAAGCAAAACCGTTTTTTCCGGGCATCATGATGTCGAGAAAAACCAAATCGGGCTGATGTTCTTCCACCAATTTTTGCGCTTCGTTGGCACTGGAGGCCAAGGCCAGTATTTCTACTTCCGGACAAAATTCTTCCACCAAGATTTGAAGGTTTTCCTGGGCGTGGGATTCGTCGTCGATGATGAGTGCGCGCAATTTGTCTGGCATGGTTCCTCTTCAGATTGATTTGGGGGAAAATACAAACTTTAACTCCAGTTTTTATCTAACAGATTTGAACTCACCCCTTCGTTGATTGAAATGGGGTCTTTGTCGATTCTTCGGTAAAAGAAGTATTGAAGGATTTCGCCTAGTGCATTGATTTTACCTTCTTCAGGAAGATGGGAAGTCGGGCTCGTGCAATGGGCAAGCGCGATCCATCACTCATCTCCGCAAAGGCCCCGTCTTGATTGTCGTAAGCCACCAAATGCTGAAGTTGGATGATGTGAGACTTGTGGATTCGAAGGAAGGCATCTTCCCCCAGCAGCTCTTCAAAGGACTTCAAGGTTTTGGTGTCCAAATAGCGGTCGCCATCTTTAAAATGAAGCAAGGTGCAATTTCCTGAAGCCTCCAGTGAAATGATGTTTTTGCTCTCAACAATTCGAAAACCTTTGGAATGAAAGAGGGTGATGCGTTCGGGTGCTCTCTGGTTTTTCGCCGTGTCTGGAACCCGTCTGAGTCCTTCAAAATAGGTTTGAAAAGCGCCATCATCTTGGGCAAAGTAGCTTTGGTATTCGCTCAGTTTTTTTGTGGCTGAAAGCAAATCATCGATGTCGATGGGCTTGAGGATGTAATGAACGGCATTGGCCTGAAACGCGCGAATGGCGTAGTCTTTAAAGGCAGTGACGAAGACCACCTGAAAGTTGGGGTTTTCGATGGATTCGATCAAGTCAAAACCTTCCGCTCCTGAGGGCATGCGAATGTCCAAGAACAAAACATCGGGTTTGAGCTCTTCAATGAGCATGCGGGCCTGCTTGGGTCCATCTGCCTGACCCACCACTTTGAGTTCGGGACAAAATTCACCTATGAGCATTTGAAGATTTTCGCGTGCGTGATACTCATCATCCACAATTAAAGCGCTCAGAACTTGACTCATGCTCAAATGTACAGCAGAAAATTTAGAGTGTTTGTAACCTCCGTGGGAAAGTTGGCGTAAAGGTTGACAGCCAAAACTTACATAAAACCAAAGATGTTATGCGATTCTTCAACTTCTTCAACCGTCCGAAACTCAGTCTTACACCTGATCAGCAATTCTTGGAGGTGAATTATTTGCCGCAATCGGAAAAGCCATTGTATGACATTTGCGACGAGTCTGGAAGAATCATCAAAACTGGAAAGTTGAGGCACGGAAAAATGCAGGTATTGGTTTCAGACCTCCTCAGTTCAGTCTACATCTTTCTGATTCTCGATGGGGATGAAATCAAGCAACAGCGCTTCGAGATTTCTCGCTAGCACTGTTTCCCACTTCATTTTAAATTATTCTTCTTCTTTGGATGTTGTTGCCAAGAAAAGCTCGTCCAATTGAGTTTGATCAATGGGTGCAGGAGCATCAATCATCACGTCTCTACCGCTGTTGTTTTTTGGGAAGGCAATGAAATCTCGGATGGAATCGCTTCCGCCAAAAAGACTGCAAAGACGATCAAACCCTAAAGCAATTCCGCCGTGTGGAGGAGCTCCGTATTCAAAAGCATTCATCAAAAATCCAAACTGGGCTTGGGCTTCTTCCTTCGTGAATCCAAGCAAGTCGAACATGCGTTGCTGTATTCCGCGATCGTGGATACGAATAGAACCACCACCAATTTCAGTACCGTTGATGACCATGTCGTAAGCATTGGCTTTTACCTCACCAGGATGGGTTTCTAATTGACCCAATTGCTCTGGTTTTGGCGAGGTAAATGGGTGGTGCATGGCGTGGTAGCGCTCACTTTCTTCGTCCCATTCAAGCAAGGGGAAATCCAATACCCAAAGTGGAGCAAACACTTTTGGATCGCGCAATCCGAGCTGGTCGCCCATGTGCAAACGCAATTCGTTCATTTGCTTGCGCACCTTGTCTGTTTCACCCGAAAGAACTAAGATCAAATCGCCTTTCTCAGCATCAGCATGATTGGCCCAAGCTTGGAGGTCTTCCTGCGAGTAAAATTTATCTACGCTCGATTTGAAGCTTCCGTCTTCATTGCACTTGCAGTACACCATTCCTTTGGCACCCACTTGCGGACGCTTGACAAAATCGGTGAGGGCATCGAGTTGTTTTCTTGTGTAATTGGCTGCACCCTTGGCCACGATTCCCACCACCAATTCGGCAGCATCGAAAATTGCGAAGCCTTTGTTTTGGGTTACTGGGTTCATGTTGACGAACTCCATTCCAAAGCGGATGTCTGGCTTGTCTGAACCGTATTTCTCCATCGCATCATCGTAGTACATGCGCGGAAAATCCTGGATTTCGTGGTCCAAAACCACTTTGAAGAGATGGCGCACCATGCCTTCGAAGGTGTTCAAGATGTCTTCCTGTTCAACAAAAGCCATTTCGCAATCGATTTGCGTGAACTCGGGCTGACGATCGGCACGCAAGTCCTCATCTCTAAAGCACTTCACAATTTGGTAGTAGCGGTCGAAGCCCGACACCATCAACAATTGCTTGAAGGTTTGAGGGGATTGGGGGAGGGCGTAGAACTGACCAGGGTTCATTCTGCTGGGCACCACAAAATCGCGGGCACCTTCTGGGGTAGACTTGATGAGGTAAGGCGTTTCCACCTCAACAAACTCGATGCTGTCCAAATACTTTCGGGTTTCGATGCTCAAGCGGTGACGCAACATCAATTTGTTCTTCACCGGCTTTCTACGCAAATCCAAGTAGCGGTATTGCATGCGCAAATCGTCGCCCCCATCGGTTTTGTCTTCAATGGTAAAAGGTGGGGTTTTACTCTCGTTGAGCACCTCCAATGCGTTGACCAAAATCTCGATATCGCCCGTAGCCATGCCGTCGTTTTTGCTTGAACGCTCAATCACTTCCCCTTGGATTTTAATCACAAACTCTCGTCCCAGCTTTCGCGCTTTTGTGCAGAGCTCAGCGTCAGTGTCCATATTGAAGGCCAATTGGGTTATTCCGTAGCGGTCTCTGAGGTCAACAAAGGTCATTCCTCCGAGGTCTCTAGAACGTTGAACCCATCCGCTAAGTGTAACGTTTTCTCCGATGTTTGAAGCTCTTAAAACTCCACAATTGTGCGTGCGATGCATGGTGTTTGATTTTGTGCGCACGAAGATACGATTCGTAATTTGAAATTGGGCTGTGAGGTGTTAGGGATGTGTTTGTGAAAGTAGATGTTTAATGACAATTGATCTTTTTTGATTTTCTTCCAACCCTATCCGCTTTATTTATTTGATCAAATAAATGGTCATTGATAATTTCGTTTGATGCCATTAGTAAAGGGATTTGGAATTGAGAACATGCGTCTTGGTTTTTGTTATTTCCCTTTTTAATGGGGTGAGCAAGTCCATTTCTTTCAAGACTTTCAAAATGGTATCCACTGTGAAATTTTTTCCGAGTTCTAAGTTCTGTATTGTCGTTCTAGAGACATTCAATGCATCTGCTAATTGTATCTCAGAGCCTTTTGTAATAATATGTGTTTCATAATTCTTTTGTTACTGTCCTTTATTGTCTTCACCCGTTTCTTGATCGAGTTTCTTAGTGCTTTGAGCTTTAAAATCTTCTGCAAAAATTAATGGTAATTTGTTAAGTGGATTAAACCAAAATCCTTCAAATGGATTGTAAATGTAGTCCTTGGGAGGTGTAATATCTTTTCGTTTTTTGTATTCAAAAGCTCTATTTAGTAAGATGTGTTTCATTTTTTCAAGTTTTAACTTCAATTGTGGCTACAACAAGCGGCTATGAGCAATTACTCATATACCCAATACCCACACCCATCCCACCAGCCACAAAACCAGCAGTTAAGCGAAGATTAAACGTTTAATTCTGCGGCTAGCGTCACTCCCCTTCATCAAAAAGCAAAGCAGCACGAAGCACCAGACAAACGGCCATCACCCAAAAAACAAAACCTCATAAAGCTCTTTTAGAAAGCAAACCCTACAGAAAAGAAAGGGTGCATCATTGCGGGAGACTCAGAAGATCTTGCGCTTGCCGATAGCGTTGGAGGAAGTTAGGAAGATTTTGTGAAAGTGCTTATGTGATGGAGGAAGATTTTTGGTTTCCTCGCTGAACTCCAATAACTAATGCTGCTCAAAGGTCTGCAGTAGTTGAGTCATGAAAGCCGCGAGCAGCAGGAGCTGGAGATTTGACAGAACTTAACACCACTTGAGAACAAATCTCTGCTAACTTTGTGGTTCTTAAAAATAGATAGTTATGTATCCTCCAGAATTAGTTGCTCCCATGAAAGCGGAGCTTGCGGATGTTGGTTTCAACCAGCTATTCACCGCAGAAGAAGTTGACGCAGCCTTAAAACAAGAAGGAACTACTTTGGTAGTGATCAATAGTGTATGTGGTTGTGCGGCGGGAAGTATGCGTCCGGGAGTTAAACTCTCATTGGAAAGCGACAAATTGCCAACCCACTTGAACACCGCTTTTGCTGGTGTTGATGGTTCTGCAGTTGAGCGAGCTCGTCAGTACATGTTGCCTTACCCTCCTTCTTCACCGAGCATTGCTTTGTTTAAAGATGGGAAATTGGTGCACATGATTGAGCGTCACCACATCGAAGGAAGAACAGCACAAATGATTGCTGATAACCTCAAAGCAGCTTACAGCGAATTCTGCTAAGTCTTTTTGATTAAGATTTTTATGAAAAGTCACTTCTCATTTGGGGGGTGACTTTTTTTGTGTGCTTGATGAGAGGGGTGGTGGTTTTTTTTAGGTTGATGATTCCTTGGGAGTGGTTTTTTGGGAGGATTATTGTGCGTTCACAAAGGGAGCGTAGCTATTCACAAAGTGGTGATGGAAAGGCTTGTTTGGCTGATGCTGCGGCGATACATTTGTTACGCTGGTAAGGTGAGCGGGGGTGGGGGGACTAGGGTGGGGCCCGCGAGGGCCCGGTGTGTTTTGGCCTTTTTAAGGCGGAAGTTACCTTTGCAAGGTTCGCTTTGCCTTTTTGAGGTGTTTTCGTAACGGACTCAAGGGTTTATTTAAATACAAGTCGTCACCATCACCCCAAAAACCATCCCTTTATTACCATCCATCAAAGCATACCAACATCAATGTTATTTGGAAGGAAAATGGCTATCCGACCTTAACTCGATTTCCCATCACCAGCCAAGATTCCTTCAGCCCGAGAAAAAAGATCCATCCCTCTTTTCATCAAGCCTACTTTCTTCGACCTTGATCAATCCTTATTTATAGACCTTTCTACTAAAGAGGTTGTACTTCAAAATGCAGTAAATCGCTCGGAAACCGTCCTTCCAACCAATTTTCTTTCCTTCAGCGTAGGTTCTTCCGTAGTAGGAGATGCCCACTTCGTAGATGCGAATGTTTTCTACCCTGCTCAACTTTGCGGTAAGTTCTGGCTCAAATCCGAAACGTTTTTCCTTCAAAAGGAGCTTTTTGGCGATGTCCAAACGAACCAACTTATAACAGGTTTCCATGTCGCTCAAGTTCAAATCGGTGAACATGTTGCTGAGGAAGGTGAGAAATTTATTCCCGATGGAGTGCCAAAAGAAAAGAATTCGGTGTGGGTTTCCACCAATGAATCGAGAGCCGTAAACCACATCGGCCTGATCCATAAACACGGGTTTGATGAGGTCGTTGAATTCATCGGGATCGTATTCAAGATCGGCATCTTGCACCACAAAATAATCGCCGGAGGCCAACTCGATGGCTTTGTGGATGGCGGCACCCTTCCCTTGATTGTATTCTTGGGAGAAAAAGGAAATTTTCTGTTCGGGGTGATCCTTAATGTAGGCTTCCACCAATTCTTTCGTCCGGTCTTTTGAGCAGTCGTTTACAATGACCAATTCTTTTTCGATGTTGTGATCGAGCTGTACCTGGTTCAATCGTTCCAAGATTGGAATGATGGTGGCCTCTTCATTGTAGGCGGGGATGAGAACGGATAAGGTTTTCAACTGCATGAGCGTTTTTTGGAAAGACAAATATAGAATTTGCTTGAAGAACGGAGAGCGGATTGTTGGAAAGGTGTTGAAGGCCGACTTTTCTTGTCTTCCCGAGACGGGATGAAATTTTTTGAAAAAAGATTGAACCTTTTTTATGAAAGCGTGTACGGGGGTGCATCTCAATAAAAAATTAGATCATGAAACGAATCCTATCCATCATCACCATCTGCATTCTTAGCCTCACCACTTTTGGCAAAGACAATGAAATTAAGCTGAGCAGCAGCATTCAAGAAGTGACCGTTTTCCAGCAAGGCGCCCAAGTTACGCGGGTGGCACGAGCAAACATTCCTGTGGGCACGCACGCGCTCATTTTTGAAGGTTTATTCACTGGAATTGATCCCGCACAACTGAAAGTAACGGGCGAGGGCGATTTTACCATCTTGTCCATGAACCACGAATACCACACCGATACCATCGCAGGTTGGAACGGTGAAGAACAACGCAAACGACTCCAAAAGGAGCGCGCGGCATTGAGCGAGGAAATTTCCCGAGAGAATGGGTGGCTAGACATCTACAATCGCGAGGAAACGATGCTCTCTCAGAATCAAGTTTTCGGAACCAAAGAAGAGGGTGTTGATCTCGATAAATTGAAAGCAGCGGCCGACTTTGTTCGTCAGCGTTACATCGATATCCGACAACAGCGCTTGGCCATTCAAGACCGTGTCGCAACCCTCACGGCCAAAATTGCCGAGATTGATTTGGAATACAGCCTAATTCCCCCGATTCAAACCAAGCAAGAACTCCGCATGATTGTGCGCGTGAAGGCCAAAAAGGCAGAGGTGGCTACCTTCAAACTTCAATATCAAGTGAACAACGCGGGTTGGTATGCGGGCTACGATGCACGTGTGGCGAGCATTGATCAGGACCTCCAGTTGGATTACAATGCTTTTGTATATCAGACTTCCGGGGAAGACTGGGAAGACATTGAACTGGTGATTTCAACGGGAACTCCTCGCCAAAACAAAAACAAACCAAAATTGAGTCCATGGCAATTGGGTCAGGCTTCACAACCCGTAGTGCAGCCCAATCACGGCAATCACTTGCAATTGAATTCAGGATTGAAGAATGCCACTTGGAACCCCAATGTGCGTCAAGTAAGCGGTGTAGTGATGGATCATAACGGACGTGCGCTCTCCGGGGCGAGTGTTTCTCTCGGAGGAACCAACACGGTGGTGAGCACGAATGCTTACGGACAATATTCAATCAATATTCCAGTCAACTATGGAGTATTGCATTTCACCTATCCGGGTGCCATCACTCAAACTTTCAATGCGAGTGGAAACACAATGAACATCTATTTACAGACTTCCAACGGACAAGCTAACAATGGGGTGACCATCCAGCATGACGAAGTGAGAATGGCTACCTTGGACGTCGCTGAAGTTCAAGTATTGAGTCATGCCCCAGCAGCCACTTTGAACAACGAAGGAGCCTTGTTTTCTGGTCGGAATAGAAACAAGCAAGATCAGGCGATGGAAGAAGAGCGCTTCACTTTTGCGAGTGTTCAAGTGGCCTATACGCCAACACAAACGCAATTCAAGATTGACGCCAAATACAGCATTCCTTCTACGGGGGCAAAATATGCGGTGCAGGTAAGTAGCTTTGATTTGGATGCCGATTACCTCTATCAATGCGTACCGAAGATGGACCCAACAGCATACTTAACTGCCCGATTGACGGGTTGGGAAGATTTGAATCTGCTCTCTGGAAACATGAATGTTTACTTCGAAGATACCTACGTGGGTCAATCGCAACTGGATTTGTCGCACTTGGAGGATACTTTGAACATTTCACTTGGTCCAGACAAAAACATCCACGTGAAGAGAAAAAGCATCAAGTCAGATCAAAAGGACCAGATGATTTCGGGTAAAACAAAAGATACACGTGCTTGGGACATCGTGGTATTGAATAAGAAGCGTTCCGACATCAACATCCGCATCGAAGATCAAATTCCAGTAACCTCCAACGAAGAGATTGAAATTGAAGTGGAGAGCATCAGCGGTGGTTCTTTAAGCGAAGAGAGTGGAATCATTGTTTGGGATTTCAGTATCAAATCCAACAAGGAGAAGAGCCTTACACTGAAATATTCGGTAAGGTATCCCAAGGAGTTTGTGGTGAAACTCTGATTGATCGGATAGATCGCAAACAAAAACGGGAAGCATGGTTCATCCATACTTCCCGTTTACCTTTTATTTAAAAACTGCCAACTTTCCCGCTACTTGAGCCGCTGCTTGAGCGGAGCCGAAAGCAGCTTAACTTGATCGAAAGCAGCTAACCGATGGCTGAGCGGAGCCGAAGCCATCACTCATACTTCGCCTTATACTTCCGATAAAGCAATTTCTGGCGGTTATCAAGATCAATCCCTCTTCCTGAAATACAAGCAAAAACGATGTTGTTGCTCATCATGTCCAAAGCGTCGCCGTCCGAAACAATAATGGTGGCATATTTCCCCACTTCCAAAGACCCTACGCGATCATCAATGCCCAAGATTTTTGCCGCACTGAGGGTGATGCTCATTACGGCTTGTTCGTAGGTGAGTCCGTAAGCAGCGGCAGTTCCTGCGTAAAAGGGCAGGTTTCTTGTCCCCATTTGTTCCATGTCTCCGCTGTTCTGAAGGCAAAAGAGCACTCCTTCGTCCGACAATAATTTCGGGAGCTTGTAGGGAAGGTTGACGTCGTCTTCTGCATACTCAGGAAGTTCGTGCACACGATAAAGCATCACGCTCACTTGGTTGTCGCGAAGCAAATCGGCTGCCATCCAAGCGTCATAGCCTCCAACAATGCAAAGGCGCTCAATTCCGAAATCGCGTTTGAGTTGAACGGCTTCCACCAATTGCTTGTAGTCGTTGGCATGAACATAGAGGCAAAGCTCACCGTTAAAGAGTCCGCGCATGGCTTCATACTTCAAATCCTTGATGGTTCCATTGCCTTTGGAGTAGGCTTCACTTTCCCTGAAAAAGCGTTGAATTTCGTGCAGTTGTTGCTCATAGCTTTTGCGAAGCGTTACTGCTGCTTTTCCTTGTTGTTCGTGTACGTGGTGCATTCGGGGCCAATTCATGTGCACACCGTCGGTCATTTCCATGGCAGCATCTTCCCAGTTCCAAGCATCAAACTGCACAATGGCAGAGCTTCCACTGATCATTCCTCCGCGGGGTGTAATTTGCCCCATCAAAACCCCGTTCGAGCGCACGGTTGGGGTGATGTCAGACTCCGTATTGAAGGCAATCACGGCCCTTACGTTGGGTCGGAAGGTCCCAATTTCATACTGATCACGGGTTGCTCTCACTGCGCCAATTTCTTGAAGTCCGAGCGTGGAGTTGGGAGCGATAAATCCAGGATAGATGTGCTTCCCTTTGGTGTCGATTACCTCGTCGTAATTGTCGCTTTTTGCTTTTAGGGCTGAACCTACAAAAGTGATAATTCCGTTTTCATAGCCGATGGCTGCGTCTTGAATCACGTCCCCATTCCCCAAGTGTGCCGTGCCGCCAAGCAGAAGGGTTTTTCCTTCGTGTTTGGGTGCCGGACTGTTTTGGTCTTGTGCGAGGAGAATACTGCTGCAAGAGAGGAGGGCGATGCTGAGTGTTAAAATGGCTTTCTTCATGGTCTAGTATTCTTCAAGAATGGTGTCACAATGGTTGTGTTGGTGCACGTGCTTGCTCGGAGTGCGGCGTTTTCCTCCTCCATTTTCTGAAACCAACATTTTTTGAATGATTCGGGCGCGCTCTTTTTGGATGTAGTCCTTTTTGGCTTGATCCTCCTCAGCGTTCCAATAGCAGATGCCTTCAATGAAGGTCTTTTCTGCTTTTGCATAGATGCTCATGGGGTGCTCAGACCATATCACGATGTCGGCATCTTTCCCCACTTTGAGTGAACCCATGCGGTCGTCCAAATGCAACAATTTTGCTGGGTTGAGGGTCACGAACTTGAGGGCTTCTTCTTCGGGGACGCCACCGTACTTCACGGCTTTCCCCGCTTCTTGATTGAGTCGTCGCGCCATCTCAGCGTCGTCCGAATTGAATGCCGTAACAACTCCCTGTTCCCAAAGGATGGCTCCGTTGTATGGAATGGCGTCTTTTACTTCAAATTTGTAAGCCCACCAATCGGAAAAGGTAGAACCACCGGCGCCGTGTTCGCGCATTTTATCGGCCACTTTATAGCCTTCAAGTATGTGCGTGAACGTGTTTAAGGTGAATCCCATGCTGTCTGCCACGTGCATGAGCATGTTGATTTCGTCTTGGCGGTAACTGTGGCAAGTGATGAATCGTTCTCGGTGGAGAATCTGAAGCAAAACTTCGAGTTCAAGATCGGTTCGTGGTTTGGCGGGAACTTGTCCTTTTCTTCGGGCTTTTCTACTGAGGGTTTTCAATTCCCGGTCGTAGTTTTCCCAAGCCATTCCGTATTCTCTTGCTCGGATGAATTCGTCGTAAAACACTTGTTCTACACCCATTCGTGTTTGAGGGAAGCGTTCGGTTTGATAATCGCCCCAGTTGCTTTGTTTCACGTTTTCCCCAAGTGCAAACTTGATAAAGGGAGCTGCGTCCCACATCACCATTTCTTCCGGAGATGCACCCCACTTCAATTTGATCAAGGCGCTTTGTCCGCCAATGGGGTTGGCCGATCCGTGAAGCAATTGAGAACAGGTTACCCCACCTGAAAGCTGGCGATAAATGTTGATATCTTCAGAGTTTACACTGTGCTGAATGCTCACTTCGGCGCTACTGGCTTGCGTTCCTTCATTCACCCCACGAGAAATGGCGATGTGTGAATGTTCGTCAATGATCCCTGGGGTAACGTGTTTGCCCTTAGCGTCGATGACTTCGATTTCAGGAATGTTCTTGCCAAAGACTTCGTTGAGGTTGATGGATTTACCCACTGCAGCAATTTTACCGAGGTGCATCAAGAGTTGAGCGTCTTCCAAGATTCCTTCCTCTTCATTGGTCCACAAGGTTGCATTCTTGATGAGCACGGTTTTGAGTTCGGGTCGTTTTGGAGATCCATAGGCGACGAAGGGATAAATCAACTCACCCATGTTTTCTTCACCTTGGCTCTCTGTGCTGCCTTCCTTGGCTTGCGGAGCTTCAAATTCGCTTTGTTTCACTGCCATCCAGTCTTTCCAAGAACCGTCGGGGAATTGCACTTTTCCATCCCAAATCCGACTTTCGGCATGAACAATTCCGCTAAAAAAGAGGGTTCCATCTAAGCCAAAATGATCTCCTTTGGCGTTCATGCTCAATTGGTGTTGTTCTTGGGTGATGTTAAGTTCGACGCTTGCGCTATCAGCATCAATAACCAAGATCTTTCCTTTGGGTTTGCCTTGTTTTCCGGTGATGCTCAAGGGGTAGAGTTTTCCGTTGATGTTGAAGTTGTACTCTCCACGAACGTCCACAAGCAAACGATCTTGAACACGTTCTACTTCACCTTGAATCCACACTTCGAGCAATTCACTTTCGTCGTCAAAAAGGTTTTGGCTCATCACCAAAAAGTTGGCTTCTTTTCCAGCACTCAAGTCGCCCACAAAAGAGGTGGCATTGAGGAATTCTGCCGGACGAGAACAGAGTGCCTTCATCGCTTCTTCTTCACTCAACCCATGACTTACTGCTTGTCGCAAATGCTTAAAAAAGGTGTCCGAGTTGCACCCTTTGGAAGTGATGCAAAAAGGAACACCTGCCGCTTCGAGTCGGGCGAGGTTGCTTGGTGCGAGTTCCCAATGTTTGAGTTCTTGAAGTGAGATCATTCTTGCGAGGTACGGGTCGCGAACATCAAATGCGATAGGAAAATCAATCGGGACGATGAGCATTCCTTCGCTTGCTTTGATTTCATCAATTCGTTGGTACTCGTCTCCATTTCCAACAAAGGCAAATTGCATGTCGAACTCATCACCAATCCGATCCGCTCTTAAAATGTCCAGTTTTTCTCTAGTGTCGAAAATCAGAGGCAAGTCCAAAGAGCGTCCGAGCGCTTCTAAACTCAGGTTACGTTCGTTTTTATCGGGTGTATTTTCATACCAATCGAGGTCGTAAAAGGTTTGGCGCAGCAAGGCAATGGCTCCCATCAAAGAACTTGGGTAGTCTTGTTCACTGCTTCCTTTACTGAAGGAGAAGTGGGTGGCGCCTTCGCTCAATAGGAGGTTTCGATTCGTTTGGTTTCCAAGGGTGATGAGTGCTGATCTACCCCGCGCAATTCCGTCGTGATGGTGGGTGAGCACGGTTCCAAATCCCATTTGCTTGAGTTGATTGGCCTGTTCTTCGTTGATTTTGAAGGCTTCGGCTGCGGAGAATTCCGGACGAATGGCTTCGTTCCAACCAAAAGCACCTTTTTCGCTTCGTTCGATGTGCGGTTCTCTGCTCCATTGGCGTCTTTTCACTTCTGGCATCCCGTAATCCGACTCCAAATCAATGAAGGCCGGATAAACGTGTGCTCCACCAAGATCAATGATTTCGCATTGTTGAGGAGCATCAATTTTTTCGCCAATGGCAAGGATTTTTCCATTTTGAACGAGCATTTGTCCGTTCGGGAAGTCGCTTTCTCCCGCAGTATGGAAGTGGGCATTGATGTAAAGACTGCTCACCACCTTTTTCTCCACTGTTCCGTTCATGGGGAAAGTGCTTTGGGCATAGATCGCCGTGGAGGCGCAGAGCAGGCAGAAGCTCAGAGTTAGAATCCATGTTTTCATGCCAACAAATGTAGCAATAAGAACATCTATTGCAGGCAAATGTTAGTCAATCATTACCTTTGTGAAAAATTCCATCATGAGCACAAGAAAGATCATCCCAACAGCAGTTTATGCTGAAATGACCCCAAACCCGGCGGTAATGAAATTTGTTGCCGATCGCTGGCTAATTGCCGATGGTTTGCAGGTGGAGTTTTCGTCCAAAGAACAGTGTCAAGGAGCTGCTCCTTTGGCTGAAGAACTCTTTAATTTTCCTTTTGTTAATGCGGTGTTCATTAGTGGAAACTACGTGGCCGTTACAAAAGACGAGTCTTTGGGCTGGGAGATGATTGTACAACAGCTAAGAGAGTACATTCGGGAGTGGTTGTTGGAAAACGAAATTGCTGTAAGTCATGTGCCGGAAGGCTTGGAAGCGGAGATGCCTGGAGCAGAAGCGGGTGCATTGGGTTTGACCCAAGAGCAGAAGGACTTCATTCAGAAAGAAGACATTTCTCCATCCGAATTCGATGAAGAAATTCGCTTTTTGTTGGATGAATTCGTTCGTCCGGCAGTGGAACAAGACGGTGGAGCTATTGATTTCACCGCATACAAAGAAGGAAAAGTTTATGTCCAACTGAGAGGAGCTTGTTCTGGTTGCCCAAGCAGCATGCAAACCCTCAAAGGAGGAATTGAAAATTTGTTGAAATCAAAAATACCTGCTGTAGAGGAGGTTATTGCTCAAGAAGCCTAAACTTATGGAAAGTGCCTTGTTGGAAGTTAGAGGGATTGAAAGTATCAATCAAAAAGTAAAATCTTTGCGCGATGCATTGAGTCCGCACCCCATGTATCGAAAGTTGAAGGATGTTTCTGACCTCCGCCTGTTCATGGAACAGCATGTTTTTGCGGTGTGGGATTTTATGTCTTTGCTCAAAGCGCTTCAACAAGAGCTCACCTGTACCCAAGTACCATGGATGCCCAATCATCACCCAGAATTGGCACGATTTATCAATGAGATTGTTCACGGTGAAGAGAGTGATGTGGATGAAAGTGGCACTCCAAAAAGTCATTTCGACATGTACCTCGAGTCCATGGAAGAAGTGGGAGCCAACACCGCCCAAATCAAATCCTTCCTCGCGCATTTAGGAGAGGGCATTTCTGTAAAAGAGGCTTTAACAAAAGTACAAGCTCCGCAAAATGTCTGCGACTTCGTAAATTATACTTTCGACGTGATTGAAAGCGGAGAAGCGCATAAAATTGCTTCGGCCTTTACTTTTGGAAGGGAAGATTTGATTCCAGACATGTTTGAAGCCATTATTCGAGACGGACAAGAACAAGGAAGCTTGGGGTCGGCCAACAAATTGCTGTACTATTTGCATCGCCACATAGAAATTGATGGCGATGAACACGGACCGCTTTCGCTTAAAATGATTGCTACCCTTTGTGGTAATGACCAAAATAAGTGGGAAGAAGCTGAAGAAACTGCTTGTGCTGCATTGAAGCAACGCATTGCCCTTTGGGACGGACTTGCCGCGGCGCTTTAGTTCGTTCTTTGATCGATGCTTTCTTTGAGTTCGCTCAACTTTATCCGAATATCTTCCAGCGCGGAAGTGTGCATCGTTTCCACCGGGAATTCGAATGAGACGTGCGCTGTAGCTTGCCAGACCTCAACCACTTCGGACCACGGTAAATCATAAGCCTCAAAAAGGGCATTGTTTGAAATCATGGTGAATTGGGAAGCCTGTTTGTTTCGCTGAATCCGTTTGAAGACGATGCCATCATCCTTGGTGAGCACCACATAACTGCGGTTGTTTCCAACGCTGTTCCAATCTTCCACAAAAGAACAAATCACGTACGCCCCGGAAGGAATGGGCAGCATGCTGTCTCCCTCAATTTGAAATGCTCGGTAGCTTTTGTCTTGTGCCAATTCTTTGATTGGCAGTGCGAAACGGGGGAGTTGTGCAATGAAATCCACGTCGCCATATCCTCCCAAATACCCAGCTGCAGCTTTGGTAGGTACGAGAGTGATCAATTCGTTATCGCTCTCACGATCTACGGTAATGGGCAAAACTTTGATGGGTGAGGGAAGAAGTGAAGCTGATGAAGCAGTACTTTTCACCTTGGAAGAAAGTACGAGTTCATCCAGACTCAAATTGAAAAACCGAGACAAAAGAACGAGGGTAGAAAGTTTGGGTTCTGCTCGGCCTTCTTCATAAGCTCCAATCACGGAACGATTGACTCCCACGCGCTCCGCTAATTGCGCCTGAGTAAGCTTTTTCTCCTTTCGAAGTATCTTTAAATTCTGAGCCAAATTCGTCATAATTGCTAAAATAGTGATAATTCTCAAATGGTGAGCAAGCTTCGGTGTGTGTCTTGTTTGTTCGAAATGAGGTTTTTACGTCATTCTTTTGTATCTTCTGCCACGCTAGTTTCAACCTTAGCTGTGCATTATGACCAACTCAAACACTTCACTTCTGCTGAATGCGGTACTTCGTGCCTGTGTTTTGTGTTCTTTGGTTTTCGGTTTCTCTTCAATGATGCATTTGAATGCGCAGTGTACCCAAAACACCCTCACTTTTACCATGTTTGATTCCTTTGGCGATGGCTGGGATGGGGCACAATATACCCTCTCAGATCAAGCTTCAGGAATTGTACTCTACACCGGCACCATGCTCACTGGAGCTACGGAAACAGTGGTCTTTTGTTTGCCCGACGGATGCTACGATTTGAATGTCACTCCAGGCATTTTCCCAGGGGAGGTTTCTTGGACGCTCGCTGGAAGTGATGCTGGAACGATAAGCGGTATCCCAGGAAGCAGCGTTTTTTCTGTGAACGATGCAAGTTGTTCTGGTGGTGGAAATTGTCCTGATCCCTACACGTTCATTGCACAAGGAGGGACCTTCGATTTTGAGATTTCTTGGGCGATGTCCACAGACGATGGGCCGGTAGCCAGCGGTTTCGCAACTCCAAGTACGCCCGTTTGCCTTGAGGATGGCTGCCTCTATTTGGAGCTTTTTGATTCTTTTGGGGATGGATGGAATTATGCCAACTACACCTTACTCGATCCGCTGGGGAGTATAGTAGCAACAGGAACAATGACGATGGGTGCCTATGAATTCATTGTGATTGAAATTGGCAATGCAGATTGCAACATTCCCGACCCGCCAGACGTCATTCAAGTTGAGTCAGGAAACCTTACTCCGCAAGCCCTCATATCAGATGTATTCTTGGGAGATTGTTTGTCTGCAAGCAACATCCAATATTCTGGAGACTTGAGCGCTATCGGCACTTTTTCTCAAGGTTCTTCCATCGGTATTGAAGAAGGAATTATCCTGAGCAGCGGAAATGCCATGGACGCAGAAGGTCCAAACTTGAGCGGCAGTAGCGGTACTGGGTTTTACACGGCGGGCTTGGACTTACTCGATGATATTGCTGATAATTTTACTTCTGATGCAGCCATTTTTCAATTTGACTTTGTGGCACAAACAGACGGTGTAAGTTTCACCTATGTTTTTGCCTCAGATGAATATCCTGAATTTGTTTGTGGAACGGTGAACGATGCTTTTGGCTTTTTTGTTAGCGGACCAGGATATGCCCCCAACACCAACATTGCAACGGTTCCTGGAACGACGGACCCGGTAACCATTAACAATGTAAACAACAACGGAGACGCATGCCCGCCCTACTACGGTGCGTATTACAACGACAATTTAATGGGTACTGCTCATGAGTTTGACGGATACACGGTTCCGCTCACAGCGAACATTGTGACGGAGCCCTGTGCCACCTATCAAATCATCATTGCGGTGGCCGATGCTGGAGATGCGATTTACGACTCTGCCGTTTTTTTGGAGGCCGAAAGTTTCACTGCTGGTGTTGATGTGGGCGTGACTGCGGCGGCTTCTTTAGGTCAGAGTAATCCTGGGAATTGTGAGGAGAGCGGTTACTTTTTCTTCGTGAACAATGGAGACGACTTTTCCGAGGAGGTCACCCTAAATTACTCCATTTCAGGGTCTGCTGTAGATGGTGGTTTAATCGATCCCATTCCTTCAAGCATTACATTCCAACCGGGGGAATTGTTGATTCAGCTTCCTGTTTCGTCCATTGCAGGATCCTTGGGCTTGAGTCCGGAATCCGTTACCATCACCATGGACCCGAGTCAGGGTTGTTCTTGCTCGGTGGAGCAGATGCAGAGTACTTTGTATCTCTGTTCTGCCTTAATGCTTCCGGTGGAGGGTTTGACCTTCGACGCGAACTATCGTGCTTTAAATGATGAGGTCTTGTGCACTTGGAGCACGGAAAGCGAACATCAAAGCAGGAATTTCGAACTGGAACATTCCCTTGATCTTGTGAATTGGTCTTCGCTCGGAGTACTGGAGGCGGCGGGAAACAGTTTGGAAAGAAGAGAGTACCGCTTCAGCCATAAAAATCCCACTGAAGGACGCTTGTATTACCGTCTGAAACAGGTTGATATCAATGGGGATTATAGCTATTCCGATGTTCGAACGGTCAATAAAATGCGGATTTCTTCTTTCAACCCGATTCAACCGAATCCCAATGGTGGAAGGTTTTATTTAAGCCGAAGTGAAGCCGATGAGCTGGTGTTGAGGAACGCCTTGGGTCAACTGGTTCCTTTTATTTGGAGTGAAGACGGAAACCTCGAGCTCACTGATGCATTGCCTGGTAATTATATTCTCGAACTTAAATCAAAAGAAGGTGAAATCTTGGGTAGGTTTCGCTGGATGGTGCAATAGTGTGGTGCTTGTGTGAATACTGAAGATGAACAATTCCAAGCTTTTGCCGCTTATAACGTATTGACCTTAAAACCAAATGCTTGCCATGACAATTAAACAACAACTATCCACGCTGCTCTTTTTTCTTATTGCCATTCCTTCTCTTCAAGCTCAAATTGTTTGTGGTTTGGGAGATTACCAGCATCAAGCTTGCGAACATGGCCTCCAAGGAACCGGCATTGATGAGTTCAGTTTTGTTCCACCTCCGGCCGATTTTGACCCGAATGGAGAGCGAGCGGTTGTGATTAACGTGAACTACAATAATTTTCCTGCCAATGCCCAAGCAGCTTTCGATTATGCGGTAGACATTTGGGCTTCGACACTCACTTCTAGTGTGCCCATTGTTATTGATGCCAATTGGCAATCCTTGAGCGGTGGAACATTGGGCTTCGCTGGGGCACAAAACCTCTTTCGAAATTTCCCAGGCGCTGAACAAAGCAATACCTATTATGCCGCGGCACTCGCCAATAAATTGAGAGGAACGGATAATGCTGCCGGACAAGGAGACATTACCTGTACTTTCAATAGTAACTTCAATTGGTATTTTGGAACGGATGGAAATACGCCCGGCGGCCAGTACGACTTTGTAACGGTTGTGTTGCACGAGTTGTGCCACGGATTGGGCTTTTTTGGAAGTGCTTCGGTGAGCGGAAGCCAAGGGTTTTTGGAAATCAATAATGACCCTGTGATCTACGACACCTTTGTGGAGTTGAACAATGGTACGGACCTCACCTCTTTGAGCAATGGTTCGACGGCGTTGGGAGACGCACTCACGGGCAACAACCTCTATTGGAACGGTATTGAAGGAGTGGCAAGTAATGGGGGAACCCGACCAAGAATGTATGCTCCCGGTACTTTTGCTAGCGGATCGAGCTATTCTCACCTCAACGAAAACACCTACACTCCAGGAAACGCTAATTCTCTGATGACCCCATTTTTAGGTACTGCCGAGGCCAATCACAATCCAGGTCCTATCGTGCTTGGGATTTTTGAAGACATCGGATGGACCCTCGGAAATGAGTGCTTATTGGAAAGCGTGAGTTTGATAAATGTGGGAGAATGCAACCCGACGCTGAATCGTTACGCGGCTCAAATTGAGGTGACTTATACTACTCCTCCACCATCAGGTTTATTGAGCGTTAATGGGAACTTGTACACCGTAACTGGGAGTCCGCAAACAGTGAACATCGGAAATTTGGTGGCCAACGGGCAAAATGTGGATGTCACGGTGTTTTTCACCATCGACCCGGACTGCAGCATCTTTGAAAACAACCTTTGGCAAGCGCCATCAAACTGCTGCCAAGACCCGCGTTTGTCTGAAGTAAATCCAGATAACGAGACCATCACCATAACCAATTACGGAACCTGCAACATCAACCTTGCTAACCATCGCTTGAGTTCAGGTGGAAGCAATGTCAATATCAACAACCTCAACGTGGTGAGCGGAACTTTAATCGTGAACCCCAATGCTTCGGTCACCCTCTCGTGGACCGCTTGGAACCCGCCGGTTGGAGGAATAGATTTGGCCTTGTATTCTCCTTTCCCCGACCTAAACAATCCAGAAGACATGTTGGATTTCATGCAATTTGGTAGTGGAGGAAATGGAAGAGAAAGCGTAGCCGTTGCCAAAGGAATTTGGGGTGCAGGCGATTTTGTGAGTGGATTGTCGCCCTTCAATTACATTGGAGATGGGGATCAAAATGGAGTTGCCTTCTGGGAAGGGGCGAGTCCTCCGTGCAGCTTGAATTTGCTCACAACAGGAGTTCAAAGTGCCTGCGATCCTCTGAGCAATACTTACACTCAAGCCTTGCTTTTTACCTTTGAAGAGGCCCCGGAAGGGGGGCAGCTCACGGTGAACGGCCAAAATTTCGACTTCAGCACTTCTCCGGCGATCATTAACTTATTGGATTTGGTTTCGGATGGAAACACTCAGAATGTAAACGCGTTCTTTAGCGATGAGCCAACATGCGCTTTTTCTGCGAATTCGGTATTTATAGCGCCAAGCTCATGCTTTTGTCCACGCGATTTGAACCTCGACGGACAAGTAGATGTGCAAGACCTTTTGGTGATTTTGGCTGAAATCGGATGTACCACAAATTGCAGCGCAGATCTCAATAACGACGGCAGCGTAGGAAGCAGCGATGTTTTGATATTTTTGCCTGACTATGGAACGGTCTGCCCACAATAAAACATTCAACATTTCTTGGTCGAAACCAGGAGATGAAGCCCTTTGGAACTTGCGGACTGGGGATGAAAAAAACGACCCTATTCCCTTGCTCATTCACGGTTTTTTAGAAAACAAAAACATGTGGGAAGGTTTGCTGGCAGATCACCAGGTGGGCCTTCTTCTCGAACTTCCTGGTCATGGAGGTGCTCCTTCGTTTTGGGGAGAAGCTAAGATGAGCTCCATGGCGGAGTCGGCTTGGGATGAACTACTTGTTGACTTTGATGAGGAACAAAAATTTGTGCTTTGCGGACACTCCATGGGCGGATATTTTGCCTTAGCCATGGCAAAGATTCACCCCGAAAAAGTAGCTGAAATCATCCTTTGGCAATCCACCTATAAAGCCGATAGTGAAGAAAAGAAAGTCCAACGAGACCGAGCCATTGAAGCGGTGGAGCACAACAAGGAAAGGTACGTCAGCGGAATGATCAAAGCACTGTTCTCAGAAGAAAACCAAGTGAGGTGTGCGGTGGATATTGCTAAAGCAGTTGAAGAGGCAAAACAAATGAAGTATCAAGATATTCAGTTCAGCTTACTCGCTATGAAGAACCGCGAAGATTCAAGTGCTTTTTTGAAGTCATCGGGAATCAAGTGCAGTCTTATTCACGGTGAGCTCGACCCGCTTTTTCCTTTAGAACGACAAAAAGAGGAAGCAGCTTGGATTGCGGCAGAAAGACTTGTTTCGGTAGCGTCTTGCGGACACATGATGCACATCGAAAATCCTGAAAGCGCTCGGAGCATCCTTGCGTCTCTTTTACCATCATCCATCAACAAAAAGTGAAGACCTCGATGTGGGCTTTCAAGACTAATTGAAAAGCAATTTGTTTGCACATCTTTCCTTGCATAACTTCACTCTAATGGATTGCAACAAAGCGGAATATAACAGACCTTAGTCACCATGCGGAATACGAGCTTTTTCCTTCTTTTCATATCGCTTTTTGCCTTGGTTTTTTCTGTCCAAGCGCAAATAGGGAATGAATGGATTGACTATGGTGCTCAGTATTGGCACTTTCCCGTTTCACAAGATGCCGTTGTTCGTTTGAGTTACCAAGACCTTCAAGGGGCGGGTTTTCCCATTGGCGGACTCAGTAGCGATGAAATTCGACTGCATTCAAGAGGGGAAGAACAAAGGATTCAGTTATTTGATGGGGGAGATGGAAGTTTTGACCCGGGGGATTATCTCTTGGTCTTTGCGGAAAAGAACGACGGTTGGCTCGACCGAGAACTCTACCAATCGCCATCCGATCAAAACAACCCGCATTACAGCAATTTCAACGACACGGCTAGAGTGTATGTGAGCAAGTCCTCAGGTCCGGCTCCCCTTCGCACAGCAATTTATTCGACCACTACTCCCATTGAAAATCTGCCGAGCATCAATTATGCATTGAGCAAGAGTTTGGGGTCTTATCACGACAGCTATTTTTTCGGAGTACAGGACCAAAACGGTTTCGCCCTTCCTTGGTACCAAGAAGCGGAAGGCTGGTATGATACCCGATTTGGGAAAGGACAAACGAGGGACAAGGACTTAGCCACTCCCAACGCCTATCAAGGAAATGACGCTCCCATGCCTAAAGTAAAGGCGATCTCGGCGAGCGCATCTTTGGCCACGGGCATTTGGAATCACCACCTTCAAGTAGGTTATGGGAGTCCGTTTGTGCCCGTAATCGACAGCGTGTATTACGGATATCAGCTCAATAATTTTGGTTTTGACTTGCCAAGTCAAGATTTGGGAGCAACTACGCGCATTACCCATCGTTCCGTGGACGACCTTGGTGTGGCGACGGATTACCACGTCATTTCCAACATTGAAATTACGTATCCCAGAACTTTGGATTTTGGCAACGACCTGGAAGCAACATTCAGCGTTCAGAGTCCGGGAGGAAACGAAGCGGTACTGAACATTGCGGCTTTTGGCGGATCTCAACCGCGGTGTTTTGTGCTTCAGGAGAATGGCTTCCGATGGGAACTACCTTTGGTTCAAAATGATGGTGCATGGCAAACCATTGTGCCATTTGATGGTGGAAACAGTGCCAACATCTTGCTGGTAGACGAAAGCCTCTTCAATGCTCAACCGTCCTTAGCTCCTGTGAGTTCAAGCGGTTTTTTCACCAATTACCTTTCCACCCCTCTGGACAGTGCCATGGTCATCATCACCCATTCGAGCTTGCTTACTTCGGCGAACAATTATGCCTCGTACAAAAACAACACAGGCCTGCCTTGCTTATTGGTTGATGTGAACGAGCTCTACCATCAATTTGCTGCTGGGATTTACAAACATCCCTTGAGTATTCGAAGGTTCTGCGATGCTTTGTTGAGCACCTGGTCGTCTCCACCAAGTCACCTCTTCCTCTTGGGTAAAAGCATCCATGAGATGAACATCAGTTCTACGGTGGGAGCGCGAAACAATGAAGATAAATATGCCCGAAATCTCGTTCCAAGCTACGGTCATCCCACTTCCGATTTGGCATTCACCGCAGGTTTGAATGGAACGCTCTTTGAAGCAGCCATTCCTACAGGTCGACTAGCTGCTGCAAACAATGAGGCGGTGTTTGACTATTTGAATAAGGTCATTGAATTCGAAAGCGCCGAACCCCAAGCTTGGATGAAAAATGTGCTCCATTTTGGTGGTGGAGGAAATCAATTTGAACAATCCTTGTTTCGCGGATACCTCCAAAATTATGAGAACATCGTGGAAGATGTTTGTTTTGGAGGAGATGTGTTTTCCTTTTACAAAAGCAGCACCGATCCCATTCAAATCAGCGTTTCAGACAGCATACAACTCTTGATTGAAGAAGGAGTATCGCTCATGACTTTTTTCGGACACGCTTCAAGCACAGGCTTTGATGTGAATATCGACAGTCCTGCCAGCTACGACAACCAAGGCAAATACCCCCTCTTGATTGGAAACAGTTGTTACACCGGGAACATCCATTTATCTCAAGGGCTAAGTACCAGCGAGGAGTTTGTGCTTGCTCCAAATGCTGGGGTTATTGGCTTCATCGCGAAAGGAGATTTGGGCTTGCCCTCGTATTTGAACATCTGGACCAACAGCTTCTACGATCAGATTTTCAGAAGCAGTTATGGGGAATCCATCGGTCAGTGCATGCAAGGAGCGGTACAGGCGTTTCAAGGGAACTTTCAAAACCTCTATTCCGAGAATGCAGCCTTGACTTTTGCCCTTCACGGGGATCCTTCCCTTGTATTGAACTCCTGGCCCAAGCCCGACCTCGTTCTCGCCCCCGAAAACGTTTCTTTTGTTCCAGAGAATCTGAATTCTGCCTTGGAAAGTTTTGAAGTGCATGTGGACATCACCAACATCGGTAAGCTCATAGAATCGGGTTTCGGCGTTGAACTTAAAAGGCATTTTCCCGATGGAAGCGATACCTCCATTTTTATGAATGTGGATCAAATGGCTTTCCAGAATGAACTAGTTTTCACCCTACCTTTGGATCCCTTGCGCGGATTGGGCATCAATACCTTTGATGTGTTTGTTGACCACCCCTCCATCCAAGTAGACGAGCTTGAAAATGTAGCCAATAACATCGTTCAAGGGAAGTCGGTCAATATTACTTCTGGCAGTGTTTTTCCTGTTTACCCCTATAATTTCAGCATCATCCCCAACGGTCCTGACGGATTTTATGCTTCTACTGGAGATTTACTGAGTCCGCTGAAACCTTACCGCTTCCAACTTGACCGCAGCCGTGATTTTGCCGGAGATGATCTGGTAGAGGAAGTCCTTTTTGCTGAAGGTGGATTGATTGCTTGGGAGCCGAACGTAGCGTGGGAAGAAGGAGTGTATTATTGGCGATGCAGTCCAGACAGTAGCAACGAGAATGGATTCGATTGGCGACATGCCAGCTTTGAGATTTTAGATGAGGAGCGAGGATGGGGGCAGGCCGATTTCGAACAATTCACGCAAAACCCACGAAGTCAACTGTCTGAAAACACACCCAATGAAACGCTGGATTTCTTTTCTCAGGAAGTTCCTTTAAAGGCCAGTGTTTATGGCACGCCGGGCAATACTTTTGAATCTTCAGCCACCCGCTACCAGATTAGCGGACAAGTCATGGAATACGCTGGATGTGGAGGAACGCCCGCGCTTCATGTGGCCGTGATGGACAGCAGCACGCTCATTCCGTGGGCAAGCAATTATGATAACACCTATCCCGAAAATGATTTTGGCAACGTCATCGCCTGCGCCAACGCTCGTCAACGACCAGAGAATTACTTCATCTTTCGCCAAAACAGCAGCGAGCAAATGCAGGGAATGGTGAACATGATTGAGAATGAAGTAGAAGACGGACATTATCTCCTCATTTACACTTGGCAGCACGTTGATTATGACGCTTGGGACACCAATGCACCTGAAGTATATGAACTTTTTCAGGATTTGGGAGCAAATCAGGTAGGCCTGGGCCAAGATTCGGTGCCCTTCATTTTCTTCATGGAAAAGGGAAATCCTGAGAGCATCATTGAAGTGGTGGGGAGCAGCATTGATGCGTACATCGAGCTGGAGGCCAGCATGACGGGGAGTTTGGGTTCGGGAAGCATGCAAACTCGAGCTTTGGGCGTGTCTTCCATTTGGGAGCGATTTGAGTGGGAAGCAACGGGTGAAACCAATGATGAACTCCTCATTCATTTGCAGGGCCGAAGCGATAACAACCCGAGCATAGATGTGGCTGACTTTTCTGAGTTGAGTGGCGAATTGAATGAACTCACTTCTTTGGTGGACGGAAACGAGCACCCCTACATTGAGATTGATGCCGTTTTGCGCGATGAAGAAGACCAAAGTGCCCCACAACTCCAACATTGGCGACTCATTGGTAATCACGTTCCAGAATGCGCTTTGAACGCTTCTGAAGGCTTTTATTTCCCGAAAGACACCATCATGGAGGGAGAAGAAATGGTACTGTGTGTAGCGGTGAGCAATGCTGGAGAACTGCCCATGGACTCCATCTTGATGAGCTATACCATTGAGAAGAACGGACTCATTCGTCAGGAAAAACGCTACCGTCTCGATTCTCTTTTGGTGGGAGAACACCTGCTGGACACCGTTTACCTCAGCACCACAGATTTGATAGGGGCGCACACCTTGAAAGTGGAAGCGAACGCCTTCAACCCGGAAACTGGACAGTACGATCAATTGGAGCAATACCGATTCAACAATCAATTTCAGCTCAATTTTGTTGTGCAGGACGACCGGATCAATCCACTTTTGGAAGTGACTTTTGATGGACGACGGATTCTGAACGGAGACATTGTGAGCGCCCAACCGCTGATTCGGGTGAGTTTGGATGACGAGAATCCCTACTTGATCATGAATGAACTGAGCGACACTTCAAGTTTCAAAATGTATGTGCAGGACCCTAGCGGAGTGCAAAGCCCCGTCTTTTTTGCCAACGAAGAAGAAGTATTGTGGATTCCGGCAGAGAACGACAATAAAGTGGCTTTTGAATACCGACCACAGTTCACACAAGATGGTAGCTATCGTTTGCTCGTTCAAGCTCAAGATAAAAGCGGAAACAGCAGTGGTGATTTGGATTACGTGATTGATTTTGAAGTCATCACCGAAAGCGGCATTACCGACGTTCTCAACTACCCGAATCCCTTCACCACGAGAACTCAATTTGTTTTCACCCTAACAGGAGCTGTACCGCCCGATGAAATCTACATTCAGATCATGAACATTAGCGGACGAGTAGTGCGTGAGATTCGAACAGAAGAATTTGGTCCCATGGTGATTGGTAGAAATCGCAGTGAATATTGGTGGGACGGAAGGGACCAGTATGGCGACCCCTTGGCCAATGGAGTGTACCTGTATCGCGTGATAGCCAAGCAACAAGGCAAGGTAGTGCAGCACCGCGATTCCGCAGCATCACCCTACTTCAATAAGGGCATCGGGAAGATGTATTTGATGCGCTGAGCCCGGCGTTTTTCGTTCAGAACATTTCCGTTTGCGCATCCCCCCATTTTCGTGGTATCTTTGAGTCCCATTTACAGCACATGAGCGAAAAATTTGAATCACTAGAACGAAGAACTGAGGAAGCCAAATTGGGCGGAGGTCAGCAAAGAATTGATGCCCAACACGGCAAAGGAAAACTCACAGCGCGCGAGCGTTTGCACTTTCTTTTGGACGAAGGAAGCTTTGAAGAAATCGGGATGTTGGTGACCCACAGAAGTACCAACTTTGGTTTGGATAAGCAGAAGTTTCTGGGTGATGGAGTAGTGACCGGTTACGGAAAAGTCAACGGACGACTTGTTTATGTTTTTTCTCAAGATTTCACCGTTTTGGGAGGATCACTCGCGGAAGCACATGCCACCAAGATTTGTAAGATCATGGACTTGGCCGCACAAAATGGAGCTCCTGTTATCGGACTCAATGATTCAGGCGGTGCGCGTATTCAAGAAGGGGTAGTTTCCTTGGGAGGGTATGCCGATATCTTTTACCGCAATGTTCAAGCGAGTGGATTGGTGCCTCAGCTTTCTGCCATTATGGGACCTTGTGCCGGTGGAGCAGTTTATTCTCCCGCTTTAACCGATTTTATTTTTATGGTTGAAGGAACGAGTTACATGTTTGTTACTGGTCCGAACGTCGTAAAAACCGTTACCCACGAAGAAGTGAGCAGCGAAGAACTTGGAGGGGCAAGCACCCATAGCACAAAATCTGGAGTAACGCATTTCTCGTGTGCCAACGAAATTGCATGCATTGAAGCCATGAAACAAGTGTTGAGCTACGTTCCTCAAAACTGCGAAGAAGAAGCGCCATCCGTCCCTTATACTGGGGGTGATGAGAGCAGAGCAGCTTTGGACAGCATCGTACCGGATAATCCAAACCTGCCTTACGACATCAAGGAGGTGATTCAAAACACGATCGATGAAGGTTCATTCACCGAAGTTCATGCTCAGTATGCAGAAAACATGGTGGTGGGTTTTGCCCGTTTGGCCGGAAAGAGCATTGGGATTGTGGCTAATCAACCCGCTTATTTGGCAGGAGTATTAGACATTGACGCATCCAACAAAGCAGCGCGTTTTGTTCGTTTCTGTGATGCCTTCAACATTCCACTTTTGGTTTTTGAAGACGTTCCTGGATTCTTGCCTGGAACCGATCAAGAATGGAATGGAATCATTAGCAACGGAGCCAAACTATTGTACGCATTCAGTGAAGCCACCGTGCCAAGAGTAACGGTCATCACCCGAAAAGCCTACGGAGGTGCTTATGATGTGATGAACTCCAAACACATCGGCGCAGACATGAACTTCGCTTGGCCTGGAGCAGAGATTGCCGTGATGGGAGCCAAGGGAGCCGCTGAAATCATCTTTAGAAAAGAAATCAAAGCTGCAGACGACCACGAAGCCAAGTTGAAAGAGAAAGAAGCCGAATACGCTGAACTCTTCGCGAATCCATACAATGCTGCGGCTCGGGGTTATGTGGATGAGGTGATCAAGCCCCATCAAACTCGAGAAAAACTGATCAGGGCCTTCGAAATGCTCAAAAACAAGGTGGTTCAAACTCCAAAAAAGAAACACGGGAACATTCCTTTGTAGGGCATTTGGTTTTCAGTGGCTTAGAAAAAAAATGGGTTTTTCTTCCCAAAAAGTGGAACCCTTTTAAGCTTTGGCCGTTAAACCTTAATGTAAGTTCTCATGTAGAGATATTAGATAGTTTAATTGTTTTCATTTATTTACCAAAGAAGGTTGTCTAACGAGACAACCTTTTTGGTTTTCTATCCATTCCATCTCAGACGCTTATCCTTCCAGAGAACTTCTTCCCTTGTGTTTTTTTAGCGCTTTGGTGACACAACAAATCTTATCTTCGGTGGTTGTATTTGATTGAAACACGAAACACTTTAAATTCTTATTATGAAAAAGAACTTATTCATCGCGGGTGCCTTGATGATGGCCCTTATTGGATCTGCGTTCATGGCCAACAAAGCCGAGCCAGTTAATTTAGAAATTGGAAGCAAAGCTCCGATGGCGGATGCGAAAATGGCCAACATCGATAACAGCATGCACAGCCTTGAAAGCCTGAAAGGCGAAAACGGATTGTTGGTTGTTTTTTCTTGCAATACTTGTCCGTTCGTTATCGGAAGAGAAGGCAAATCTGAAGGTTGGGAAGGAAGATACAACGGTTTGCACGAGCAGGCAGAAGCTTTGGGTGTAGGAATGGTTTTGATCAATTCCAACGAAGCAAAGAGAGAAGGAGACGATTCCATGGGAGCGATGAGCAAGCATGCAAAAACAGTGGGTTACACTATGCCTTATCTTGTGGACGAACAGCACAAATTGGCAGATGCCTTTGGTGCGAGAACCACACCTCATGTGTACCTCTTCAACAAAGACCTGGAATTGGCCTACAAAGGTGCGATTGATGATAATGTGGACAGTGCGAAGGAAGTGAAAGAGCACTACTTGAGCAATGCAATGATGAACATGGTGAAAGGCAAAAAAGCCAAGCCGGAAAGCACAAAGCCTCTTGGTTGCAGCATCAAGAGAGTAGAGAAATAAACAAGACTTCATTCTTGAATCAAAAGCGGTGTTCCCAAACGGGACGCCGCTTTTTTTATTCACTCCAAAGGAAGATCGTGTCCTTATTGTAATAAACGGAGAGGTCTTTGGCACTGAGAATGAGCATCAAATCGATGATGGGCAACACCCCTAAACCTCCTCCTAAAGTGAGCGTGTAGAATACCGGAACTTTTGCACTTGTCCCCAAGTAAATGCGGTGAGCGGCAAACGGACCCATCAACACGGTGAGTGCAGCTGCTACGGCTTTGGGATTTTCTTCCCATTGGGCTACTTGTTGCGCTTTGTTTTTCTTCAACAATCCCTTTCCCGCTTGAAAAACTTCCTTCAAAAAGCGCAACTCTTGGTGTCCACCACGCTGCTGAGCCTTTCCGAAAAACGAAAAAGTCAGTAGAAAAATCACAGAAAGAAGCCAGTGTTTCATTGCCGCTAAAATAGGATGCAAGAAGATAGCTCAGCATCAAAGCGAGGATATTTTTTCACGAAGACTTTTTGGAAGCTTATAAAAGCTGTTAGTCTTGGCAGTAAATGTCGGATTGATTTTGAAAAGTGAGATCAAAAAAAAAGCCCTCTGTCGTAGAAGGCTATCTTTTAAATGTAAATCCGTTTTCGTGCAAAAGAAATGTAAAGTGAAACACCCGAGTGAGCGTCTCAGTTGCGCAAGCAACGTCAACTGGCGAAGCCTCTCAACAGGATTCGGTTCTCAAGCAATACAAATCGCCGTCTTCTCAAAGCCGATCGGAGCGTTGAACGATGACGGACAATTAAGTTTAGAGGATGAGCATGGCATCTCCGTAAGCGTAGAAACGGTATTTTTCTTTGATGGCGGTTTGGTATGCTTCCATGATCAAATCATAACCTCCAAAAGCAGCGGCCATCATCAAAAGGGTCGACTGTGGTGTGTGGAAGTTCGTGATCATGCTATCAGCAATTTTAAATTCGTATGGTGGAAAGATGAACTTGTTGGTCCACCCGTCATACGGCTTCAAACGTTGGTAAGTAGAAACGCTTGATTCAATGGTACGCATTGCTGTTGTCCCTACCGCACAGACTTTTTTACGATTGTCTTTTGCTCGATTTACAATGTCTGCAGTGGCTTGGGTAACAAAAGCTTGCTCAGAATCCATTTTGTGTTTCGTGAGGTCTTCCACTTCTACTGGACGGAAAGTACCTAAACCAACATGCAATGTTACTTCGCTGAACTCAATTCCTTTGAGCTCCATTCGCTTCATCAATTGCTTAGAGAAGTGCATACCTGCGGTTGGAACGGCTACTGCACCTTCTTCTTTGGCAAAAATGGTTTGGAAACGCTCTTCATCTTCAGGCTCAACCTCACGGTCGATGTATTTCGGAAGTGGCGTTTCGCCCAACTTGTAGATGGTTGCTTTAAATTCTTCGTGTGTTCCATCAAAAAGGAAACGCAAGGTTCTACCGCGAGAAGTGGTGTTATCAATCACCTCAGCAACGAGTTCGTCGTTTTCACCGAAGTACAATTTGTTACCAATTCTGATCTTACGCGCTGGATCCACCAATACATCCCACAACAAGGATTCGCGGTTCAATTCTCTTAACAAGAAAACTTCGATGGTAGCTCCGGTTTTTTCTTTGTTACCATACATTCTCGCTGGAAAGACTTTGGTGTTGTTCATCACCATGACATCTTCTTCTTCGAAATAGTCAAGAACGTCTTTGAACAACTTGTGCTCGATTTTCCCAGTGGCACGGTCAATCACCATGAGCCGAGACTCGTCTCTGTTCTGGGTTGGATGTTGAGCGATGAGCTTTTCGGGAAGTTCAAATTTGAATTGGGATAGTTTCATATATCAATCGGTATGATCTTGTGCACAAAAGGGAGCAAAATTACGAAAAACGGCGCTATTTTACTAATCCTTCTTGTGGCAGGGGGTCGATGCTGGCAATCCTGCTTTGGAAGTGTTCGATGGTCATGCCGTCTTCCATATTAAACTGTCCACTTTCCGTTCTTCTCAGTGCTTGGAGGTAGGCACCGCTGCTCAGTGCTTTGCCAAAATCATGCGCCATGGAACGAATGTAAGTTCCCTTACTGCACTGAATTTTAAAATCAACTTCAGGAAGGGCAATGCGGGTGAGTTCAAATTGCAAAATGTCTACCTCCACGGGCTTCAATTCAATTTCTTTTCCGGCGCGTGCGGCTTTGTATGCACGCTGACCATCTACTTTTTTGGCCGAAAAAATGGGGGGTGTTTGCTGAATTTTCCCGGTCATGTTTTGGGCTGCTTCGCGAAGCAGGTCTTCAGTGATGTGATCAATCGGGAAATTCGCATCCACTTCGGTCTCTAAGTCAAAACTCGGTCGGGTGGCCCCAAGGTGAAAGGTGCCTGTGTAGGTCTTAGCGTCTGCGGTGAAATGTTGGATTTCTTTGGTCATCTTCCCCGTGCAAATCACCAACAAGCCCGTTGCTTTTGGATCAAGGGTTCCTGCATGGCCCACTTTTATTTTCCGAAATCCAAGTTGTTTTCTGATGATGTACCTCACTTTATTGACCACGTCAAAGGAGGTCCAGTCGAGGGGTTTGTCCATAAGAAGAATACATCCTGTTCGGAAGTCTTCTGCGGTAGAAAAGGTGTTTGGTTTTGGAAGCATGGGCGAAAGATAAGGAGAAGCTTCGACTCCGTTCAGCTACCGGATACGGTTCTGCTCAGCTACCGGCTTCGACTTCGCTGATATTCTGGATTTGACTTGGTTGAGGTGTGGAGGTCATCATCTCTTATGCTGTAGCGTTCTTTTGACAGAGGTAACTTCGAGTGCTTCGAGGCTTCTTCCTTCAAAAGAGAAATAATGCCTATTTTCACCCTCCTAAAGTGAAAAGAAATGAAAAACTACGCACTTCTGTTCTTACTTGTCTTCATCGGCTTAGCCTCCTGCACCTCCCGTTCAGACAAAGCGGCGGCTTACAACGACAGCATCATCGAAAAACAAACAGCGGTGATTCTCGCTTTTGACCAACTCGATGCGGCCATGACCGATTTGAACGAGGAAGAGATGTCTGCAGATTATCT
>CALKGK010000096.1 GCA_938085105.1 uncultured Flavobacteriales bacterium
TGATCATCCATCAAAGCGAACTTCTCGTCAACAAAGGTTTGAAATTCGCCAAAACGGTTCCAGTCGTAATAGTTGAAATTACTGATGCGCAAGAAGGCGGTTTTGTGTTCTTCGAAAAGTGTACAGCACAATTCATCATTGCAATGCTCGATCCCTGGATGATCGAAGAGTTCTTTGGTGTTGGGGTTCGGACGAAGATCTATGCTCTCTTGATTGGAGCGAGTAGTGGTGATGGAGTAATTCCTTGGGAATCGTTGGGCGTAAGGAATCAGCACGTTGGCCCAGGTGTTGAAGGTCATGCGTTTTGTACTTTCAATTTCACCTTGAGATACAATGTGCTGAAAAATGTCGCGAACCAGCTCTTCCGCGGGCCTTCCATTGATGCTTAAAATTTCATCACCGAGCAATGCTTTATCTCGATTTTCTTCATTGCCCACAACGTAGAGTTTGTTTTGTAAATATTGCACTTGGAGGGGAAAACGAAGGCTGTCTGGCAACATTTCACTGGCCAACCAAAATTCGCCAATGGAGGTGTGAGAGCAGTTCACAGCGGCCATAATTTTATGGCAAAGCCAGAGGTATTCTGCCACCGTTGTTTCATCGTTGATTTGTTTTTTGGTTTCCATCACCAGCTCGTTAAATGAGGCTTCTGGCGTGAATTTGAAAACAAAAGGGTGTTTGGTTTTGAGCTCTGTGGACAACTGATCCAAATCGGCCAAATACTTTTCTTTGGGCAAAACCAACGTGAATTTTTCTTGCGGAGTGAGTTGTTTCTTGTTGGGGAATTTGATGCGCTCAATTTGATCTTCAGCAAAGAAGTTGTTCGGATTCATGGCCAAAGTCTTTTCATAGTTCACCAAAGCTTCCTCCTTATTCCCCAAAGCCAAATGCGCCTCGCCAAGACTGTCATAAGCGTTGGCAGACTCAGGGAATTCATCCACAACAAGCTGAAAAATGGCCAAAGCCTCTTCTTTTTTGCCCGCCCAAAGTAAATCGTATCCGTGCAAATTGAGCTTTTCTTCCATATCGAAATCGTAAGCCTCAAACTGGTTTTCTTTTAAATAGTAGTAGCGTTCAATGCGCTGTTCAATGCTCAAGTGTTGGTGGTCTTTTAAATCTTGAACGATGGACTTTTTTTCAAGCGCTGGAATTTCATCCGCAGTTGGCTCAGCAAAACTGTTCTGCTGTGATCCACATGAAAGCATCGCAAACAGGATAAAGAGAGCGAGAAAGGTGCAAAAGGTGTTTTTAGTAATCATGCTAAGAGGTTTTTGTCAAAACTAGGAAAGGCTAGTAGAATCAAGGTTTAAGCTTTGTAAATTAGTGTAAATTGGTGAAAAGAACTTCTTTCTTTGGATGCTTTGAAATAGATTGCAGCATGCTTTTAAAATCGCGGTGCTTTTTCCTTTTGCTTGTGTGCTCTTTTTTCATGTCTCTTCCAACGTTCGCCGAACATTTGGGAGATGAACAGCACAGAACGGTATCGTTGAGGTTGATCGGCCACGAGTTTTTATTGAGTTTGGGCGATACTACTTCACGTGTTTTACCGCTCAGCAATCAGGGGAACTCCTATGTGATTGAGTTTTCCAATGAATTTTCTTTTGTGCCTGACGATTTATTCGCCATCAGTGATAGTGTGGTCAGAAGCACGGGCATTGCCGATGAATATATTTTTGAAGTTCAGGAATGCGAGAGCGGTTTGGTGGTGCATAGTTGGGAGTTGAGGAGAAATGACAATTCCTTATTGCCCTGCAAATCTAGAGTTCAGCCCAAAGGGTGTTACCAATTCGTGTTCACCATTCTCAGCACGCACAGAATGCACGATACCGAGAATTCATCGTTCAGCATTACACCATTTTGGAAAATGCTCATTTACCTTGCCCTTCCTTTGTTTTTCTTAGCAGCCTTGCTCTTCAAACGTGTTCAAGGAAAGAAGAAAGTAAGTCCCGAAAAGGGGATTCCCTTAGGAAGTTTTCTTTTCGATGAAGCCAGAATGATGCTGATTCGAGGGGATGAACACATTGAACTTACGGGGAAGGAATGCATGCTTTTGAAAGCCCTTCACAACGCCCGAAATACGACCTTGGAGCGGGATGAAATTTTAAGCGCGGTTTGGGGAGATGATGGAGATTACGTGGGTCGAACCTTGGATGTTTTCATTTCGAAATTGAGGAAGAAATTGGAGTCCGAACCCAAAGTGAAAATCCTGAACGTGAGGGGAGTGGGGTATAAGTTGGTGCTGTCGTAGTTCGTCCTCTTACACTTTTTATAATATCCCCCTGTTCGAATTGCAACCAGCACTGAAGTAGTACAGAAATAGCGTCGTCAAATCGCACATCAAAGCGGGATGAAAAGTGAGATTAAGATCATTTTAAATTCCCAATAAATAATCCTCTTTCTCAAGCGGAATATGGGACGATGCATTCGTCTATCTTTGTGCTTAAATACATCTCGTCCTTGTCTCAACTTCTTTTGATAACGCCCCCTTTTACTCAGCTGAATACTCCGTATCCTGCAACGGCCTATTTGAAAGGATTTTTGAACACCAAAAAGATCGATTCCTTTCAAATGGACCTCGGTATTGAGGTTATTTTGGCCCTGTTTTCAAAACGGGGTTTGGAACAAATGTTTGCTGAAGCGGGGGAGAAGGGGAAGATCAGCTCGCCCAATGCACAACGCATCTACGCCTTAAGAGAGCACTACGAGGCGGTGATTGATGAGGTGGTGGACTTCCTTCAGGGGAACAATCACACTTTTGCGCGGCAAATTTGCAGTGAGGATTTTTTGCCTGAAGGGTCTCGTTTTGAGCAATTGGATGATCTTGACTGGGCATTTGGATTCATGGGGATGCACGATAAGGCAAAACACTTGGCCACCTTGATGCTCGAAGATTTGTCGGATTTCATCGTAGAATCCCTCGACCCGCGCTTTGGTTTTAGTCGGTATGCCGAAAGTCTAGGACGCAGCGCCAACTCCTTCGATGCACTGTACACTGCGCTGCAAGGAGCGGGAAGTTTCATTGATGAGATCACGTTGAAGTTGCTGTCGGAAAAATTGAAAGAATGCACTCCAAAACTTGTTTGTTTTTCGGTGCCTTTTCCGGGCAATTTGTACAGTGCATTTAAATGTGCCCAGTTCATCAAAACCAACTTTTCGCAGGTGAAGATCGCGATGGGTGGAGGTTTCCCCAATACGGAATTGCGCTCGTTAAAAGATCCTCGCGTGTTTGAATTTTTTGATTTCATTACACTGGACGATGGAGAGCTGCCCATTGAGTTACTTTGGGCTGAGGTAAATGGGCATCAATCAAAGGAAGAACAAAAGTTCAAAAGGACGTATCGCTTGAACAATGGAAAGGTAGAATACCTCAACAACGCACTTCAAAGCGATTACAAACAAAGTGAATTGGGAACACCCGATTACTCCGATTTGCCGCTGAGTAAATACATTTCGGTGATCGAAATCGCTAACCCAATGCACAGTCTTTGGAGCGATGGGAGGTGGAACAAGCTCACCATGGCACACGGGTGCTACTGGGGGAAATGCACTTTTTGCGATGTTTCCCTCGACTACATCAAATTGTATGAACCCATCGCGGCTAAGATGTTGGTCGATCGCATGGAAGAACTCATTGCCCAAACCGGTACCAACGGTTTTCATTTTGTGGATGAAGCAGCCCCACCAGCACTCATGAAAGCGGTGGCCTTGGAGATTCTGAAGCGAAAGTTGACCCTCACGTGGTGGACCAATATCCGATTCGAGAAAAGCTTTACCCAAGACCTTTGTTACCTGCTGAAGGCTTCGGGCTGCATTGCGGTGTCGGGAGGTTTGGAGGTGGCTTCGAACCGACTCCTAGCTTTGATCGATAAAGGTGTGAGCGTGGAACAGGTGGCTCGCGTTACCCGTAATTTTACTCAGGCCAACATCATGGTGCATGCTTACCTCATGTACGGTTATCCCACCCAAAGCGAGCAAGAAACCATCGACAGTTTGGAAATGGTTCGGCAGCTTTTTGAAGCGGGGGTGGTTCAGTCGGGATTCTGGCATCAGTTCGCCCTCACGGCACACAGTCCCATTGGATTGAACCCTGAAGCATTTGGCATCGTCCCGAAAACAAAAGAAATCACCTTTGCGAATAACGACGTCGATTTTACAGATCCCAGCGGCATCGACCACAGTAAATTCAGTTTCGGACTCAAAAAATCATTGTTCAACTACATGCATGGAACGGGATTCGACTTGCCTTTAAAAGAATGGTTTGATTTCAACATTCCACGCAGCACTGTTGCTCCTGGTTATATCGCGGACATTATTGAAAGCGAGGTTTTGGAATTCCCGAAGGACAATGCAAAAGTGCTTTGGTTGGGGGTACTTCCGGAAGCTCAAAAACGCACGAAAAGGAAGAAGGGGAAGGTCTGGAATACCCTCGTACTCACCGTTCACCACAAACGTGAGTGTTTTGATTTGAGTTTAGAATTGGAACGGGGAAAGTGGTTGAACGAGCAACTTCATCAACTTAAAATCAATTCATCAAAACCCAAAACCTACGGCGAATTGAAAAGCGATTTTGAAACACGCTTCGAAGATTTTGAATTTTTCTGGCATTCAAAACCAATGCTAACCTTGCGGGATTACGGCTTGTTGGTGGTGTGATGCGTGCATGATGGATTGGGCTCGTGTTTGGGTTTCAACCCGAAAAAACAAAAAAATCGCAGACCAAGGACTCAAAGAGCACATCAAACGGAAGGGATCATTGCCGCGCTATGTTTTTGCACTCAATTTTTGAGCAACTTTCCCTCCAATCCAAGCCATCGGAATGTAAGCAATCACGATATCAGCTGCGATGAACCAAACGGGTCCGGGAAGCACGATATTCACCACAATTCCACCCACAAGAAAGAGTACACCAATAACCAACGCGAAGATGATTTTCTTGTTAGGAGCAATGATTCCTGCAACGAGTGCTCCCGACAAGGTGCCTAGAGCATGAGCGAGGAAGGGGAAAATGAAGAATTGCCAATCCAAGGTGGGCATGATGGCAGCCAACTGCTCCATGTCGTTCAAATCAGTTCCTTCCAAAGTGTAGTTTTGATGCCCCAATTGCACCAAACCAAAATTAACTGCTGATCCACAAATCCATCCAAGGATCACTGCCAAGACGTACCTTAAAGTGTTCATCGTTCATGCTTTTGAAAGGCCGAAGCTAAAGAAAATACTTCAGTCGATGCCCGGGAAACTCTCCACCAACTCCACGGTGATGTCGGGAAATGCGTCCACAACTTGAACTTTAAAATCGGGGAAGCTCTCCACCACTTCCCATTCGCCACAATCGTCCGGGAAACTCTCCACCATTTTCACCTTAATATCGGGAAAAGCGGTGACGTACTGGATCTTGATGTCGGGGAAAGCATCTACAAATTGAACTTTTCCGTGCAAATCAATTCCGTTGAACCGACATTCATCCAGCGTCATGAAATGAGCAGAGTTGTCGGGTTTTGCTGGTGTCATGGAGCTTTGAGAAAAAGCAAAGAGCGACAGGAGGAAGATGGTCAATTGGGTTTTCATAGGAATACACGTCGTTAGGTTAAGGGTGTAAGTTACAACTAAAAATGATTGTTGGCTTCGACAAAAATTCCATCAGACTAAATTGGAGGGTTTGGATGGCTGTTGGAATCAACTATACGCACGCACAAACAAAATATCTTCAAGCACAAAGTTCTTCACACGGGTGTTTCCCAAAATTGTAAATTGAAACTGGGGACAGGGGTGCTGTCCCCGGGCAGGAAATACAGAGCGAAAATGAGGAGGAGAATGAGGAGGGAAGGCTTTGAATTTCTTTAAAATCGACGCTTTATCAATCCTCAGAATTCAAACTAAATTCCCTTCCATAATTACTTATGACCGACTCCTTTTCACGATCAAAATACAGAATATACTCAAAATCATAGCCCAAAACCAACCAGCCTCCATCCTCAGGCAAGGATAAGCTGTACCTTTCCTCTCCGCTCTTGAATACTACACTACCATCTTCAATGGAGATGCTCATTTCAATTCCATCAATGCTGCTGTACTCGCCCACCATGGCTTTGGCTTTTCGAGCTTTGAATTTGATTTGCTTTCGTCCGTCTGCACAAATGTGGGACTCATTGATTTTAGTCGGAATACCAACAGCATCAAGCAGGACATAAGCAAGTTGCCACGGATCAACCCAATCGTTGCCGTTGTAGCCTAAATTGGTGAGCAGTACCAATTCGGTATTCTTCTCTGGCACTTGAACCACAACGCAGCCCGTTACGCCAGTATGGCTGATGAACTTCAGTCCATTAATTTCGTTCACTTCCCATCCGCAGGCATAGGGCACCTTTTCCCCGTTGCTTAGCCTGCCATTACTGAAAAGCAATGATTTTTGAGGTTCTTTCAAGCGTTCACTTCCTTGAATCACCTCCAGCCAAGTCAGCATATCAGCCACATTCGAATACACCCCAAAATGCGAAGGAATTTCGTAGTCCCAAGTGCGTAGGAGGTTCACCCATTCTCCTTCTTTCAGAGAATACCCGCGAACTTGATCCTCAATCACTTTTTCTTGGTCCATGAGGTAGGTGTTCTCCATGCCGCATTTGGCAAAGAGCTTCTCCATTTTAGTTCATTTTTTTTACACTCCATGTTGCTCGGGAAACTGCTCTTTTTGCCACTTCCCAATGATGTTAGGCTAAGAACGATAGGCCTTTCTTAAAATCGGATCAGCGAGCTTGAACGAGAAGATGTTTCCATCGAAAATGAGGACATTATCTGAACTAATCTTGAAATTACATCCATAAGTGAAGCTGATGCAGCTAAAAAGGGAAAGCTCTACTTCTGGACGAAAGATCCTTCATCATTTCTCCAATTGCTCCACCGTCCACTCAATGCCCCATTTTTGGACATAGTCAGCAAGCGGACCAAGTCCAACTGCTTTTCGGCGTTGGTCGACGTATTCGGGGTCGCGAATTTCATATACCATTTGTTCACCACTTTCTTCATCTCGGGTGATTTGCGAACCATAGGTTTGTGGGAGTCCTTTTCTCATTTGGATTCGATCTTCAAGCAAGGCAAGGTGGCTACCACTTGACTCTCCGTCCAACACTGATTGCCTGAGCAATGGGAGGTACTTTTCCTGAGTTTCAAGCGGTGCATGTTGAATCACAAGCCACAAGGTCATGTTGGCTTTTCCACCCACAAGGCTTTTTCCTACCCAGCCTTCTTCTTCAATGATGGCACATACTTCTTTTTCGTTAAGGCTGTCTTGCTCTGACACCAAGCTCCAAAAGTAGTCCATCTCCTCAGAGTCGCGCCCAAATTTTTCTTCCGCCTCTTGGTACAGCTGGCGAAGCATTTGATCTCGAAGGTAGATTTCTTCCAATTGCGCTTTCAAAGGCTGATTGAAGTCTTTCTCGTAGTCTGCCAAATTCGCCCGAACGCGGTCCAATACGTCCTGCCAGCCCACTATATCATGAAGTGATGAGAGGTCGGAATCCTTTTGAAGGTGTTCGGCATTCATCCAACCCAAATCAGCAGCGTCACGCAAGTGATTCATGGCTGAAAGGGTGTCCCCAGAAAGTGCCCAAGAGCAGGCCGCATTGTAATGTTGAGTCGCGCTTCCATCGCTCAGTGCAAAGGCCTTTTCATATGCTTGGGCCGATTCCAGATACTTTCCTTCTTGATAAAAGTCATCGCCAAGTAGAAAGAACTCCTCCGAGTTTTGTGCTGAAGAAACCCAAGGGCTAAGAGAAATGAACAAAAATAAAAGGAGGGGGAGGTGAAAGTTGTTTCTCATGATCATGATGTTTTAGGACTGAAGCAGTGCCGAGCGAAATCCTTGGTTGTATGTTGAACACAAACGATACTTTCGACCTTCATAAAGCTAGGGGATTCCCAAGAGAAGAACAAAAGGATTCATGGGCAGAGTTCCGTGAGGGTGATTTCTCGAAAAATGGGAGGGATGAACAGTCACCAGCATTTCTCGGGTTTACGGCCTTTTTTGATGATGTGAAAACCCGTTAGTGCTCTACAAAGTAGAAGCAAAGGGGCACGAGGGACATTGCTGAATCGCCACTAAGATCGGTCTTCAATAAAATCAGCTCCACGGTCGGCGCTCATAATTTGAAGCACGCGCACCAAACCAAAAATAATGAGCGAAGTGAGGAGTTTCGAATCCATGGTGATTGTTCCTTTCGCTTGAGCAAAGAGGGTGATCATCATTCCTGAAACAATCAAAATCAACTGAACTTTTGAAAAGGTGCTCTTCATGGCGATATTATTTGCCACAAAGGTGCCGAAGGATATCGATAAGTTTTTATTTAATCTTTCTATGAAAGGTATAAGTTAAGGTTATGAACGTTCTCAGTCAATGCCCGGAAAATGCTCCACAACCTGTACTTTCAAATCGGGAAAGGCGTCGACAATCTGCACTTTGAAATCGGGGAAGTTTTCAACCACTTGCCATTCACCGCATTGATCGGGAAAGTGATCCACCATCTTTACTTTGATGTCGGGAAAAGCACTCACATATTGAATCTTGATGTCGGGAAAATGCTCCACAAACTGAACTTTTCCATGCAAGGGGATGCCCTTGAATTCGCACACTTCCAAGTTGTCAAAATGAGACTCTTTAGGCACAGACGACACGGTCATGCTACTCTGCAGTATCGCAAAGCAAAGGAGTAAAAGGAAGGTCACGCGATTTTTCATGAAAAGCGAAGGTAGTTTACTTGGGGGATTGATGCAATTGAATGAATGTGGTGGGGTTAAGATAACCCGCGGTTTCTGAAGAATATCCGCCTCCTAAGGGCATGGAAACATCATCACGGATTTCCAAATGCAGGTGAGCATAATAGGCGCCATTCGCATTTCCGATGGTCGCAATTTGTTCTCCTTTCTTGACCCAATCTCCCGGTTGAATCTCCATGCTTTTGCAATGGGCGTAAACCGACTCAATGTGTTTCCCATCGGGTGTTTCATGGAGGATTCTTATTACATTTCCCCATCCGACACCGGCATTTTTGGCAAACTTCACCTTTCCGTTGGCCACCGCATAAATGGGGTCGCCCAAATCGGTATTTCCTCCTCCTGTACCGTTCCAATCATCCCCGAGGTGGTTGTTTTCGCCAAAGCCCTGCGCGTTGTAATAACCTTCAGCATTGGGTTTTCCCACAGGAAAGTCGAAGGAATGCGCGATGTACTCGGCTGGAAAAGGTTCAGGAGTGGTTTGAATCGTCAAAATGAAGCTCAAAAATGTGGCGAAGAACGTGCTCAAGTGGATCATGCTATATTAACTGAAAATCGTTCAAAATAGTATGAGCTTGGGGCTCGCTTGGAGATGCAATGAAATCCCGAATTGATTGATGGTGCTTCACTTGTACCTTTCAAACAGAGAACCCAATGCTGATCCGCACTGCTGTTATTTTAACGGTAAAGATGGTCTTGCGAAACGGTTTTCTGATCAGTTTGTTTTTTACTGTTGATTCAAGCAGCGAGAACCATTCGGACGAATGTCCTTCTTTTCCGCCCAAAAAACTTCATTACCTTGCTTTCCAATTCCAATAAAGAATTCAAGTCCAAAATATCATGACCATAAGATCAAGCGCTCTCATGCTACTTTGCCTGTGTTTTGTCATCCAAACGAACGCACAAAGCACACCGTCAAAATCGAAAATCAAGAAAATTGACAAGTTTCTCCAAGAACAGCAGGTGAAATGGAACATCCCGGGAATGGCGGTGAGCATTGTGAGTGCCGACGATGTTTACCTTTCTGAAGGTTATGGTGTGAAGAGCATGGACACCATGGATCCGGTGGACGATGAGAGTTTGTTTGCGGTGGCCTCCAACACCAAAGCGTTTACCGCCGCGGCAATCGGGATTTTGGTGGATGAAGGAAAGATGTCGTGGGACGATAAGGTGCGCGATCATTTGCCTTACTTCGAACTGTACGATCCTTACGTAAGTGCGAACATGACCGTCCGGGATTTGCTTTGTCACCGTTCAGGATTGGCTACTTTTTCCGGTGATTTGATTTGGTACGGAAGTAATTATTCGCGGGAAGAGGTGATCAGGCGTGCGAAGTACTTGACCCCGAAATACGACTTTAGAGCGCATTATGGCTACCAAAACATCATGTTCATTGCGGCGGGAGAAATTGTCGCGAAGGTGAGTGGTATGTCTTGGGATGATTTCATCGATGAACGTTTCTTTACTCCGCTTGGGATGAACTCGAGCAATACCAGCATTAGCGACTTCAACTCAAAAAGCAACGTCACCCAGCCGCACAATGAAAAGGACGGTAAGAACCACACCATCGATTGGGTCAACTGGGACAACATCGGAGGTGCCGGAGCGATCAACTCGAGTTCAAGCGAAATGGGTAAGTGGTTGCAATTGCAATTGAACCGAGGAACTTGGGGAGATAGTACGATATTTAGTTCAGCGACCTCACGAGAAATGTGGACCGGACATACCCCGAAAAAGTTGAGTGCTTGGTCTGCAGGAATGCTCCCCTCCAAAACCATGAATGCCTACGCCTTGGGATGGGATGTTTTTGATTATCAGGGAACCCGCGTGGTGACTCACGGAGGAGGATATGACGGAATGATTTCTCAAACGGTCATTTTACCCGAGGAAGACCTCGCCTTCGTCATCCTCACAAACAACATCAACTACTTACCATTCGTGCTCACCTACGATTTGATCGATCAACTTCTGGGCGTTTCTTCTCCAAGCAAGATTAACGACGAGCTTTTCAAATACAAGCAAGAGGATGCCGCGAACAGTGCCGAAGTAAAGAAGGAAAAAGAGGCGAGTAGAATTCCCAATACCCAACCAAGTCTGGCTTTGGAGAAGTATGCAGGAACCTATGGCGGACCCATGTACGGAAATTGTGAGGTGCGGGTGATTGGCGATCAATTGGCCTTTCAGTTTGAGCCAACACCTCTTTTTCGTGGAACGATGAGGCACTGGCACTACGATACGTTTGAACTCAACTGGGGAACCAAAATGATGTTACCTTCTGGTACTGTGCAGTTTATTATTGGCACGGATGGTGAGGTGGAAGAAATGAAAATTGTGGTGGAGAACCCCGATTTTGATTTTTCTGAATTGGAGTTTAAAAAATTGCCTTAGGAGCTTTTCATAATTGAAATTCTTTATATATTTGCACCCCCAATCGCATTAGTGATTCGGGAATAAGGCTGGCCTTGTAGCTCAACTGGATAGAGCACCACGTTACGGCCGTGGAGGTTTGGGGTTCGACTCCCTACAAGGTCACTTAAGAACAAAGAGGGTTTTCAGCAATGAAAGCCCTTTTTTTTCATCCAAAAACGCCATCTTAGTAGTACGCATTTTTTAAAGTTAAGTCGATGAATTTCAAGGTAGGAGATAAGGTTCGTTTTCTGAACGATGTTGGTGAAGGAGTGGTGATCAAGCTTCTATCTTCCGAAGAGGTGATTGTTGAAGACGACTCTGGCTTCGAATACCCATATCCAAGTTCGGAACTCATCCTGATTGATGGAGAAGCTCTGGCCAAAGAACGCGAGGCATACCAAAGCAAAGAGCCCAAGTTTGGAGAGATTCTTTCTCGAAATGTGAATCAAGATATTCTGAAACGAGCGGAGACGGACTTCAACGAAAAGACCTACAAAGAAACCCGTCAGAGTCACCGTAAAAAAGGTGAAGTGATGGAGGTGGACCTGCACATGCACGAGATCATGGACAACCTCCGCGGCGTTGGTCATGCAGAGATGCTAAGCATCCAAATGGAGCATTTCGAAAGAATGATGAAGCGGGCAGAATTGAACCGGATCAATTGCGTCATTTTTATCCACGGTGTAGGAGAAGGAGTATTGCGAAATGAAATTCGAAAAACCATCGAGGCCTACTACCCGAACTGCGAGGCACACGATGCTTCGTACCAAGAATATGGATACGGTGCAACGGAGGTGATTATTCGCAGGGTTTAGCTGATGCGTGGAGTGATGTGTTCCTTTCAAGAAATAGATTCAGTCCATTAACCTCACTTCAACTATCTTCCAGGATTGATGAAAGGCCGATCATCTTTGGGTTTTCCAGAGGTGATGTAAATGTCTCTGTGGTACACCCACTTGTTTTTTTCTCGGATAAAGGCGTCATAGGTGAAGTCCGGACCGTAAAAAGCGGCATTTCCCTCCAATCCAGAAGCCCGCGGTGAGAGGTGATCGAAGACAATCTTTTCTTCTTTTTCGTGGAATTTTAGGCTGACGTTCACTTCGTTGCTGTATTCCATGAAGAAGCGTTTTTCCGTTCCAGACTCCGTTTTGAACTCTGGAGATCCCAAGCGGAGTCCTCTTCGGGTAAATTCGAGCACATCGATCACCTTCATGGTGCTCAATTGATCTTTTCCAATCCAACCAAGCAGGGTGTATGAAGTGCCACTCTTACTTTCAAAGGGGATGATTTCATAATACAATGCACCGTACCAGTCTTCTGCGCTTAGATATTTTTTGGTGTTTTGATCGAAAAAGGGTCGGGTTTGATGCAGTTCATGCACGTTCGTTAAGATGGATTTCTTTTCGGGACGATGAAGAATGATGCAATGGTATTGATGGGTCTGATCTTCCATCGGTACGTTCCAATTGAAGAGCTTCAGTTTTTTATCCGGACTCATGAGTACGCCCATTCCCTTCAAACTTTCAAAGGGATGTTCGAAGCTTCCTTCCGTATTCACTACTTCGCGAACCAATTGAAGGAGGGTATCTGAATACGCCAAACGAAGCTTGTCTTCATTCGATGAGCGCATGGAGTTGAGGCATTGTCCCATTTCGTCTTCCAAAGATAGAAGCGCATCGCTCGCCTGAAATTGCTTCGGCCCGAAAACAAAAAGCACGAAAAGGAGAAGAAGGGGGGAATACGACTTTTGATCCATCATCCTATTAAACGTAAAATGTTGGTGATTATGATGATTTAGGTTCATTCTTTTGATTCCGATGATGCGCCGGGCAAGTATTCATCCGGAATATCAACTCCGTTCGCATTGCTGGTCCAAATCAAATTAGCGATCCACCATCTTCCATCCACAAACACCAATTGATAAGCGTTGATTCCGAGTTGCTGAACTTCACCATCCCAAGAGACTTCGTAGGTTTGAAAAGCTTGGGCGATTCCATTGTAGCTATCGCCTTCAAGTTGGATTTGTGTTTCTTGAAATCCTCGTCCGCCGCCTGAACTTCGAAAAAACCGAACGAAGTCTTCGAGGTTGAACCGACTCATTTTCTTCCTCCCAAGAGAGTTGTCCGAAACCAAAATGAAGTCGGCATTCGATAAAAACAAGTTCCTGAAATCTTCCCAATTCCGCTCACCTTCGGGCATGCTTAGAATGCGAAGTACTTCCTCCACAGTTTCCTCCACACTCGAAAAGGATGGGGACACTTCTAAATTGGAAGCCGATGGCGCATCTTGACTGTACAGCTTCGAAAAGCAAAGGAGAAACAGAAGGGGCAAGAACCATTTTTTCATGACGAAAAGGTAAGTACAAGCAAGGGAAAAAAAAAGGGACCCTAGAGTCCCGCTTTATTCTTTCATTTCTTGATGTGATCAAAGGTGCATAAAAGCCTTTTTGGCCAACAATGCTTCTTCGCTTTCGCGGTGTTCGGGATCGTCTACACAGCAATCTACTGGACAAACAGCTGCGCATTGTGGTTCATCGTGAAACCCAACACATTCCGTACATTTATCAGTTACGATGTAATAAACATCCATGTCCACCGCTTCGTTGTCCGCATCAGCATTCACTTCTTCACCACGTAGGTTTTGAAGAGTTCCTGTAAGTCCGGTACCATCGGACAATTTCCATTCCGCGCCACCTTCATAAATGGCGTTGTTCGGACATTCTGGTTCACATGCACCGCAATTGATGCATTCGTCTGTAATCATGATAGCCATGAGCAATCGATTTTGATGTTACATTTGCGGCACAAATATAGAGTAGATACTTGAACCGACGATAATGAATTTGAAACAACGCACAGAAGCCTTTGTTCACCTTGGAAAAATCATGCATTCTCTTGCCGATGGAGAATTTCAATCTGAAGTGGGTTTGACCCAGGAGGAATTTGACGCATATCAGGAATTGATTCAAAGAGCGAAGCACTACAATGCTTGGTTTGTGGAAGAGAACGTGAGAGCGCAAATGCGATCGCTCGCTTCGATGTTGGACGAGGAAACCTTATCGGCTTGGATCAGCAATTATTCTTTGGAGTCAAATGCTGCCAAAAAAGTAGCGATCATTATGGCTGGAAACATTCCTATGGTTGGTTTTCACGACCTCATGTGTGTGTTGATGAGCGGACACCACGCTTTGGTGAAGTACTCTTCCGAAGATGATCGATTGATGCCCGCTTTATTGAATTTGTGGGGATTGGCTTGGCCAGATATGGCGAAAAGAATCTCGAAGGCCGAAGGAAAAATGACCGGATTTGACGCCGTAATTGCCACAGGGAGCAACAATTCGGCCCGTTATTTTGAACAGTACTTCGGCGATTATCCACACATCATCCGAAAGAACAGAACCAGCATTGCCGTTCTCACAGGAAATGAGACCAAAGAAGACTTGCTCGCCCTGGGAAAGGATGTTTTTAACTATTTCGGTTTGGGATGCAGAAATGTCACGAAGCTGTTCTTTCCAAAAGATTTTGACATCCAAACCATTTTTGAAGCGTGGTTCTCCTACCAAGAGATCATCAACCACAACAAGTATGCGAACAACTACGATTACCACAAGGCACTTTGGTTGATGAACCAAGAGCAGATTTTAGACAACGGATTCTTAATGCTTCGGGAGGAAGAAGACCAATTGGTGAGTCCGGTTGGTAGCCTTTATTATCAACGCTATGACAGTCAAGAAGCAATGAAAACCTTGCTCGTAGATCGTGCAGATGAGCTGCAATGCGTTGTGGGTGAGGGAGGTATCCCTTTCGGACAGGCGCAGTTCCCCAGAATTGATGATTATGCCGATGGGGTAGACACGATGACCTTTTTGAGCAAATTGTGAATCATACTTCGCTTAGACTTGCTATAATTCTGATTTTTGAATTGAAGGGAAGGCAGAAAAGTCAAGAAAAGCAGTAATTTTACGCACCTATGAAGAAAATGAACCGTCTTTTTTTATTCCTTGGTCTCTCGGCCGTACTTTTTGCATGCACCACAGATGTTGAACTGAACGCACCTTACGAGTCCAAAACCATTGTTTTCGGATTGCTTGATCCAAAGTTGGATACCCAATGGGTGAAAATCAATCGCACGTGGTTGAGCGAGGGAAATAACCTGGATGTTGCCATGATTCGCGATAGTTCAGAGTATACCGACGATGCTTTTCAAGGATTTGTGCGCGCTTTGGACAACGGTGAAGTGGTGGAAAGTTTCCCGCTTCAAGTGGCTGAGCTGGACAACAAGAATCAAAACGGAATCTTCTTCGGTCCGGAACACAAAGCGTACTACTTCGTGAGTCAAGGAGGCTTGGACGACGATCTTCGTTACCGAATGGATTTGGACTTTGCCAATAAAGTGGACGTTTCCGGAGAAACGGGAGTGATCGAAGCAAGCGTAGGAAGCATCACCCAACCCCCAACAGGTTTGAGCACGGCTACCATCAATTGGGCAGTGAACATCAACAATAACATCAGTTTTTCGAACTACAATTTCAAGTGGAACCCAAGTGAGAATGCACGACGCTATGAAGCCAACTTGATCATACACTACAAAGAGTATGTTTATGCTGATGAAGCACAAACCATCCTCCTTGAAGAGAATGTGAGAAGCCTCAATTGGTACTTGGGTAAGAAAACGGTAGCTGCGAATTCCCCGAACTCTCAAATTACATTGGAGGTGAACGGAGGGAGTTTCTTCAATTACTTGGCAAGCAGCTGGGAAGCGAGCCCATTTATCCGAAGAGAACTCGGAATTTGGGACGCGGAAGATCAATTCGTTCGTGCATTTGATTTCGAGCTGACCATCGCTGATGACGACCTCAACACTTACCTCAATGTCAACGAGCCGGTTACAGGAGTTATTCAAGAGCGACCACAGTTCACCAACATCGTGAACGGTTTGGGATTGTTTGCTTCTCGATCTACTACTGGAACTTATGGAGTAGGCTATACCTCTTCCACACTCGCAGCCCTTGTGGAGAGTGATGTGACTTCAGCCTTGAACATTTGTACTCCAAATCCTTTTAGCGACGAATACTATTGTGGAGATTAATCCCTTTAGAGAACACTTTCTATATTTTAAGCATAACCAAAGCCTGATTCTCGTTTGGAGGAGCAAGTGTTTTTAGTAACTTCACTGCTGTGAATCTCAAAGAATTTCGGCGCGAAACAGATCAAGCGAGCTATCGACTTGTTGATGGTATCCTATTGATAGAACTCAAATCAGAGCTCATTCTTGACGAGAGAATAGTTCGAAGAATAGAGGAGAAACGCATCGAATTTATTGAAGGTGATCAGTTTCCTACCTTGCTCATCATTCCTAATAATTACCTGCTCCTAGATAAGGTCGCTTTTAAACTTTTTGGAGGTGAAAAAGGAGTGGAGGGATGCACAGCGAAAGCCATTGTTATTCAGAGCTCAATTCGACGTTTAATGTTGAATTTCAGAATGTCCTTTTTCTCCAAAAAGCGACCAATACGCGTCTTCACCAATAAAAACGAAGCCCGCTTGTGGTTGTTTTCCTTCATTAAGGACCAAGTCAATGATTTGTAAGTTGCTTGAAAGGGATTTCATGCCCACGAACTTTCTTATGAGAACAAATAAACCATGGATTCATACCATCTTCAGAATAGGGCTGCTTCTTTTGGTCATGGGCTCTTGTACTCGTCCAGACGATAACTGTGAGTGCGGAACAGTTGAAGAATTGGGGCATAATGAAAACGATTTCACGCTGGAGCTCAAAAACCGATGCAGTGGTAGGGTAAGAACATTTGTCGTGGAAGAACACGTTTGGGGAACTGTAGAAGTAGGTGACGAACACTGCGATTTCGACAATGCCCCATGGTAAGCCCTAAAAACTTACTTCACCTCAACGGTTTCCACAATCTCTAAACCGTAACCGATAATTCCTTTTCGCTTGCTGCTTGTGTTGGAGAGCAATTTCATTTTATGAACGCCCAAGTTGCGGAGGATTTGCGCACCGATGCCGTAGTCTTTGTTGTCCATTTTATGAACCACAGAACCATTTTCACTTGCATTCGTGCTGCTTTCATAAGCCTTGAGCTCATCGAGCAAACCACCGCCTTCGCGAAGCTTGTTGATGTAAACAATCACACCTTTGCCTTCTTCTTCGATCATCTCCATAGCTCTTCGGAGTTGCTGACCTTTGCCGAAGTTATTGGTTTGGAAAACATCGCCAATCATGCTGCTTGAATGCACACGAACGGGAATAGCCTCGTCTTCCTTCCAAGAACCTTTTACCAGGGCCAAGTGCTCTACATCGTTGGTGAGCTGCTTGTAGGCCACCAAGTTAAAGTTGCCGTAAGCCGTGTTGATTTCAACATCTTTTTCGCGCTCAATCAAGGTCTCTTTTTCAAGACGGTAGGCGATGAGGTCTTCAATGGAACAAATCTTAAGGTTGTGCTGCTCTGCAATTTTCAGGAGTTCTGGCAAGCGGGCCATAGTTCCATCTTCATTCATGATTTCAACAATCACACCAGCCGGTTCGAATCCCGCCAAGCGCGCAAAATCAATGGCAGCTTCCGTGTGTCCAGCTCTTCTTAAAACACCTCCTGCTTTGGCACGAAGCGGGAAAATGTGTCCTGGTTTACCTAACTCTTCTGGTTTGGTAGCGGGGTCGATTAGCGCTTTACAGGTTTTGTAACGGTCTGAAGCCGAAATACCTGTTGTTGTGCCATGACCAATAAGATCAATCGAAACCGTAAAAGGGGTTTCAAACTGAGCACTGTTGCTTTGCACCATCATTTCCAAGCCCAACTCATCGCAACGAGATTCTACCAAAGGTGCACAGATCAATCCGCGTCCGTGGGTAGCCATAAAGTTGATCACTTCTGGCGTGACGTTCCTCGTGGCCGTTAAAAAATCTCCTTCGTTCTCACGGTCTTCATCGTCAACAACAATAATGACTTCTCCTTGTGCAATGGCTTCAATGGCCTCTTCAATAGAATCGAGCTGGGTTTTCATGAGTGCAAAGGTACTGAGGATTTCCTTCTTAGGTCGAATTGAAGTGTATTTTATCACGCATTTGAACAAAGAATCTTCAGGATTGCTTGCTATCTTTGCACACCAGATTAAAATTATGATTCGACCTATTGTAGCTTACGGCGATCCCGTATTGAAGAAAAAAGCAGAGGAAATTGACGAGAACTTTCCCAACTTGAAGGAATTGATTGCAGACATGTTTGAAACCATGTACGCGGCTTCAGGAGTTGGGTTGGCGGCCCCTCAAATAGGGGAGTCCATTCGCGTGTTCATCGTTGATGCAAATCCTTTTGCGGAGGGAGAAGACGGCGACCCAACGTGTGCTGGATTCAAGCGAGTATTCATCAATCCCATTATTTTTGAGGAGTCGGGAGAAGAATGGCCGTTTGAGGAAGGGTGCCTAAGCATTCCCAATATCCGTGAGGAAGTGTCGCGTCAAGAAGTGGTGAAAATTGAATATTACGATGAGAATTGGGACCTCTACGAAGAGGAACTCGATGGTTTCTGCGCCCGCGTTGTCCAGCACGAATATGACCACATCGAAGGTGTTCTTTTTACAGATAAGATTGGGCCACTCAGAAGAAAAATGATCCAAAGTAAGTTGCAAGATATCGCTCGCGGACACACCAATGTGAGCTATCGGATGCGTTTTCCTAAAAAAACCAGAAAATGAAAAAATGGAACCCCTTGATTTTGTTTTTACTCGTTCTAGCAATGAGTGCTTGTCAGACACCAGAAGGCACAAATGAAGACGAGAAAATCCCCGATGGAGCCATCCCAATTGAGGATTACAAAGCGATGAAGTTGGAGAACATCGAAGCACTCGAAGCAAAAGTTTGGGGTGAAAATGTTCAGGCAGATGAGAAAGCACAACGACAGCTGCTCATTGCTTACAGCGAATGGGGAAATAATTTTAGGGAAGACGAGCGCACTCCTGAATTCATGTTTCAGGGCGGACGAATTGCGATGATTTTGAACAAGCCGAGAAGAGCGATTGAATTGTTCCTCGGAGTTCATGACGGTTTCCCGAACTACAACAAGCGGGTTGAAAGCGCTTATTTGGTGGGATTTATTTACGACGATATGCTTGGCGATCGTGAAATGGCTCGGAAGTACTACCTGAAAGTGATTGAACTTTATCCAGAATCGACCTGGGCAGAAAGTGCAAAGGCTTTGAACGATCAATTGTACATGAGCGATGATCAGATCATCCAAATGTTCCAAGAAAAGAATGCCCAAAAATAGGCAGGTCAAAGTCATTGTCTTTTGAAGAGAGCAGGCTTTTGGCTATCTTCAATTCAGTGAAATATTGAAGAGGAATGAAGTACAGAGCCTTGAAATACATGCTGGTCTTGAGTTTGCCCTTAGCAGCTTTAGTTTCCTTTTTTAGCCACGGAGTTTGGTGCTATTTGCCCTTGCTTTATGCCTTTGGCCTTATCCCAATTTTGGAGTTGCTCTTTGCTCCAAACGGAAGAAACCTCGATGAAATGGAGCGGGAAATTGTTCGAGCTGATCGAAGCTATGACCTTCTGATTTACGCCATGGTTCCACTTCAAGTCATCATGCTGGTGATTTTTCTTTTTTCCATCAAGGAGCCGTTGGACGGAGTGAGTCTTGCCGGACGAATCACAGCGATGGGAGTACTCTGCGGAGTGTTTGGAATCAATATCGCACACGAATTGGGACATCGTCCGAAGAAAAAAGAGCAAAACATGGCCAAAGTGCTCCTGCTGAGTTCATTGTACATGCACTTTTTCATAGAGCACAATCGCGGACACCATAAAAACGTCAGTACACCAGATGATCCTGCATCAGCCAAGAAATGGGAGTGGGTGTATGCTTTTTGGGTGAAGTCGCTCATTGGTTGTTACATCGGAGCTTGGCAACTGGAGATCGATCGATTGAAACGAAAAAAGGAAGCGATTTTTAGCTGGAACAATGAAATGTTGCGCTTTCAAGTTTTTCAATTGTTATTGCTTTTGAGCATTGGGTTGATATTTTCTGTTGAAGTGATGCTCTACTTCTCATTGGCAGCATTGATGGGGGCGCTGCTTTTGGAAACGGTCAACTACATTGAACATTATGGTTTGAGCAGAAGCAAAGTGAACGAGCGCAGATATGAGAACGTAACACCGGCGCATAGTTGGAATAGCAATCATCATTTGGGACGTTTGCTTCTCTTTGAATTATCGCGCCATTCCGATCATCATCACCAAGCAGCCAAACCTTATCAAGAGCTGGAACACATTCCTTCAGCCCCACAAATGCCAACAGGATACCCGGGTATGATGTTGCTCTCCTTGCTACCACCGCTTTGGTTTTGGGTGATGCATAAAAATGCCGCCCTGAAGAAAAATAGTAGCGATATCGAAGCGAAGTTCGCCTAGTTTTTCCATTTTTGTGTTCTAAAATATGATCAATATGAACTCACGTTTCCGTTCAGGTGTCCTTTGGGGCGATGAAGTACAAGAATTAATGCAACACGCCAATGAAAACAATTACGCCCTTCCGGCAGTGAATGTGATTGGTAGTTCATCCATCAACGCAGTATTGGAAACGGCCAAATCGGTCAATTCACCAGTCATCATCCAATTCTCCAATGGAGGAGGGGTGTTCAACGCTGGGAAAGGACTTTCAAACGAAGATCAGCAAGCCGCCATCATGGGCTCGGTTGCTGGAGCGCATCATGTTCATTTGTTGGCCAAAGCCTATGGTGTACCGGTGATTTTACATACCGATCACTGTGCGAAGAAATTGTTGCCCTGGATTGACGGACTCTTGGATCACGGCGAAGCTTACTTCAAGGCGAACGGACAACCCCTTTTCAGCTCTCACATGCTCGATTTGAGTGAGGAGCCTTTGGAGGAAAATATTGAAATCTGTTCAAAGTACTTGGAGCGAATGAAGCCCATGGGAATGACCATCGAAATAGAATTGGGTGTCACCGGAGGAGAAGAAGACGGAGTAGATAATTCTGATGTGGACAGCTCGAAACTCTACACGCAACCGGAGGAAGTATCAGAAGCTTACGAAGCACTCAATAAAATTTCTCACCGCTTTACCGTAGCTGCTGCCTTTGGAAATGTGCACGGCGTTTACAAACCAGGTAATGTTGAATTGCGACCAATCATCTTAAAAAATTCACAAGACTACATCCAGTCAAAATTCAATACCAGTGCAAATCCAGTGAATTTTGTATTCCACGGAGGTTCGGGATCGACACAGGAGGAAATTAGAGAAGCCATTGAGTACGGTGCAATCAAGATGAACATTGATACGGACATGCAATGGGCATTCCTTGAGGGAGTGCGTGATTACATGACAAGCAACGCAGATTACTTGAAAACACAGATTGGAAATCCGGAAGGAGCAGATCAGCCCAACAAGAAGAAGTATGACCCTCGTGTTTGGTTGAGAAAAGGCGAGCAGAGTTTCACGCAGCGCTTGGCAAAGGCATTTGAAGATCTCAATTGCATCAACCGCAACGCTTAGATCATTTTTGTTTTAAGAGAAAGTGCCCTGTGGCTTATCGTTCGGGCGCTATCGGGAGTGAGAATGTAACGCTTGTTCCCACCATTACTTCGGATTCAATACTGATTTCACCCCCGTGTGCATCAACAATTTTCTTTGCAATGGCCATGCCTAAACCATTCCCAGGGTACTTGGATGAAGGGTGAATTCTTGCGAACATTTGAAAAACCTTGTGAACCTCGTCTTTAGGAATTCCAATCCCACGATCACTAACGGTGATGTAGTCAAAGCCGTCTTTTCGTTCATGAGAAATAAGAATGTGTGGAGCTTCACCCGTTTTTGAGAATTTGATGGAGTTCGAGATCAAATTCTGAAAAAGTCGAGCAATCTGAATTGGGTCGCAATACAAGGTGTCTGAAAGCACGGAGATTTCCACGGCCGCATCGGATTGATTGATGAGTCCGGAACAGTTCAACAAAACTCCAGAAATCAACTCGTTGAATGGAAAGGACTCCAGGGTCAAGGTTTGGCTGCCCAATTTGGAATAATCGAGAAGTTCTTGAATCAAGCTTCTCATTTTTATCGTTGAGTCCGACATGAAATCAAGATAAAGTTGAGCTTTCTCGGAGATTTGCTCTTTTGGGAGTTCACGTTTCAAGAGTTGAATGTAAGAATTGATCAAACGAGCAGGCTCTTGCAAATCGTGGGAGGCCATAAATGCAAATTGCTCCAGTTCTTCGTTGGATGTTTTCAGTTCAGATAAAACTTCTTGTAAAGCTTGCATTGCCAGTTTTTCTTTCGTCACGTCTCTTGCAATGGACAATACCTGATTGCTGCCTTCAACCTTGATGAATCTTGACTCAGTGAATACCTTTTCTCCATTATCCATCAGGTGCTCAAATTCCTTTATAACCACAACATTACTTTTGAATGCCTCATGAATAGGTGCCAGAACCTCATTACCCATAGCACTGGGGTAGATATCGAGCAAGCTTTTACCATTAAAATTTTCTGATTTCTTCCAAAGCTTCGAAGCCTTAGGAATATGGTGTTCAACGACTTTAAGTTTTTTATTGATTACAAAAAAGATATCTGGCATGGCCTCCAGAATGGCCTTGTTTTTAATGGAGCTGGCCTTGAGTTCGGCTTTGATTTTTTCTTCTTTCGTTACATTTCTACTGCTTCCTACATACCCAGAAAATTTGCCAGTTGCATCATATTTTGGAACGGCATTCGTGATCAGAATCATTTCTTCATTATCAACCCTATGAAATCTCGTCTTTAAACCTGTGACAGATTTCTTTTTTCGAACAATCTCTGAAACGATCGGTACAATTTCCTTCAACTGATCTTGAGTGCGGAACTCATAGACATTTTTCCCTATCGCTTGTTCAAGCTGATACCCCGTGATTTCTGTGAAATTGTCGCTCAAGAAGGTGTATTTCATATTCTCATCCACCTCCCAAAACCAAGTTTGACTGTTCTGAACAATAGTCTGGAACCGTTGAACGGCAACTTTTACTTTTTGTTCGGAACGCTTTATTTCTGAGATGTCTTGAGTAATCCCACGGAGCATTGGCTTCTTATGGTCTGTAGCATCTACTTCGCAATGAACAAGCACATGTCGGATTTTATTTTCAAAGACAATGCGGTATTCTAAATTGTAACGATGACCTGGGTTTTTTAGGCCATACCGAATTTCTTTTTCCGAAGTTTTAATGATACGTTCTCGATCTTCTGGATGAATAAGCCCAATCAAGATGTCAATATGATTCAAATGGAAATCTTCTGGGAAATCAAAGATTTTTAGGGCATTTTCATGGTATTCCAACTTTCCAGAATATATTTCTTGCTCCCATGTGCACAACTGACCAATTTCTTCTGCGTTTCTCAGTTTTTTCTGAGTGAGCAGTTCTTCGCTGATGTCTCGGATGAAAATGCGAGAGCCAGTGATTTTACCCTCTTTTGATTTTATGAACTCCGAACTAATTAGAACGGAAATTGCTGAGCCTTGCTTTTTTTCCAAGTGCCATATTCTTCGACGAGAACCGGCAAGAACGGTGTGCCAAGTATTGGCAATCTTGTCTTCACTGGGCACCAAAAGCTGTATGAAAGGAATCCCAATTAATTCCTTTGGTGTCAATTGTAGCAAATGCTCAACGTTGCTCGAAACATAGGTGATCTGACCGTTGGCATCCGTTTCCATTGAGAAGCTAGTCAAATCGTTGCTGAGAGAAGCAAACTGTCTTTCCGAAGCCTGTAGTAACAGCGACTTTTCCTTTAGTTCAGTAATGTCGGTGATAATTGTAAAAACTTCACCCAATTGTTCTTTTCGCTTGATCAAATGGAGTCGTAAAACCCGGATATTGCCCTCATCGGTTTTAAGTTCGACTTCAAAAACGAGGTCTCCTTCATCTCGCTCAAACAAAACATCAATATTCCTATACAGGTCTTTCGCACTGTTAGGAGCTACCCAATGACGAAGATTTACAGCTTGCTCACCAGCAAATTCTCGATGAAAGGGTTCACAAGCCTTAATGAAATCCAATTGTTCATTCAGAACACAATGATAAATGATGCCCTTATTATAGAGCGGGGAAGATGATTGGTTGGGCTTCAGCGTACTTAATTGAATTCGATCTTCTAGCGTTCCCGTAAGATACACTGGGGTTCCATCATCATCACGCTCAGAAATAGCAACTCGGGTGTCGAAACGTTCATATTCGCCCAAATGATTGCGAAGTTTGAAGGTCATTTTAAAATGCTCGTCACTTTGTGTCATGAGCATGTCTTTAAAACGGTCACGCCAGGCGGAAAAATCGCTCGGATGGAGAACCTGAGTATTAAAGAAGTCATGACTTTGAAGAAGTTCAGAACTATGGCCTAACCTGCGGCAGAGAGCCTTATTCACAAAATGAACTTGGCCTGTGGCAATGTGCCAAATGAAAATTGGAACAGGTACGTTCGAAATGATGTGTGCCAAGTCAACCACTTGTCGATGCCGACCTTTGGAAGATGTGTGTTTTGCTGAAGCCAAGTTAAATCGTCTAGTAATCGTTCGAAAAATACAGAAATATTCGATTCACTTTTGTAGTCCTTAGGCTTACATCGGATATTTTCACAAGTCTTTATCAGTTCACAATTTAAGTGTAATTAATACACTAAGTGTATATTTGGAAAAAATTGAAACCATGGACTACCGTTTTGATCAAAACGCTTCATATCAGAAACTAGAAAAACTGGCCTCAAAGGCGACTCAATATACTTTGAAAAGTCGTTTTGCTGACGACAAAGACCGTTTAGGGAAGTTTTCTTTTGAATGGGAGGACATCTACATTGATTTCTCGAAGCAAGTGATTGATGAAGATGTTTGGAAACACCTATTAGAACTGGCAGAAGAAGCTGGGGTTACAGAGGGAATAGAAGCGATGTTTTCTGGTGAAAAAATTAACGCAACGGAAAACCGGGCGGTGCTTCATACTGCATTGCGAGACCGAAAAGATGCTCAACGCTTTTTTGAAGGTCAAAATGTGATGCCGGATGTACATGAGGTGCTTGAAAGCATGGAGAACTTCACCAATGCCGTACACCAAGGTAGCTTTTTGGGAGCAACAGGGGAGGAGATCAAGGATGTGGTGAGCATCGGAATTGGAGGGTCTGATTTGGGGCCTGTCATGGTAAGTGAGGCCTTAAAAGCACTTCCTTCTAAAGTGAAGCTCCATTATGTGAGTAATGTCGATGGTTTCCACTTAGAAAACACATTACGCCAGCTGGAAGTGAAAAATACACTTTTCATCATTGTGAGTAAAACCTTTACTACTCAAGAAACGATGACCAATGCTGAATATGCGAAAAAATGGTTGATGGAAAGTCTTGGAGAAGATGCCGTTGGACAACACTTTACTGCTGTATCTACAAACATCAGTGCTGCGCAGGATTTCGGCATCGCTGAGAAAAATGTATTTGGCTTTTGGGATTGGGTAGGAGGAAGGTATTCCTTGTGGGGCGCAGTTGGCCTCAGTATTATGATGGAATATGGAGCTCCTGTATTTAGAGAATTATTGGCAGGAGCTCGGGCAATGGACGAGCATTTCCGAAATACACCGAACAATAAAAACTTGCCTGTTGTCCTGGCTTTGCTCGGGATATGGAACAGCAATTTCATGCAACACAGGAGTTTGGCAATTCTTCCTTATGCCCAAGGGCTTCACCGATTCCCAGCTTTTTTGCAACAAGCAGATATGGAAAGCAACGGAAAGCAATGCAATAAAAAAGGAGAGCGCATAAAGTATCAAACTGGACCAGTAATTTGGGGAGAGGCAGGAACCAATGGTCAGCACGCCTTTTATCAACTCATCCACCAAGGGACCCAAATTATTCCAGCTGATTTTATTGGTTTTGTTGCTCCGATGAGCAAATATGGTGATCATCATCAAAAACTCATGGCGAACTTTATCGCACAAAGTGAGGCACTGATGAACGGTTTGGACGAAGCCGCCGTGATGAAGGATCTTGAAGCTCAAGGTATGAGTAAAGAAGAATGTGAGCGTTTAGCACCCTTCAAAATATTTGAGGGGAACCGTCCTAGTACAAGCATCTTATTTAATGAACTTAATCCTCGGTCCTTGGGTAAGCTAATTGCTATGTATGAACATAAAATATTTGTGCAGGGCTGGATTTGGGACGTGTTTAGTTTTGATCAATGGGGAGTAGAATTGGGTAAAAAACTGGCCAAACGAATTTTACCTCAAATCCAAGGTGAATCGAGCTTTGAGCATGATTCGTCGACCACTGAGCTCATTCGTCGATGTAAATAAAAGGCTTCACATTGAAATAACATTTAGTTTTTGTTCACACATTTTAGTAAATTTGGTGGACTGCAGGCAATGTCTGCACCTTAACCAAAATTTACTTCTATGAGAATTAGTACCCTGTTCATCGTACTCATGATGGCTATTCCAAACATGCTGTTTGCTGCATTTACTGGGATATCTGGTGAGGTTTATGCCGTTGACGGTGTAGCCGGAACAACTACCTATCGCATCTATGCGAATTTTAGCGACCCCGGTGATCAACTTATAGCTCAATATGGAATCGACTACGATCCTTTGATCTACAATACGACAACCACCTTTTTTCAAGACCCCATAAATGGAGGACCAAATTCAAGCAACATCAATCCAGCGTTCTTCGGTTTTGTTCCTGAACTTGAATACGATTCATGGTTAACCATTGGTAGAGAAGATCAAAACAACAATAACCTTAATAGTGTAGGATTTGACTACACCACTTTTGAGGCTGGAAACTCGTGGGTTGTAGATGACATTATCGGTGGTGTGCTTTTCGCCTTGCCTGGTGACGCGCAGTGCTTTCCGGTAAATGGGAAAGTTTTGATGGCTCAATTGACTTCTGATGGAGTGATTGATTTGAGTATCAATATTCAATGGAGAGATCCAGCACAAAACCCAACAGATGTTGCGGACCTTACATTGACTTTGCCAGTTGCAACACCTGGTTGTACAGATCCCGATGCTTTGAACTTTGACCCAACGGCAACTGAAGATGATGGTTCTTGTGCTTATCCTGCACCGAGTTTCACAGGTTTGAGTTTTGAATTGGTGGCTGAAGATGGAGCAGCTCCCGGAATGGATACCTACCGAGTTTATGCCAACTTCACCAACCCTAACGATCAATTGGTTGCGGTGTACGGTCAGGATGTTACCCCTTTGAGCATTACTACTAGTGGATCTTTTTACCAAGACGTGGCAGGTGGAGCTTACAGCACAGATATCAACCCCGCTTTATACCCCTCTTTTCCAGGATTGATTTATGACTCTTGGTTGACGATTGGAAGTGAAAATGGTCCGAACGGACTCCAAAACATTGGTGTGAACACTGCCGGTTTTGAAGGTGGTGGAGATTTGAATATTAACGACGCTATTGGTGGTGCTTGGTATGTATTCCCAGACTCAGAGCCAACGGCCTTTCCTGACGGAAGTGGTCGAGTTTTGATTGCTCAATTGACAACGGATGGAATTGTAGACCTTAGTTTGAACCTACAGTATAGAGCGCAAGACGGACAAAACCCGCAAGAAGAAGCACTTACACTGACTTTCCCGGCAGAGATTTCAGGTTGTACTGATGTGGATGCAGATAACTACAATCCATTGGCAACATTGGACGATGGATCATGTATCATCTCAGGATGTACGAATCCAGCCGCTGACAACTACGATCCAACAGCGAACAACGACGACGGATCATGTATCATCTCAGGATGTACGAATCCAGCCGCTGACAACTACGATCCAGCAGCGAACAACGACGATGGATCATGTATCATCTCAGGATGTACCAACCCAGCTGCTGACAACTTCGACCCAGCAGCGAACAACGATGATGGATCATGTATCGTCTCAGGATGTACGAATCCAGCCGCTGACAACTACGATCCTGCAGCGAACAACGACGATGGATCATGCATCATCTCAGGATGTACGAATCCAGCCGCTGACAACTACGATCCAACAGCGAACAACGACGATGGATCTTGTATCATCTCAGGATGTACGAATCCAGCCGCTGACAACTACGATCCAGCAGCGAACAACGACGATGGATCATGTATCATCTCAGGATGTACCAA
>CALKGK010000097.1 GCA_938085105.1 uncultured Flavobacteriales bacterium
AGTTGTATTTTGTGGTATTGTAGTATGAGGACCCCCATCATTTTCTGCTGATACGTGCATACCGTGCCAATGAATAGTAGTTGTATCTGCCAATTGGTTTGTAACATTAAAATTCACAAAATCACCTTGATTAAGTATTAAGGTTGGCCCCAAAATATTGCCGTTTGCACCCATTGTGTTGGTTGACGAGCCACTTAAAAATTGTTTTGTCCCATTTTGTAGGGTTAAATTGATGTTTGTTCCAGATAGAGTGTCCGGAATAATCAAAGCGTTTTGGGCATTTCCTAAATGAAAAAATAGAATCCCAATTAAAGTAATAGTTATTTTTTTTATCATTTTATTTTTTATTTAATTGCTTACAACTATTATATATCCCCACCTTTCTTCCCAATAACCCCCTATAACAAAAACACTAAACGGGAACTCAAGATTAACCTTTGAAAGGTAGCCATTTATAGCTTATCATCAAATGGGTTTGGGAGGTTTTGAAGATGTTGACGGCTTAAATGGAGGTAAATCGCTGTTGTTTTGATACTGCCGTACTCGAATAAAAGCTGCATTGAATGCATGCTGGCGCCGTTTTTAGCCCAAAGGCTTGCTGGGCCAAGAGGGAAGGTGTGGACACCCAATGTCGTTGGAATGCCTGATGAGTGGAAGGCACGCTTGATGATATGATTGATGCTGCTTGCGCTCTAAATGTTCCCATTTAGCCCAAGACCAAAACAGGAACAATTGGAGTGCGATTTAGGGATGGTTTTATAAGATGTGTTGGTCAATGAGGCTATGGTCATTTTCCACAGCTGGCAGAACGATTCAATCCAAGCGCAGCAGGATCTTGCTTGCACGTCCATTTCCTCCTCGCTTGTTTGCGATGCGTCTCTATTCATTTCAAGTCAGTAGTTGTCATCGCACAATACACAATGACGAAAGTGCCGTGATGATTCATCTGATTTCCCACATTCACGTATTCCTAATTCTTAAGCCCTAGTTCTTAATCGAACTCCCCCTGCGTTTCAAGGTCAAATAATCAATGAAGAAGAGCACTTTTACCGAGAAGCTGTTGTTCTGTGGTAACCTCCGTGTGCGATCGATGTTGTTGCCGAAGTCTTCGGGGATGATGAAGTCCTGATCCAAAATGGCGTTTTTCCAAACGATGCGCAATTCACTTCCCGGAGAAAATACCCAGGTGTAAACAAGGTCAATGTTGAAGGCGTTGAAGGACCGGTCTTGGGTGTTGCTGCCGTCGTCATTCATTCCCAATACTTCGCCGTTCCTTTCCCAATTTAGAATTTCATCGCCCAACAATCCTACTCGTGCTGCGCCGTAATTCGCACCGAGGTCAGAAAAATCACTCATGCCATCGTCCAAATAGGCAAAGGAATGATAGCGTGCGGTGCTCCAATAATGCCGCGCCCTGAAGGTGAGTCCCATTCGATTGGTGAAGATGTAGCTCAAATTCAAGACGTTGGTGTGGGAGTCCACATCCCGTGTTCCAATCACCACCCGATCCTGATCGTCGGTTGAGGTGTATCCCCACTCGTTGTTCATCCCTTGCTTGCTGTACACGTAGGTGATGAAGAGTTTGTCGTTCACCCTTATCCGTGGCGCAATGCGGTAGTTCAAGCCTTGCCAACCTTGGGGCGTGCTGTTTTGAAACCAGGTGCCGTAATCAATAGCGATTCTTCGTCGGTAATCCGAGCTGATCCATCCACCCACAGAATACACGCCGGGCATCTCAAGGAAGGCTGATTCTTTTCGCGGCTCAAAATAATCGTAGCTCACGGCGGGTTGAAAAAAGGCTTCTACTTGATAGGTGTGAAAACCGCGGGAGGTGATGCGGGCTTCGGCTTCGGTGGACCAAGAGGTGAAGGTGTTGGGGGAGTAGAGTCGGTTGTAATCCACGGAGGCGGAAGCAAAAAATCGGTTGAACCTGCCAAAGGGCTCGAAGATGTTGTAAGCCACGTAAGCCCAAGTGTTCAGTTCGTTGGGAGCGAAGAGAAAGCCCATGTCGTTGATGTCATAATGCTCACTTTCCACCAAAGCGCCCCAGCCAAAGTTGAGCTGACCACTTGTTTTTTCCACCGAAATGTCTCCTGAAAATCCTTCATCGGTATCGGGGTCGTAATTGAACTTCTTGTTGTAGGCTCCATTTCCAACCACCAGAAGGCTATTTTTCTTATTCCGAATTCCAAAGCTGGTTCCGATGACATTGGCGTCGTAAGTGCTGCCATTTCGAATAACATTGGTGTTGATGAGGGAGATGAAGGAGTTGTTTTTGAGGTTCTGATCGAGCACAATGATGTTGTAATTGCTAAAAGGGGCAACTTCTACTTCCCGTTCTTGGCCTTCACTGTCTCGCACCACCGCACTTGCCGAATTCACCACAGCGTTCAAAATACCTACCCCCAGTCCGTCTTTGTTTCGGCCAGAGATTTTAGAGACGTTCAGAGGCTGGGTGATGGATGGGAGGGAAACCACTTCTTCGTCTTCATCCAATTGATCGTAGGCGTCGCCCGCATTGATGGGGTATTCTCCAATTCGTCTGGAATAAAAGAGGTTCCCCTTGGAAAAGAGCTCAACCCCTTCGGTGAAAAATTGCCGGTTTTCGTTGAACTGTACTTCAAACGGACTCAAGTTCAAAACGAGGTTGTCGGATTGGGCCTGACCAAAATCGGGAATCAAGGTCATGTCGAGGGTGAAGGCTTCATTGATGCCGTACTTCACGTCCATCCCACCGTTCACAGAGGCGGTACTGCCTGTGCTGCCATCGTCCCTTGTGTAGGTGTCGTAATAAGCGGAGGCGTAAGGGTAGAAGAAGAGTCGGGTAGGGGGCTGAATGTTGAGAATGTTCTTGAGTTTTCCGCTTTGGATGATCATTCCATCAATCTCGGGGTCGATGGTACGCCAAAAACTTTGCTCGCGGTGACGTCGAATAACGCGAGTGAAATTCACATCCCAGATTTGTTCTTCTTGATCGGGAAAACGCAGTGCGCTGTAAGGAATCTTAAACTCGGCAATCCACCCGTCCTTGGTCAAACTGGTGTTGCATTGCCAAACGGCATTCCAGTTGAAGTCTTCCCCAAAGGTGCTCACTTGGGCATCCAGTTGAATTCCTGCGGGGGTGACGAAAAACTCAAAGGCGTTGATTCCATCGCGGAAAGAGGAGATCCAAAAGCCAAAGAAATCGGTATTTTCCAGTTGGTCCCGGGCAGAGAGCTGACTCAAAATGCTGTCCGGTGAACTGTCATACATGTGTGCTCCAACGTACATGAACTCATCATCGTAGAGTACTTTGACTTCGGTTTTTTGTCGGGAAGATTTGCCTGGGTTGGGCTGAAGCTGAACAAAGTCGGTGGCCACGGGTGCGGCGAGCCAAGCAGCTTCATTCAATTGCCCGTCTATGGTAAGTTCTCCAACTCTTTTCTCGGCGTTCAGGCTCCATTCTTGATTGCCCAAGTTGGCGAGCAGGTTGCTACAAAAAAAGATGCCGAGAAGAAGGAGCCAATTGCCGTGCATGAATATCTTTGGGTTACGGGGGCAAAAATAGCCAATTTGACAGCGGAATTCACAGAGATTTATTGTCAATATTGAGCTTATGTCGCACGATTGAATAATTTTGCACTCTATGAAAAAGTCCGCATTCCTTTACTTCACAGCCGCAATTGCTGTTGCGCTTCTCTTGAATTCCTGCCATTCGGTTCAAAACACCTCTTTTAACCCCAGTAAAGAGACCCTGAGCATCGCGTTCTACAATGTGGAGAATTTGTTTGATTTGGAGGATGATCCGAACACTTTTGACGAGGAATTCACTCCAAACGGTAAAAAAGCGTGGACCAAAGATCGTTACGAAACCAAGTTGCTCAACCTCGGAAAAGTGGTGAGTTCAATGGATGAAGCCATGCCCGATGTTTTGGGACTTTGTGAAATTGAAAACCGAAAAGTGGTAGAAGACCTTAATAAGTCGCCATATTTCTCTGGTGTGAACTATCAAATCTTGCATCAAGAGAGTCCGGACGGAAGAGGGATTGACGTTGGTTTGATGTTCAATGCAGATAAAATTCAGTTGGAAATTGAAGGGGTGATTGAATCGACCTTGCCTGCGGGTGACCGACCAAGAACGCGTTTGATCCTTCACGCCAAAGGAGAAACCAATGGAGAAGAACTGCACATTTTTGTGAATCACTGGCCATCGAGAAGTGGCGGACAAGAAGAATCGGAACCCAACCGTTTGACCGTGGCTTTCAACTTGAGGAACTACATTGATGAGGTCTTAGAGAAAAACCCCAACGCTTTGATTGTGCTCATGGGTGACTTCAACGACCATCCCAACAACAAAAGCATCCAAGACATCCTTCGGGCAGGAAAAGGAAAAGACTATCTCTTGGAAAACCTCATGTGGGAAAAACACAAAAATGGAGAAGGCTCTTACAATTACCGAGGCGATTGGGGAGCGTTGGACCAATTTATGGTAAGCCAAAATTTGCTGGATGGCAAAGGGGTAGACGTGGTTCCGGAGTCCGTACAATTCGTCAAGCACGATTGGATGATGTATGTGAACAAAGACGGACAGGCGTCTCCAAGCAGAACCTATGGCGGACCGAATTATTACGGCGGTTACAGCGATCACTTGCCCATTTTCATGACATTGAGTTTAGGCAAATAAGTTGCAGCATGCAGCGCTTAAAGTGAAGTGAGCAAGAATTGCCCAAGGGTAGCTCAAATCAGACTTCCTTTTTCAACAATTCTTTGCCTTCAGCGATATCGGAATGAATATCTTTACCTGAACTCGGGAAGTCTACGGGATATTTCTCAAGTTCTCGAAGCACTGCCGCACCAACCATAGCGCGCATCGTAGGTTTGTCATCAGCAGGAATAACGTACCAAGGAGCATGTGGGGCAGCACTTCCTTGAATGGCTTCTTCATAAGCTTTCATATAGTCCTTCCAATGGGCGCGTTCTTTGATGTCGCCAAGGTTGAATTTCCAGTGTTTTTCTTCTTCCTGCATGCGGTCATACATCCTTCTTTCTTGTTCTTCTTTCGAAACGTGAAGGAAGAATTTAATGATCACCGTTCCTGTTTCTGCCAAGTGCTGTTCGAAATCGCGGATGTGTTCTAAACGTCGCTTCCAGAAATCCGGACCAACATCTTGAGCACTTTCAATACCGGGAAGGTTTTGGTAGGTGATGTATTCCGGGTGAACTCGAGTAACCAAGACCTCTTCATAGTGAGAACGATTGAAAATGGTCATATTTCCTTTTCGAGGAAGTTTCTGGCTTACGCGCCACATGTAATCGTGTTCCAACTCCTCCGTAGTGGGCTTTTTGAATCCGCGAACATGGCATCCTTGAGGGTTCACTCCTTTCACCAAACGCTCAATGGTACTGTCTTTCCCCGCGGCATCCATCGCCTGGAAAACAATGAGTACACTGCGCTTTCTACTTGCGAAAAGTTTTTCTTGGTAATCACTGAGTTCCTTGATGTGCTTCTTGATGTAATCCTTTGATGTTTCTTTGTTTAGACGCTTTTCTGGCTTCGTGCTGCATTTGTGAATAAAGAAAGGACGGGAACCATCAAAACGATGGTCATCAATTGAAAGGCTCATCTCAGCTTAAATTTTAAATTTGGGGTAAGTTCGTTTGCTTCGACCAATTAAACAAACGGCTCAACTTAAAACGTAATAACGCATGACTTTTCATTGGTGGTATCTTTTGCTGATTCTATTGGCCATCGTGCTGATTCACGATCTCTTTTTCTCCCAAAAACATTCGATTCTCAGAAATTTCCCAATCGTTGGTCATTTGCGCTATTTACTGGAAAAAGTGGGTCCGGAACTCCGTCAATACATCGTAGCGAACAACAGGGAGGAATTGCCTTTCAATCGTTCGGAACGTTCCTGGGTATACGCATCGAGCAAAAGGGAGAACAACTATCAAGGTTTTGGTTCAGATCAAGATCAAACGGCAACCAACTACCTCTTCATTCAACCCGAACTTTTTCCTTTTAAGTTGACTCCAGATCATCCCAATCATCAAGACCCTTACTTCCTACCTTGTGCCAAAATCATGGGGGAGGCGAGAAAGCGAAGACGTCCGTTCCGACCTTACAGCATCATCAACGTCTCGGCCATGAGCTTTGGATCTTTGAGTGCTGCCGCAATCACTGCTCTGAACAAAGGTTCGGCCAAGGCGGGCTGCTATCACAACACGGGTGAGGGAGGACTATCACCTTATCACCGTCACGGCGCAGATGTAATTTTTCATTTCGGTACAGGATATTTTGGGGTGAGAGATGCTGAGGGGAAATTTTCAATGGAGAAGCTCAAACAACTCGTTGATAATAACCCTCAAATTCGCGCCATTGAACTAAAGCTCTCCCAAGGAGCAAAACCGGGCAAAGGGGGAGTCTTGCCAGGAAAGAAAATTACGGCTGAAATTGCCGAAATACGCGGCGTTGAAAAAGGAAAAGATGTGCTTTCGCCTTCTTTCCATACCGCTTTTTCCACCGTTCAAGAGATGGTGGATTTCATTGAAGCCATGGCCGAAGAAACAGGCTTACCTGTAGGAATCAAATCCGCTGTAGGTAAATTGAACATGTGGGAAGAACTGTGCGATATCATTTATTCAAGTGGAAAAGGTCCGGATTTCATCACCATTGATGGGGGAGAAGGAGGAACCGGTGCCGCACCACCTTCCTTTGCTAACCATGTGAGTTTGCCTTTGCTTTATGGTTTTACCCAGGTGTACCGACTATTTCAGGAAAAAGGTTTGGAAAAAGACATTGTTTGGATCGCCTCCGGGAAATTGGGCTTCCCTTCCAAAGCGGCCATGGCTTTCGCGATTGGAGCCGATGTGATCAATGTTGCGCGTGAAGCAATGATGTCCATTGGGTGTATTCAAGCACAAACCTGCCACACGAATTTTTGTCCGACAGGAGTAGCCACTCAAAATCCTTGGCTGCAACACGGTTTGCACATCGGGGATAAAAGTGAGCGCTTCTATCATTACGTGAAAAGCTTTCGAAAAGAGTTTTTGGAGATCACCCATGCTGCAGGCTATGAGCATCCTGCAGCCTTCAAGATGAGCGACCTCAAAATGAATACCAGCGATCAATATCAATCCAAGGGTTTGGATGAAATTTTCCAGTATTCGAAAACAGAAGTTCCCTTTTCGAACATGAAAAGTTTACTAGAATGTGACTATCTTGGCGCTCAAGCGTCCAAACCAATAACACAAGCACTTAAACAATGAACGGGGCCTACTTACTTTTGATTGCAATTCCTCTGATCGGGATGCTGGTGCAATCTCGCTTGAAGAGTAAATTCAAACAATACTCCAAACTTCAGCTCAGCTCAAACCTCAGCGGTAAAGAAATTGCCGAGCGCATGTTGGCCGATCATGGCATCAACGATGTGAAGGTGATTTCGGTTGGAGGACAATTGACCGACCATTACAACCCCATGAAAAG
>CALKGK010000098.1 GCA_938085105.1 uncultured Flavobacteriales bacterium
GCTGCGCATCCCAGTACGTCGGACTCGGTGCGAGACACAGCACGTCGGACTCGGTGCGAGGTACAGCTCGTCGGACTCGGTGTGAGGTACAGCTCGTCGGACTCGGTGTGAGGCACAGCTCGTCGGACTCGGTGTGAGGCACTGCTCGTCGGACTCGGTGCGAGGCACAGCTCGTCGGACTCGGTGCGAGGTACAGCTCGTCAGACTCGGTGCGAGGCACTGCTCGTCGGACTCGGTGCGAGGTACAGCTTTTCGGACTCGATGTGAGGTACGCCTGCAAAAACGAAAAGGACGTGCCGAGCCCGTCCTTTGAGCAGCGCCCGTCCTTTGAGCAGCGTGCCCTTTTCCAGCCAAGAAGCTCCTTGGATGCGGTACTGAAAGGGTCAGAAAGAGTCCGAAAGAGCCGAAACAAGCACAACCAAGCAACGCCAGCAAAAAACGAAGGGGCCAAGACTTCTACTCTCTTTCTTTGTTATCTTCGTTGAATGCGTTTGTTGATTCTGTTTGCGTTTTGCCTTTTTGGTGATTTTGTGAGTGCTCAAACCTTGAAGCAATGGAAGAGTCTTGCTACAGAAGCACAAGCGCAGGAAAACTATCTTGCGGCGAGTGCTTACTGGTATGAGGTGATGCAACTCGATTCTACCACTTTTGAACATGCAAGCAACTATGCACTTTCGCTGAGAGGTTCAAGGGATTACTCAAAAGCACTGTATTATTTTGAGAAGAATTACAAAAAAGATCGGGGCCGACTCTTTCCTCTTGGGCAGTATTACATTGCTGAAATGCAGCAGCTCACGGGCGATTACAAAAATGCCCTTCGCAACTACAAAAAGTTCTACTCCCGAAATAGGAACAAGTCTTTTAAGGAGGTCCGTCTGGCAGAATTGGGCATTGAGAACTGCACTTGGGCTTTGAAGTTGCGTACGTCTCAGAACATTGACTTCTTAGAAAGACTCCCAGGCAATGTGAACACCCCCGATTCTGAATTTGCTCCTGCCCTCTTCAATGATTCGACTTTTTTTTATTCTTCTCTGAAAAGTGACTTCAAGCTACCAGGTATATCCATCTACATGGCCAAACGGACAGATAGCATTTATCAAACCGATCCTACTTTTTCCTTCAATATCACTGAAACGGCTCTGGAAGGAGAAGAAGTTGCCTACGGAAATTTAGCTTTCTCTCCAGATCAAACGCGTGCGTACTTCAGCAAATGCAACGATTTATGCGCCATTTATGAGTGTGATGTGATCAATGGAGAATTTATCAATTTCCGACCAATTGGTGTACTCCTCGATGGAGAATGCACAGCAAGCATGCCCTACGTCGGGCTTTATAAAGGTGTTGAATACCTTTTTTACACCTCCAACAGATCCGGAACCCGAGGAGACTTGGACATCTGGTGGAGTGAACGGAGAAACGGAGAATGGCAAGCACCTGTGAATGCAGGCGATAATATCAATACTTCAGGAAAAGAGCTCAGTCCTTTCTTTATGGATGAGCAGTTATACTTCAGCTCAGATGCTCACCGATCTTTGGGTGGCTTGGACATTCTCCGTTCAGAAGGTTACCCGCGTTCTTTTGATTTACCCGAAAATTTGGGAACGCCCATCAATTCGAGCTACAATGATTTGTACTACAGCTATTCAAAGGTGAACAATGAAGCTTATTTTGCTTCTAACCGACCAGAAAATAAGGATGAACTTTCCTGCTGTAACGACCTCTTCCACCTTGCCTTTTCGGACAGCATTGCGTCTCAAGAAGAAAAAGAACGCGCCTATGCTTCCCTCAAAGAACTGAACGATTACCTTCCAGTTACCCTCTACTTTCACAACGACGAGCCCAACCCCAACACACGAGATACCACTACGAAATTGGGGTATTTGGATGCTTTTGATTCTTACCTCCAGCTCAAGAAGAAATACCTCAGAGAAAGTACCTCAGGTTTATCAGGTGAAGACAAGGAAAATGCCCTTTTGGACATGGAATCGTTTTTTGAATTTCGGGTTGAAAAAGGAGCGGAAGATTTGGCCATATTTCAAGAGCTTCTTTTGGAAGAACTGGAAGCGGGAAGTGCTGTAGAGCTCACCATCAAAGGTTTTGCTAGTCCGCGGGCAGAAAGCGATTACAACACCCGACTCACGAAGCGACGCATTCAGAGCTTGGTGAACCACCTCGAGCGATGGGAAAAAGGTGTACTATTGCCATACATTCGTGGTGAAGCCGCCAACGGAGCTCTGCTAACATTCAAAGCGGCTCCTTTTGGTGAAGATCGAGCACAAACGGGAGTAAATGATCAATTGGACAATGAAAAAGCTTCGATTTACAGCACGGCTGCGTCGCTTGAAAGAAAAATTGAAATCCTCTCTGTTCAACGTGTTCAATCGCCTTCTGAGGTGCTGATTTTTGAAACGGACAGTATTTTCCTAGGTAGGATTTCATCTCGAGAAATACAGGTCCTGAGCTATTCCTTTCAGAATGTAGGTTCTGATAGTTTGCACATAGATTCCATCCAATCTCCTTGCGGATGCACGCTGCCAAAAATGAGCAAAAAGCACTTCGCCCCGGGTGAACGAGGCGAAGTCTTGTTGGAATACGATCCTGCCGGACAAAGGGATATTCAGCAAAAAGTGATTCAGATATTTTACAATTCAGCAGTCGATCCAAAACGAATCGTTTTCACCGCCGTGGTGCAATAGCCCCGTTCTATTGCTCACTCATGGGGTATGTCAATCCCATTTCTGAGAACATAAATGCCCATTTATCGGCTTGCTCATCGATGATTTTTGAGGTCGGTTTTCCAGCTCCGTGGCCAGCATTCTCTTCAATTCTGATCAATACAGGATTAGCTCCTTGGTGCATCTCTTGCAGTCGGGCAGCAAACTTGAAACTGTGAGCTGGCACCACACGATCATCGTGATCTGCAGTAGTTACCATGGTCGAAGGGTAGCTTTTCGCTTCCAGATTGTGGTAAGGAGAATAAGCTCTTAAGTAGTCAAATTCTACTTTTGAACTGTCAGCACAACCGTATTCCGGAATCCAGCCCCAGCCTACCGTAAATTTGTGGTAGCGAAGCATGTCCATCACTCCAACTGCTGGGAATGCGACTTTGAAAAGATCCGGACGTTGAATCATGCATGCTCCAACGAGCAAACCACCGTTCGATCCTCCAACAATAGCGAGATGATCAGCATCTGTATATCCTTCAGCCACCAAAAACTCACCTGCTGCGATGAAATCATCAAACACATTCTGCTTCTTTTCCAACATTCCTGCACGGTGCCACTCTTCTCCATATTCACCGCCTCCACGTAAATTCGCCATGGCGTAAACACCACCATTTTCTAGCAAAATGATGTTCGATGTAGAGAAACTTGGTGTCAAAGAAACGTTGAAGCCGCCATAACCATAGAGCATGGTTGGCCGTTTTCCATCGAGTTTGATTCCCTTTTTATGCACCAAAAACATGCTGATCATGGTACCATCTTTACTCGGGTACATCACTTGTTTGCTTTCGTAATCGCTCGGGTTGAAGTCTAACTTTGGAGCGTAGTACAATTCGCTTTCGCCGCTCTCAATGTTGTATTCATAGATGCTGGTTGGATAGGTAAATGAAGTGAAAGAATAAAAGAGGGTTCCGTCGTCCTTCTCTCCTGAAAAACCACCTACAGAGCCGGTTTGATCTGGCAGGTTGACTTCCTTTTTGTTTTCTCCATTCATGTCCATCACCTCGATTCTATTGCTGGCTTTGCTCAAGTATTTTGCAAAGAGCTTTCCTCCTGCCGTACTTACATTTTCAAGCAGGTCTTCACTTTCAGGAATGATTTCTTTCCAATGCTCTTTCTGAGGTGCATTTAAATCCACAGAGATGAGTCGGCTTTTAGGAGCGTCGATGTCTGTGGAAACCAAAAATCTGCCACCGACGTGATCCACAACACTGCTTTTGTTTTTAAATCCTGTAAATAAGGGGATGAAATCTCCTTCGAGTCCGGCTTCTTTGTAATGACATTCAAAGCCGTCTGTTCCTGTTGATGCATAAAGAACCAGGTACTTCCCGTCTTCGGTCAAGCTGGTCCAATGGTACATATTTGGAGCATCTAGGTTTTCATAGATCAGCACGTCTTCTTCTTGAGCGGTGCCCAATTTGTGGTAGTAAACTTTATGAAAGGTATTCTCAGCGCTGAGTTCGTCTCCACTTTCTGGCGCCGGGTAACGGCTGTAAAAAAAGCCATCTTTCCACCAATCAGCTCCTGAAAACTTCACCCATTTGAGAACATCTCCCGTTTCTTCACCTGTTTCAATGTCCATGACCCGAATTTGACTCCAATCCGAACCAGCTTCAGAACGTGTAATGGCCATGTAGCGATGATCTTTCGAAGCCCCCATGAGTCCTGAAGTAACCGTTCCTTCTTCCGACAATTCATTGGGGTCGATGAATACTTTCTCCTCGCCCGATTTTCCTTTCCGATAGTAGATAACACTTTGGTTTTGGAGTCCACTATTCTTATAAATGAAATAGTAATCTCCTACTTTGTAAGGTGAACCTACTTTTTCGTAGTTAAAGATGGTTTCATATCGATCGGCAATGGCTTGTCTAAAAGGAATAGAATCCAGAACAGAGCGGGTTAATTTGTTCTGATTTTCAACCCATTGAGCAGTTTCTTCAGAACGATCGTCTTCAAGCCAGGCGTAAGGGTCGGCCATCTTTTCTCCCCAAAAAGTAAGGGTATCATTTCCCTTTCTGCTGTTCGGGTACTCCAATTTTTCTTGCATGGTAAATTCTTCACTTTTCGGCTCTTGACACGAGGAAAACACGGCCAATGCACTTAGGATAAGGGTGGATTTGAGGGTGAGGTTTTTCATTGGATGAAAATACACATTCTCCCGCTTTGAAAAAATTGGAAGATTGGAATTTATGCTCCTATAATACTGCTCAAATCAATGTACATTAATCCTTGCTCGAAATTCAGCAAGAGTGTGAGCAAGAGTAGCCAGAAGCCTTGATTGCTTCAAAACAAAAAATTGAACTTCTCAATCCCATTGCTGTATGCAGTTGCTGAAACAAGATGATTGGCCCAAGTTTTCAAAACTTCGAAAATCCACGTTCGCGGATAATTATTCGATGTTCTTTTCGTCTAGAGGAAATGAAGTTAGATCAACTCAATACGATCCATCAGCTGATCTTTGTAGGTGCGGCTGATTGGAATATCCATGTCGTCCAACTTGATCGAAAAATTAAAGGTGTCGATGTACTCGATAAGTTCGATGTTCACTACAAAGTTTCTTGAAACTCTTATGAATCGCGGATCTCGGAGTCGGGCTACTAGATCTTTCATGCTCACTTTCACATTGTACTTGCGGTCGCCCACCTTAATGGAGCAGTACTTGCCCTCGACTTCAATATAGCGAATTTTATCGATGTCTATGCGCTTCAGTTTGTTACCGATTTTGGTGTACAACTGAAACTCACTGGTGTGCATTTTTTTTCGAACGAGTCCGTTCAAACCGATGATCGCTTCATCAATAATGTTTGCAATTTCATCGATGCTTGCATTTCTCGCCGTAGGGATGGCTAAATCAAAAGAACTCATTTGTGTAATGAGCGAAACAGGAGTTTTCCCAAGGATCACTAAAGGGAGTCCGTTCGCTAATTTCAAGCGATGAACGAGGTCAATGGCTTCAAGACTTACTTCGTCTCGGGCATCAAGAAGAACAAAATTTGCCGGATCTTCCAACATGGAAGTGAGACCAACCAAGGGATCGAGCGTTACACGAGTCGTGATCAATTCTAAACGCTCTCGCAAGGAATCTACGGCTTGAATCACTGGTGACTCACTGGCAACGACTAATACTTTGATTGGATTTACCATGATAGTGTTTCCTTTAAGAACAGAAACACAACACCTTTGTTCGAAAAATCGAATATAATTTTCAGGAGATTTTAAATATCAAATCGTTGAAAATCAAAATATTACTCCCTAAACAATGCATGAATTGCATCTAAACTGGAATGGGCTGCAATAAAATCGGAATGAGTTTATTGTTTTACGCTAGCATTGAAGTGCACCAAAGCTTCATCCATCAAGGCGTTGAGGTCGCTCACACGCGTTTCATGGGATGGGTGTGTGCTGAGGAATTCTGGGGGTTGCTGACCTCCACCTGCACTCATTCTTTCCCAAAATTGAGGAGCTTCACGCGGATCGTAGCCGGCCATGGATGAAAAGATCAAGCCCATGTGGTCGGCCTCTGATTCGTGTTCGCGAGAAAACTTCAAAGCTCCGAGTCCGGTTCCCATTCCGTATGCATTGGCAAACATCTCTTGGGTTTCTGCCGGACGATCGCTCATCATCACAGCGAGAGCTACTCCGCCTGCTTGGATGGCCAATTGCTGACTCATGCGTTCATTTCCGTGTCGGGCAACCGCGTGCGCAATCTCATGTCCCATCACCACAGCCAAACCAGCTTCATCTTGCGCAACATCGAGAATTCCTGTGTAAACCACCACCTTTCCACCTGGCATGCACCAAGCATTGACGGTAGGGTCATCCACCAAATTGTATTCCCAAACAAAGCCTTCGATCCATTTGGACTGTCCGTTTTCTGCGAGGTATTGTTCACATGCTTTTTGGATGTTGCTTCCGAGTCGTTTCACCATCTGCGTTCTTGGGTCGCTATCTGCAACCACTTGAGACTGGTTCATGAAATCGTCATATTGGGTGATGGACATCCCAATCATTTGAGATTCTGGCAATAGTTTTACCGCTCTTCTTCCTGAGATTGGAATTTTGGCGCAGGCAACAATGCTTGCCACTAGAAGCAGCACAGCAAGTACTTTGGTCGTTTTCATTTATTGTATTTCAGCAGTTATTCCGCGGTCGAGCATAGCGGTGCACATGGGTTCGAGTTTGGAATACTCTCCCGATTGCACGTCACACTTTCCCTTAAAGTGAATGATTAAGGTACATTGTTCTGCCTGCAGGGGTTCGTGTCCGCAAACCGAAATGAGCGCATTGATCACATCATCGAAAGTATTCACATCATCGTTAAAAATGACCAATTTGAATTCTTCCACCGATTCTACCAGTACATCAACCTCTGTTTCCTCTTGAGTTCCTGTATTTAACCAATTTACCATAGTTCAATTCCTTGTTACAAAGTTAATGAATGATCTCTAGTTTTTTTGGTCAAAGCTATTTTTCCGCGATGTATCTTTACTTTTTAAACTGATAGATACAAAACGAAACAGATGCTTAGCGCTTTCGCACATCACATTGGCAGCAGGTTACCCATTGGCGACATTGCAGCCCAAACAAAGGCCACCGTTATTGAAGAAGACAAAACAGAAATCCTCTTCAAAATCGAAGATGGTTATGCCTTTCTCTTCGACTTCGGGGTGATTAGTTTTTACGGAGTGCCTGATGAAGCTGCCCAGAACTTTCTAGGTGATGTGCGCCATAGCATGAACCTTGAAACCATTGCAGATACCTTTGAGCATTACGAAGTAGAACTGGACGAATCCAAAGAAGATCTTGTTACTTTCAACAAAATCCGCATCGCCTCTGCCCCACTTCCCGTCATCAAAATCATCCTGTTCAACCTCGCTCAAAGCGCGGCAATTGCTTATTACCAAGGACTGAGTGATGACCTTCTCTCCAGCACCAAGGAACATACGGCTCACATGGCGAAAACGGGTAAAATAACCTTGAAGAACAAGAGCTTGATGAAGTACATCGGTACAACATTGAACATCAAAAACACCATTCTGGAGAACCTTTACATTTTTCACAGTCCAAGAAGTGTTTGGAACGATGTCCGCCTAAATCAACTGGATGCCGATTTAAACAGGGAGCTCGACATTCAACTGCGTTATCGTGCAGTGGAAGAAAACCTCAATATTGTAAAAGACAATTTGGAAGTCTTCAACGACTTCAATCAACACGCGCGCTCAACCCTTTTGGAGTGGATCATCATTATTCTTATCCTTATTGAAGTGATGGATCTTTTCATCCACAAACTATTGACCACATAATTATGCCACAGTACCCAGATTTTATCATTGGAAGTATGCGCCTTGGTTCTTGGGGGAAAAACCTCAGTAAGGCTGAACTCAAAAGTTTTGTTGATCGTTGTTTGGAGCTCGGATTAAATCATTTTGACCATGCAGACATTTATGGTGGCTACACCACGGAGTCTTGGTTTGGAGATTTGATCAAGTCGGACTCGAACTACCAAAAGGCAATACAGATCACTACCAAGTGTGGCATTGGCTACATTGCCGATCAACATCCTGAGCACTATGTAAAGCATTACAATTTGAGCAAGGATCACATCATTGCTTCTGCAGAACAATCTTTGAAGAACTTGGGGGTGGAACAAATTCACTCTTTTTTACTGCATCGCCCAGATTACTTGCTCGACCCTGAAGCAGTAGCTCTAGCCTTTGAACATCTTTTGAGCTCGGGAAAAGTAAAGCACATCGGTTTGTCCAACTTCAGCTATGAACAGAGTGTGCTTTTGCATCAACTCCAGCCATTGGATGTGCTCCAACTTGAAATTTCAGCCATGCAGCCAGACCTTTTCAGCACGGCAATTCCAGGGTTTTGTCAGCTCGAAAACATCGCCCTAAGCTCATGGAGTCCACTTGGAGGGGGAAGCATCTTCTCTCCCCGACCCGATGAGAAGTGTCAGCGCATCCTCAAAGTACTCCAAGCCCTTCAAGGGAAATATAACTCTGACATCGACAACCTCCTCCTCGCTTGGTTGAGAACCCATCCCGCCCAAATCATCCCAATTACTGGTACCGCTAAAATTGAACGGATAGAAGCATACATGACAAGAGGAAAATTTCAACTCGATCGACAGGATTGGTACCTCGTTCTTCAAGCCGCTCGAGGAGAAAAAGTGGCTTAAATTCGATTGCCTTAAGAGTTGAAAACATTAAAATCCTAGTTGGTGACAAAGAAAATTCCTTGAAAACCCAAGGAAAAACAAGCCATCCCCATTCATTTATAAATCAGCACACTAAGTGTAGGAGGGAAAACATTTTTTCCTAATTTAAACCTTGGTAAATCATTCAATACTTGGATGCTTACCAACCTTAACCCTTGCTATACTATGAAACGAAGCCTGTTTTTAATGGGGCTGTTGTTGCATACGAGTATTTTTGCTCAAACATTTGTCAATGTTGCTTCACAACAGGGACTAAATGTTGTCAACAGCGCGTCCGTATTGGGCTCTGGAATGAGCTTTTATGATTATAATGACGATGGCTGGCCCGACTTGAGCTATTGTCAAAATGGAGTTGGGATTGTTCGTTATTTGAACAATGAAGGCAGCTTCGAAAGCGATGGAGTGATTTCACTTTCCATGAGTGACTCAAAATCTGTGACCTATGCCGACTATGATAACGACGGGGATGCAGACATGCTCATTACTCGTAGAAACAACAGTCCGATACTCCTGAGAAACGATTGCGATTGTTTCGTTGATGTGAGTGTTGAAGCTGGAATGCCCATTGGCTTGAATCCAGCGAGCTATGGAGCTTGTTGGGGCGACTTTGATAAGGATGGTTATCTTGATTGCTACATCGCCAATTACAACTGGAATGCTGGTCCGCACAACTGGCTGCTTCACAACAATGGCGACGGTACATTCAGCGAATGCGCTGTGGAAAGCGGAGTGGATAATGGACAAAAACCCAGTTTTCAGGCGGTATTCACCGATATCAACAAGGATACTTGGCCCGACCTCTTCCTGATCAACGATAAAGAACCTACCAACGTGCTTTACCTCAATTTGGGCGACGGAACTTTCATTGATGTAAGTGCAGAGAGGAACCTCGATTTTGAAATGGACGCCATGAGCAATTCCATCACTGATTTTGATCGGGACGGAGATTTGGACATTTATGTGACCAACGACCAACTCGGAAATGTGCTTCACCGCAATGATGACGGATGGTTTACTGATGTCACCGAGGAGCATGGACTCGAAGTTGGTGCCCTTTGCTGGGGAGCAGCCTGGATGGACTATGACAACAACGGCTATGATGATTTGTACGTCCTTACCACTTACCTACTGAACAACAATCAGAACTATTTTTATAAGAATGGCGGACCAAGTGGCTTTGCGCTAGACAATCCTTTTCCGGGAAACCAGAATCAATTTCCTGGCTACTCCCCTGTTTGCGCCGATTTCAATCGTGATGGGTTTGTGGACATTGCCTGCAACAACATGTCGCCAATGAACACCATTCTTTGGAGAAACCAAGCTACTAGTGCAAACTCCTCTTGCACCGTCCATTTGAACGGAGTAGTCTCTAATTCAGATGCTGTGGGAACTTGGCTCAGTGCACATGTGGGCAACAATGTGTTTGACTTTTACACTTCAAGTGGAGGGAATTACCTCGGGCAGAACAACCAAGACGTTCTTGTTCCTCTTCCCCAAGGAGTGAGTTTGGACAGCCTTATTGTGCTTTGGCCAAGCGGACACGAAGACCGCTTCTACAATCTCGCACCCTTGAGCTATAATTCCATTACTGAAGGAAGCACCTTCCAGGCTACTGTAGAATTTGAACAAAGTCAGGCCTGCTTTGGCGACAGCATCTATGTTGAAATTCTTGGCGACGGAAGTGCATTGTGGAACGATGGTTTAGAAGGAAATTCGCGCTACATTACCACATCTGGAATTTACAGTGCAACCCTCACAAATGAGTTCGGAATCACGAGTTCTACCAACGAATATGCCTTCGTTATTCATCCCGAAATGCAAGCTGAAGTTCTGTTCGAAAACCCTAGTTGTGTGGACAGTGATGACGGTCAAGCAAGTGTCATGAATACCTCAGAAAGCATTGAACAAGTACTTTGGTCAAATGACTCTACTGACCTATCTATCAATAATCTAAGTGAAGGAGAATACTACCTTGATGTGTTTGATGAATTTCAATGCAGTCAGCGGTATTTCTTTGAATTGGAATTGCCCGATAGCATTACGTTCACCTACCTTCCTGCACAAGTCAGCTGCTTTGGAGAGAACGATGGCAGCTTGATGATTAATCCTTCTGGAGGAACAGGGAATCTTGAAATTGTCACCTTCGGTGAGGATTTTACTGCTCTTGGAGTGGGCAGCTACCCCTTTATGATTGTGGACGAAAATGCTTGTGTGCTCATCGATACTTTGGGGGTTTGGGGTCCATCTGCCATCAACAGCAATCCAGTAACACTTCACCCTACCGAAACCACCCTTGGAAGCATCGACCTCAATCTCAGTGGAGGCAGTCCGCCCTATGAAGTCTATTGGTCCAATGGCGCAACTGGAGAGCAAATCGAAGACCTCGGGCCTGGCTTTTTCTCTGCAAACGTCTTTGATGACGCAGGTTGCTCGTATACCGAAAGCTTCGTTCTTGAAATGATGGTAGGCATTGAGGAAGAAAATCATGATTCAAGGCTGATTTATCCCAACCCCGCCTCACAGCACATCAACCTCCCTAAAACACTGAGGAACAGTAGCTATAAAATTTACAACACCCTCGGCCAGCTTGTATCGGAAGGAACACTTATGCCCTCCAAGAACAGCATTGACGTTCAAGATTTGAAAGAAGGAAGCTATATGCTTTACCTTTACGGTGAAACACTGCAAGGATTTCGTTTTCTTGTGGACCGTTAAAGCTTTCGCATGAAAAAAATGAAACGTTGGGGACTTGTTTTGCTCTCCATGATTGTGCTCTTGATCTTGGGGCTTTATGCTTATTGGAATTCATTCACCCCCAAATACGAAGGCGAACAAAGTTTGTCAGGCTTAAAAGCAGAAGTAAATGTTCAGTTTGACGACTTTGGCATTCCCCACATCAAAGCGAGTAATGGTCCTGATGCCTATCGAACCCTCGGTTACATTGCAGCGAGTGAACGTGCATTTCAAATGGATTTGATGCGAAGGGTAGCCAATGGACGGCTATGTGAAATCTTCGGTGCTGGGGCATTAGAAGCAGACCTTCTCTTCTCCACCGTGGGAATTCGGGAAGCAGCACAATCATCAGAAGAACAATTTCTGAAAAATGCACCTGAAGACGTTCAAGCAGAAGTAGTGGCCTACCTCGATGGAGTCAATGCTTTTTTGAGCGAAGGAACACCCGCTTTTGAGTTCACCTTGTTGGGGTATGAGCCCGATACTTTTCGGATTGCAGACATGTATTCCATAGCAGGATACATGGCTTGGGGACTAGGAATGGCGCAGAAAACAGACCCTTTGGTGAGTAACTTGCGCGATCAGTATGGAGAAGATTGGATCAATCAACTCTTCCTTCATCCAACAGAAACGGACCATCACATTCCTTCCTTCCCGATGGATCAAGCGTCGGACTCACTGCTGGGGTTTATGGACGTGATCGACCTCTTTCCAGTAGGTGCTTTTGAAGGATCAAATGCTTGGGCATTGAACAGTGATCGAACCACGACCGGTAATGCGCTCATGTGCAACGATACCCACATAGGTTACGGAATTCCTCAAGTATGGTACGAAGCACACTTGTCTTTTCCAGGGATGGAGTTTTACGGGAATTATTTGCCTGGAATCCCCTATGCCTTGGTAGGACACAATGATTTTTGCACTTGGGGACTCACCATGTTTGAAAACGACGACATGGAATTCTACGCTGAGTATTTTCCTGATGCAGATCACTACGAACACGATTCCATCCCTTACCCAGCTCGAAAACGTGACCGGGTGATCAAAATCAAAGACGCTCAAGACACCACCATTCAGATTGTAGAAACTCATCATGGTCCACTCGTACAAGACGTATTCCCTCTCCTCAACAATCGCAAAAACGTTTCCATGCGTTGGGATTATTTGAAGGGCGACAATCAGCTCTTTTCTGCCTTCCGCTCCATGAATCGGGCTCAAAGCATGCTTGAGTTTGAAACAGCCGTGAGTAAAATTCATGGTCCGGGACTCAACATCGTTTATGCCGACAAAGAAGACAACATTGCATGGTGGGCCTGCGCTCGTTTGTTGGAATGGAATGAAGGAGTGGAAACCAAGGCCCTGCTTGACGGACGCTATTCAGAGAACGAACCCGTAAATGCACTTCCATTCAACCTCAATCCACAACAAATCAATCCACCAAGCGGAGTCGTGTATTCTGCCAACAGCCAACCCATGATGACCAACGGAGAGCTCTACCCCGGCTATTACGTTCCTGAAACCCGAGCTGAACGGCTGAAAACCTTGTTTGGGGATCGAAAAAAGTGGGATACCGACGGAATGAAGGAGCTCCTTTACGATTGTCATAACGAAAGTGACCGGCGAAGTGCAAAACAGTTTGAAGTCTTGCTGAGGAAGTCGGACATTGATTACAGCACCCTTGAACAACTCGGGATGAAGTACCTCGCAAATTTAGGCGATTACCAGCGCGAAGAAATTTCAGTGAGCATCTATACTCATCTTCTTTACAGCCTTGTAGATACCGCATTTTCTGAAAAAATGAGTGCAGAAGAGTACCAAGCACTCATCAAAAGTCATTGGTTCAAACGCGCCTTGCCGGAATTGATCATGGACAGCGAGCATCCCGCTTGGGACCTCAAATCCAGCGGTGAGATTGAAACTTTGGAGGACCTGCTTCCAGGGGTTTACCGACAATGTTTGAACGAGCTCGTATTGAAACACAGCAAAAATTTGGACAAGTGGACGTGGGGCGACCTTCACACCTTAGAGTTTGAACACCCCATGGCTCAAGGAGGAGCGCTGTTCAAAAGCCTATACAACATCGGACCTTTTCCCTCTCCTGGGAGTAACGAAACGCTGATGCAATCGGGGTTTGTTGGGAATACGGACATGGCCTACCAAACCCATTTTGGAGCACAAATGCGCATTGTGATGGACTGTTCTGATATGACCAAGGGCGAAAGCATTACTCCTACCGGACAATCCGGTCACCGATGGTCGGCCCACTACAAAGACCAAGTGGAAATGTACATGAACGCACAATGGCGCCCCATGCACATGAACTTCGACTTTGAATCCAAGCTTTACGGGGAAATGCTTTTCCTCCCTTGATGGAAATTGTTTAAGCTTGTGATATGCGCTATTTCCTTCTTTATTTGTGTTTTTTCGGGTTGATGAAAGCCCAAGCTCAGGACATACTCTTGAGTGGAGAGCCAGCAGCTTGTGAAGGAGACACACTCTTTGCAACCGCGCTCAATGATGCTTTCTTTTTCTGGAATACCGGATCCAAAGCAAATGAACTCACCATTACGGCTAGCGGAAGCTATTACTACACCTACGAGAGTCCGCTAGGCATTTTGAATTCAGACACCATAGAAGTGCTCTTTCATCCCAACCCGCTTCCAGTGAGCAACCCCAACCCGGTATCCTGCTTTGGTGCTGAGGATGGTAATATTGAAGTATTCAATACCGCCGGTGTGCCCATGGCAAGTGTTCTTTGGAGTAATGGGGCAAGCGGACAAATCATCTTCGGCTTAGCTCCAGGCACCTATGACTACACCGTTATTGACGTGAATGGCTGCCAAAGCTCGGGAAGTGAAAGTGTTGTTGGTCCGGAAGAAATCATCCTCAACATCGATGCGATCGATCAAGAAGAAGGATTGCTTGTGAGTGCAGATGCATCGGGAGGAGCGGCACCTTATCAATTCTTTTGGAACGGAGCTCTTGGAGAAAATAACCATTGGGTCGAGGAACTTCCGCTATTCTTGAGTGTTGTTGACCAGAACGACTGCAACCGGGACACCCTCATTGCGCTAAGTGGACTGGAAGGACCTTCGTTCAACACCCTTCAAAATAGCGGCATCTATTTTTATGCGGAAGAAAACGAGTTGCGGCTTTATCCAAATGTGAAAGCACCGAAAAAGCTAGAGGTTTATTCTCGAACAGGTCGACTCATCGCCACTTTTTTCCAACCACAATTTCCCATCAAACTGGACCTCCATCAAGGAACGTGGCCTCTATGGAGAACCAAAAATTGAGCTTAGATATCGATGGACTCCAAGTGAATTCGATTTGAATTCACAAAAGTAAAAGTTCCAATTCCCTGAAATTGTCCGTCCAAAATCAACTGAAAATCGGGAAGCAGCTGCTCTGGAACCTCGATTTCTACGTCATCATAATACTTAAAGATCCCATTACCTAGATCTTGAAAAGCACTCACCCCTGGTTCCGGAGAACCGAGGTATATATTGGCGTCGAGATACAAACTGAAATGCTCATTGGGGTCCACAGCTACTTTGGAGATCACCTTTTTCAAATGATATTCTCGATCAGAAGCATCCGCCATGGGTTCTTTTAAAAACACCACCTTCACCAAAAGTTGGTATTCAAATCCCCACTCGAACTCAAAACCTTGAATCATATCCATGGAACCCACTGGAGTTCTAAGTGACATCACCTTAAAAAAAGCATCGTTTGTTGGTGATTTGTACGGAAGCAAGCTCACCTCCATGGTGTAATTCTTTTTCTGCTTTTGCGCTAGGGAGTTCAATGGAAAAATAAGCACCAGAGCCAAACAGCAGATCATCATCTTCTTCATATTGAATATTTTATCTCCTTTGTACACGTCTCGGTTCGTTTGGTTCACATTAAGCTCACCTTTTTTAGTTCGAGGTAAAGCAAACCAAAGACCACAGCCAGCATAAAACTCAATAAAGTTCCAATCAAGATGTATTCAGTGAGTTTGCGATCTTTGGCTCGTGTAAGATCACTAAAGCGAAACACCGATTTGGCAGCAATCAAGAAACCAATGGCTTGCCACTCTCCCATCACAATAAAGGTGAATGCAAACAAACGCTCTAAAATCCCGATGTACATGCCCGCATTGGGTAAGGATTCTCGAGAAGCACCTTCGCTGGAACGATCCTCCATCCTCCAAGAACTCATCAAAACACGGATGATCACCGAAGAAACGGCGCTCACCGCAAGGATGGCTGCTAGTAAAAGCCAATCTTTTGAGTCCAGTCTGAAGTTTTCAAAATTCAGGAAGGGTTGAATGCTGAACGACAAGAGAACAATCACCGAAAGGTGTGCCATTTGATCGAGTAAAAACAAGAGCTTTTCTTCGATTTTTCCTTTCAAATACAACTTGCTCAGGTCAATGAAGTAATGGCTCACAAGAACGATTAGCATCGATCGCCAATATTGGAAATCACCTTGAAACACCAGCACCAAAGCCAAAAAGTGAACGAAAATATGGGCATAGAGGAATTTAGATTTAATCTTCTTCTCCTCCTTTGACCTCACCCATTTGGCGGGTTGGAAGACAAAATCACCCAAAAAGTGCGCAACTAAAAATTGGAGCAGTAGTATCATGATTCAGGATTGAATTGTTTTTGAAAAACCGCATTCAACCTCAAAAGCTCATCAAATGCACCTCGCTTTAAGGCCTCACTGATGCTGCTTTGCGACTTGTTAAGCAGAGCACCCAATTCGATTTGTGCTAAGTCGGGATGTTCAAGCGCCGCCTGAATGGTTGTGGCTACCGTTTTACTCCATTGATCGGCCGTTAGCAAGAAAAGCTCCAAGACCAAGTTCAGGAGCTCATCGCGATCCACATTTCCGGATGCGAACACCAAGTTCTGCTTTGCTGTTAGCTCAAATGCATCTCCCGAATGAAGATAAGCACTACCGTTGGACTCTGTGATGTTTTCTGCTCCGTAGCTCTCCTCTCCTATTCCGATGCCCATGCGCAGGTCTAAATTGGGAAGCTGTCTCATCGCCGCTTTCAAATGCATGGCACACAAGAGCACCTTCTCCTTGCTGGTTTTGAGCTGAAAACTATCGCCCCGAAACAACTCCCACGCTTTCGGACTTTCCCCATATTGATCCAGAACCGCCTTTAAATCGGGCATCCAGATGTTTGGAGAAGACTGACGGGAATTGATAAGGTCTCCGGTAATTACTGCTATCATGGTTTTGTTTTAATCAAATATATCGGAATAAAAGCCGATATGCAAGAATATCGTTGAATTAACCGATATAAAAGAATATCGTTGAATGAGCCGATATCTGAATAAATCGTTAACAAGTCCGATAAGCCACCACATGCTCTCAAGAAAGGAAACCTTGCTTTCACCTTGAGGTAATCACCCATTTCTGGAAGATCGCGACTTCAGAACCAAGGCAATTCGGGTGATCCTTTCACGATGTATTCGCTGAAGAAGCACAGGATAAAAATTGAAGAACAAATTGATGATGCTCAAGTGAAGTGCCATGTAAAAACGACCATGCGACAACAAATACAAGCTGAAGATGAAGAGAAAAACACCCGGGATGAGGTGTCCAAATTCCGACTTCCGGGTTTCCCTTTCAAAGGAATTTAATCCACTCGATGTTCCATTGAAGAAGGTTCGCTGTCTTGCTTTGTTGCGCCAAAACGTGAGCAGCAAAAAGGTACGAAAGGCCTCTACCTTCATCATTCCACCCATCCTTTTTAGCCTAGATGCTTGATGAATATGGTAATACGCATTGGGCAGGAGTCGTTCTACCGGAAGAGCGAACACCAAGAATGCACTCACTCCCGTAAGGAAGAGGCTCAAAAGGGCAGCATAAATCAATCCTTCCCAAAAACCATACCCCCACATCACCAAACTCGTCATGAGCTCATAGCTTCTCCAAGCGAGGAACAGGGCAAAAAGTATTTGAATAATTTTCTTGGGCATTGCTTATTTCTCCAAGCATCAACTTTCACTCGCCGCTATCAAATCAGCAATCACAAATTTCTTCATCTGCATGAAAGCATACATCGTTTTTGGCGCTTTTTCTGGGTCGCTCATCAAGGCACCGAGAACGCTGGGCACAATTTGCCACGACACGCCATACTTGTCTTTCAACCAACCGCATTTCCCTTCTTCTCCTTCAGCAGTGAGTGCATTCCAGTAGGTGTCGATTTCTTCTTGAGTCTTGCAAGAAACCACAATGGACATCGCTTCTGAAAACCGGTATTCGGGTCCGCCATTCATATTCATGTAGCGCATTCCGTCCAACTCATACACCGCCACCATGGGCGTTTTGTTCAAGATTTTCGAATTGGGGAAGATGCCGCAATAGAATTCGGCCGCCTCATGTGCCTTTCCATCAAACCACAAACAAGGATAAATGCTGTTCATTCTAATCGTTTTTCGGAAGATAGGAATTTTGGAAAGGACGAAGCACGAATAGATCCTGCAGAAAGAGGATCATGCATGCGTCCCATCAATTTCCCACACCAAAGTCAGCATTCAGAAAGGTGTAAGAGATCCATTCTAGATCGGGCTTTTGAGCGATTTCTTCGATGGTGAGTTGCGGACCCGGAAAAAGAGGTCTGACCTGGAATTCTTCTCCCACTTTCACAATTTGGAAAGCGCGTTTTCTTTTGATGATGGAACCCAATCGGAACTGGACGATGTCTTCTGCAAAGAGAAAACGGTTGTTTTTGTCGCGGATCCCCGTGTAATCATCCACCAAAAAAAGCCCTTTCTTCACCTGAGCGTTCAATTGCTCATCGCCCCTCCACCAAAAGCCATCTTTGGAAAAGAAAACCTGATCTCCCCTCCTTCTCATTTGACAAATGATTTTGTCCTGCTTTCTCAGGCGATAAAAAAACTCTTCTTCCATCTTTCATAAACTCGTTGACCCTAATAACCCTTCCTGCGTGCCTTAGGTTCAAGCGGAAAGTGATCCATTTCCGACCAAAAGCCCATTCTTCATAGAACAGCAGCAAGGAATCAATCTTGCCGAAAAGTGCTGCTTAAGGTCATTATCATTCCAAGAATTCATCAAAACGGGCGAACAGCGGCGATCTAAAAATACTATCCTGAAGGAAATACTTAAAACCTGTATTATGAAAAAACTTTTACTTTTTGCCGCAACGGCTTTTATGACATTGGGTGCTAGCGCTCAATACGGAACTGCTCCAGACTTCACCGTAACTGATTTGGACGGGAATGAAATCAGCCTTTATGCCGACATCCTGGATCAAGGATTGGTAGCGGTTGTTGATGTTTCTGCTACTTGGTGCGGACCATGTTGGAATCTTCACCAATCTCACGCTTTGGAAGATTTGCACCAAGCTTATGGTCCTAATGGTACCAACCAACTTCGTGTGATTTTTTATGAAGGAGACGCTGAAACCACTCAAGCTGATCTAGAAGGAACTGGAACCAGCACGCTTGGAAATTGGTTGGAAGGCATCACTTACCCTGTTGTAGATGAGAACCCACTCTCATTGGATTTGAGCATCTGGGCGCCACTTGGCTTTCCAACGGTAAATGTAATTCGTCCGAGCGATTACGAAATCGTATTGGATACTTACAACCTTTACTCAGTAGATGAGCAAGTGGCTGCTATCAACAACGGTGATTTGGGAATTACACTGGATGCTTCTTTGTCAGTAAGCGAAAACACTCCTGCTGCTAGCGTAAATGTTTACCCAAACCCAAGTGTTGACCACGTGAACCTTCAGTTGGATGGATTTGACGGAACCGTGAGCATCGAAGTGTATGACATGCTTGGTAACATCGCTTTCCAAATGGACACCAACAACAAATTGGAGTTGATCAATTTGGCTGAGCTTTCTGCTGGAAACTACATGATCCGCGTTTACAACGACGCTGCTGAATCAACAAGCAGAATTCTATTGATGGACTAATTCATCCCCGCTAGAATATAAAAAACGCCTTCCCAAAGAGAAGGCGTTTTTTTATTTCATTTTAATTTTGGAAATCTTTTCGAATTCCACCCATTGATTCCACTATACCAAGAAGTCCAGAGGAAAGTGTTAGGTAACTTCAAATTGAAGGTGTGAGCCATCAATCAGAATCTGGTCTACACACGGCCTGCACCCTCTTATTCCTCCACTGAATCCAATGCTCTTGGAGGCCTTCCGGGGTGGTTTTGAGCGAACTGATGTCCAATTGATCTCCGGGCATAAGTGCTTTTTGAAGCTGACGTTTCCTCGCTTCCAAAGCGGGCGCGTGATTCCAGCCACCAACATGGTCGAAGGAGGTGTAAGCATCGCACTTTTCATCTACTCGAACAAAAGGTATTCTCAGGAAATAAACCACTTCTCCACTGCCCATGCCTTGGGTACTCATTTCAATTTTTTGAAAATCAACTTTGGAATACAATCCGCGCTTGTAGAGGCCTTTGAGCTGATCGCCCACGCTCGCGCTCATGTGGTTGGAAAATTGATGGGCCACGTCTGAACCGTTTACGAACTCCTTTCCACTGTACACCCCAAAGCAAGCATCATCATTGCATTCAATGGAATGAGATTGCGGTTTTGAACCGCCGATGAACATCAGCGAACAAAGACTCAAAAACAAAAGTATTCCGAAGGTTTTACTGGATAACATGATTTTCAATGCTTG
>CALKGK010000099.1 GCA_938085105.1 uncultured Flavobacteriales bacterium
TTTGTGCTTGAGTGAGGTCAAAACTTCCCACTATTCCCTCACGGTATTTGATTTGTGTCTTGGCGTAAATTCGGTCAGCAAGTTCAAGGTTGTCTTTTTGAATTTCCTCGTTTTTTAGGGCGTTCAAGTATTCGCTTCGTGCAGCAGCATATTCCAACTCTGCAGCAGCGGCAACTTGTTCTAACCTTAATTCGGAGCGTTCTTGTTCGATTTTTGCCTTTTCGATGGAGTGATGCCTGCCCAGTCCCGTAAAAATCGGTATGTTCATTTGAACACCCCACAACTGAATGGGATACCACTTCTGGTCGAAATCAAAAAAGTTGAACTGGTCTCGTTGAGCATTTCTTTGGTAGTTGTAAAAAGCACCAATGCTAGGTAATGCCTTCGCCTTTTCGTTCTTCATGGAAAGCTCGCTGATTTTCACAAAAGTCGACTGTACTTTGTAATCGAGGTTGTTTTGAAGTGAAAACGGACTCGCCAATGGGTCTTCAGTGCTTTTTCCGCTGAGCGATTCAATGCTATCGCTCAACTCAAGATCTGCCGTCATGGGCAAACCAATTTGAAATTTGAGCATGTCGAGCGCAATACTACTTTGCTGCTCTGCATAACTGATTCTCGCATCCAAATCGGCCAAGGTCAACTGCAACTGATCGGCATCTTGTTCTTCCACAAAACCATTGATCAGTAGCTCCTTGGTTTCTGCAAGGCTGGCGGCTAAAACTTCTCTTGAAGCCTTTAACAAACGCAGGTTTTCACGAGCAATCAATACCGTGTGATACGCCTCGGCCACACTGGCTTTCATCTGCATCACACTTTGGTCCAGCGCTCCTTTCTTTGCTTCAGCATAGGTTTTTGATGCCTGAAGTCCCACGATGTACGAACCGTCAAAGATGAGTTGCGACACCGATATTCCAGCAGTACTGGTTTGAGCAGCACCAAATTGAAATTCAGAAATCCCGTTTGGATCTGCTGCGGGCGCGTTTAAGTTTACTCCCGTTTCTTGAGCAACACCTACTAAGAAATCAGTGATGTAAGAAGGAAAACCAAAAGCATCTGCCGGGGCCACCTGTGTGGGAATGTCAATGTAGTTATTGTAATCTACACTGGCCTGCACCTGAGGAAGTCCAATAGCGCGAAGTTCTTTGATCTCTCTTTCCGCTACACGAACATCCATCGCTGCATATTGCACAGCGTAAGCGTGTTCGAGCGCATAGGTTTTAGCTTCTTCCAAACTCATGTTGAGTTGCTGAGCTTGTGCCACAGCTACCCAAAACAGCAGGTTGAAGGTGAGTAGTATTCGACTCATGTTGTTTTTAGTTATTGTTTTTTTGTTCGTTTACTTTCTTAATGAGGTACTCCACTCCTTTCGAAGAAGCAATTCCGCGAATGTGATAGCGAAACACTTCAAGGTATTGATCGAGAATACTCAAAGACATCTCTTTGTTATTCTTAAAATTGAAAATGGTATCGATGCTGTTGATGTATAAAGTGGCAATGAGCGTTGGGTCGAGGTCTTCGCGGTACAGTCCTTCATGTTTTCCTTTCTCCAAATTTCTTTTCACCACCCCATAAGTCATTTGCTTTCGCGACTCCTTCATCTCTTTCCAGATTTCGGGGTGGTATTTTTCCATGTCGAACATGATGGACGGGTGTAGCGTCTTCAGCATGCTGCTGAGAAACTTCATGATTTCGAAGTTCTCATCAATGGCATTAAGGCCTTGCTTTTCGATCGCAACAATGAACTCATCCTCCGCGCAGCAGTGCATGTCCATGCCTTTCCGAACAAGCTCTTTTTTGTCGGAAACATACTTGTACAAGGTCTTTTTAGAGATGCCAAGATGTCTGGCGATATCGTCCATGTTCACGCTCTTTATACCATATTGCATAAAGATTTCCGTGGCTTTCTGTATGATTTCAAGTTCTTTCGACTCCATAATTGAAGCGCAAAGATACGATCTTTTCGTCATTGGAAACGAAAATAGTGTTAAATCGTTTCCAACGGGGAATCAGGATGTCTTTTAAAGACTTCTCCCAATTAAAATTCGGGGAACTTTTGAATTAATCAATTCACTTTCAAGTTTTTACAATAAAATAATAGCTGTTCCAATTTTGCAAGCATCAAAAAACCCAGAGCATTGCCTGGGTTTTGTGGTTAAATTAAAGTTATTCAATTTTTATCGATCAGAACTGGCCATCAATGAGCCCGTCATCTACCAAATTTGGGACGGTAACTTTTAACTTGGGTTCCATTTCCATGGCGCGTTTGATAGCAAAAATGGCTCCTTCGTTTCTCGCCCACGATCTGCGTGCAATACCGTTGTTCACATCCCAATGAAGCATGGCTTTTAAGCGACGATCAGCATCTGCACTTCCGTCGATCAGCATACCAAAGCCGCCGTTCATCACTTCACCCCAGCCTACGCCACCGCCATTGTGCAGTGAAATCCAGGTGGCTCCTCTGAATCCATCGCCCACAAAATTCTGAACAGCCATGTCAGCTGTAAAAGCCGAGCCGTCGTAAATATTACTGGTTTCTCTGTAGGGGCTGTCGGTTCCCGATACATCGTGATGATCGCGACCCAAGATGACGGGGCCACTCAATCTTCCATCGGCAATGGCATCGTTGAAGGCTGCGGCAATGCGCATTCTCCCTTCAGCATCGGCGTAGAGAATTCGCGCCTGAGATCCTACCACCATTTGATTTTCTTTTGCCCCTTTGATCCAAGTAATGTTGTCTTGCATTTGCTGACATATTTCTTCTGGAGCTGTTTTCATCATTTCCTCCAAAACGTCGCACGCAATTTGATCGGTCGTATCGAGGTCTTCTGACTTCCCGCTAGCGCAAACCCATCTGAACGGTCCAAAACCGTAATCAAAACACATGGGGCCCATGATGTCTTGCACATAGCTCGGGTATTTGAAGTGAATTCCGTCTTCGGCCATAATCTCGGCTCCCGCTCGTGAAGCTTCTAGAAGGAAGGCGTTCCCATAATCGAAAAAATATGTTCCCTTTGCGGTATGTGCATTCACAGCAGCTCCATGTCGGCGCAAACTGTCTTTCACAAAACCTTTGAATTTTTCGGGTTCATTGGCCATCATATCGTTGGCTTCTTCAAAACTCAAACCAGCAGGATAATA